>NZ_JAHGUP010000012.1 GCF_001989995.2 Vibrio anguillarum
AATGGCGGTGAGGGAGGGATTCGAACCCTCGATACGGCTATAAACCGTATACTCCCTTAGCAGGGGAGCGCCTTCGGCCTCTCGGCCACCTCACCGTCTTGCGGAGGCACATATTACTTTTTACCAAAAATATGTCAAACACTTTCTTGGTAAAAGCGACAAAAATCAAATCAACCGTTGGCTATTTAATCAAAGCGCTGTGAAATTAAACTTTTCTGTCATATCAGTGACTTCAAAGCATAAAAAAGGCCAGCAAAATTCGCTAGCCTTCCTTGTGATAATTAGTAGTTGCTAGGTGCAACACTACCATTACCTTTTTCAGCTTGAATGCGCATGTAGATTTCTTCACGGTGGACAGAAACCTCTTTCGGTGCATTCACACCGATACGCACTTGGTTACCTTTTACACCAAGAACTGTTACTGTCACTTCATCACCGATCATTAGTGTTTCGCCAACGCGGCGAGTCAAAATTAGCATTCTTTGCTCCTTGAGTAATCTCTGTATTATATTGCAACTGCGCTATTATCCACTAAAAGTTATATTTTCGTAAACTATCTATTAGTGCGCTCTCACCCTAAAGATGCATGTTTTAGGTGAGAAGTTAACAGCTCATCTGACCCTATATAGGCCTCATGTAAAATATTGGCTGCTTTATCAACATGTTGTGGCTGCATAACCAGCATTAACGATTGTTTATCAACCGAAAGAGAACTTACTTCTATTCCTTGTTCTGCCAGTAATTCACATGAGCGCTCAACTAATTCCTGAGCCAGCAAACCTACCGTGGTCAATAAACTAACGGGTTCACTATTACGGATTTTGTCATTGAAAACCAGAGCTAATTTAGCACATGCGTCTCGTTTTATAATGACACCTGTCCATTCTGCCTCTTCGATCACACTCCACACTTCGACACCGAGCATTTGGCACTGCTTGGCTAAACTCGGGAAATGATCATGTTGCACAGTAATAAGCGCCATGTCGCGTTGAATCGCAATGCCACATACTGCTTTATGACACTGCTCACCTTTGATTAGACTGCCTGCGTTTACATCAAAAGTAGACAATACGCGTAAAGGAACTTCATTTTCCCACGCATATTGCACACAAGGTAAATGCAGAACTTTAGCGCCTTTACGTGCCATTTCTTCCATTGACGGGAAATCAACGATCTCTAATTTTTGAGCCGTTGCAACCACACGTGGATCACATGTGTAAACACCATCCACATCAGTGAATATTTGACACTCATCGGCTTTAAGAGCTCCCGCTAGCGTCACAGCGCTAGTATCAGAACCTCCACGTCCTAAAGTGGTGATATCCCCATTCTCATTCACACCCTGAAAACCCGCTACCACCACAATATGATCTTGTGCCAGCAACTCGGTAATCGTTCGAGTATCAATCATTTTAATCGTCGCGTCATTGTGTTGATTATCGGTCACAATGTTCGCTTGAGCTCCGGTTAGTGAGCGAGCTGAATAGCCTAATTTATTGAGTGTCATCGCTAATAGCGCCATAGACACTTGCTCACCAGCAGAGAGCAAAACATCAAGTTCCCTTGCAGTTGGTACACTATCGATTTGTTGTGCTAAGCCCAACAGTCGATTGGTTTCTCCTGACATTGCAGAAACAACTACAACCACTTGATTACCATCATTCTTCGCCTTAATGATGTGTTCAGCGACGGTATGGATTCGTTCTATTGAACCCACCGAGGTTCCGCCAAACTTTTGCACGATAAGGGGCTTTTTCACCTATCTTCACCTTCCCAAGACCAAAGTCTCATTAGGACCAAATCGAAAGCAGAGCACTATGTTGAGTATCGATTCAGTAGTTACAAAAACAAAACCAAGCAGATAACTGGCTCGTATCCTATTGCGCCAATTAGACCACTTGGTTTGGTAAATAAAATTACGCCCAATCAAAAAACAGTGATTGAGCGTGACTTATTACAGCGGTTTATAGATGCTCAGCAATCCAAGCATCTACGGAAGCTAAAGCGCCAGGCAAGGCATTAACATCCGTACCTCCCGCTTGAGCCATATCCGGACGGCCGCCACCTTTACCACCCACTTGCAAGGCAACCATATTGACCAGCTCCCCTGCTTTAACTTTAGCGGTAAGATCTTTGGTCACACCCGCAATCAAACCCACTTTATCATCAGCCACATTACCCAGCATGATAATGCCACTGCCTAACTGATTTTTTAGCTCATCAACCATACCACGCAGCGCTTTGTTATCGGCGCCATTAAGTTGAGCCACTAGCACTTTCACACCCGCAATTTCTTTTACATTGCTGATCAGATTGGCACTTTCTTTCGCTGCAAGTTTATCTTTTAACTGCTGTAACTCTTTTTCCAAAGATTTCGCTTTAGCCGCCATTTCAGCCACTTTGACTTCATATTGAGCCTGCTGTTGATCCAATAGATCCAGCGCACCTTCACCCGTCACCGCTTCAATACGACGAATGCCAGCGGCAATACCGCCTTCAGAAACTATTTTGAATAGGCCGATGTCACCGGTGTTACTTGCGTGAATACCACCACACAGTTCGGTTGAGAAATCACCCATCGACAATACACGAACTTCATCGTCGTATTTTTCACCAAACAGTGCCATAGCACCTTTGGCTTTTGCCGCTTCGATGTCCATAATATTGGTTTCAATCGTGTGGTTACGGCGAATTTGCGCGTTCACTAGACGTTCCACTTCTTTTAGCTCTGCGGGCGTCATTGCTTCTAAATGAGAGAAGTCAAAACGCAAGCTTTCTGCTTTTACCAATGAGCCTTTTTGCGCCACGTGCGTACCTAATACTTGGCGAAGTGCAGCATGCAACAAATGTGTGGCGGAGTGGTTCAGTGAAATTGCAGCGCGGCGCTTAGCATCAACAATGGCTTTCGCTTCATCGCCTTTGGCGAGTACGCCCTCGATAAGTTCACCGTGATGAGCAATGGCGTTGCCGAGTTTTTGTGTATCTTCAACTTTAAACAAGCCCGTGGCCGTTTGAATAACACCCGCATCACCACATTGACCACCGGATTCAGCGTAGAAAGGTGTTTCGCCCAAGATCAAAATCGCTTTATCACCCGCAGATAGAGTGTCAACTTCATTGCCGTCAACAAACATAGCGGCAATGCGGCTCTCGCCTTGTGTCGCGCTGTAGCCACAGAAAGCGGTATTGGTATCAACTTTAATGATTGCATTGTAGTCAGTGCCAAATTGGCCCGCTTCACGCGCTCGTTGACGCTGCTCTTCCATCGCTTTTTCGAAACCTTGTTCGTCAATGGTCAGCTCACGTTCACGTGCAACATCATTAGTTAAATCAGCCGGAAAACCGTAGGTATCGTAAAGTTTAAAGACAGTTTCACCATCCAGTACGCTACCCTCTAAATTATCGAGTGCATCATTGAGGATCACCATACCGCGTTCAAGAGTGCGACCGAAGTTCTCTTCTTCAATGCGCAGCACTTTTTCTACAAGCGCTTGCTGCTTTTTCAGTTCTTCACCAGCCGTTCCCATCACTTGTGCTAATGGGCCAACCAGTTTGTGGAAGAAAGCACCTTGTGCGCCCAATTTATTACCATGACGCACCGCTCGACGAATAATCCGACGCAGTACATAGCCACGGCCTTCATTCGATGGCATCACACCATCCACAATCAAGAAAGCACAAGAACGGATGTGATCAGCAACAACGCGTAGCGATTGATTGGAAAGATCGCCATAACCCGTTACATCAGCGGCGGCTTTAATCAAGGCTTGAAACACATCAATTTCATAGTTTGAGTGAACACCCTGCATGATCGCAGAAATACGTTCAATACCCATACCAGTATCAACGGAAGGTTTTGGAAGTGGCTCCATCGTGCCATCGGCATGACGGTTAAACTGCATGAATACGTTGTTCCAAATTTCAATGAAACGATCGCCATCTTCCTCTGCCGAACCTGGAGGACCACCCCAGATATGATCGCCATGATCATAGAAAATTTCAGTACAAGGACCACACGGCCCCGTGTCACCCATTTGCCAGAAGTTGTCTGACTCATAAGCTTTACCACCCGGTTTATCGCCAATGCGAATAATGCGCTCAGCCGGAATGCCTACTTTTTTATTCCAGATATCAAATGCTTCATCATCGGTTTCATACACGGTAACCAGTAGACGATCAGCGGGCAACTTGAGTGTTACAGTAAGAAACTCCCACGCGTATGCAATAGCGTCTTCTTTGAAATAATCACCAAAGCTGAAGTTACCCAACATTTCAAAAAAGGTATGGTGACGAGCGGTAAAACCAACGTTTTCCAGATCGTTATGCTTACCACCAGCTCGCACACAACGTTGAGCCGTTGTTGCACGTGTATAAGCACGCTTTTCTAAACCAAGAAAACAATCTTTAAATTGGTTCATTCCTGCATTTGTGAACAACAGGGTTGGGTCATTAGCGGGGACTAATGATGAACTATCAACAATTTGGTGTCCTTTACTTTCAAAGAACGAGAGGAACGCGCGGCGAACCTCATCAGTGCTCATAAACATGCAGCTCTTCCTGAAATACTCAAGTTAGAATTTTGCGTTATTGTAAAGCATGGACAAGAGTTCGACTAGTTTTCTTATAGAAAAGGCATGGCAGGAAATAAATTGCGGATCAGACGAAGAGTTAAGCTTCCGATGATGATAAAGCGTAGCTAATTTGCTCGAAGCTAAAACCTCGATACTGCAAAAAACGTACTTGTTTGGCATGTTCTTTTGAACCTTTTTCCGCAGGTTCTCTGAATTTTTTTTCAGCCACTGCTTTTGCCAATTCAAACCAATCTTGAGGCTCTTGATATAAAGCGGTTTCAATATCATCGCTACTGACTCTTTTTTGGCTCAGCTCTTGTCGAATGCGCCGCTCACCATGACCTTTAGTGACATGTTGTCTTATTTGACTTGCGGCATAGCGCAGTTCATCCAAATAATGGTTCTCAAGGCAGTAACTCATTGTTTGAACGATAATTTCCGTATCATACCCTTTACTAATGAGCTTTTGCTGTAGCTCATGCTCGCTGTGATCTCGCCGGCTCAGTAATTGCAATGCGCACTCTTTGCACGATAACGTCGATTTGAATTTAGAGGAATACATACTGTCCCTATTGGTCATGGATAAAACAAAGCCCTGCATTGCAGGGCTTTGTTGAAATATAAACGTGGAGAAGATTACAACTCTTCTTCTTGAGGCATTTCGCTCAAAATAGGTTCTTCAACAATTAACTCGGCTGGATTGAGCAGCATTTCACGTAACTTAGTATCAAGAGCCATGGCGGCGGCTGGATTCTCTCTCAAGAATTTACAGGCGTTTGCTTTACCTTGACCAATTTTATCACCGTTATAGCTATACCAAGCGCCCGCTTTCTCAACTAATTTATGTTTCACGCCGAGATCAACCAATTCACCTTCACGGTTAAAACCTTGTCCGTAAAGAATTTGAGTATCCGCTTGTTTAAAGGGAGCCGCGATTTTGTTCTTAACCACTTTAATACGCGTTTCGTTACCCACGACTTCGTCACCCTCTTTAATAGAGCCTGTACGACGAATATCTAAACGAACTGAAGCGTAGAATTTAAGGGCATTACCACCTGTTGTGGTTTCAGGGTTACCAAACATCACACCAATTTTCATACGGATCTGGTTAATGAAGATGCACATGCAGTTGGACTGTTTTAGGTTACCCGTTAACTTACGCATCGCTTGAGAAAGCATACGTGCTTGTAGACCCATGTGGCTATCGCCCATTTCACCTTCAATTTCAGCTTTTGGTGTCAGTGCAGCCACAGAGTCAATGACGATAACATCAATGGCACCAGAACGGGCCAAGGCATCACAAATTTCAAGCGCTTGTTCACCCGTATCAGGTTGTGAAACCAACAGCTCATCGATGTTCACACCCAGTTTTTTAGCATAAATTGGGTCAAGGGCATGTTCTGCATCGATAAAAGCACAGGTTTTACCCACTCGTTGTGCTGCTGCGATCAATTCCAGCGTTAACGTTGTTTTTCCTGATGATTCAGGGCCGTAGACTTCAACGATACGTCCCATTGGTAAACCACCAGCACCCAATGCAATATCCAAAGAAAGTGAACCGGTAGAAATGGTTTCAACATCCATTGTACGGTTGTCACCAAGGCGCATGATCGAACCTTTACCAAATTGCTTTTCAATTTGACCCAGTGCTGCGGCTAGCGCCTTCTGCTTATTTTCGTCCATTACTTTCTCCAAACTGTCGCTGTGGGTAGCGGCTCGTTAAATTTTTTATCGACTCTTTAGTCGCCAATTGGGGTTAATTATACTGTTGATTCATACAGTGTCCATAGCTGTGTCGAAAAAATTTCGACTAGGTTCAATTTGGCTGCGATAAAAAGTGACTCACCACTTGTAATGCATGAGTAATCGCCTGCTTGCGCACCTGTGCGCGATCGCCTTTAAAACAAAGCGTCTCAGCACGTTCCCAGCCTTGCTTAGAAGCCCATGCAAAGCATACGCTTCCCACTGGTTTTTCTGCGCTACCACCGTCAGGACCAGCAATACCACTGATCGCTACACCAATAGTGGCTTGGGAATGCAAAAGTGCTCCTTGTACCATTTCACGCACCACGGGTTCGGAAACCGCGCCAAAATCCACCAGTGTCTGTGCTTTGACACCGAGCATCTCTTGTTTAGCGAGATTACTGTAGGTCACAAACGATCGTTCAAACCAAGCCGAACTTCCTGCAACCTCGGTAAGTGCAAATGCCACACCACCACCAGTGCATGATTCAGCACTGGTGAGGATCTCTTTTTGTGCTAACAATTGCTGACCTAATTGTTCACTTAATGCAAAAATCGCTTTCATTACGCCCTCTCCAAAGCCACGTTATCTTGCTTGAACCTTTATAGCAAATTGAATCTCCAGAAAACAGAATGGGCACGCAAGCGTACCCATTCTCAATCGTTCGTCCGTTGTATTTAGATCTCAAACATTAAACTATCTGCGTCTAAGAATGGCCAACGAATGGTGTGCGGAGTGCTGCTCTCCTCACCAAAAAAGTAGCCCACTTGTGGTGTAGCAAAGGTTTTGTCGCCTCGTGTGAGCGGTTGTTCACTCAATGCTCTATGGGTTAATTTTGCTTCCCATAATTGCTCACTCTCCCAGCCGACTGGCGCAAGTTCCACTCGCACTTCCGCGCCAACAGGATTGACAGAGACCACTTCAAAAGGCAATGAAGCTTGGCTATTTTGTTTGTTCGATAGGCTCAACTCATGGCTGCGTACATACAACTTTCCTGATTGATTAATCGCGTGATCTTTCGGCGGTAAGATAAACGATTGACCGTTGACCCACTGCTCGTTATTCCAGTTGGCTTGGAATACATTCACATTGCCAAAAAAGTCAAAGACGAAGCGACTGTTCGGTTGAGCATAAAGCTGCACTGGCGAGTCGATCTGTTCGATGCGGCCATTGCTCATCACGACCACGCGATCAGAGAGTTCAAGTGCTTCATCTTGATCGTGGGTGACAAATACGCTCGTAAAACCGAGCTCTTCGTGCAAGCTGCGCAACCAGCGGCGCAATTCTTTACGCACTTTGGCATCCAGTGCGCCAAAAGGCTCATCCAGCAGTAGCACTTCCGGCTTTGTTGCAAGAGCGCGAGCCAAGGCGATGCGCTGCTTTTGCCCGCCGGACAGTTGTTCAGGATAGCGCTCAGCTAAATGGCCAAGTTGCACAATATCCAATAGCTGTTTGACTCTTTTGGTGATTTCCGCCGCCGCTGGTCTATGACGGCGATCCATCACTTGCAAACCAAACGCGACATTGTCAGCCACCGTCATATGACGAAAAAGTGCGTAGTTTTGAAACACAAAGCCAACTCGGCGCTCGCGAACGTGAACATGAGTCACATCGCGATCTCTAAAATGAATCGTTCCGCTATCAGCACCTTCAAGGCCGGCAATAATGCGCAACAAAGTGGTTTTGCCTGAGCCTGAAGGACCAAGTAAGCCAATCATCTCGCCATCATCAATCTGTAACGAGAGCGGAGAGAGCGCTTGAAATGGACCAAATTGTTTGGAAATGTTGTCTAAACGTATACTCATACCGTCTCTTGCTCTCTGTTCGTTTTTGTCTGATTGTTGTGTTGACGCCATTCAACATAAGCTTTAAAAACTAAGGTTAATAATGCAATGAAAGCCAATAGCGAGGCGCTAGCAAACGCCGCTTCCGATTGATAATCTTCATACAGTAGCTGCACATGTAGCGGTAAGGTATTGGTTTCACCACGAATATTGCCCGACACAACCGCTACTGCGCCAAATTCACCAATGGCACGCGCATTGGTTAGGATGACACCGTAAATCAGTGCCCACTTTATATTTGGTAAGGTGACGCGACGAAACAGTTGCCACCAAGATGCACCCAAAATAACCGCGGCTTCTTCATCCGAGCGGCCTTGCTGCTGCATCAGCGGGATCAGCTCACGAGCAACAAACGGGCAAGTCACAAAGACCGTGACCAATAAAATTCCCGGCCAAGCAAACATCACTTGCAGATCGCGCTCAAACAACCACTCGCCCAACCAACCACTGCTGCCGTAAAGCAGTAAATACAGAAGGCCTGCAACAACCGGTGATACGGCAAACGGAATATCAATTAAAGTGGTTAATATTTTTCTACCCGGAAATTCAAAACGAGTCACTGCCCAAGCTAATAACACGCCGAACACTAAGTTAATTGGCACCGTGAGTAGCGCAACTAGCAATGTTAAACCAATGGCATGACGCGTATCGGGTTCAATTAAATGACTAATATAAGTCGATAAACCACTGGCAAAGGCTTGTTTGAAAATGCTCACTAGCGGGATAATCAGCAACAATGCAACCCAAAACAGCGCAAAGCCAATCAAACTCCACTTCACCCAAAGTGCTTCACCGACTCGTAACGGTTGATGTGCTTTCATCATCGGTTCCTTAACGTCCATGAATTCGACGCAGGTATGCACCCTGCCATAGATTGATCAGTAGTAGCAGCGATAACGATGCCATCAATACTACCGAGGCAATGGCACTCGCCGCCGGAAAATCAAATTCTTGTAAGCGTACAAAAATCATTAATGAGGTAATTTCACTGACGTAAGGCATATTGCCCGCAATGAAAATCACTGCACCAAACTCGCCCAAGCTACGCGTAAATGAGAGTGCAATACCAACCAATAGTGCTGGACGAATCGAAGGCATGATCACTTTCCAAAATACGGCGCTGTCTGATGCGCCTAACGTCATTCCCGCTTCTTCCTCTTCTTTGGAGATCTCTTCCAAGACGGGTTGTACCGTGCGCACCACAAACGGAATACTGGTAAACGCCATCGCGACAACAATCCCCAAGGGGGTATAAGCCACTTTAATTCCAAGCTCGCCAAGTACGCTGCCCACCCAGCCATTGGATGAGTAAAGCGTCGCCAACGTGATGCCTGCAACGGCGGTAGGCAAAGCAAACGGTAAATCGACTAAAGCATCAAGAATACGTTTGCCATAAAAATCATAACGAACCAGCACCCAAGCGAGCAATAATCCTAGCAAGCCATTAAACAATGAGGCGATGAGTGCCGCGCCCACCGTTACTTTGTAACTGGCCAGTACACGAGGGTCCGCCACCACCTGCCAATACTCGGTGAGCGACATTTGGCTCGTTTGCATAATCAAACCACTGGCGGGCAATAGCAGCACTAAGCTGACAAAAAACAGCGAAGTACCGAGGCTAATACCAAATCCGGGTAGCACCCTTTTATGGCGTGGGCGAGATAAAGAAGCGGTGAAGGAATGGCTCATAAACCCTCGAAACAAAACGGATGCGTAAGAAAACCACCCACACTCAGCGCAGGTGGCGATGACGAATTAACGACGTTGAAGTTGGTCAAGCTTCGCGCCATTGGCAAAATGAAGTTTCATGGCACTTTCCCACCCGCCAGCAATGCTCTCAACTGTTAGCAATTCAACTTCAGGGAAGCGATCAGCAAATTCTGCGTTCACTTTCTCATCATGAACGCGGTAGTTAAACCCAGCCAGTAAACGTTGCGCTTCTTCACTGTACAGATAAGCGAGATATTCTTTGGCTACCTCAAGCGTGCCTTTACGCTTGGCATTTTTTTCCACCACGGCCACGGGAAACTCGGCCAAGATAGAGGTCTTAGGCACCACTACTTGATATTCATCCACGCCATACTGCTGACGAATATTGTTCACTTCAGATTCAAACGTAATCAGCACATCGCCAATGCCACGTTCAACAAACGAAGTAGTCGCACCACGGCCACCAGTATCAAATACCGCGACATTGGCTAAAAATTGTTTGAGGAATTGATCCTGTTCGGCTTGGTTCTCTTTGCCAAAAGTCTTTTGTGCATAACCGACCGCGGCCAAATAGGTATAACGTGCATTGCCTGAAGTTTTAGGATTGGGGAATACAGAAGCCACATCAGCTTTAGCGAGATCGCCCCAATCTTGAATATTTTTTGGATTTCCCTTGCGCACTAAAAATGCGGTCGTGGAGTAGTAAGGTGAGCTTGCATTGGGCAATTTTTCTTGCCAATTAGCATCGATAAGCTTGCCACGATCGTGCAGCACCTGAACATCCGTTACCTGATTGAATGTCACTACATCGGCGGCTAACCCCTGCAAAATTGAGCGAGCTTGCGCAGATGACCCACCGTGCGACTGTTTGATCTCCACTGTTTGGCCTGTCTTTTGTTGCCAGTGTTTTTCAAACACTGGGTTATAAGAAGCAAACAGCTCGCGAGCGATGTCGTACGATGAGTTGAGAATAGTTTGATCCGCGGCCGAAACATTCAACGATCCTACGGCTAATAAGCTGGCTAAGGCTGACTTGATGAACTTCATATATTGCTACTCCCTAATCACTACGGCCAAAATGGCGTCCTTAGCAATTAGAGTATGAGGAAAATGAATTATAACAAAGAGGATAACTAGAACTTTTTGGAATAAACTCTAGCAATAAATTGTATGCCAATTACCAGCACGACTTTATAGTAGTACTCGGTAAGGTGGATACGTCACCTTACTCTTCCGAGTACAAAATTAAGGACAACATGATGGCGGACTTTCCAACGATTGAAGCATATGTCGGGCAAACGCCTTTAGTTCGCTTGCAGCGACTGGCGGCTCACACCTCAAGCACCGTATTGGTCAAGCTAGAAGGCAATAACCCAGCAGGTTCAGTCAAAGATCGCCCAGCGCTCAATATGATAGTGCAAGCAGAGCGTCGCCAAGAGATCCAACCGGGCGATACCATCATTGAAGCGACCAGCGGCAACACGGGTATTGCGCTGGCAATGGCGGCCGCCATCAAAGGCTACAAAATGATTTTAATCATGCCAGATAATGCTACCCAAGAGCGTAAAGACGCAATGAAAGCGTATGGTTGTGAGCTCATTTTAGTCAGCAAAGAGCAAGGCATGGAAGGAGCGCGCGATTTAGCATTAAAAATGCAAAGTGAAAGCAAAGGAAAAGTACTCGATCAATTCAATAACCCCGACAATCCGCAAGCTCATTTTGATTCTACTGGCCCAGAAATTTGGCAACAAAGCCACGGGGAAATCACCCACTTTGTCTCAAGTATGGGCACAACGGGCACCATCATGGGCACTTCTCGCTATCTAAAAACGCAAAATCCAGAGATAAGCATTGTCGGTTTACAACCAGCAGAAGGCAGTGCAATTCCGGGCATTCGCCGCTGGCCTCAAGCTTATTTACCCGGCATTTTTGAATCATCACGTGTTGATGTGGTACTCGATATCGAAGAGCAAGATGCCATCAATACGGCTCGTGCTTTGGCAACCCAAGAAGGTATTTGCGCTGGCGTCAGCTCTGGAGGCGCCGTTTTCGCTGCGTTACAAATCGCGCAACAAAATCCCGGAGCGGTGGTTGTCGCCATCATTTGCGATCGAGGCGATCGTTATCTCTCATCCGGTCTTTTTTCTTAGATCGAATCTCCAACCCAACGGGCTAATCAGTGCTGACGCGCTCATCACTTTTTAGCCCTTGGCTTTGCTTCCACATCAGCATCCCTTGATTGCTCAGCAATAGCGAAGTTTGTTATCCTCTCCAACTATTTAAATGCATGTTCTGACGATTCTTTCTAACTCATGTCAGAGCTAAGGCCGCTGCCATTCCTGTAGGGTGGTCATTTTCACAGTCAGCCATTGATAATCGAGTGACGAATAACATGAGCAAATCCAGCGCATCTTCCGCCGAGTCTTCACCACAGCACACCCCGATGATGCGGCAATATCTGCAATTGAAAGCCGAAAATCCCGATATTCTGCTCTTTTATCGGATGGGCGATTTCTACGAGCTGTTTTACGATGACGCTAAACGCGCATCGCAATTGCTGGAAATATCACTCACCAAACGCGGTGCTTCTGCGGGTGAGCCTATTCCAATGGCGGGCGTTCCCTATCACGCCGTGGAAGGTTACTTAGCGAAATTGGTACAGCAGGGCGAATCCGTCGCGATTTGTGAACAAATTGGCGATCCTGCCACCAGCAAAGGCCCCGTTGAGCGTAAAGTGGTGCGGATTGTCACGCCCGGCACGGTCACGGATGAAGCCTTACTCTCTGAGCGAATCGATAACTTAATTGCCGCCATCTACCACCACGATGGTCGCTTTGGCTACGCAACCTTAGACATCACTTCAGGGCGCTTCCAACTGAGCGAGCCAGAAACCGAAGAGGCGATGGCCGCCGAACTGCAACGCACCGCACCGCGCGAACTGCTCTTCCCTGAAGATTTCACGCCAGTCACTTTAATGGGCAATCGCAAAGGCAACCGTCGCCGCCCTATTTGGGAATTTGAGTTAGAGACAGCAAAACAGCAGTTGAACCAACAATTTGGTACGCGTGATTTGGTCGGTTTTGGCGTAGAACAGGCAAAACTGGGCTTATGCGCCGCTGGCTGCTTGATTCAATACGTGAAAGATACGCAGCGCACTGCACTGCCTCATATTCGTTCACTGACGTTTGATCGCCAAGATCACTCGGTGATCTTAGATGCCGCCACGCGCCGTAATTTAGAGATCACGCAGAACTTGTCCGGTGGCTTTGATAACACCTTAGCGGAAGTGCTCGATCACTGCGCCACCCCAATGGGCAGCCGCATGCTCAAACGCTGGTTACACCAACCTATGCGCTGTATTGATACGCTGAATCAACGCCTTGATGCGATCGGCGAGTTGAAACAGCTTGCTCTGTTTAGTGAATTACAACCTGTGCTGAAACAGATTGGCGATATTGAACGTATTCTTGCTCGTTTGGCATTGCGTTCCGCTCGCCCAAGAGACTTAGCACGCCTGCGACATGCGATGCAGCAATTGCCGCAGCTCAGTGAAATACTGCAACCCTTGTCGCAACCCCACTTAGTTCAGTTAACTCATCATGTACAGCCATTGGATGAGCTGTGCACACGGCTTGAGCGAGCGATCAAAGACAACCCACCAGTTGTGATTCGTGATGGTGGCGTGATTGCCGATGGCTACAGCGCCGAACTGGATGAATGGCGTGATTTAGCCAACGGCGCAACCGAATACTTGAATAAATTAGAAGCTGAAGAGCGCGAACGTCACGGCATTGATACGCTCAAAGTCGGCTACAACGCGATTCACGGTTTCTACATTCAAGTCAGCCGTGGCCAAAGTCACCTTGTTCCTCCCCACTATGTGCGCCGCCAAACGCTGAAAAATGCCGAGCGGTATATTATTGCCGAGCTAAAAGCGCATGAAGATAAAGTGCTCAACTCGAAATCAAAAGCACTAGCAGTGGAAAAGCAGCTTTGGGAAGAGTTATTTGACTTATTGTTGCCTCATTTAGAGCAGATGCAAAACCTTGCATCTTCGCTATCGCAGCTCGATGTGTTGCAAAACCTTGCCGAGCGCGCTGAAAGCTTAGATTACTGTCGCCCGACCTTAAGTAAAGAGCCAGCGATCCATATCCAAGCGGGCCGTCACCCTGTCGTTGAGCAAGTGATGAATGACCCCTTCATTGCCAACCCAATTGAGCTCAATCCGCAACGAAAAATGTTGATCATTACCGGGCCTAACATGGGCGGTAAATCGACCTACATGCGCCAAACTGCATTGATTACTTTATTAGCGCATATCGGTTGTTATGTGCCAGCAGAAGCAGCACACATCGGTTCGATTGACCGCATCTTCACCCGCATTGGTGCATCGGACGATCTCGCCTCTGGTCGCTCTACTTTCATGGTTGAAATGACCGAAACTGCCAACATTTTGCATAATGCGACACAAAATAGCTTGGTATTGATGGATGAAATTGGCCGCGGCACCAGTACCTATGATGGGTTATCACTGGCTTGGGCAAGTGCACAATGGCTCGCAAGCCAAATTGGCGCGCTAACGCTATTTGCCACTCATTATTTTGAACTGACCGAGCTGCCAAACCAGCTACCTCACTTAGCCAACGTGCATTTAGATGCCGTGGAACATGGCGATAGCATTGCCTTTATGCATGCGGTTCAAGAAGGGGCGGCAAGTAAATCTTACGGCCTAGCAGTGGCAGGTCTTGCTGGCGTGCCTAAAACCGTGATCAAAAACGCGCGCGCTAAACTGTCGCAGCTTGAATTACTAAGCCAGCAACAACCTAATAGCAGTAAAAGCTCAACTGTAGATATTGCTAATCAACTCAGTTTGATCCCAGACCCAAGCGAAGTCGAACAGGCATTAGCAGCTATTGATCCTGACGATCTAACGCCTCGCCAAGCATTAGAAGCGCTTTATCGCTTGAAGAAGCTAATGTAACAATCTGATATTACAAATAAAAAAGGCATCGATTTTAAGTCGGTGCCTTTTGTGCTTTTATGCAATAGTTTTATAAATCAACGGTTTTATAAATCAATGGTTTTATGAATCAAGGTCTTGTTGAACCAACCTTTAGTCGTATTCAACATTAAACAGCGCTTCCATGTTCAAGCCTTGTTTAACTAAGATCTCTCTCAAACGACGTAGACCTTCCACTTGAATTTGACGAACTCGTTCACGGGTTAAGTTAATTTCGCGCCCGACTTCTTCTAAGGTGGACGGTTCATAACCTAATAGTCCAAAACGGCGTGCAAGTACCTCTTTTTGTTTTGGGTTCAGTTCATCTAACCAATTCAGTAGTGATTCACGGATATCATCATCTTGCGTAGAAATTTCAGGATCAGAGTTGTTCGCATCTGGGATGATATCGAGTAGTGCTTTGTCACCATCGCCGCCAATCGGTGTATCAACAGAACTGATACGCTCGTTCAGACGCAGCATTTTACTGACATCTTCTACTGGCTTATCCAGTTGGAACGCAATTTCTTCTGCGGTAGGTTCATGATCTAACTTCTGCGATAGCTCGCGAGCCGTGCGAAGGTAGATATTCAACTCTTTAACGACGTGAATTGGCAAACGGATAGTGCGCGTTTGGTTCATTAATGCACGTTCAATGGTTTGACGGATCCACCAAGTAGCATAGGTTGAGAATCTAAAGCCACGTTCTGGATCAAATTTTTCTACCGCGCGGATCAAGCCTAAATTACCCTCTTCAATTAGATCGAGTAAAGCCAAGCCACGATTACCATAACGGCGAGAAATTTTAACGACCAAACGTAAGTTACTTTCGATCATGCGTTTACGAGCAGCTTCATCGCCTCTCAGTGAACGACGAGCATAAAGTACTTCTTCTTGAGCTGTTAATAATGGAGAAAAACCAATCTCGCTAAGATACATCTGTGTTGCATCTAAGCTTTTTGTTGACGCATCAAATCCTTCTTTGGCATCTTCGATTTGAACATCGTCATCGCTTTGGCTTTTAGTGGTGGTGAGTTCTTCATCAACCTCAATCGAATCCATGATCTCTTGGTCTTCAAACTCTTCGACTTTCGTTACTGCATTGCTGATACTCATAGCGCCTCCCCCTGGCGAGCTAGCAAGACATTACTACTTTCTAATGTCGCTACATGACTCTTTCAAGTATGTTTACGGTAAGTAGCGTTTTGGATTCACCGACTTACCTTGATAACGAATTTCAAAGTGTAAACGAACACTACTGGTTCCTGAGCTGCCCATGGTTGCTATTTTTTGGCCAGCTTTAACACTTTGTCCTTCTTTTACCAGTAACCGATCGTTATGAGCATAAGCACTGAGGTAGTTATCGTTATGTTTAACAATCACAAGATTGCCGTAACCTCTTAATGCATTTCCCGAATAGACAACGGTTCCTGCAGCAGTTGATAAAATGGATTGACCACGCTGTCCTGCGATATCGATCCCTTTATTTCCTTGATCGCCTGCTGAAAAGTTTTTAATTATTCTCCCTTGTGTCGGCCATAACCATTTTGAAACTTTATCATCTTTTGGTTTAGCAAAGGTTACATTAGCATTAACATTTTGCTTACCTTTTGAATCAACATACTCTTTTGATTTCGATTGTTCAACTACCTTAGGAGGATCTTTCTTTGCGACTTTGGTCGAAGAACTTGCGGCATTAGATCCACTATTTTGATTAGAGTTTTTACTCACTCCGTCTACAACCATTGGGGGGGAAACTAAGCCAGCCATTGTGCTCGAAGGGGTTGCAGCCACAATGACTTCTGTTACACCACTACCACCGTAAGCAGGAGGCGTGTAATTGGGGATCCATAATTTGAGTTTTTGACCGGGATGAATGGTGTAAGGTTTTTTTAAATTATTGAAACGGATCAAGTCGTTTACATTTTTATCTGTGACGTAAGATATAAAATAGAGCGTATCGCCTTTTTGCACTTCGTAAAAACTGCCGCGATAACTACCACGAGGAATGGCATTATAGTCTTTATTGAGCCCAGAAACGGGTGCAGGAGTATGAGCAGCACATCCGATAAGGACGCTACTAATTAGCACCATTATTACTCTGTTTCTTAGGTTACTCATCATCACTAAGCTAAATCACCGGCAACTAAAGGAACAAAACGCACCATCTCAATGGTGTTAGAAATAAAATCATCGCCTTGGCGAACTATTTTCAATAACTGTTGCTCACTACTGCCGACAGGGATCACTAAACGGCCACCTTCCGCAAGCTGATCAAGCAGCGCATTTGGGACAAATTCGGCCGCTGCCGTAACAATGATCGCATCAAAAGGAGCTTTAGCATCCCAGCCCAACCAGCCATCACCATGCTTAGTGGAGACGTTATAAATATCCAGTTGCTTTAAACGACGCTTCGCGTCCCACTGCAATGACTTGATCCGTTCAATCGAATACACGTGCTCAACCAACTGGGCAAGCACAGCGGTTTGATAACCCGATCCTGTGCCAATTTCTAAGACCTTACTCTGCGGCTCAAGTTCTAAAAGCTGCGTCATTTTTGCCACAATGTAAGGTTGTGAAATCGTTTGTCCTTGGCCTATCGGCAAGGCATTGTTGTCATAGGCTTGATGCATCATCGCCTGAGAAACAAAGCTTTCTCTTGGCAAACAATGAATGGCATCCAAAACGGTTTGATCTTGGATACCATTCGCGATCAGAAATTCAATTAATCTGTCGGCATGTGGATTGGCCATTACCCTTTTTCCTTCAACCAGTTATCCATACTTGGCAGTGACTCGTGAGCCGTAAGATCAACCTGCAACGGCGTCAAGGAGACATAGCCATGCTCAATCGCATAGAAATCAGTCCCTTGCCCTGCATCTTGCTCTTTACCCGGAGGACCTAACCAATAAATATCATGCCCACGAGGATCTTTCTGCTTAATCATACTTTCTGCGTGATGGCGAGCACCTAAACGCGTCACTTGAATACCCGTTAACTCCTCAAATGGACGATCTGGTACGTTCACATTCAATAATCTATTGGTTGGGATCGGGGCATTGAGATGCTGTTCGACCAACTGGCGCGCTATCTGCGCTGCCGTAGTAAAATTAGCCGTCCCGACCAGTGAAAACGCGATCGCTTGCACCCCAAGAAAGTGCCCTTCCATCGCCGCCGCAACCGTGCCCGAATAGAGCACGTCATCGCCCAAATTCGCACCATGATTGATGCCTGTCAGCACCAAATCAGGCAGATCATCTTTGAGCAGTTCATTGAGTGCAAAATGCACACAATCGGTTGGTGTGCCTTGCACTGAATAGGTATTAGGTGCAATGAGATCCACACGAAGCGGCTGCTCTAATGTCAGCGAATTGGAGGCTCCTGACCGATTACGATCCGGCGCGACAATCACGATCTCGGCGAGATCCGCCAGCGCGCGTGCTAGGGTATTTAAACCTTGCGCATATACACCATCATCATTGCTTAATAAAATCTTCATCGAGTTTTATCCTTAGAACTCGCGTTCAACCGCTATCTCTTCAACCAATTCGCGAATGACTGAGGTAGCAAAACTTCCTGCATCTAAATCAAAACGTAACGTCACATTGTCTTGTTCAACTGTCCAAGAAAGATTCTGAGGCTTAAGCATCAGCGCCCGGCGCTCATGACGCATACGATTGCTGCGGATCAGTGCCATCAAGTCAGGTTCAGCATCAAGGTGAACTTGTTCTAAATCTAAAGCCTCACCTTGTGTCGGTAGTGCGTTATCGCCCGCCAAAGCAGCACTTATTTGCACTTCATTCAATGCCAGTTTGTTATTGAGATCGGTAAGATTCGCCAAGGTAACTAAGGTCGTTTTCTCTCCCTCAAGTGCGATATCTCCTTCGATAAATTGGTGTAACTTATCTTGCTCGATACGGGCAGAGACAATTTGGTTGAAAATCCACGAACGGGCCGCCGAAAGATACAAACTGCGCTGATTTTGGTTACGTGAACGCACGTTCTCTTTTCCCCAGCGACGCGCTTCACTGAGGTTATTGCCGTGATTGCCAAAACGTTGGCTACCAAAATAATTAGGCACACCGTGCGTGGCGATGTGCTCTAATCGCGTCACGACTTCGCCGGTGTCGGTGACTTCAGAAAGCGTGATTTCAAAATGATTGCCAACTAAATCTCCGGGGCGCAACTTTTTATTGTGACGCGTAGTTTCCAGAATTTCGATGCTCGGATATTGAGCCAAAAACTCGGTGAAATCTGGCGTCTCACCTTTTGGTAAATGCACACTGAGCCACTGCTGCGTAACCGCATGACGATCTTTCAGACCAGCCCAACTCACATCTTTTGATTTCACACCACATGCTTTAGCCAATTCATTGACCACAAAACTGGTATTTTCACCGGTTTTACGAATATGAACCATTAAGTGCTCGCCGCTTCCTGCCAGTTCGAATCCTAAGTCTTCAATCACTTTAAAGTGCTCTGGCTTGGCTTTTAGTTTGGCTTTAGCGGCTGGTTTACCACAAAGGTAAGCCAATGAAGATAATATATCTGACATGTTTTCATCCGTCGCTGACGCGAGTTGGCGGTAATAATAAAAACAGCGACGCATGAGCCGCTATTGCGCGTTACTGAGCGTGCCATTCGTTGGCGGAAGTCCATCAATAACGTGTTTTTACATAGAAGGAGAGGCAAGTGAATTGCCATTACCTCTTCAATTTGCTGGGTCGTTTTATTAAGGCAATATTATGCTTTGATCAACCGTGCATTTAATCTGTAGTACATTTGATCAATAAGACAACCGCTTCGCAAGCAATACCTTCTTTGCGCCCAGTGAAACCAAGGCGCTCGGTTGTGGTTGCTTTGACGTTAATATTATCTAGCGTCGTTTCAAGATCTTGCGCAATGGCAGCGCACATCGCTTCAATATACGGCGCCATCTTCGGCGCTTGCGCGATAATGGTGACGTCGGCATTTCCTAAACGGTAGCCTTGCGCTTTCACACGGCGATAGACATCTTTCAATAATTCACGGCTATCTGCCCCTTTCCATTTATCATCGGTATCGGGGAAATGGCGGCCAATATCACCTGCGGCAATCGCGCCAAGCAGCGCATCACTTAAAGCATGCAAGGCGACATCACCATCGGAATGAGCAATTAAGCCTTGCTCATAAGGAACGGCAATTCCCCCAATGATGACTGGGCCTTCACCGCCAAATTTATGAACATCAAAACCGTGGCCAATTCTAATCATGGTTATTTCCTATTGCGGCTAGTGAAGAAGTACGACCTAAATAAAACTCAGCTAAAGCGAGATCTTCGGGTTGCGTAATTTTGAGATTATCCGCCCGCCCAGCGACCAACGCTGGATGTAACCCTTGCCACTCCATTGCGGATGCTTCATCTGTGATGATGACTTGCTGATCTAACGCGTCCGACAAAGCCTCAAAAAGCGGCTTGGCTCTAAACATCTGGGGGGTGAGTGCATGCCATAATGCGACGCGATCAACGGTATGATCAATGTTGTTTTCGCCATCAGCACGCTTCATTGTGTCTCGAACGGGTGCAGCTAAAATCGCACCTACCGGATGCTCTTTAGCTGTCGTAATCAATCGGTCAATATCTGCAAAAGTAAGACAAGGCCGCGCTGCATCATGCACGAGAACCCATTCACCTAGGGAATTAGCTAAAACATATTGCAGCGCCGAGAGCACTGAGTCGGCTCGCTCTTGACCACCGCTGACACGAATAACATTGGGGTTAGTGGCTAATGGCAGAGCAAAATAGTAAGGATCATCGTCACTGACGGCGACAACAACGCGATCAATATTAGGGTGCGCGAGCAGCGTCGCTATTGTGTGTTCGAGAACGGTTTTGTTGTGTATGGTTAAATACTGTTTCGGACGATCCGCTTGCATTCGGCTGCCAACACCAGCAGCCGGTACAATCGCGGTAAGAGAAAGCGTACTGTGCGGCATTTATTGACTATCCTCACCGACCAATCGATAGAAAGTTTCACCTTCTTTTATCATTCCTAATTCATGACGCGCTCGCTCTTCAATCGCGTCCAATCCTTGTCGTAAATCATCAATTTCGACGAACATTTCCGAATTTCGTAGCGTTAGGTTTTCGTTTACTTGTTGCTGCACGTCAATTTCATCGACAATGGTTCGATAATCAGCAATGCCATTTTTACCGAGCCACAAATCGTACTGTAATAAACCGAATAATAACGCCAATGTCACCGCAAAAAGTCGCATCACATCTATAACCATTCAAAACGCTCACTATGAAAGAGAACGTAAACGATAAACAAAGCGTGCTGTTTAAAAAAAGTGACGCTCTAACACAGCACGAAAATGATGGCTATTTATACCACAAGCCTTTATTTAACTCATCATTAGGAACGCAAATAAGCCGCCACCCAGAATTAAACGGTAAATGACAAACGGAGTCATACCCATTTTAGAAATCAGTTTTAAGAAGAAATGGATACAAATATAAGCACTGATAAAGGAGGTCAGGATACCCGTCATTAAGAAACCGACATGCACAGGTTCGCCACTGGTCACCAGCTTTAACCCTAAATAACCACCCGCCAAAACAATGATGGGAATCGACATCAAGAAAGAAAAACGCGCGGCCGCTTCACGAGTAAAACCAAGATACAACGCCGCAGTGATGGTCGCTCCTGAGCGAGAGGTACCGGGGATAACCGCAACTGCTTGTGCCAAACCAATTATCAGCGATTTTTTCCAATCTGCTTGGTATTCATCATCCGCTAATGGAGCGTTTTTATCGACATACCACAGTAATAGACCAAAAATAATAGTGGTGGTTGCTATCACCCAAGCACTGCGTAGGTAGAGTTCAACAATATCTTTCATAAAAAAGCCGAAAATACAGGCAGGGATGGTTGCTAGTACGATCATCCATGCCAGTTTCGATTCTTTACTGCGCTCGCCTTTAAAAATCGAGGCAAAAAAAGCGCGCAGTAAAGTCACGACTTCTTTCCTAAAATAGATAACCACGGCAGCTAATGTGCCGACATGCACCGCCACATCAAAGGCAAGACCTTGATCTTCCCAGCCTAAAATGGCTGAAGGCAAAATTAAATGGGCGGAGCTGGAGATAGGTAAAAATTCGGTTAAGCCTTGAATCAAAGCCAAAAAAAACGCTTCTAAATAACTCATTACTGACTCTTATTAATTAATGTCGAACCAAAGTTTGACAGGGGTGAGCGATTCTAAGTTGATCGCCTGTTGCCATATTTGACGCACACTACGACCATCATTGGGAACGATCCGTTCCGGTGACAAATCGTAAAGTGGTTGTATGACAAATGGATATTTAAAGATATCACTGCGTGGCAGTTCAGGATCTTGCGCTGAAATTTCTTCACCAAACAAGATGATATCGAGATCTAAGGTGCGATCTTGAAATTTTTTCGCCTGCGGGTCGCGCCCCCATCGAGATTCAATCGCTCGAAGTTGCGCCACGAAATCACTCAACGAAAGCCTTGTTTCCAGCGCAACGACTAAATTATAAAAGGCCGCACTATTGAACCCAACCGATGCACATTCGTAAATGGTCGAGATCTGTAGATGATTTCCGATGGTCGACAATTCCTCGATGGCCGCTTCGATATGTTTGCGTCTTTCAATATTAGAACCGACGCCAACATAGACCGTAGTCATGCATCGCCTCGCTCAATAATAACGCCAACACTGGATGCCTGTGCTACCGCGCCGGGCTTTGCTAAGCGAATTTTAACCCAAGGAACGGAAAAACGCTGCATCAGAAGCTCTGCTACTTCTTCTGCAACACGCTCTACCAATAAAAAGCGACCATTTTCAATATGTGCGATCACCGCTTGACTCACTTGTGCGTAGTCTAATGCATCGCTCACATCATCACTTTTACCTGCGGGTTGATTGTCGTGCGCCATTTCGATGTCGAGCACCAACTTCTGCTTAATCTCTTGTTCCCAATCATACACGCCAATGGTCGTAATTACCGTCAGCTGTTCAATAAAGACTTTGTCCATTTTTGCGTCTCTTCCTCTAGAGGTCGGATACCCTAATTACGTAAAAAATCGTACTATTTTGCCTAATCGCGATATCATATACCCAAACTGAGTCGAGATGCGAAATCCAAAACATTTTTTTGCTTTTCATCATGGTTAACAATGGCTTGTGAACTTGCTTTAGGGCATTTCCACTGCAGAGGTACTTATGACACCACTCGCACTGATAATGATCATTTCTGCCTATTTACTGGGTTCGATCTCAAGTGCGGTGTTGATCTGCCGTTTATTACGCCTGCCCGATCCTCGCAATATGGGCTCAAATAACCCCGGTGCAACTAACGTATTACGCATTGGTGGAAAAAAAGCCGCCATCGCGGTACTGCTGTGTGACATGCTCAAAGGTACTATTCCAGTATGGGGCAGCTACTATTTGGGGATTGACCCCATTCTATTGGGCCTAGTCGCCATCGCCGCTTGCCTTGGCCATATGTATCCTATTTTCTTTCATTTTAAAGGCGGAAAAGGTGTTGCAACAGCACTGGGAGCAATCGCACCGATCGGTTTAGATCTCACCGCACTTATCATATTGACTTGGGTCAGCGTTGCATTTTTATTTCGCTATTCATCCCTAGCGGCTTTGGTTACCGTGCTGCTCGCTCCGTTCTACACTTGGTTGATCAAACCGCAATATACCTTACCGGTAGCAATGCTGTGCTGCCTTATCGTGTTTCGTCATCACCAAAATATTAAACGGTTATTGGCTGGCACAGAACCGAAAGTGGGTGAGAAAAAAACGCTTGGTTCTTGAGCTAGCTTGGATGATGGATAAACCCGCTATCAAAGAACGTCAATGACGAATAAGCAAAAGGCCTCTTACGAAGCCTTTTTGATTAAGCATGACCCGCTAATAAGGGAAGACTAGCTAAGCGCTTTTTTCAAGAAACGGGTCAACATGGCGGTAACGTACTCAGGTTGCTCTAAGTTACTGATATGTCCAGCATTAGCAATAACCTCTAACTCACTGCCGTGAATGGCATCATTCATTAAGTAAGCCTCAAGAGGCGGACGAGGCATATCTTCAGCGCCAGCTGCAATCAACACTGGCAACCTCAATTGCTCCACCTCTTCAATCATGTCACGACGACCGAAGATCATTTTCCCCAACCGAGCCACTTCCACCGCTTGTTGACCAGTAAGCGCCGATAAATGTTGCTTGAATCCAGCCACTAATGCCGGAGATTTCTGCTCGCCATCTTTTGCAAAAAACATCGGTACAACTGCATCAACAATCGGTGATGGCACTTGCTGCATCGCCGCAATCGCATCGAGCATGGCAAAATATTTTGCATGGCTGACTTCAGGCTCTAGACCAACAAAGGTATCCATCATCACTAATGATTTCACGCGCGCAGGCGCAAGAACGGCTAACTCAGCCCCCCACATTCCACCTACAGAAAGACCAATGATAGAAAACTGCTCAATCGATAAGTGGTCCATCAAAGCCAAAATATGCTGAGCATAATCTTTTAGTGTGTTCATGGATGACGGTGCGAAATCTGACTGACCATGCGCCCATAAATCAGGCACGATACAGCGGTAGTGTTGACTCAACGCTTCCACCTGAGGTGCCCACATTGCGCTATCCCACAGATAGCTGTGACCGAAAACAAGCACTTCACCTTGCCCTTGATCCAAATAACGCATCTGGCAATCATCAATAACAAATGTCTTCATTGTGAATCCAATATTAGTAAAGTAGGTTGGCATTGTAGCATTGATATGAGCGATAACAGCTCAGAGCAGAATGTAAGCAATGGCTAATTAAAATCAATACAGAACGCCACAGAAACGGAAGTACCAAAGAACAAAACGGCCTCTAAAAAGAGACCGTTGCGACACCCGCTAAATAATGGGTTTAAGTTGATCAATCGGCCAGCGAGGTGTTGCCTGCACCGCTAAATCGACTGTTTCACCATTTTTTAAACGCTGCATACCCGCATAAGCAATCATTGCACCGTTGTCGGTACAAAACTCAGTACGCGGGTAATACACTTCACCACCAATTTTTTTCGCCAGTGCGCCAAGCTCTGCGCGTAACTGTTTATTGGCACTCACGCCACCGGCAATAACAATGCGTTTCATGCCAGTTTGCTCAAGGGCGCGTTTGCACTTAATCACTAAAGTGCCACACACCGCCTCTTGAAAGGCATACGCAATATCCGCTCGGGTCTGATCATCATTCTCATTAGCTGCAATCGTATTGGCTGTAAATGTTTTTAAACCAGAGAAACTCATGTCTAACCCTGGTCGATCCGTCATCGGACGCGGAAACTTAAAACGCCCTGGCGTTCCTTTTTCAGCCAAACGAGCCAACAATGGCCCCCCAGGATAATCAAGCCCCATCAGCTTCGCGGTTTTATCAAACGCCTCACCGGCCGCGTCATCAATAGACTCTCCGAGGATCTTATATTCACCAATCCCTTTCACCTCTACCATCATGGAATGACCACCGGAAACCAGTACGGCCACAAACGGAAACGGAGGCGGATTATCTTCAAGCATCGGAGCTAAAAGGTGCCCTTCCATATGGTGAACAGGCACCGCAGGCACATTCCACGCATAAGCCAAACTACGGCCAATCGTCGCGCCAACAAGCAGCGCACCCACTAAACCAGGACCTGCGGTGTAAGCCACGCCATCAATATCCGCAGGCGTCAAATTCGCTTCAGCCATCGCTGCTTTTATCAGTGGAATGGTCTTTTTAACATGGTCTCTAGAAGCAAGCTCCGGCACCACACCGCCGTAATCGGCGTGCAGTTTTACTTGGCTGTACAATTGATGAGAAAGTAAGCCTTTCTCTTCGTCATAAATGGCGATGCCAGTCTCGTCACACGAGGTTTCAATACCAATAATGCGCATAATTTTCTCAGCACGCTTTCATCAACAATTGGAAATGGCCGCCATGTTACCCCGCCTTGGCTCCGTAAACAAATTTTGTACAGACTATAATCGACAAAGTGCTTTACAAAGCTATTGCGATCGGATTAAAATTCCGCACCATTTTTGATCAAGCTGATAACCGAGCAAACAGACAAGAAATCTTGTGGTTTAAGCCTCAAAATATCAGCGTTAACGAATAACCCCTGAGGTGAAAGGCATATGCCAATAGTTAAAGTACGTGAAAACGAACCGTTCGATGTTGCATTACGTCGTTTCAAGCGCTCTTGCGAAAAAGCAGGTATCCTTTCTGAAGTGCGTCGTCGTGAGCACTATGAAAAACCAACTACCGTTCGCAAACGCGCTAAAGCAGCAGCTCAAAAGCGTCACGCTAAGAAGCTAGCTCGCGAAAACGCACGTCGCGTTCGCCTGTACTAATAACCTTTTTCCATTAAGGAACGAGAGTTATGGCTCTAATTGATATCCTCAAAGAAGAGCAAAAATTAGCGATGAAAGCCAAGGATAAAGTACGCCTTGGCACTATTCGTTTAGCCTTATCCGCGATCAAACAACGAGAAGTCGACGAGCAGATCACTCTGAACGACGACGATATTCTTGCTGTGATGGTAAAAATGGTTAAACAGCGTCGCGACTCTGTCGCTCAATATGAAGCTGCCAATCGTCAAGATCTCGCAGATGCAGAGCAAGCAGAAATCACTATCCTTGAGGCATTTATGCCTCAGCCGTTGAGCGATGATGAAGTGAGCGCATTAATTGATGATGCGATCACCCAGTCCGCTGCTGCTGGCATGCAAGACATGGGGAAAGTGATGGCTGTCTTGAAACCGCAAATTCAAGGGCGTGCAGATATGGGTAAAGTCAGCGGATTAGTTCGAACTAAACTCGCTTAAATGCCCGCATCAAATTGCATCAAGCCGTGCTATCCTCTGGAGCGCACGGCTTGTTTGTATCTAATCATTCGTTTTAATCTTTTCTTTTAGGTTTTATGGCAGGACACATCCCTCGCAGTTTTATTGATGATCTCCTTGCTCGACTTGATATTGTCGACATCATAGACGCACGTGTGAAACTTAAGAAAAAAGGTAAGAACTACGGTGCTTGCTGCCCATTCCATAATGAAAAAACGCCCTCATTTAGTGTAAGCCAAGAAAAACAGTTCTATCACTGCTTTGGTTGTGGCGTGCATGGCAACGCCATCGACTTCATGATGGAATATGAACGCCTTGAATTCGTCGAGGCCATCGAAGAATTGGCTTCTTTTGTGGGGCTAGAAGTTCCCCGAGAGCAACGCTCTAGTGGCCATTTCTCATCAGCCCCTAAAGCCAATAGTGAAGAAAAACGCACCCTTTATGACTTAATGGGCAGCATTGCGCAGTTTTACCGCAACCAACTCAAAGTTCCGGGTAATCGTCATGCCATCGAGTACCTAAAAGATCGCGGTCTTTCTGGCGAAATCGTGCAGAAATTTGGTATTGGCTATATCGCTGACGAATGGGATTTAGTGCGCAAAAACTTCGGCCAGCAACAAGAAAGCCAAGAGATGCTCGTCACTGGCGGCATGTTGATCGAAAATGACAAAGGCAACCGATACGATCGTTTTCGTGGACGTATTATGTTTCCCATTCGCGACCGCCGCGGACGAGTGATCGGCTTTGGTGGACGCGTTACGGGTGATGGAACGCCAAAATACCTGAACTCCCCAGAAACCCCCATTTTCCATAAAGGTAAAGAGCTGTATGGCCTATACGATGTCATGCAAGCCTATCGTGAACCCCCGCAAATATTAGTGGTTGAAGGTTATATGGATGTGGTGGCTCTGGCGCAATATGGGGTCGACTACTCGGTTGCTTCGCTAGGAACCTCAACTACAGGCGATCACCTGCAACTGCTTTTTCGCCAAACCAATACGGTGGTCTGTTGCTATGATGGTGACCGAGCAGGGCGAGAAGCGGCGTGGCGTGCACTGGAAAATGCGTTGAGTTATCTCAAAAGTGGCAATATTCTTAAATTCCTGTTTTTACCTGACGGTGAAGACCCAGATAGCTACATCAGAACCCATGGAAAAGCGGCCTTTGAACAGTTAGTGCAAGATGCTGAACCCTTATCCAAATACCTATTTACCAACCTACTGTCACAAGTTGATGTCGGTAATAACGAAGGGAAAGCGGCGCTTGAGGCGCTGGCACTACCACTGATTAATAAAGTGCCAGACACATCTCTACAAGCGCAATTGCTCAAAATATTAGGGCAAAAAACTGGGATTTATAAAAAGCCATCACTGCCAGAATCAGACAAACACCGCTCACAGCCACACAAAGAGCTCAAACGCACACCGATGCGTGAAGTGATCGCTTTGCTTATTCAAAATCCAAGCTATGCTGAAATGGTGCCTGATATTTCCAGCGTTCAATCCTTGCCCATACCCGGTTTAAGTTTATTAATTGAGGTACTTGAGAATTGTCAAGCGTACCCCAATATTACTACAGGCCAATTGCTTGAACACTGGCGCGGTAATAAAAACGAGACCCTTCTGTCTCGCCTCGCAAGTTGGGAAATTCCACTTGTTGAAGACAACCAAGAAGAACTATTTTTAGATTCATTGGACAAAATATTGGCTCAATGCATCGAAAAGCAAATTGAAAACCTGCAGGCAAAAGAAAGAAGCGTCGGTTTATCAGCCGAAGAGAGACGGGAGCTTCAAGACTTAATGAAAGACTTGAAAGCGTAACCCAGTTTAAATAGTCAGCAATGAATAAATTTGTTAGTATATGTGGTTTGCATTTCGCATACTAATTCCTTCACCAGATATGAAGTTGGATACCGTCTATGGATCAAAATCCGCAGTCACAGCTAAAACTACTTGTCATTAAAGGCAAAGAGCAAGGCTATCTGACCTACGCCGAAGTAAATGACCACCTACCAGCAGAAATCGTAGATTCCGAGCAGGTAGAAGATATCATTCAGATGATCAATGACATGGGTATTAAGGTGGTAGAAACTGCCCCTGATGCCGATGATCTTGCTCTAAATGATGACAACGCAATCACCGATGAGGATGCTGCCGAAGCTGCAGCCGCTGCATTATCCAGTGTAGAAAGCGAAATTGGTCGTACTACCGACCCTGTGCGCATGTATATGCGCGAAATGGGTACCGTAGAACTGCTGACTCGCGAAGGTGAAATTGATATCGCTAAGCGTATTGAAGATGGTATTAACCAAGTTCAACGCGCAGTGGCTGAATATCCAGGCACCATTCCATACATCTTAGAGCAATTTGACAAAGTTCTTGCTGAAGAACTTCGTTTAACAGACCTGATCTCAGGTTTTGTTGATCCTGACTCAGATGCAACGAACGCCCCAACAGCGACCCATATCGGTTCAGAGCTTGCTAGCGCTGACCTTGCTGATGAAGACGACCTTGATGATGACGACGATGACGACAGCGAAGATACTGACTCTGAAGAAGATGCAGGAATCGACCCTGAGCTTGCGCTAGAAAAATTCACCGAACTACGCAACAAGTATCAAAATCTTCAACTCGCGAAAAATGAGCATGGCTATGACAGCAATAAAGCCGCCCAAGCCACCGAGTTGATGTTGGATATTTTCCGTGAATTCCGACTCACGCCAAAGCAATTTGACTACCTAGTCAACAAGCTTCGTACCTCTATGGATCGCGTTCGTACTCAAGAACGTCTGATCATGAGAGCTGCGGTCGAATACGGTAAAATGCCTAAGAAATCATTCATTGCCTTATTCACTGGCAATGAATCAAGCGATGCATGGTTAGATGAAGTACTCGCTTCAGAAAAACCTTATGCAGAAAAAATCAGACAGCAAGAAGAAGACATTCGTCGTTCAATTCATAAATTGAAAATGATCGAAGAAGAAACGTCTTTGAATGTACAAAACATTAAAGACATCAGCCGTCGCATGTCTATCGGTGAAGCGAAAGCTCGTCGAGCGAAAAAAGAGATGGTTGAAGCAAACTTGCGTCTGGTTATTTCTATCGCGAAGAAATACACCAACCGTGGCCTGCAGTTCTTGGATCTTATCCAAGAAGGTAATATCGGCCTGATGAAAGCGGTAGATAAGTTTGAATACCGCCGTGGTTATAAGTTCTCAACTTACGCCACTTGGTGGATTCGCCAAGCTATCACACGTTCAATTGCAGACCAAGCACGTACTATTCGTATTCCAGTGCACATGATCGAAACGATCAACAAACTGAATCGAATCTCACGTCAGATGCTGCAAGAGATGGGCCGCGAGCCTCTGCCAGAAGAATTGGCAGAACGCATGCAAATGCCAGAAGATAAAATTCGTAAAGTACTGAAAATTGCTAAAGAGCCAATCTCTATGGAGACACCTATCGGTGACGACGAAGATTCGCATCTTGGTGACTTTATCGAGGATACAACCCTTGAACTACCACTTGATTCTGCTACGGCCACCAGCCTAAGAGCAGCGACTCGTGACGTTCTTGCTGGCCTAACTCCTCGCGAAGCGAAAGTACTGCGTATGCGTTTCGGTATTGACATGAATACCGACCACACGTTAGAAGAAGTTGGTAAGCAGTTTGACGTAACGCGTGAGCGTATCCGCCAAATTGAAGCGAAAGCACTGCGTAAACTGCGTCACCCAAGCCGCTCTGAAACATTGCGCAGCTTCTTAGACGAGTAATCGCAACCTATCCAATCTAAAAGGTGAGCACAAGCTCACCTTTTTTGTATCTCATGGTTTAAGTGGATAAAAACCAAGCGCATTTACCCTATTTTGCGGGTAGACACTCATAACTGCATCCCCTATAATCACACACCTAATTTGGCCCCTTAGCTCAGTGGTTAGAGCAGTCGACTCATAATCGATTGGTCCCCAGTTCAAGTCTGGGAGGGGCCACCAAATTCTAGAAGGTTAGTAAGCGTAGTGTTTACTGACCTTTTTTTGTACCTGACGATTTTGGGTCAGGTAACCCCGATCACGCACTCTTCTCTGAATACAAAAAGGCGCAGCTGGATGATATCAGCTACGCCTTTTATTACGCTCACTGTTATTAAATTAAGCCATCGGTAAATAGACCGGTGCTTGCACAACAAGCCAAAGTTGATCCATTACCGACTGCGACACTACTTACTCGCGATTGTTTCAAAAGCGGCTTCAGCATCAACCATTCCACCCGAGATCGATAGCGCACTGAATGGAACAAGCGTTTCAGGTGATGATGGTTTTTTCACTAACAGCTCAGGATAACGACGGGCGCTATCAAGTAATAGAGCTTTGAGTTCTACTGCGGAGAGCTCTGGATAGCGTGACCACACCATAGCGGCAACGCCTGATACTACAGGTGCAGCCATACTCGTACCACTATAGGATGCGTAGTTATTGCCTGGCGTAGAAGAGAGAATGCGATAACCGGGTGCAAAGATATCAACCGATTTTTGTCCATAATTACTAAAACTGGCGACAAAATCTTCATTCGCGTATTTCGCTGATGCCCCTACGTCTATCCAAGTTGCAATAGGTGACGATTCGTAAGTATCGGCAAAACGATTAGGGAAGCTTGGTTTACTATCATTATCACTTTGGCTATTGCCTGCAGAATGGATGATTAACACACCTTTGCTGGCCGCATAACGAAACGCGTGGTCAACTACAAATTTACGTGGTGAATAGCTTTTACCAAAACTCATGTTGATGATTTTTGCGCCATTATCCACCGCATAACGCACAGCGTTGGCAATGTCTTTATCGCGCTCATCACCATTAGGCACCATACGCAACGACATGATTTTCACATCTTCAGATAAGCCGTCAATACCGATACCATTGCGACGCTCTGCCGCAATAATTCCCGCCACATGCGTACCGTGTGATGCATCAGGCCCTTTTACATCATTATTTCCATACCCCTTTTCCCAAGGGTTGCTGATGTCATCTAAAACGATATCAGCACGAGGATCAAACTCAAGGTTGTAGTAGTAATCTAACGCATTTTTGTATCGGCTATGTCTGGATGCAAGGTAGTCAAACGAATACCAGTCGTCGAATAGTGTCAACAACGCTTGAGCAGCGGAGACAACTTCAGGGTTCGGATGTGACAGTAAAATGAGCAAACCTTCGGCCGTAAAATCTTTATGCTGATTCAGTGCTGAGATTTGCGATTTATATTGATTCGCTTGCTCAATAGCATCAGTGACCTGCGCGAGCAGGGTTTGGTTACTCTGAACCTCGGCTAGATATTCCGTTTCTATTGCTTGGTAGTAAGCACGTTTTTGCTCAGGTATCCAATCATTGCCTTCTAATAAATCCAGGTATTTTTTGTACTCACGCGTCAGCTCTAATGTATCGTAATCCACATTGATACCAAGCGAGTTGCCTAAGAAATTCCAACCATACACATCATCAATATAGCCATTACCATCATCATCAATGCCATTGTTTGGGATTTCTCCCGCATTAACCCATAACTTGTTCTTTAGATCTTCGTGTTCAATGTCCACGCCCGAATCTAACACCGCCACGATAACAGGCTGAGGTTTAAGAGGGGGCATCAAGGATTCATACACATAATCCGATCCAACCCCTTGGATAGAGGAATAGTTAGCCGAGAGATTAAACCAATCCCCACGCTGTTCAGAACTCCCAATCATACGCATGAAAAACAAACGAGGTTGGATAGCTTGTGGAGTATAGTCTTCAACAATATTACCTTTTATATCTTTAATAAAAGGCGAATTAATTGGGGTGGGTTCCACACTGACGTTTGCCGAAACCGATGCTGAAACGAGTATTGCTGCAGCAAGAGCAGAATATTTGTATCCTTTATTCATTTTATTACATCCTATTTAATACGCTTAGAAAGCGACCAAAAAGATAAAACGCAATACAATGAAAATCATTCACAACAACAATAAAACCATACAGCCATCTCACTATTGTGAATGCTTTGTGCTGAAAATTTGATCTAAGCACCATTGATACAATGGTGAATAGAAACTCACAAGATATTGATAAATCTATACTTTAACGACATAAGGACGATCATTAACAAGTAAAGTTCGATAGACGGCATCTCAACTTTCAGGCTTGAATCCTAGCGATGGAGTAGAGATAAACACCGTCTAGATTTTACTGGCTTGTAACTAAATCGAATAATCGAAAACGATGATCTCTTCGAGCAAAGGACGAAAGATATCCTTTAGCGCGTTATGCTCTGGATGAGGTAGGTAATTTTGGCGCCCTTGCTCATCGCTAAATGTCATTAAAACGCTGTGAGTATAACCTTGGTTTTTGCCTTCTGGGCTGTCGTTCACGCCCCACTCAACAGCGGAGACCCCCTCGATTTTCTCTGGCATGGCTTCAAACAGCGACTTGAGCTGTTGGATGTCGGCAGGCTGAGCTTGTGGTTTGAATTTGATTAATAAGATATGGCGGATCATTGTTCGCTCCGTTTCTGTCCGTAGAATTTCTTTTCATAAAGAGGGATAACGCTGGCTCACTGGTGCTAACGGTGCTGCGCTTAAAACAATAAAGCGGCACTCAAGGTTTGAAGCGCCGCTTTATTGATTAAATGGGCTACAACCTTAACCAATATTGACCGATGAGCCACCAATAATTACGCCACCGCAGTCAACGGCATCGCCGACTCGCGCGGCGGGCTTGCCATCAATCATAACGCTACCCGAGCCCCCTTTAATTGTACGTGGGTGGCTTGGGTTGTTCGGCTTATCATGAGGCTCTAGCGGGTCCCCCAGCCTTGCCACTGCTTTGCCATCAATTTTTACCGTCGGTGACCCAGCGGTGATCGGCGTCGGAGGAAAACCATCATGATCGGATCCGATATCTCCTACTAATGCACCATTTGCCATTGATTTGCTCCTTATCAGATTCGTTGATTAAGCTTGTTGCGATGTTGTTTACCCTAAGGGCTTAGGATTTTATCGGCTAGTGATACACCATCAACACCGCTAAACAGCCAAAAGTGAGCTGTACGCAGCAGACACAAATTAGAGTACCAAAGTGCCGCTGGTGTGAAAAACCTTTATGCTATTCCTCTTTTAATTCTTGATTAAAGATAGGATGCTTGTACTGATCATTAACTCGCCGTAACGGAAGATAGTCGACATTATTATGAACACTCTTCACGAGCTCAATAAAACGTGTTTTTTCATCAAAGGAACTAAAAAAAAGTGTTCTACTAAATCGAGGATGTCTTCTGCTTTCGGAATTCAATTTCACCATCTTTTCTTTGATCGGATCAAAAACAATCAATTGGTCAGCAAAGTAAACATCTTTCTGATGTACGGTGGGATGGAAGTTGGTCAAACCAAAGGCCAGCAGGGCAAAACCGCCTGCACCAACAAACGCTAACGGACCAACGACGGCTAAGGCTAGCAAACAGACCGCAATCCCCACCCAAGCAAAACCGCGTACAAAAGTGTAGGCCGCATCCGGGATCACTTCTTGATCGGTATAATGCACACCCGCTTGCGTTAAGCTGTAACAATAGCGGTGGTCGGGCATCAAAAGATACCTTCCCGCCGACATGCCCGCCAAGCCAAAGCTGATAAACCCCCAAAACTCAGTACTGTTAAAAGCAATATCCCCGAACACAAGAAATAGTGAGGGAAGCAAAAAGCCTGCAATGACGGCAATAATCCAACGAGCGATATCACCTCGTCGCTCTGAAAATGCCACACATTCCCACTGATACAAAACCTCACTGCTGTGTAAATTTGCCTTTAACTGCTCTAACTCATCTTTATCAATTAACATTTAACCCTTTCCTACAACGAGATTTCTTGTGGCAATATCATTCGCCTCTGCAGATTGTAAATCTAATTCCCCCACGCGAGTTCCGCGGGCGCAAAATTTGAGACTCTGTTCCTTGACCCAATGCAGGGGCAGTGCAACGCAAACTCCAACGGTATCCTTATCACTGCCACCCAATGTAATGCGATACACTGGTTGCTCATCTTCAATACTCCATTTACCCTGCTGTTCATCAATCAAGACCAGAGGATTTGCCGATTGGGTTCGGTAGGAATACCCCTCTTGTGGTGGTAAACGCGTGATTTGCAGCCCAATGGTTTGGCCTTGCATATAAGAGGGTAACACGAGTTCCAACTGCCACTGCATAGTCGGTCGGTACGCTTGATAACTGAGTTTATTGGCGGGAACTGGCATTAAACGAATATTTGGTCGGTGGAGAAGGCGCTCTAACTCGGTCAATTCTTGGCCCACCGACCAATGAGCACTCTCTTTCCCCCACGTCGATTTTGATAACCAGATTTCTAACTCTGAGCGTTTAAACACATTGGTCAAAATCACCCCGATCAAATAGACAATACCAATCACAGCAAAACCGGCGAGCATCCAACCAGCATTGATGGCTGCGATTGATCCAAACCCCATTATTCGACTTACTCCGTATACACCTAACTGAATAGCAAAAATCAGAGCCTGTGCTCCCGTTGCTCCAGCTTTTAACAAATAACCGAAGCGCTCAAGATCGGTTTTACTGCTGTCATTAAACTTACCCCAGCTTTCCCATGCCTCTAACCCGCTGGCAATCATGCCAACGGTAGCCACCAAGGCGATGGATTTAGAAAAAGTTTTTAGGGCATCTTTGGCTTTAAGGCTGGATGCCTCACCTAATGCTTCTTTTAGTGATTTATCCAAAAGCTCATATTTAACAATCGTCTTCCAAGCGCGCCCAGCACTGATGGCACCGGCGGCCACAATGGTATAGCCAGTGGCATAAATGGCTTCGCCCAACGCCGGATTCTTCGAAGGATCCCAACTGGGGTATTGTGCGACCTTACCGCGGATATTCTCCAAAACCGCCATGGTATTCCATAGGTTCAGTGCAAACAGCAAGCCCCCTAATCCACCCAGTTTCTGGCTCACCGACGCGCTACTGGTTTTGACGTTTTTCGATAGCGCGCTCAGTTTCTCATTTACCGACTGCTGAAAAGTGTTCATCACCGCTTGGTTTTTGAGCGTCAGCATCATCGGCAGTTCACTACTGAGTAATTGCCCTAGCTTACGTTGTGCGGATTGCGCGGTCGCAATTTGATGGTTTTTCGGGCTCACATTACCGGGCTTGAGTTCCAGAGCATTATTCATCTCTTGCAAGATGGCATTCAACTTAGTCTCAAATTGCTTAATCTCAGCCGCATACTTGGGGTTATGTTGCAACACCGCCTCTTCTCGTACTAGGCTTTCCACTAATAATAAGCGAAGGTTAGCCAGCAAACTGGGCGTTCCTCCTTTGGGCTGAGTCTGATAAGGAAACAGCAACTCCATCACCGCTTGCCAACTCTCTTTCGCTTGATTGGCTACCGCTTTTTGCAGTGCACCAAAACTCGATTGAACGGGTTCAATCCATGTCTTAAACCATGCTTTTTCCCGAATGCGGCCATCTCCCGTGAAAGTATCCCAGTTTGCGATCGCGGCCGAAAACGCCACCATATCACTAGGATTACCGGTAGAGAGAAAGGAGGTGCTAAAATCTTGGATGTGGCTGTTAATGGCTTGATTCGCCTGCAGAGAAAAGCCTGTTGACGCGAGCGCCATGAGGTTTTTCGGTGAATCAAAACTGAGCTCTTTTTTGAGGGTCTCAAGCGCTTTCTCATCATGATTGACTTGCGTAACTGCCACTAGAAATTGGCTAATTAACGCTAACAAATACGCTTGCTGGATCTCATCTTGGTTATCTATACCAAGTAGAATCGGGTCAAGGCCAAGCTGGTTGAAGGCAGACATAAACTGCGCATAGTGCTGTTTAATCTGTTCATCCAATCCTTTGAGTTGGGTGTAATGCTCCACCAAAAAGTTATCTAAATCCGCCCAGCGCACTTCATCGTTAAAACCGTTGTCTTTTTTGCGCCACTTGCGCATCTGAGCACTGGTGGGTTCAAAACGATAGAGTGTTTTCAATTCCGCCAATTGCTGATCCGCTTGCTGCTGCATGGGGGAAAGCGCCTTTGATGGCGTGATCCCTTCACTGGCTAATTGGCTAAATTCCATTTCGGCTAATTCAGCCGTAGCCCAATATTCAGTAATGGCTCTTTCTAACTCTAAAATACGGATAGGATCTTGTTTTACAAAATCGGGAATTTCTTTTTCTTCAAGACGAATTCGGCCTAATGTGCGTGTCAGCTCTGCCATCTGCATTTTATGCTGTTGCGCTTCATCACCAACCTCTTTTTTAGTTAGATCTGCCACTTGGGTAGTAAAAGTAATAAATAAATCTGACACATCCGCTAAAGGGTCATTCAGAGCCACAAATAAACCGCAGTTTTGCTCTGGCAAATCTTGCAAATAATCACTGCTGCTCACCACCGCTTTGTCGACCACGAACTTGAATTCAGTATCTATCGCCGCTTCTTCACTTTTCTCTACCGGTAATGAAGGGGTACAGGTAGCTTTAAAAATATCCTGCTCAGCTGGCGTCCCGATGTCCGCTACATAGTCTTCAAGATACTGAGCAAAATGCGCATGAAGGTGAGAACCATTGGACTCAAACTGTTTAAGGCTCACTTTACGCATCACAGCATGACGACTGCTGGTATTGGAGCGCATATGCTCACACACTCGCCACGTCCATCGTTGATGCGCATAACCGATAGAGAGAGTGTGCTGGGCGGGATAGAGTAAACAGCTTTTGCTTTCACCTTTCGAGCCGCGCTCGTGAGTGGGTTTGCTTGCCTCATCGTCAGACCACTCAATTTTGGTCAAGGTGCTGCCAACGACTTCATATTCGTGCAGTGTTTTTGCTGTTTCATCATAGACATAGAGCCAGCCATCACGCAGTTGCCTTAAGGTGTAGCTACGCTGCTTGGTAGAGAATTGACCTTTCCACTGTCGCTCAGCTTTGGGTAAAGGGTGTAATGCTTGACCTTGCTTATCATAAACATCAAAGGCATAACGAATAGGAATTATCCCTATTAACGGCTGTTTAAAAGGACATGCACTGGCTGGATTTTGCGCATCATTGGTCTGCCCTGTTTTCGCAGCTTGATTGGGATTACTCATCCTTGAACCTCCTGTGATGATTGTGAATAGTGATAAGCCAGCTCTGCGGCAGCTTCAATGCGTTGCGAAGGCGTACGACTTGAAGCCTGATGCAACAAAGGATCAATCTCGGGATACTTCCCTTTTTCAAGAGCATCAACGCCTAAAAACCCCAACACATTAAAAAACAGCATTAAATCTCGCTCACTGCTAAAGCCCTGCTGGTAAGCCCATTGAGCATAACGATGAAATAATTCAGGGTCAGACTGCCACTGCTGCGCTAAATCCGGAAACCACTGCTGCACATGCCGCTCGACCGTTTCTAAGGTATTGAGCCATGTGATGTTGCCAAGCCGTTGCCACTGTTCATCGGTTAACTTGAATCGCACAGGAGTGTCCTGAGTCGCCGTCAGTTCTGGTCGTTGCACATATTGCCAACCTTGACGTGTCGGCAACCAAGCTCGATTGATCACTTTCCACAGTGGTTGGCATTGGGTACTCAAAAGTACATACGCGCATTCACTGTTCGCCATTTTAAGAAACACCGTTGAACCATAAGGGGATTCCACTTGGATCAAACGACGCAGTTGTTCAGCAATCTCTTCAATGGACTCTAAAGAAGCAAAAAAGAACCCAGCTAACCCCTGATTCTGCTCAAGGAACCAGGTTTTAACTGCATCCGTTGCCAAAACGAGATAAGGAGACACCTCTTTAAGCTGCTCAAAAGGCGGAAAAAGGTACAAAGGCTCCAAAACCAATTCACCCGATAGACGGTACAAGGCTTGTGCTAGATGGCTGATTTGAGCACCATCAACCAAAAGGTAAAGCCTTTCTTGTGTATCCATTTCCATCTCTGGAACCGAGCTCACCCAGTTATGCACGACAAAGGAATTTGTTGAACGCATTAATTTCCCTTTGCCTCTTCACACACTTCACACACAGGTGCAGGACCTTTGAGTGCTTCAATTTGTCGCGCCTTAAGTAAAGGTGACATGGATTGCTGAGTGGGAGTTACTGCTGCTAGCTCAATCTCTTGCGGCGTTTTGGCTTCATCAACCCCTTGTGGCAACGCCGCTACAACACCGCCATAACCCGAGCCGCTGCCTGCGCTGCCGCCGGAGTTAAGGTTGATCGCAGGCCCGACTAGGTGCACGCCGCCGCCATCCACTTTGATAAAACTACCCGCTGCTTTAATGGTGATCTCATTACCCGCATCTAACACCAACTTATTGCCTGCTTTAAGGTGCACTTCATTTCCTGAATCAAAAATCGTTTTTTCACCGATTTTTTGGTGCAGTGAGCCCCCCACTTCAAGGCTATGATCTAACGCTATTTTCTGACGGCTTTCGCCCTCGGCCGTTAGGTGTTGGTTATTTTTAATGTGGCTGAACTGGTCGTTATCCACTGTCAGGTGTTTATCGTGTTTGATGTGTGTGGTGGCATCATTAAGCACTAGTGCTTCATAGTCTTTTTGCGCGTGTAGGTAGATTTTCTCTTGCCCTGCTTGATCTTCAAAACTCAGCTCATTAAAGCCTTCACCTTGGTGGGTTTCACTGCGCAGTACGGTTTTGGTTTTGTTATCTGGCAGTGTGTAGGGCGCTTTATTGGTGGCGTGATAAGCGCGGCCCGTGACTATGGGTTGATCCGGATCACCGTTTAAAAAATCGACAATCACTTCATGGCCAATTCTTGGGATAGCCATCATGCCATATTGGCTGCCAGCCCAACCTTGCGACACCCTCACCCAACATGAACTGTGCTCATCGCCGTTAGAATATCTGTCCCATGGGAAATGCAGTTTAACGCGGCCATACTCATCGCAGAAGATCTCTTCGCCATCGGGGCCAACCACGTGGGCGATGCATGGGCCATCCACTTGCGGCTTGGTGTGTGGTGTTGCGCGCCACGTTACATCGGCCGGGATCAAGGTAAATTGGTTACTGTAGGTCGTTGCACCACTACCGCCAGACTCTTCTAATGCTTGCGGCTGCCGGCCTTGATGGTTTACTTGCACCACAACCCAATCTCGGTTCACGCTGTCGTCTAAATGTTCGGCCAAATCAAACAGGGTTCCGGCTTGCAAACGCGCTTCATTGCTTTGGCCTTGTGCGGTACGCGCCTGCCTTCTTAGGTACTCTAAACGAATTTGGTTAAACGCTTTACCGCTCTCATCGTCTTTAAATCGACCCGGGAAATCAAAATGTTCATAGTGGGTCTGCTGGTAATCCATCGCGGTGCCGAGTGCACTTTGCTTAAAACCGTAAATCGGTTTTTTAAAGCTGTAATCCGCCAATTGGCTTTCCGCCACTTGCGATTGCGTATGGCTGATTAAGTTGGAAATGTAAGGCGTATCAACGATACCACCGGACAGCACATTGTAAGGGATCGGTGTATCGAGCTTCGTTAAGCTTTGACTGTCGTCACTGAAAATGAGGGTATGTTTACCTTCTTCATGCAGGAGGTGGTAGACCAAGCCCTCTTCAGCGGCTAAGCGGTGTAAAAAGTGGATATCGGTTTCACGGTACTGTACGCAGAATTCGCGCTGAAGACATTCTCGTTTAAGTGCGAAGGCATAGTCGTCAATGCCCATCTCTTGTAGCACAATAGAAAGAATTTCAGGTACGGTTTTAAGCTGGAAGATGCGGCTATTTTGGCGCAGCGACAAGCGCTCTAATGCAGGTACTAAAGTGAGTGAGTAAAAGGTGTGATGATGACCAATATCGCCTTTACTGAACTGGCGCACGATGCCATGCACGCGCTGCACCACACCGCCATTACGAAAAACCGTTAGCTGAGCTGTTTTGTCGACGACATCGATTGCACTCAAAATAGATTGACGGCTTGCGAGCTCAATGTGGTAACGAAACCCATAACAAGGCTCGCCATTGGCCAGCGCACTCTCCGATAAGGATTCTTGTCCTTGGTATTCTCGCACCACAAATGCATCGTCGGCGAGCCCGTCAACCTTTAACGTAAAATTCAGCGTGGCCATCTTCCATCCTCTTTACATTAGAAACAGCAAAGCCTTAAGCAAGTCACACTCATTGAATGTACTTTGCTTAAGGCTAAAAAAGGTGGCTGGCAGGATTGGCTTTGCTTACGCAACATCAGCCAGCCACCCAAATCAAAGCTTACGCTTCTACTGGTTTGCGCCAGTCATCTGAACCTGAAGTACCCGCGTTCACGTGATCCCACAGGATTTTACGGTAAGACATAGAAACCGTAACGTTTTGCGTGAAGTCGCCGTTCGCAGGATCTTGGCAGTGTGGCATTTCGCAATGAATGTCCACGATAGACGCGCTTTCAAGTTTAGTGGTGAAGAAGTTCTCTTGTTTACCTTCGATAGAAGTGCGGTACCATTTTAGCTCAACCGATTTCATCTTCTCGCCAGACGCCAACGCGTTATAAAGAAGAGGAACCGCTTTATTTAGCGCAACGGTGAATTTGAATGGTTTGTGAACACGTTGACCAGAAGGCTGACCTGATTGTGGGTCAGTCGGTACTGTCACAACGTGGTCAAACATTTGAACCAACATTTGATCTTCATGACCTTCAACGAAAGCATCGCCGATAGAGTCAGTAGAAAGAGCGCCTGCAGTGATGAGACCCTGAGTTTCGCCTTCGATAGAGATATAACATGGAGTTGGCATGACTTAATCCTTATTCAGTAAGAAAAAGCGATGGAAATTGCATCGCGTTATGTAATGTTTCTTAAAGCAAAGGGAATGCCAAAACAAAAACAGTTAAATTTCAAACAATTAAATTATAAGCTTTCATTTTCGAGCAAGAACTTGCTCGTCCGGGTAGAAACTTGCTCGTATCAAGCAAGTTTTCGCTGCGATTTCGCAATACGTCACTCTGTATCGCTTTTCTTAATCTAGCCACAATCTGCGGTAGATAACCTTAGCCACCTCAACTAGAATGCGGATTGAACACATTTTTACTTTGGTTGTATGCTCAAACTATCCAACACTATTGAACTGGCAGACTGGGAAATCGAACTTACTGCGATTCGTGCAGCCGGAAATGGCGGGCAAAACGTCAATAAAGTCTCCAGTGCGATCCACTTACGTTTTGACATCAGACGCTCAACGTTACCGGACATCTACAAACAAAAATTACTCGAAAGACCAGATTCCAGAATGACCAAAGAGGGCGTTATTGTCCTCAAAGCGCAATCTCACCGCACCCAAGAGCTGAATAAAGAAGATGCACTCAAGCGTCTCAAAGAGATTATTCTTTCTGCGATGGTGATAGAAAAACCGCGCCGGGCAACCAAACCGACAAAAAGTTCTCAACGTCGGCGAGTTGACGAGAAAAAACGGATAGCGGCCAATAAATCATTGCGCGGTAAAGTCTCTTTTTAAATGAATGGATTGGCAGCAAGGCAAAACAAAGAAGAAAAGAAATAAGCAACCTCGCGCTAAAAACAGCAACGGGAGCACGAAGCTCCCGTTTATTCCAGATCAGCAAAACAAAGGTTCAATTGACATTTTTATATTTTGTACCGCCCTTATAAGCTAGCACCAAATAAGCAGCACCAAAACAAAACCAGTTCATTTTGTGAGCAGAAAATGATTTATTGTTGCTAAAAAATCATTGTTGCATCAAAGATTCTAGTTCATCTCCAATTTGAGACGGATTTCATTAAACTGTAAAAAAAGAGCAATCAATTACTCACTTAAGCGCAGCCAGATTGTCATCTTCCCTCTTTAGCATAAGCACAAAGCATAAAATGCGAGGTTGCTATGCTCACGATAAGCCCTTTTAAATTACCGAGAAAAACGCCGTTTGGACTAGGTGAACACTTCACTGAGTGGGCTACAGGCCTTACTCGTTTAGATAAGTTTTATGCACAACGCCCACCCCATTGTGATACCGCAACATTTTTGCGTTTTACGTTAGAGGTATTGGGTATTGACTATCAAGTGGTGAAAGGATCATTAGCTCAAGTGCCCGCTCAAGGCGCGACAGTCGTTGTTGCAAATCACCCACTTGGCTGTGTGGAAGGCGTTATTCTGGCTGAGATGCTGCTTTCAATTCGCTCTGACGTGCAGATATTGGCCAATCACTATTTAAAAACCGTACCAGAGTTAGATTCGCTGTTTATTGGTGTAGATGTTTTTGAAGGCAAAGCAGCGCAAAAAGCAAATATGCAAGCCTTGAGAGCCGCCAATAAACACCTTGCTCAAGGTGGGCTACTATTGATGTTTCCAGCAGGTGAAGTGTCACAACTGGTTGATAGTAAAACTCAGAGACTGGAAGACAAACAGTGGAGCCGTTCAGTCAGCCGACTGATACAAAAGCATCAAGCAACGGCATTACCTGTGTTCATCAACGGGCAAAATTCGAAACGCTTTTACATGGCTGGAAAAATCCACCCGCTATTAAGAACATTAATGTTGGGCCGTGAACTGCTCAATAAAAAGCATCAGCGTATCGAAATTGCTATCGGAGATGCGATCAATCATAAAGAAATCCAACATCTGTGTGATGAAACACTGGTCAACTATTTAAGACTCAACACCTATCTTTTAAGCCACATCAGCCCAGCCAAGCGTAATAAAACCAATGATGAAACATTGCCACCAATCGAGCCACGACTGCCATTAAGCACTTTATTACACGATATCGAGCAGCTTTCTTTTTCTGATCATCTATTAAGGCATAACGAATTCGATGTGTATTGTACCAGCGCAGAAAACATCCCCTCGTTACTGCACGAAATAGGACGAGTGCGAGAGCACAATTTCAGGCTAGTAGGTGAAGGCACTGGCACCGAGCTCGATATCGATCAATACGATCGCAACTATCTGCATCTATTCATTTGGGATCGCGAAGCACAGAAATTGGTCGGAGCTTACCGTTTAGGCTTAGTCGACCGTATTGTGCCGATAAGCGGTATTGCAGGTTTGTACTCACGAACGCTGTTTCAGTATGACCACCGCTTTCTCAATACCATAGGTAATGCAATTGAAATGGGGCGTTCAGTCGTCGACATCGAGTATCAAAAAAGTATGGCTCCGCTATTGCTGCTTTGGAAGGGAATCGCAACCTATGTGCACCGAAACCCGCACTATACGCACCTATTTGGACCCGTAAGTATCAGCAATGATTACAGTGAAAGTGCGCGCCGTTTATTAGCCGACACAATGACGCAGCACTACTACAATAACCAACACGCCCATTTGGTAGAGGCAAGTAACCCACTCCCCAAGCAACAAGCTCCTTGGAATGCCAGTTTGCTGAGTGCATTGGCTGATTTACAATTGCTTTCAAAAGTGATTGCCCGGTTGGATGAAGGGAAAAGCGTACCGGTGCTACTGCGTCAATACCTCGGTTTAAATGGCAAGTTAGTCAGTTTTAACGTAGACCCTGATTTTAATGATTCGTTAGATGGCTTGATTGTGGTCGATTTACGCAACGTTCCGGTGCGCAGCTTAAGCCGCTACATGGGCACCAAAGAAGCATACGAATACCTCACCCATCACGCGCTTTAACTCTGTTGTTCGGGTTGTTTATACCTCCTCTTTTTAAGGGGAGGTATCCCTATAACACACTCCCCCAACCTAGCACTCCTTTTGAAGAAAACAGAGCTGATTTTCGCATATTGGATAGCACTATCAGGGGCGCTTTCAAATTAAAAATGGCTTACTCCCAACGCTCACAAAATTGATTCTCTCCCCCTAAAAGGGGGAGGAACAAAAGCGTTATGAGCATCTACTTTAAAAGCATTAAGTGGCAGAAGCGGGTTTGTGCCGAGTCGCTTGTTTACATCACCTCGGCCAAGTGTTTGAGCAAAGAAAAACGATCAAACTTTATCGTCTTCCGACAATATTGTAGGAGGATAGTATAGTTTGATCAAAAACCATCTCAATTAGGATGGTTTTTAATACTATAAAAAATAAAGTTTGATCACTTTACCCATAATTGTACAAACCTGATGGCAATGTTTTGATAATAAAGTTTGATCATTTTAACAAGCTACCATACTGGTAAAACTTTTTTGCACATTCATGGCTTTCCCTTAGAAAGAGCTCGATCAACTATTTTAGTAGATGATTGATTTTTTCTATCAATTTCGTCCACTGTTCACGTTCTTTATCACTTAAAGCACTACTATCGTTTTCTCTTGTCCAACGAACATATGCTTTCGCCAAGCGATATTTTGAAAATTGTTCAATCTCAGCATTGAAGATACTTACTATTGGCCTGTCTTTTTGTGTCGAAACTATCTCTGAAACATCTGTTCCAAATGTATCTTTAGCAACTAAAGTTAAAGTATCGCGCAGCAAATCCTCAATTTCAGCTTTAGCAATAGAACAGTAATCTTTAGTTCTTAAAATATTTTTATTGCCTAACGTGCTAACAAGAGTTTCCTGCTGAGCAGCTTGGTCACCAGCTGAGTCAGAATCCAATAGAGCAGCAACTTTTAAGTTATGTGCATGTAAGATTGTTGCATAATAAACAACTTTACCTGCTGTGTTAGCAAAAACCAACGCTATTTTATCATTGAGCTTATTAGGTAAAGACTCATTCATTAACTGAGCAGTCGCTTCTATATACCAATAATCAGTCAGCCCTTCTAATATTAAATTTCTTTGCTGGGAAAATAGGCTATTAGCCAAATCGTAGCCCAAAGCCTCTTGCAACGGCAATAACCCGGCAGGATCCTCAGAGGATAATGTTGTATGTACTTTTGTTCCCAAAGTCCGCTCTTTCATTTCGACGACTCGAACAATATCGAGTTCATCAGGACCGACTAAAAATGGGGAGTGAGTGGTAAAAAGAGTTTGGTTATTTTCAGCTAGTCTGGAAATCGTTTCTCGAAAATCCCGTTGTTTCAATGCATGTAGACTCATTCCTGGTTCATCTAATAGCAATATTGCATTTTCGTGTTTATCCATAGCTTCTGAGAAAAATACGATAAAAAATGATACTAACCATTGGAAGCCTTCAGATCGTTGGTCTAACTCAATATCAACACCAAGATCATCTTCTACAACGACTTTCAAATATTGGCCATCTGCAACTACCTTCAAACGATCAGCTTCTGGTCGTTTTGGATTTGGCATCCAAACTAATTTGATTTCATTAGTCAATCTAACGCTTGCTGCATTTAATTGATAACTTCTGCTGTCCAAACGATCCTTGTATGCTTTCAGTGCATTAGTATCACTAATATTTGGGCTGGGAGTATTACCTAACTCTGATAATTCTTTTGCAGTGAAACCTAACAGTTTTAACAGACATAAATTCCCATAATCATAATATTCATCATCAAGAATGTTTTTTTCAACCCTTTGAGCCAGATGCCCAAGATGAATTGTTGGTTTAACCTTAAAATAATTATTGAATAAAATGAATACCGGAACTCTTTGGTCCAGTATTTTGAGAACTTCTTCCCTCTTCAAGTTTTCCTTAATCTTATCTAATAGTTCTGCGTGACGATTTTCCTCAACTTCATTGCCTTCCTCAACATACTGATAGTGATCATTTAGCCACTTTTCTATGATTGAGACTAAATCCCCTTCTATTTTTGTTGAATCAGTCCAGTCTGAACTCAACGAATTCAAAGCTTCACTTGGGCTTAGTGAACCATCTTCCGTTACATATGACTTATCCATATGTGAAGTCATTCGCAATAAAGATTTTTTAATATCACGGTAGCAAACGACGTCGGGTGCGCTCATTAAAGCATGGCATACTGTATTATTTAATTTTTTAAGCCGCTTATACTGACATTGGTGGTAAGCTGTTGGTATTAATTTCTTGTCGACATCATCTAACTCGAAGTAACCAGTAACAACAGTAACCTCGGTGGGGTCAATTCTCCCTGTGGTAATATCGTTATATTTTGAACGAGGATAGTCTCTAAGCGGATCAAAATCATTTACATCATTGGGCTTGTTTAACTGTTGTAAGGCTTGAAGAAGTACAGTTTTTCCAGCTTCATTCGGGCCAACAAGAATTGTTTTCAATTTTTCAACTTCAAATTCACCAGTATCAATTATGCTGCGATAATTCTGAACTCTTGCCTTTACTAATCTCATATTCTACTCCTGACGTTTTAATTTATCTTATCAGCTAATATAGCCAGATTAATCATATCTCCATAAAAACCCAATATCACAATTAACAAGAGACTATTTAATGTTGTCCATCGACGACATAAAGAATTGAGATCATTTAAGATCTGACATCTTCTGTATATCCCTCAACTTCCCACACAGTATCTCAGCCCAAGCCTCTACATACTCGTCAGCGGTGATATCACGCTCGACATCATTTTCCTTCTTGGTCTTTTTAGGGTGACGGCAGAACTTACTGACAACGGTATTCTTTTTAATCCAGTCATGATTCCAGCCGCGAGCTTGGTCCGAGTAATCTTGGAGGATGGATTTTAATATCTGTTCAGGATTTGAATCAGTCAAAAATGAAACAACCAATGTACTCACGTTGGTGGGTCTATTTAAGCTATCTACATCGACTTCAATGACAACAGCACCAACATCTAAATAGCTGATGTTTGCCATGTGATAACGAAGAAAGCTGCCGTCTACGGTATTGAGTACCATTCGGCTGCCAGTTTTTGGTGGCGGGAACGAACCACATCTCACACCATGTACCGTGAAGTCTTTCTTTGTTTTAATAACCTCAATAGCTCTCTCAAATAGTCGGAATTTTTCCGTTGGTTCAGCGTCGATAAAATCGTTAGAATCCTCATCGCCTTCATTCCGGTTCAGCCCATAATCAAACTCTTGATTGTTTCCATCTTTGACAGCATTGCCCACACTGGCCCCTTCTGATTTTTTTTCATCCGAAGGTAGATTTTTTGATTTACCAGGCCGTTCTTGCTCATCCTCAATTTCTAAACCTATATTGCCAGCATTTATAAAATTAAAACTAAAAGCCTGATCGTCTTTCCGATGTAATCTTTTACCTAACTTTGGTAAATCCCCCATATCTAATTCAGGATTAGGGTCATTTGGTGGCAATTTCTTAACCTTACGTTCTTTATGAGGGACTGGCACTAAATGTTTCAACTTTGGATGCTTAATCTTCAAACCAACAGGAGTAACAAATGAATTGTCATTGATCGTAGCAATCTCTGATACCCAGAAATTTTTTAGATTTTCAGAGTAAGAACCCGCTAATTCAAACTCCCATCCCACAAGTGGTGGAGGAACAAAACCAAAATCGTACACATCAGAAGAGTCGATTTCATTTACAGATTTAAATATAGAGAAAAAACTTTTCGCAGCAGATGGATCAGTTAGTAACCATGCTAAATGTGATTTCGATTTTCTAGATCTAATATTCGAAACTGGGTAGTTGGTTGAATCAGGAAAGATGATTTTGGGGTCACTTGGATCTTGATTGTAATGTGCTATATCCATAACCCCGCCAGAGCTGAATGCGGCTCTTATCAGATACTGGTTATGGAAGAATAGAACTCGGGCCAACTCAAAATTAGTCACTGATATGGTAACGTCACGATTGGTTGTATAACATCGATACACGGTATCATCAACGGTTCGCCTTACTTGGCATGGTAATTCACCAGTAATGGTTATAGACAGCTTCTCAAGCGATTTATCTGCCAGCCTTTCCTTATCTTTGTACGAACTTTGACTGACCATCATACTAGCTAATTCTATTGGAACGGATTCCCAATCATCATGACCATCCCAATTCAAGACTAAATGGGGACGTACTTTTTGTCTAAAATTACGATGAAGCGCGATGCCAACGATTTGAATTAACTTTGTATTCTCCGGTAATCCGCGCTTGGCGCGTGATTCTGGGGATGTCCACTCGGAGAATTTCTTTTGCAGGTTCCCGAATGCGTTCTTTACTGAGTCCAGCGCTACGTTCAAGTTCATATATTTGAGGAATTGCCTGTCCGTGATTAAGCTTATCGACAACGATAGCGAGTAATCGTCTTAATTGGTACTCGTCTACCGACTCTTGATAACGATTTAGGAAACAATTACATAAAGGTAGTTTTCTAAGTTTATCAGGGATCAAATTCGTCGCATTAACCTGTTTTGCAAACCATGGACGAGACTTCCTAGGCAAAAATAAAGCTAAGTATGTTTTCTTTTCTATAAATATGAGCTTTTTAACTAATTCTCGATCTCTCATCTCCCAATCAACGCGACGATCTATACGCCTTTTTTTCACATGATCCAATGAATGCTGGATGTGCCAATCACGATCAAACCGATATAACCATGAATAAACTCTCGCTCCCTCTCTAGTCGACCGAATATCTTTGAGTGAGTTAAAAGTCTTGAGAAATTTTAACCAAATCGAACGATACTCCGTTTTTCGTGCTTCATATTCAGACGTGAAATAGCGATTTTTCGAACTTGGCGTATCTGGCAACTTATCAACTTTTAAACATTCGTCCTCTATCGACATAGACTGTCCCAATAATGCAATCATGACAGCTAAATGATGTAGATACGAAAAAGCTCTACGGTGCTTGCGGAACATTGCAAGTAACCAGTTATTCTCAATTTCTAGATTCAATCCATTTTTAATCAACCAGTTGTCACCCCAAGTACTTCGAACCATAAACTGAATCAATGACTGGTCTATATGGCCTCCTAACATTAAATTTAGTGAACGAGCTAGATTTTGATAATAGAGACTCCACTGGTTAACCGAATGACAGGAAGCTCTAAAGCATAGCAAACGATAAATTTGTTTGGAGAGAACCGTTTGGTTGGTATCTGACTCGACCATTGCCGCGCCAACCGAAAGAAATTTTGATTTTTCGTAGTGTGGCACCACAAAAGCATGGCGTTGTGATGAATGAATACTGATGTCGCTCTCAACTAAGAGGCACGAATGAATTGAACAGCAGGACATACCAGGCAATTGAAAATGACGTCGCCAATAGGTTTCGCCGAGGGTGTCTAAATCATATTTAAGGCAAACAGGACAATATCGAAAACGCTGCGGCCAGATAAGCTTAGATGCGTTGATCCCAATACTTGTCAGGCTTTGGTTCTTATTACCAACAATCAGCTCTTGCTTTTGTGCATCGCACCTAGCTACATCCATAAAGGGCTTAAAAACACCAAGCAAAGAATGATCATCAATAACTTGCTCAGGAGATATATTCCAGATATGACCAACATTTGATAGTAAAAGCTGGATATGCCCCTGAAATATCGAAGATGGAACAAAATTCCTTGAGCCGAACAGTACCTCTAGTGCCTGCTTATCGGCATTTATTCCTTGCCGTAAGATAAAACGAGCCAATACACTTGATAACAGTTCATCTTGATAGGGAACCGGAAATTGCATGATCATAAAAAACCTTTATATGAGGTTTTAATACAACCAAGTGTAGTACTTAAAAACTACTCGCCCATTCCAAGTTAAACACTATTTACTCTGATAGCGCCACTTCGTCACCACCGCACCAATCTGCTCTATCGTCATCGCCTGTTGCTGCCAACCTTTATCGAAATTAACATCATTTGAGCGAGGCAACTGGTCATCAGATAAGCTGCGAATCATCACTCTAGTTGGTAACGTTGCTGCTTGTCCGACAAATATGGCCTCCTGACGCCTTAAACCGGAGAGCATTTTTGTTAAGCCAGACATCGAATCCGGTAACACACTACGAACATGTTCACGGTCGGCATCATTGGTTATTCGAAGTACAATCCATGAGTTGCATTGCGATAACACCGTTGCCTCAACTTCACTCGGTCTCTGAGAAACGAGTAACAGACCAACGCCATACTTACGGCCTTCCTTCGCAATTCGACGAATTGCAGACTGCGCTGCCTCATACTGAGCTTCACCACGATTCGGTACGTATCGGTGTGCCTCTTCACACACCAAAAGTACAGGGCTATTTTGCCGTTCAGCTTCGGTTTGCCAGACTTTAAGCTGAAACACGATTCTCGCGATTGCGGCGCTAGCTACCCCTGCCACTTCATTGGGTACACCGGACAAGTCAACAATCTGCACTGTGGTTTGCTGCGTTAAGAACTGATTGACGATTGTAGGTAACGGATCTTTGTCACCATCCCAACTTTCCATCATGAATTTGAGTCGACCATCTTTTAGTAATGAATCTATCTTTCGAATAACTCGACTAAAATCCTCATGCTGCTTTTTATCTTTGTTTTCTGGTCGCTGCGCGTTGATGGCACCGATTAATCCTTCTTCGTAGCGCGCTCCATCTTTGAATCCGAAATGATCTAAGCCTTCTGCACTTCCAATAATGTAAGGGATCGGCGAGTCAACCGTTAACTGATTATTATCAAGCCCAAGCTGTCCAGCTGCTGCCTCACGAACCGCTATTAGGGCATTTTTAATTATGTTTGATTGTGATGTTGCTGCAAACTCGGTCTTGCCGATAAACAAGCTCAACGACTCTTCTAAATCGAGTAACCAATACGGTAGTTTTAGTGAACCTTCATCGGTCGATAAACGTTGGTGTGCAGGGAACGCTTTGCCGTATTCATTATGTGGGTCAAGGATAATAATTTGTGGGTGCCAGTGTTCATGATTGGCGACCTGGCCACGTTCGAGAATACTGTGAATAACTGCCGCCACAGTACCTGATTTACCGGCACCGGTAGAGCCTAGGATGGCAGTGTGCTTACCTAGTAATTCATTTAATTCAGCGTAACAAGGTGCACCGCCTGAGCCAACATGCTCACCAAGTTGAATAACCGCGCCTTTGGCATCACCGTAAATAAACCTAAGCTCTGATTTTGGTGTCAGATAAATGGTTTGCTGAGGCAGAGGGTAAGTTGCTACACCACGTTCAAACTCAAGAGAAAATTCATCTTCTCCCTTTCTGCGCCATTCCCCTTCGCCAAATAAATCAGCTTCAATTATTCGCTCATCTGAAGACACGACAGGCAAGCCCTTTTCTAGTTGGTAGTCAGCCTTCATACGTAATCGACTAACTAACCCATAAATAGAGCGGCGACCAAAATGAACTTTGATGATTGAGCCAAACTGCCCAATCGGATAGTTTTCACCAGCAAATACGCGGGACAAGTCTGAAATCGTAGGGTCGAGCTCGGCGATAATCCGCGAGCCATCGACCTCAATAATTTTACCGATAGAGAGATTCTCAATGGGTTTTATGTATTTGTTGTCCATATCAAATACCTCCTTCAAGGATCTGGGTTAGGTTTTCAAACTTCCACCATTCAATGCTATTTTCTGAGGTTGCCTTGTGATCGGCGTGATAAAAACCTTTATCGGCAAAAATAAGTACTTGTTCATTGATCGAGCTGTCTTCATACCAAATTTTCAGCGCGCCACAAGGTACAGGGTCGCTCGTAAACGCAATCACGGTTAAATTGCCATTTGAAGTCCTTAAACCACGTTCGATTTCTAGGTTGATATGTGCATCGCCAAAACTATAACCTGCAATTAATAAAACTCTTTGGCTACCACCTCGCGGGTTTAAAACAGCTCTTGCTCTGTGCATTAAATTTGCGTAAGGGTCGAGTTGAGTTTCACGGTATTTAGTTGATGCAGGCCAAATCATAATCTTCGCAGCTTGATCTTGGCTACGTTTTAAATGCGGAGCAATACGTAATGGTGTTGATGAAGAAGTATGTTCAGCCCAATTAATGGAACCATGAAGCTTAAATACTCTGGCATCTAGATTGTTCTGTTCAAACGTCAAAGGGTTCCACCATCCTGATACACCGCCTTCTAAACCATCGGCATATCTCAATTGTGATAGTGCGAGTGAGTCTTCAATTAATGTGTCGTAGTTCATCACCAGATAATCAATGGTACTCGGTAGGCTCTCTTTCCCTGGTCGCATTGGTCGATGCAGTGACTGAACAAAACGCTCATGTACAGCAGAATCTACTTCAACATTAATGACGTCAAAAATAGCGATTTTTATCTCGTTTATCGCTTGCAATAGCTGATCGTTGCTGTATTCAGTACCTCCAATCAATACGCTGCTAGCTGTTACATTGCGATTTGTTCGGCGAGCAGTGATAGCAAGCCAATCTACGAGTTCGCTTAAGTAGTCTTCTATATGCGAAGCTGGATTTGCGCCAGCAAAAGAGTTTTGTATGGCAATCAATATCTGCTTTGAATCATCGGAGAGCTTGTCACTTTTTAGTGCTCCTTCTGTCAGCTGGTTTGTTAATGGAAGCCCAGCACAAAAACTGGCCCCTGCACCTAACAGAACCGCTTTTGAGTGTGAGAGCAACTCTTCGAGTTTGTTAATTGCCTCTCTGAACTCTTTCTGTTCAAAAACTGTGGTATCGAATGCCATACTCCCTCCTTAGAGCTCGCCTTTAAAGGCGGAATCGAGAATTGATGCTTTTAATGAACGCATTAATTCTACTTTTTCATTTAATTCAGCTTTTACTTTGTTTCTGAAATTCGAAACTTCATCGATCTTTCGGCAAATTGTTTCTTGTAGCTGTTTGTTGGGCGCACAAAACGAAAGTGCTTTAATACCTTTCTGGTTGATGATGGGTAATGTCGCGGTTGATGCGTTTGTCAGAATTTCTGGTTTAATAAACCGAAACCAGTAATACGCATATCTCGGAATTATGGCACTGTTAAATTTCATACCGGTTATTTGCTGGTTAGAACTGGCATCTTGCTCTAAATAACCGATCTTACCGATGGTCGCTCCGATGGCGACGAGCATGATCGTACCTGCATCAAACTTACGTGCTTTACCAGCATCAAATGCTTTTTGACTGAGTTTTTTATTGGAATCAGACAGAATATCGTGATCACCAAAGTCAGAAGGCGCAAACCAGTTAATGTCACCATTTTCGTAAAATTCAGGTTGCTTTGTTGGCGGTGTTGTCCCCGTCTGGATCTGCTCAATATGCTTTTCGACCGTAGATAGACCAGCCAACTCAATTGCTTGCATCATTTGCTGGTTTATCGTGCTCGCATACAGCGCATCAGCCAGTGTGACGCTTTCCTGCAAATGCTCGATGGCGGTATCGATGCGGGTGAGCAATGCATCGAGTTTTTCAACGATACGTCTTTGTTCTTCTTTGCTCGGTAATGGAACACTCAGGCCTTTGAGTACCGTATTGTTTACGCCTGCTTGACCAATCCATTTTTTACATATTTGATTGAAGTACCCAGAAGTTTGGAGAGAAACTAACCAATAGACCAAGAATTTGCTATGGACCTTATCATTAGGAACTATCCTTGTAAGGTGGTTGCTAAATGCAAAATCATAGTCTTGGTCAACATATGCCGTTTTTCCGACAAGTTCTTTACTATTAGTATTGTTAAATAGAATCTCACCTTTGAATATTTTTGACTTTTTTTCATCGATTTTTTCATGACTAACTTTGATTATTTGATCAAAATTCAAACAACCTCTTGTGCTTATATTGTGCGTTCTTAAATGCACGTAGCCATCTGAAGTTTCAAAACTTTTGTTACATGCAAACCCAGAGCTCAGAGACTTCGTCACGTCTTTGACTTGAACATTAATCCAGCCTTTAGGTAGTTGATTTAAAACCTGTTCCATGCTTATTTCTCCGCTAACAGGTTTTCAATTTCATCCAATAGGCCTGACACCAGTTTTTCTTTGATGCGGATCTGCTTAAGAATATCGCTAGGTGCTAAATGCTCGGCATCTTTCTGTTTGGCTGGGTTTTTGGCGGATAGATCATAGTCCTCAGATAATTTGCTGGCTGAAACTGTCCAGGAGCGTTCGGTGGTTTCACGGCTGCGGTAAAGCTCAACAAACTCTTTTAGGTGCTCATCGGTGATCGGTTTGTTTTTGGTGAGCTTCTGTTCTGGCTCGCATTCGTAATACCACACATCGCTGGTGCCGCCGCTGCGCTCAAAAAACAGCACGTTGGTTTTAACACCCGAATAGGGCAAAAATACCCCAGCAGGCAGGCTTAAAATGGTGTGCAGGTTAAAATTTTCCAGTAACTCTTGTTTAACCTGCTTAAAAGCGCTGTTAGTTTGGAATAGCACACCTTCCGGGACGACAATTGAAGCTTTACCACCACTCTTCAGGGTTTTCATAAAGTGCTGCATAAACAGCAGTTCAGTGGCGTTTGCTTTAATTGGGAAATTTTGTTGGATCTGGTCTTTCTCTTTACCACCGAATGGTGGGTTAGCCAGAATAATATCGTAACGATCTTTTTCCTGAATATCACGAATATTCTGAGTTAAGGTATTACCACGGAACAGATTAGGTGATTCGATACCATGCAGAATCATGTTCATCATGCCCATAACATAGGCTAGTGACGTTTTTTCAAAGCCCCAATACGCATCGAAACGCTGGAAGTCATATTCTTCGCTTGTGAGCTCTCTAACTCCACGTTTTTTACGATTTTTTGGTAGATTATACTCAAAAGCATCGACTAAGAAACCACAAGAGCCTGCTGCTGCATCGTAGACTTTATCTAGAGGCTGGGGATCTAACGTCTTCACCATGGTACGAACTACTGGTCGCGGCGTATAGAACTCACCGGCGTAACCACCGGCATCGCCCATGTTTTGTAGCATCCCTTCGTAAACCAATGACAGTTCGAACATTTCATCACTAGACTGGAAATTCAGCGTATCGATAATATCAAGTACTTCGCGTAGGGTATGACCAGAAGCTACCTTGTTATCTAAATATTGGAAAATAGCACCAAGCTTGTATTTAAACGATTTTCTATCTACGTTAACCCCAGTGAACTCTTCTCCCTTTAGGTAGGGGAACAGCTCATCGTTAACATATTTTGTTAAGTCATCACCCGTACGGACCTTGTTAATATCCAGTTTGCCCTCAGCATTTTTAGGGCATGCCCAATTTGACCAACGATGCTCTTCATCTAATACCGGTTGGTAGTCTTTACCAGACAGCATTGCTTCATCTTCTTTTTCAGACTCGTAATCATCTAAAAATTTTAAAAACAACACCCAAGAGGTTTGCTCTGTATAGTGCATTGCACCACTAATGCCATCGTCGCGGCGCAGTATGTCGGTAATTCGGTCAATCTTTTGTTGTAATGACATGGCTTATAGTTTTCCGATAATAAAATTGTACATATTGGTGATGTCTTCGCTGATTTCGTCTGGCGGAATCTGGTCGATATAGGCTTGGAGCTTGTTAATGTCGAGCCCGATACCTTCGGTATTGATCAGAGGGTCAATGACATTTTTGGCATTCAATCGACGGATATCGTCGTTATCACCTGGGGTGTTTGGCTGTAAATGATTTCGCAGTGCAATATCAGCGTTATTGATTTCAGCAAGAACATTGTGATGCGATAGCGCTGTATGTGAAAGCAGATAATTTTTGATTTCGCGGCGTTTCCAAGTCAGTAAATAGCAGTTTATTCTCTCTGGACAAGGCAAAACTAAGTCAAATTTGTCAGGGTAATCAACTCCAACTACCTTGACACCACTTTGTGCGTGAATGTTAGCTTCTGGCAGTTCGTCTCGATCGCATACCATGAACACATTTGTTATTTTGCGTGGATGAAGAGCTTTATCTTTTCTGTGCACTTCCGCCTTGCACACTCTGAGATGTTCTTTCATATCTCTCAATTCATGCAGCCAATTGATCTTAGGCGCGCCGAAGCTGTCACCTGCCGCACTGTAACCAGATGACTTTGCTATAGGACTGATTGAGGAAAGAGGTGTCCAATCAAGCCCTTTCTTCTTTGCTAATAACTCAAAAATCTTCCAATCGTTGTAGTAGTCAATCAAGCAGATGTTGTTCAATTTGGAGGCTATTTCTAACTCGACGACTTTACTTTTAGATAAAATTTTCAATCTTTCCAAGAGCTTTTGAGATTTCTGATCATTTTTTATCTGCCCATTTTCAACCAAAAACAATGATTCGAAGTCATTCTCAGCGATTGAGTCGACTAAATGAGTTGTGGTTATGACCTTACCCTTAGTTTTGCTTAGGATGTCCCAAAGGAGCTCAACGTTTTTATGGTGCAGGTGTGAGTCAACTTCATCCAACATGAAAAGAGAAGAAGTGCTATCAAATAGATCAATTAGTGAAGCAACGAATAGAAACTGATACTCACCATCACTGAGCAATGAAAATTCAATATTATCAGTTAGGTAAAGCAAACTTTCAGAAGCTGAAAAGAAATATTCGTTGTATGAGCCTTCGATTAGAAATTTTATAGCATCAACTCTAGAGCCATCAAAAACATCAAAAAAATTCTCATTAGTTACCTCGACTTCGGTTGACTTTAAGCCTTTGCCTTTTTCTAGCAGAGCATCAAGGTCTGGAAGTGTTTCTATCTTCTCAAGAAAGGCGTCAAGTCTCTGATTAAAAGGTCTTTTTCTTATCGATGGGTGTTCATAGTCTTTAGCTTCAGCTATCTGGTCTTGTTGTACATTCTTTATGTAAGTATCAGGAACAGATATTTTCAGTCTCAATTTAACTGAAACTTGATCCTTGAATGCCTTGTGGTTGTTAACAAAATTAAAAACTAAGCCGTTACTCTTGAATGTATAGGCGAGAAACGTAAGGAATCGAACATCTTTCTGAGTAAAGAAAAGGCTAGAAAAATCAATGTCACTTATATCTTTTCTTGATCGTAAAGAGGCTAGTCTTCGTTCGAAAAAGGAAGAAAAGTTTTCATTTTGTCCTGAAGTAGCACAGATCAGCTGAAGCGTTTCACTAGGTTCCTCAATCTGCTTTCTAAAGATCGAATGTAAGATACTGGATTTTCCGCTGCCATTTTCACCAATTAAAGTGGCAACCTTATTGATGTTTAAGGTTTGTGGCTGGTCGTACAGCGGGTTAGGTGCGAGTGTTAATTCCATTTCAGTTCACGTGATAAAGCTGTTGTTGTAATTGTTTAAAAGCCGCCAGCAAATAGGCTGGTTTTCCACCGAATGCTGTTGAGGCGTCTTTGACAGTACCCAACCCTGATAGCTCGATAAGTGCTGGCAAGCGCTCACGCGATAGCTCGGTGCTGCCGGTTTGCTCATACCGGTTAAGCACAAAGTGCAAAAACTGCTTTGCCTTTTCTTGTTGGTACTGATTAAAGAAAGCGCTGTTAGTACGTACTTGATCGGCACGAGCTTTACGGGTTGCCATTGGCTGTTCAAAGGCTAAAAAAGCCAGCAGATCGAAGATATCGCAGTCTTCTGCTTCAAACATGCGTCGTAGTATGGCGAGTTGCTCTTTATCAAAGCCTGCTTGTACGAGTTTACCGATCAAGGTTTCGCGTTCGTCTGGGTCTGACCATATCTGCCGCAATTCCTCAACCGATTTAAACAACCCTGGTAATTGAGTGATCAAACGCTCAACAAATTCTTGCACCGTGAGAGGTTTACCGTTTTCATCGATATAACGGGTTTCAACGTCAATGACTTTCAGTTCACGGTGTTTGCCTAACTTTACTTTCAACCGAGGTTTTGGCTCACCCGGTTCAGGCTCTGGGCCATCTGTTCCCTCGGGTGGTTCTGGTGTGTATGGCGGCGGTTTAGGCTCCCCTGTGCCACCGGGCTCTGGTGCTTCAGGCTCGCCATCCCAATCTTTGTCATAAAACTTATTGGTTGCACCGCGAAAATCGACAATCGTGAAATAGTCTTTGCCATCAAAAACGCGGGTGCCGCGACCGATAATTTGTTTAAATTCCACCATTGAGCCGACGGTTCTATCCAGCACTACGTTACGTACATTACGGGCATCTACCCCCGTGGTTAACATTTGCGATGAGGTAATGATGGTGGGAATGTCTTTGTCGTTATCTTGGAATTTTTCCAGTAGCTCGCGGCCGACTTTACCTTCATCACTGGTTACACGCACACAGTAATGTGGATCTTTCAGCTTTTTGTGTTTATTGATCATGTCACGCATTGTCAGTGCATGATTTTGGTTTTCGCAAAAGACGATGGTTTTTTCTAGTGGATTGATATTATCCAAAATGGCTTTTGCGACCAGTTCGGTACGTTCATCTACGACGATTTTTTTGTCGTAGTCTTCTACCTGATAGACGTCTTGACCAGACTCTCCTTCGATTACTTGGTCATCTTTGGTTAGCACCAGTTCATCTAAGTTGGTACGTACCCGCTTAACACGATATGGCGTTAAGAAGCCATCGTTTATGCCGTCTTTTAATGAGTATTCAAATGCGGGGGTTCCAAAGTAATCATAGGTATCCACATTAGCTTCACGTTTTGGTGTGGCTGTTAAACCTACATGCACCGCACTGCCAAAATGATCGAGTATGGCTCGCCAAGACCCTGTCTCATTAGCACTGCCACGGTGACACTCGTCAATCATTACTAGGTCAAAGAAATCACTTGGATACGCTTTGTAATAGCCTTCAATGTTTTCTCGCTCAGCAATGGCTTGGTAGATAGCAAAAAAGATATGTGCATTGGTTGGCACTACACCGCCACGCTTGCGTACCTCCTCACCGTTTATTTTGATGAGGTCTTTTTCATAGGGATTGAAAGTGTTAATCGCTTGGTCAGCCAAAATATTACGATCGGCTAAAAACAAAATTCTAGGCCTACGTGTACCCGGAGATTCTTTGTTCCAACGAGACTGAAACAGTTTATGGACGATTTGAAAGGCAATAAAGGTTTTACCTGTGCCAGTCGCCAGCGTTAAAAGCACGCGTGGTTTACCTTTACCAATGGCATCTGTGGCGGCGTGTACCGCTAATTCTTGGTAATAACGCGGCTGCATTGCGCCTTCTAAATGAAAGGGCACATTACGAAGCTGCTGGCCTAGGTCCGAGTTAACACCCGCGTAGCGGTTTTCAAGCTCTTGTGGTGTTGGGTAAAACTCGATGTAGTCGCCTTTACCAGTTTCTAAATCGAACTCATAGGTTTGTTTGCCGTTGCTTGAATAGACAAAACGAACGAGTAGCTTCTTGGCATAGTCGATGGCTTGTTGAAGACCTTTGGTTGGATGCTCGGACTCTTTTTTGGCTTCAACAACCGCAAGGTAACGATTGTCTTTGTGCAGCAGATAATCGACGAAACAACGACGACCACGGACACCGCCAGCAAGCTTACGGCCATCGGTAAAGTAGTGCTCCCGAATGATATTGCCCGGTTGCCAATGTGCGGCTTTTAACGCTGGATCGATGTAGTTTGCTCTGGTATCTGCTTCTGACGTCACCAATTCACTCCTTGAATATATAGAGTTCTATTTTTTATAAGTAGTCCGATAACTCAATAATCACACCACTACGGTATAAAGCTTCATAATTCATATCAGGATCGCTATCGCGCAATACTCTCAAATCCTCATCAATGTATACCGGAATGTAACCTGACTCTTTTTTCTGCTTTTTCTTTTTAATCTGGGGTGTTGGATCTTTCAGTTCTTTAACTTTAGCGACTAAGCCAAACAGATCCTCGTTTGGAAACTGCTCCATAACTTGTTTGGCTAAAATAGGAGCCAAATCACTACCAATATTAAACTGCTGAAGCAACGCTACTAATTGGGATTGCTTATCAAAACATAATGATGATTCTTCTTGTTCAAAAGCATCTTCAATGACCTCATCAGATCCTTCAGCAAGAACCAAGACCTCTTTGAGCGGCAAATCAAGATCCGCATATTTCAGAATCTCTTCTTCCCGCCCACCTCGCAAAGCATTAATCATCGGATGAACAATAGATAGCTCTTCGTTATACACTTTCTCGACAAGCTTTCTATCGATCAATTCTTTTCCAACGATAACCGCACGAACCTGACAAAGATAAAACAGAACTACAGCTATATGCGCAATTCCTTGAGTATACTCCCAAAATAAGTCACGTATACCATCGGTTAACGGAACTGGTGATTGAAACCACTGAAGTTTCCATAAACGAGCAAAGAATTTTTCCCACTCATCGTCTTTTTGAGGTTGAGTGGAACGGTTAAAACGACCCCAATTCAAACTACCAAATTGAGCTGCGCGCCTCGCACTGCGCATAGTTGGACTAAAAATTTGGTTTGCTTTTGGTGTGCCGACAAAAAGAACGGGGATTTTGATAACGTTAGTTAACGCCACAAAGAAGTTTAGAATTCGGTCTGATCCGCCGGACTTAAAATGATCAAGATGCTGAATTTCATCAATAACCAAAATGCCAATCGAATGCAATGCAGCAACTCTGGCGATATCACCCAGCAATGATTCTGCCGATGACCGAGGTTTTACATAGGTTTCTTGATAATCAGTATTCAATGCTTCATCAACAGCCCTGAAAAAATTAATACATAAACTCTTAACCGATCCATCATGTGGGCATTCCAACTTTAACCATACGAGTTGTACATGCTGATAATCTGGATGCAATATGGCTTGTTCATAACTATTTAAAATCGCTTCAACCGCCGTCGATTTTCCTGCGCCAGAGCAGCCAATAACCGAGCTAACTAAAGCTTCATTGCCTGCATTCCTTCGAGATTTAACACTCTTGACTCTATCGACAGCATTTAATGATTCGACATAGCTTTTATCTGCAATATTTCTGCTCAGATACCCACTACGTATCATCCCAGATATCATTTGTTCGAGCTGAGAATGAGCTTTTGTTGGATACAAAAACTTATCCAGTATTCTCATCATCGCATGACGTTTAATATGCCCCGGTAAAGCCCTTTCTTCATCGGTGATCTTTGGGTATCTATACAATAACTTAGCGGTTTGTTCCGGAGAGTTAATTGGTGGCAAGGCATTAATTAACGGATGTCCCTCATACTCTTGAATTTCAGCATCAATGTAACATGCAGTACGAATTCTATTCATCATCATCCTCCAAGAATGAATCTAAATCTGGAAAATCAAAAGATTCATCCGAATCTGATGAACGAATTGGAACAACTGGAGAAAGTTCTTGTTTTTTCGATTTATCAGCCAACTCATCTCTATCTTTTTGTCGTTCTAATTCTTTTTCTGCATTGCGGTTCTCCCGAATGCCACGAAGCTTTTCAGTATTAGTCTGAGAAGATGGAGATTGTGCTTTTTTATCTCGCTCTTCTTTAACAATCTTCATGATTTTCTGCTGTAAATCTGGAGCTTCAAAGTCTTCTTGTTGTTGATTGGTTGCTTCCGTTTTCTTGGCCTGTGACAGCAAAAGCTTAGCTTCAGCAAACGTCATATCGCGGTACCTTCGGCTTTTATCCGACAATAAACAGACCCAATAAGAATCGAATCGAGCATCAGGTCTTAAGTAAATTACGTTTGTATTCCTAGGATCATAGGAAATATCAACTGATTCGGGTCTAGTCACTGATTTCGACCGATGAAACCATCCCATCTGCATAGCTTCACTACAGGTATAGGACATACCATTAAACTTGATTCCAGTAACAGAAACCGTTGCTTTACCTTGAGGAAGCATATTGATAAAAGTGAGTTCTTCATCAACAACTCTTAGCTTACCAGTGCGATTTTTCACTCCCCAATTCCAAAGGTCAATTGGCTTAGACGCAAGGTCAGTTGGCATATCAGGAGCAAAATCATATTCAGTAACAACGTGAGTCGTATTGTGATTAATTACATGATGAATAACGATTTTGGTAAATGCTGTTAGCGACAATTCAGCATCTAACTCATATCTATGTCCGATACGCTTTTTGCCATTAAGAGGTTCTACAATACCTTGGGCATAAGGCTTAATATGAGCATGCATTTCCTTAAATGCTCGTTCAACAACACCTTTATCACTCCCCCGATACGCTCGGGTATTGGTTAGTGAAATACCTAAACGGTTAACTAGAACGTCGGCTTGTCTACCTAACATTTCACCTCTATCAGCCGTAATCGTGGCTGGAATACCGACACTTGGCCACATTGATGAATCAATCTCGATCCCGAATTGTTGGCAATACTTCACTTTATCGGAAAAGGCATTCGCTAAGGCAATCGTAGCTGTCGCCCAGGATGGATTTTCTAGCCCCACATACAGGCCGACTACCATGCGACTGAATACGTCTTTAACGTAATAAATAACGGGGCGTCCAATGATACGATTTCTATCTAATCCAGACACTAAATACAGGTCAACAATTGTTGCATCAATTTCATACCTAGCACCGGGCCCAAAATTCAAATAAGCAGAAGTACTCGTTAACGGGCTTGTATCCTTATTGAATTGGATTTTTGGGGTTCGAGCTTTGAGAACATGGGTAGTCTGATAGTTAGTTTTGTAGAAATGTTTAAATTGAGAGAATGTGGGTATGCTCGTTTTATCTGCTTTAGGATAACGAGATTTGTAGAAACCTACAGCTCTGTCTTTAGCATCCTTTAGATTCACTTTTTCATTTTTCAAGTAAAAGCCATCTATTGCCAAACGAAATAAATCTGCAACTTCGTCGTTAATAATAATTCCTTCACCATCAGCATTTTTGCGCTTTCGGCCAAGCTTGTTCTTAACATTGCGCCTTGGAGTGCCAGCGCCCCCACACTTCTCGTAATCAGGAGCTAAAGCATCAGGTGCCATTCCGCGTTTCCAATAACGCCTGAGCTGACGAAGAATATAGATTCTTGGTTTATCAGTCTTCTCTACTTGTTCTCTAATTAACTGATTTCGAGTCGCCTTATCAAAAAGTAAAGTGTAGTTATCAAGGAGATGTGAAATGGCACGATAAGCTTCATCCCTTCTTTCTGCCGAAATACTCCCTATTTCAACCGATGGTAAAACAAATGGCTCACTAATTAGTGAAAATTGCTCGAGATTTAATAAGTCATCAATATCAAACTGAATCGGCCATGCGCTGTCATCATCAATATCGATTGCCATACAAAAGTTCAGATTTTCCCATACAACCCGATAGCGTCGCTGGTTCAAATTATCCAAATACACTTGATTAAGATACATTGCCTCTCCTTAACTCTAAGGAGTGCTCAGTAATAACCAACTCACTTGTTGTCCAGTAGTAAAATGATAGCGCCAATGGTGCTAAAACTATCTTTCTCGCAATAGCTAATCTAAAAGCTTCTATATGAAAACCAGGTTCAACTTGGTAGCTATCGTCGAGTTGAGCACACAATCCACCGACTTTTACGTTTTGATGAGTTAACAGACGCTCCACTATGCTCAACAGTTCTTGGTTTGAGCGTTCACCGGAATCATTAACTAATGCAGGATGGAGCCATTGTAGATTCTCTTTTAGGGCAGGTTCAATTTGACGTTCAGTAAATATACGCCAGTCAGCTCCCTTATTATCCCAATACGCTTTTTCAATTTGGAGCTTATCGATAACTCGGGGAATAGCTAACTCTTCAGCATACTTAACGGTCAATGCCAATTGTTTCTGCTTTTTAAAATCTAACAGAAAATCTGTAGTAACAACTTTGAGCTTGCCTGAAATCTGAGGATGTTTGATTCCTAACTGCCGGCAAATTTCCAAAGTATCCTCGATGGGAATGGGAAACTGCTCGCGAATATCGATGGTATTGGAGGAGTAATCAAATGAGAGGAAGGCAGCTAACTCAAGTCGAGATAAGAGATGATGGACTCGACCAACCGTAGCGCTGTTACTGCGACAGCTTTCACCCAAACTACTTAACTCATGAATGTAGATAAAAGGCTCATAATCTTTACCCACGCCTTTTCCACGTGTTTTGAGCTTTTTGAGATCGGCTGGATGAACTGGTTTATTTGAGTCTGGCATAAAAAATACCTCCTGATGTATTCAGCATACACCAAGAGGTTATATTTTGATCAGACTTTATTACTTTTGATCAGACTTTATTAACTTCGATCAAACTTTATTATCCGAACACAAA
>NZ_JAHGUP010000013.1 GCF_001989995.2 Vibrio anguillarum
GTTCATGCGGTTTCCGTAGGCAGTGCTGCCATAGCGACTTGAACAAGTCAGTGTGAAAATGAGCTCATTAGCTAATGAGCTGTCGAGGCACACACTACAATTTGGCTGCCCATAAATGAAAAAACCAAAAGCAATTCATCACTTTTGGTTTTTATGTACTTTCTTACTGATGTTTACTCAATGAGGCTAGCTCTCTTTAGGCTTAACAATCAACACAATTCCTTCGACATCTACGACTTTAACCACAACATCGGCTTCTAGGTTTTGCTGGCATTTTGCTGTCCACGTCGTATCGCCGAGCTGTAATCGAAAAGTTGCCCCTTCTTGAACGCTCTCTTTAAGACGAGCTGTTTGTCCGATCAGCTGTTTCTGTTTCTGGTTCAGATCACGAGTCTCGTCACCATCGTGGTCTGATTTAAATTGTTTACGCCACCATAACCAAGTCGTGACGAGTGATAAACTTGCAAAAGCCATCCACTGCAGTTGCCAACTGATGGGGAGCATCGTAAAGATAAGGCCAACGATGAGTGCGGAAATACCTAACCAAAGAAAATACCCAGCAGTTCCAAGCAGTTCCAATGCAACAAGCACTAAGCCTAATGCGAGCCAGTGCCAATAATTCATTTGTTGTATTAGCTCTATCACGTTAGGCCTACTTATCTTGTGAGGATTTTAGGTTGAACATTTCAGCAATGCCAGCAACCGAACCCATCAACCCAGTTGCTTCTAATGGCAGCATGATGATTTTGCTGTTCTCTGCTTGACCAATGGCTTTAAGTGCTTCGGTATATCCTTGAGCGATAAAGTAGTTAACCGCTTGCATGTCACCTTGCGCAATCGCATTCGAAACCATCTCTGTCGCTTTGGCTTCTGCTTCAGCAGCGCGTTCACGTGCTTCTGCTTGAAGAATTGCCGCCTGCTTTTCACCTTCAGCTTTAAGTATTTCAGACTGCTTTTGGCCTTCGGCGCGTAAAATTTGTGCTTGACGTACGCCTTCGGCTTCTAACACTTCAGCACGTTTATTTCTCTCCGCTTTCATTTGCGCGTTCATCGCCGCGGTTAAATCCGCTGGTGGTTGTACATCTTTAATTTCGATGCGAGTGACTTTTACACCCCAAGGGTTAGTCGCCTGATCGACTATCGATAACAATTTAGTGTTGATCATGTCACGCTGGCTGAGCATTTCATCCAGCTCCATCGAGCCCAGTACGGTACGCATATTCGTTAGAGTTAAGTTGCGAATGGCGTGTTGTAGTTCGCTAACTTCATAGGCGGCTTTCGCAGCATCAATCACTTGCACGAAGCAAACCGCGTCGATAACAACATTGGCGTTATCTTTGGATATCACTTCTTGTGCTGGGATATCAAGCACCTGTTCCATCATATTAATTTTTTGTCCGACGCGATCAATGAACGGAATAATGATATTTAAACCGGGGCGTAGGGTGTGTGTGTAACGTCCAAAACGCTCTACTGTCCAATTGCTCCCTTGTGAAACGGTTTTCACAGCAGAAAAGATAAATGAAATAACGACGAATACAAATATGCCAACGGCGACGAGTGAATCAATAGCCATAACGGTTCCTTTTTAGTATTAAATAATCCTAATGTTGATGTTCCTTTCTCTATTGAAACGGCCGCTGTGTTAGCTAAGTTCGTTCACCCCAATCATAGAGCTTATTGTGCTTATGGGGATGAACTCACTTGCCGACTGCCGGTATCTCCAAGTCATTTGGATATAGGAGCGATTCTCATCAACGTTTGAGCTTTGTTATTGATCATTCTCTATCAGTTATCGATATGGAACAAATGAAATAATGAGATTTGATACTGGTTTTTTAACAATCAAAGCAGAACGTTTCCAGTTTAATTGCTTGATATTATTAATATAATAGTGAATACAGCTTTCTGCGATAGAGACTTGCCACACTATTTCCTTGTCCAAGCGCACTTAAAATGTCCATAAACACTTTTTTGAGCCCGCCATCGAGGCAATTGAGGTCGCTTTGTAAAAATGACCATAACATATCGAGAGCTTCTTCATTACGGTTAACTTGATGATATTGAAGCGCTAACTCACTTGCTATGTGAGCGTTGTTTGGCTCAGCGGAAAAAATCTCTTCTAATGCTTGAATCTCTGGGCTGTCAGCGGCTTGCTTGTGCAGCTCCAGTTTGGCGATTAAGCCTTTGTAGTAACCATCTTGATACTCTAGTGGGATGCGTTCCAGTTCTGTTTCTGCCGCTTCATACTGCTGAGTTTCCAGAAACACATCAGCGAGGGCCAGTTTGACCTCTGCTTTTGCTTTCATATCGTCAGGTAGACTTAGTAGCAAGGGTAGTGCTTGTGAATGTTGTGTTTGCTCTATCAGTGTTAAGGCTTGCTGTAGCGCAACTTCATCGTGGCTTGGCAAATGTTTGCTTAACATTGCATTCACTGTTTCTATGGTCTGAGCACCTGCTAAACCGTCGACCGCTTGACCATTAATAAACAGAGCGATTGTTGGCAGGGCTTGAACACCAAATTGTGCTGCCACTTGCTGTTCTTGTTGGCAGTTAAGAAGAGCCAATGTGAATGCGCCACTGTGCTGTTGCGCTACGCTTTGTAATTCAGGAATGAGTTGTACGCTCTCTTGATTCATGGGTGCCCAAAAATAAAAGAGAATAGGAGCCTCAACTGAGCGTTCGAACACCTCTCGAAAGTTGTGCTGATTGACCTCAACGATGTAAGGTGATTGCATGATATTTTCCTTGCGATAATCAAGTTTATAGTCTTAGAAATAGGGGTGAAAATTGGAATATCAAGGGCAAATGAAAAACGCTACCGTTAAAGTAGCGTTTTTTATCTCTCAAAGAGAGGGCAAGCAAAGGTGTCTATAATATTAAAAATAGTGTCAGCGCAACACCGACACTGAGCCAATTTAATTGGTGTAATGTCATATTCGTCGTACCACATGTAACGCTTTATATTAGATTAACTGGGATATCCAGAGTTGTATCATGTCACATGAATGTTACGAATTAATGACAATTAAGTTGATTGTGCTACTTTATGCAACCGTCGGTTTATCCACTGATAAGTATCGCTTTTGTCATTATCGTATACCTTGCTATTCACAAAAAATATAGGCCAGTTTTGGTTAAGCACGATGTTGTAATATATTTTTCAACGCAGGTTCTAGGTGTGAAAACTGGAAGTGAAATCCTAGCTCGGTTAGCTTTTTAGGTTTTGCTCTAATACTATCAAACAGTAAAACAGCCGCTTCACCCATTGCAAGGTTTAGAACCCATTTGGGAGTGAATAGTATATGTGGTCGACGTAATGTTTTCGCCAATAGCTGGCTAAAATGCTTATTAGGTACGGGATGTGGAGCACAGAGGTTAAAAGCACCTTGTGCATGTGGCGTGTCTAATAAATAGGCTATCGCTCGTGCCATATCTAATAAGTGGATCCATGGCATATACTGTTCACCCTTACCAAGAGGGCCGCCCAAGCCTAAACGGTAAGGTGGCAGCATTTTCTTTAAAGCACCACCATCGCTAGCGAGCACGATCCCCGTACGCAATAGGCACACTCGAGTTTTTTCTGATTGCGCTTGGAGGGCGATGCGCTCCCATTTTTCGCAAACGTGATGAGGAAAACTTTGTTGGTGCACATGTAATGTTTCATCAAACGGATGAGACTGTTGGTCACCATAATAGCCGACGGCCGATCCACTGATGAAAACGGAGGGGGGTTCAGTACTGGCATGGATGAGCTCAACTAACCGCTCTGTTATTTCCCATCGACTAGCGCAAATGATCGCTTTTTGCTGTTTGCTCCAACGTTTGTCGGCGATTGGTTCTCCTGCAAGATTGATAATGGCGTCAAATTGATTCGCGTCTTTTAAACTCGCTAGGGAGGTCAGGTAGGTGATACTACCTTTGTCTACATGGGCGAGCTGCTGCTTAGCTCGCTCTATATCGCGCGTGAGGAGGTAGATATTGTGCGTGAAAATCTGTTTCATCAGCTCTTTACCGATAAAGCCAGTCCCTCCCGTTAATAGTATTTTCATGTTTCTACCTCATTGGTCTGTGCGATATCACCTAAATGGTGGTGATGAGAACGATAGCCATGTTGGTTAAGTGACGATGCTTGTTTGCCATCTAACCTAATATAGGAAACTTATTTAGTATACGTGAATTGTTCGTGGTGATAAATGACAATGTTTATTCATAACTCGAGATGACGAAGTGTGCTGAAATTCGTACAATCTATAGCTCCAAAATACGGAGATAAAAGTATGAAGTTGTTTTTTGCTTCGGATTTACACGGTTCACTGCCTGCTACTGAAAAAGTGCTCAGTCTATTTGAACAGTCAGGTGCAGACACTTTAGTACTGCTAGGAGACCTTTTAAATCATGGTCCGCGTAATCCTATACCTGATGGGTATAATCCGACCGCAGTGGCGGAGTGCTTGAATCGATGGGCGCCGCATATTGTGGCGGTCAGAGGCAATTGTGATAGCGAAGTCGACCAAATGCTGCTCGACTTTCCGATGATGATGGATTTTTGTTGGGTAGTTTTGGAGTCAGGAACTCGTTTTTTCTTAACGCATGGCCATCAATATAATGCTCAAAATAGGCCACCATTAAAAAAAGGTGATGTTTTGATCCATGGCCACTCGCACATCCCTATGGCGCAAGGTCAAGATGATGTCATTATTGTCAACCCGGGGTCCGCGACCTTTCCACGTAATGAATTTCCCCCAAGCTACGCTATTTATACGGATGGATTATTTCAAGTAATGGGGCTAGAGGGGCAAGGACTGGCACAATATCGTTTAGCGACTAGCTCTTAAACTGGTCGCTATCTGATTTACCTGTTGTCTGAATGACCCAGATCTCGCTCTGGGTCAATGATATCTCGGACTCGTTGCTTAAGAACCTTTGCTTCAGGGAAACCACCATCATGTTTACGTTCCCAAATACGTTGTCCATTGCACATGATTTCAAATCGTCCCCCTGTATCAGGGTAGAGACGCACAGATTCAATTTCTTCACTAAAAGTATGCAGTAACTCTTGGCTTAGCCAAGTGGCTCGAAGCATCCAATTACATTGGCGGCAATAGTAGATCTCAATATTGGCTTTTTCCATGGTGTACCTTTTGTGAAGAAGTAAGGGCCATACGCAACAAAGGATCTTTTCGACCCTTCATTGAAGTTACAGATTACTCGATGGCTAATTGATGAACAGCACTGTCGAACCATGGCTTAGGCTGGTGAGCAATAATGTTTTTTCATTGACGACATCAATACGTCGGCTTTGTTGAGCATCCATCTTGAAAAATTGAGTAATCAGTTCTAATTGCTCAGGGGTAAAGTCCTTACTTTGACTAGAACTAATGTTTTTAAATTCGCTAGGCGATATCAATAAGTAGCTATCACTGATATCCCAGGTGCCGGTTTCTGAGATATTAATGAAACTTTCACTTTCACCACCCACGGCGAATAACTTCACATTTGACATTCTAATATAAGTACCGTTAGGTAAATATTTTACATTCGAATTGACATCAACCCGACGGATTGGCCCAACAGAATCATTCTGTTGACTGCGTTTTACCACAGTGACCATTTTAGATTGCCATTCTTGCGCCGTTAGGATTTGTTCTATTTTTAAATCACTGCCCCAGTATAACCAACTACTGAATAGTGCAGAGATAGCTAAGATGAGGGTTGCCACTTTTGGATTCATATTTATGCCCTTATTTACACACGTTGGCCAAATCATCTTGGTTAGCTAAAATTCGTAAAGTGACATTTTCACCCGAGAACTCAGAATTATGGATGTAATTCAATACGAGCTGATTATTTTGACCACCAGTCGCAATCACCTGCTTAGGTGCCAGTTCTCCAGTATGTGATTCATTGTATTTTTTTACGCATTTTTCAATAGAAGGTAACCATTTGTTTAGGTCTGGATGATTTATGGGCGTATTCACAACTATATTGTTATAAACCGCAATCTGTTTAAATTTTGATTGTGCAGGGCTAGTTAATAGGAGAGCCAGGATAGGTAAGAAAAGAGCCACAACCAACATCAATTTGCTTTGCAGTGTTAACTTTTCTCTCCCTATTTTTACTTTCGCGAGTGGATCTGTCGTCACGGTTCGGGATGTTGTCTCTTCGGGTAGCGAAGTGGTATCCGCGTCAATGTCTTGGATAGACTCACTGGCCAGTAACGGTTCCTCTTCAGGCTCGTTGGTGGTGTTTTTCTGTGAGTAGGGGGTTGCTCGAGTCACCGAGGCGATCATTTGATAACCTCGTTTCGGCACGGTTTTGACGAATTCTGGTGATTTGGTTTGATCTTTCAACATCTTACGAAGTGTTGAAATCGCTTGAGTTAAGCTTGAGTCATCAACTTCAAAACCTTGTTCACGCCACACAAACTCATGCAGTTCATGGCGTGTAATCACTTCATTTGGGCGTTCACAAAGTAGAAGTAAAATTCGACTTTCGTTACTACCAAGGCGAACAGCCTCTTGTTCGTTTTCTTGTTCAAGCAAAGAGTTACTATTGGGATCAAACGTGAATCGGTTAGCAAGGATGAATTTTGTGCCTATGTTACTCATGATAATCTTCTTATTGTTGGCATGTTTAACCGTCCATCAACCTAGCCTGCTTGGGGAAGCAATTGATGAAACATTATGCTAGTTTTTATTTTCTTTGATAAAAATTACGGCAAGCATAATCAAAATAAATGAAAAAAACAGTGTTTTTATGATTATTGACCTTGAATTTACAATTGCCAGCCTCATCTTACTAGCAAATCATCCTTGGTTGCACACTCTGTGTGTGAATGAAAATAACTCAGATGTTATGGAGCTAGTATGAGCGAAACGGCTACTACCAATAAAGAAACTCGTGGTTTTCAATCTGAAGTCAAACAGTTACTTCATCTTATGATTCACTCTCTTTATTCCAATAAAGAGATCTTCCTTCGCGAATTAATTTCAAATGCCTCTGATGCTGCGGATAAACTTCGTTTTCAAGCGTTGTCTAATGCCGATTTATATCAAGGTGATGCCAACTTGGGCGTTAAATTATCGTTTGATACTCAAGCGAATACGCTGACCATTTCAGATAACGGTATTGGTATGAGCCGCGAAGATGTCATTGAACATCTCGGTACGATTGCAAAATCCGGCACAGCGGAGTTTTTCTCTAAACTATCCCAAGATCAATCTAAAGACTCTCAGCTTATCGGTCAGTTTGGGGTGGGTTTTTACTCGGCCTTCATCGTCGCTGATGCGGTCACTGTAAGAACTCGCGCTGCGGGTTTACCTGCTAACGAAGCGGTTCAATGGTATTCACAAGGTGAAGGTGAATATACAGTAGAAAGCATTAATAAAGAGTCTCGTGGAACCGATATCATTTTGCACATGCGAGAGGAAGGCAAAGAGTTCCTTTCTGAATGGCGTCTGCGTGATGTGATTTCTAAATATTCAGACCACATTGGAATTCCAGTTTCTATCCAAACCAAAGTTCGTGATGACGAAGGTAACGAGACTGAAGAGACCCAGTGGGAACAAATCAACAAAGCACAGGCGTTGTGGACGCGTTCTAAGTCAGAAATCAGTGATGAAGAGTATCAAGAGTTCTATAAACACGTTTCCCATGATTATGCTGACCCACTGGTGTGGAGCCATAACCGTGTAGAAGGTAAAAACGATTATACCAGCCTACTTTATATTCCAGCGAAAGCACCTTGGGATATGATGAATCGCGATCATAAATCAGGCTTGAAACTTTATGTTCAGCGTGTCTTTATCATGGATGATGCTGCGCAATTTATGCCGTCCTACTTGCGCTTTGTTCGTGGTTTAATCGACTCAAACGATTTACCGCTTAATGTTTCACGCGAGATTTTACAAGATAACAAGGTGACTCAATCATTGCGTAATGCTTGTACCAAGCGTGTATTGACCATGCTTGAACGTATGGCGAGCAATGATGCTGATAAATATCAAACCTTCTGGAAAGAGTTTGGTTTGGTACTCAAAGAGGGGCCTGCAGAAGATTTTGCTAATAAAGAGAAGATCGCCAGCCTATTGCGCTTCGCCTCGACCGAGGTTGACTCAGCAGAGCAAACGGTTAGTTTAGCGGCTTATGTTGAACGGATGAAAGAGGGGCAGGATAAAATCTACTACCTCACCGCCGATAGCTATGCAGCGGCCAAAAATAGCCCGCACCTAGAGCAGTTTAAAGCCAAAGGTATCGAAGTTATTTTAATGTTTGATCGCATTGATGAGTGGTTGATGAACTACCTCACTGAGTTTGATGGAAAAATGTTCCAATCCATCACCAAAGCAGGGCTAGATCTGAGCCAGTTCGAAGATGAAGCGGAAAAAGAGAAGCATAAAGAGACTGAAGAAGAGTTTAAATCGGTGGTTGAACGTACGAAGCAGTACCTTGGCGATCGTGTCAAAGAGGTTCGAACTACTTTTAAACTGGCAAGTACTCCAGCGGTTGTTGTGACCGACGATTATGAGATGGGTACGCAGATGGCAAAATTGCTTGCTGCGGCTGGTCAACCGGTACCAGAGGTGAAGTATATTTTGGAACTTAACCCTGAACATGCGTTAGTGAAACGGATGGCCGATGAAGCGGATGAACAAGTATTTGGTCGCTGGGTTGAAGTTTTACTAGGTCAAGCGACGCTCGCTGAGCGTGGTTCGATGGAAGATCCGTCACAATTCTTAACCGCAATTAATCAGCTTTTGACTAAGGTTGAATAGCTAACTGGCTAACAAAAAGCTCGCAACTGCGAGCTTTTTGCTTTGAATAGCGATTCTCTGCTGAGAACGAGCGATATTTTAGGCAAACTTGCAGCGAACATCCGGCCAAGATTATATTCTTTAGTCTTAATCTGGTTAGTCGCTTAAATTTGTATGTTAGAATGCATCGCTTGAATGCGATCGGTAAGCTGTGTATGTTGCTTGCCGAATTATTATTCACTCATCTCATTACCGTTATACCGAAACTTACCGTTGGTTTTAAGTCTCATCTGGTTGTGAGCTTCGGTATAAATCATAATTTTCTAAAGAGGATTAAACATGCGCATCATTCTTCTAGGTGCTCCCGGTGCAGGTAAAGGCACTCAAGCTCAATTCATCATGGAGAAGTACGGTATTCCACAAATCTCTACTGGTGATATGTTACGTGCTGCGATTAAAGCAGGCACTGAACTTGGCAAAAAAGCGAAATCAGTGATTGATGCTGGTCAACTCGTTTCTGATGAAATCATCCTTGGCTTAATCAAAGAACGCATCACCCAAGCTGATTGTGAAAAGGGCTTTTTACTCGATGGTTTTCCTCGCACGATTCCTCAAGCTGATGGCTTAAAAGCAATGGGCATTAATGTTGACTATGTGATTGAGTTTGATGTTGCCGATGACGTTATTGTTGAGCGTATGGCTGGACGTCGTGCTCACTTGGCTTCTGGTCGTACCTATCACGCCATTTACAACCCGCCAAAAGTGGAAGGTAAAGATGACGTAACAGGTGAAGATCTTGTCGTTCGTGATGATGACAAAGAAGAGACCGTTCGTGCTCGTTTAGGTGTTTACCACGAGCAAACAGCGCCACTGATCACTTACTACGGTAAAGAAGCACAAATGGGTAATACGAAATACCTAAAATTTGATGGCACTAAGCCAGTTGCTCAAGTTAGCGCTGATATTGAGAAAGCATTAGCATAATTGGCTCAGTATAGGCTTGTTAACTTTGTTATAGTGAAAGCGACCTAAAGGTCGCTTTTTTTATGAACTTTCCTGCCGCGAATTCGTACTCAATAATTAACAATGAAATGGATGAATGGAAGTAATGCAAAATAATCAAAAACAGGGTGTGCTATTGGTTAACTTGGGAACGCCGAGTGAACCGACGGCATCGGCAGTAAAACGATTTTTAAGCCAATTTTTACATGACCAACGTGTGGTTGATATGAGTCGTTGGATCTGGTGTCCATTATTACATGGTGTGATTCTTCCGCTGCGAGCCCCCAAGGTTGCTAAGTTATATCAATCTGTCTGGATGGAAGAAGGCTCTCCTTTGATGGTGTACTCTAAACGCCAAGTGCAAGCGTTAGAACAGTATCTCGGTACACCAGTGGAACTTGGTATGACCTATGGTTCACCAAGCCTTTTAGAGGGTATCAACACATTATTGGAGCGTGGTGTTGAAGGGATTGTGGTGCTGCCTCTGTACCCTCAATATTCTGGTACTACTACGGCTGCCGTGTTTGATGGCCTTGCCAAAGCGATGAAACGTATGCCTGTGACGCCCAATTTACGTTTTATTCGTGATTATCATAATCACCCTGCTTATATACGATCTTTGGCGAGTAAAGTCCGTGACTCTTGGCAACGTAACGGGCAAGGTGACTATTTGCTTTGTTCCTACCACGGTATCCCTAAGCGATACGCCGATAACGGTGATATCTACCCACAGCATTGCCAAAAAACCACAGAACTTTTGGCACAAGAACTTGGTTTGAATGCTGACCAAATCGGCCTGACCTATCAGTCTATTTTTGGACGTGAAGAGTGGCTACAGCCTTATACGGATAAAACATTAGAGGCTCTGCCAAGCCGCGGTATTAAAAAGTTGGATATCATCACTCCCGCCTTCTCGGTGGATTGTTTAGAAACCTTAGAAGAGATAGCTGAGCAAGGTAAAGAAACTTTTATTCACGCTGGTGGAGAATTGTTTACCTACATTGAGTGCCTAAATGATTCGGCAATGCATATAGAAATGATGGCTTCCTTAGTTAAGCGCTGATGAGTTGAATTCTTTTCTAGTACAAAAACGGTCACTATAGCGTGACCGTTTGTCATTATTATTCTTGAATTACTACTAGGTGTATTTGAAGCTAAACTAACTGAGCTTGTTGCTCTTCAATTTCTTCAGCGTAGCTTGTGGTTCTTTCTGCACCGTGCATCCAACGAACGAGTGTGTTAGAGCACAACAGTAAAATGACGCCGCCAATGGTTGCTGTTACTGCAATACCGCTGAAGATAGCCATCGCACCAAGCTCTCCCACATGAGAACCTACATGGCCTGCTACATAATTCGCGATTGCGTTACAACCGAACCATGCTCCCATCATTAATGAAGCAAGGCGTAGTGGGGCTAGTTTAGTGACAAGCGATAGACCAATTGGTGATAGACACAGTTCACCCAAGGTATGGAAGAAGAAGGCACCGACAAGCCATAGCATTGATGTTTTTACGGTAGTGTCACCACCTTGTTCCATAACCGCACCAACCATACATAGGAAGCCTAGGGCTAAGAAGAACATCGCTAATGCAAACTTCATTGGGGAGTTTGGTTCACGCTTGCCTAATTTTACCCATAATACGGCTAATACAGGGGCAAGAGTAATAATGAAAAATGGATTTAACGATTGGAACCAAGCGGCAGGTATCTCAAAACCGCCTATCATACGATCAGTGTATTGCTGCGTGTAAATGTTCATTAAACCACCAGCTTGTTCGAAACCCGCCCAGAAAACAATAGTAAACAAACTCATCACAAGGATAACTTTGATACGATCTACTTCTGCTTTCGTTAGTGGTTCCTTATTTGCTGATTTTTTCAGTTTTAGATCGCGCTTAGCTGCTGGTTCGCGGCCAATATTACCAAGCCATGATTGAGCCATTGCCATTTGCATCACAAGGCTGATCAGCATACCAATACCAGCGGCCACAAAACCTGCTTTCCAACCAAATGAGTTAGTAACAGAACCAGAGATCACACCAGCAAGTAGCGCACCTAAATTGATCCCCATATAGAAGATGGTGAACGCGCCATCACGACGGTTATCACCCTCATTATATAGGTCACCAACCATTGTTGAGATATTGGGCTTAAATAGACCGTTACCACAGATAAGCAGTGCAAGGCCTAAATAGAAAGTGTGTAGAGAGCCAATACCTAGTGCATCTGCAGGCAGTGCTAGCGTAAATTGGCCAATGGCCATTAACGCTCCACCCAATAAAATAGAACGGCGTTGCCCAAGGTAGTTGTCTGCAAGGTAACCACCAATAAGCGGTGTGATGTAGACTAGCCCTGTATAGGTGCCGTAAAGATCGAGTGCATCTTTAGTCGACCAACCTAGACCGCCATTCATCGTTGCGTCTGTAAGATAAAGTACCAAAATGGCGCGCATCGCATAATACGAAAAACGCTCCCATAGCTCTGTGCCAAAAAGTAAAAATAGGCCCCTTGGGTGCCCAAAGTATTGATGTTGGTTTGTCATAAGAATTATTAGTATTTGAGATGAGAAAAATTGGCTCTTCTCC
>NZ_JAHGUP010000014.1 GCF_001989995.2 Vibrio anguillarum
CTAAGCGGAGAAGAGCCCATATTCTTATCCGCAATATGTATTAATTGATTAATATTGGCTGAATCTTTAGGAAAAGAGGCAATACCGATACTGGTTGAAAGCTTTGCTCCCACTCCATTATCCACGAAGAAATTCTCTTTAAAACACGCTTTAATGTGGCGTTGCATAATGCTCAGTTCCATCGCATCTACGCTATGGATGATCAGGGCAAACTCATCACCCCCCATACGAAATACCGAATAATCAAAGGTTGGAATCGAATGTGTTAAGCGAAACGCTACTTGCTGCAACACACTGTCCCCTGCTTTATGACCATTTTGGTCGTTAATGGGCTTAAAGCCATTTAAGTCGAGAAGAAAGAGAGAGAAGGGGTTGTTGGTAGAAATTTGATTCAGCTCTTCAAACATAGCAAGGCGGTTAGCAAGCCCAGTTAGAGGGTCAGTTAATGCTAAGGTACGCTGAGCAACCGCTTCTTTATGAAAAATATAGCTAACTAAGCCAATGCAACCCAGCATCAAGAACATCAGCAGAAATTGTACCTGTGTTAGCCTATTTGCTTTTTCTTTTTGCTCTAGATAGATAGGGCTTTGCAGTTGAAAGTTTTGGTTTACATAGCCGATAACTTGGTCGTAAATCAAGTGGGCATGTTTTTCAAATACAGCCAATGACTTTTGATCTTTAACGGCCAGCAATAAGCTTTCTAATATTTTGAAATCATCAAAGTTGTTCTTAAAGAAATGCTGGGAATCCGTTCTACCCATAAAATTATCCGATTCCTTACTCGTTAGAATCAAGTCAAAACGGCTCCAAATCAGCTCATACTGCAACCAAGTGTGCGCTCTCTTCTCCTTTGACTCTAGGTAATAAGGAATCGAAGCAACCAGCTCAGAATACTCTTTGGTGAGCTGGAATAAATACCAAGTTGCATAGTTACGTTGGTCGGTATAGGAGTTGGCTAAAGAGCGTGTGGTCGAAAGTATATACAAATTAGCGACGATCAAGGCGACTGACAGGACAATCAACAGTGTTTTTGCCCGGTATAACAAGGGGTGTAAAGTGCTGTGTTTTGTAAAATTCATTATTTACCGTGAATCAATAGTTTTTCTAACTGCCACACCATTTGGGTGTAATAAATGTCATTATCTATTTGTGGATATTTATCTAGATTGTAGATCAGCCAAAATGGCCCCTTGTTTCTTATTTTCATTTCATCGCCATTCATGTGATACGCAATAATGGGTTCATAGCGAGTTAAGTTTTCAATTGCAATATTAGCGGCGTAATCATTAATGGCCAAAAATGATACAGAAGAAACCTGTCCAACTTGCAAATGATTAATTAAATCAATAACTTTAAAACCAGTGAAAGTATTTTCTTTTGGTAACCAAGGAAGCTGAGTCGTGAAGGTTTCACGAGGCAGTATCTCTGCCAATTGTGCAAGAGAATAAGTAACCCGATCTTGGTTTGGGAGGGTAATAGTTAAGCTTGCAGCATGAACAAATAAGCTGAAAAAAATAAGTGGTAAAGCGGTTATCCATCTCATCATAAACTACCTTATTTACTTCTGCTTTTTTCTTAGAGCATAGGCTAAAAGTATAAGGTGATAATTTAATCAATGAAATTATTTTCTATTTATATTTCTGTTAATTTGGTCGAATCAATCTTTAGTTTAGAACAAAAAAATCCCCACATAAGTGGGGACTTGCATATTGAAATGTTATTAGTGCCGTTACTGCCGCATTGTTTACTAAAAAATGAGATGTGCTACACCAGCTATCACTGGCAGTGTAATGAGCGTACGCAGAATAAATATGACAAACAGCTCAAGGATGTTGACAGGAATTTTGCTGCCTAACATTAATGCACCCACTTCAGACATATAGATCAACTGAGTCACTGACATGGCCGCAATCACGAAACGTGTCATTTCATTATCAATGGAAGCTGCAAGAATCGCGGGAATAAACATATCCGCAAAGCCGACCACAATGGTTTGAGATGCTTGAACAGCCTCAGGTACACCAAGTAATTCTAGAAAAGGAATAAACGGTTGGCCCAATACAGAAAATACAGAGGTGTATTCTGCAACAATCAGAGCCAGAGTACCCAAGCCCATCACGACAGGTAGCACACCAAACACCATATCAACAGCGTTACGCATGCCTTCAGCGAAGATCGATTTCGCAGATTTAACTTGGCTTGCTTTCGCCAGTGCTAATTCCATCCCCCATGAGAACGAGGTATGTCCGCTTGGAACTGCATCGGCATCTTTAGCTGGAGAGGTACCATCAATATAAGTGTTCTTTTTGAAACTTAATGGTGGCAGGCGAGGAATGATGATCGCTGCAACAAAGCCTGCAAGGCAAATGGTGCCATAAAAAGGTAGGAACAGATGCTCTAGCTTAACTTGCGCAATAACGACTAAGCTGAAGGTAATTGAAACGGCAGAAAACGTTGTACCAACAATAGCGGCTTCACGCTGTGTGTAGAATTTGCTTTCGTACTGTTTGCTGGTCAGCAAAATACCGACACTACCGTCGCCCAACCAAGAAGCCATGCAGTCGATTGCGCTACGGCCTGGAAGGTTGAAAACTGGACGCATGATTCTGCTTAATAAACTACCAAATAGCTCCAGTAGCCCGAAGTTAAGTAGTAAAGGCAGCAAAAGCCCTGCAAAAATAAATACAGAAAATAAAGTGGGTAATAAACCCTCAAGAACCATACCGCCAGTGTTTTCTTCCCAGATAGCCTTAGGGCCGATTTGGAAAAACGTCATAATGACGGCGATACCACCAAATACACGGACGGCTAACCAAAGAGCAGATGGATTAAAAAGCCCATTTAAGAAAGGACTCTTTGTAATGAATGCAGGTTGAAAAATTTTACATAAAATGGAAGCTGCAGACATAAAGGCGATGATCACTGTCACTATTGCAACAAGGTAATCACCCAAAATAGCTTGGATAGATTTAGCAAGGACGGCAACTGGAATGGTTAAGTCACCTTGGTAGCTAATTGGCGCCATAAACAAAAATAGACCAATTAACGAAGGGATGAAAAACATCCAAAAGCTACTTTGTGTTGGTGCTACAGGAGCTTCAATAGTTTGAGCGTTATCTTGCATGTCGTGTCTCGTATTACTGCGGGTCAATAGTCACCAACTTGTGGCATAAAAATGCACTAAATAGCTCTATTTAGTCATTGCAGGCAAGAATATCTATTTTTAAGATGGCTTGCAATACTATTCATTAATCAAGGTTAAGTATTCAAACAAAAGAGCTGTTATTCTCAGATAACATGGTCATTTGTTTTGTTATTGTTGCATTGGTTAATAATCTGTTGGTGGTTGAGGCGTGCGTTTTAAAAAGAGTTAAGGAGGGCTGAGGAAAATTGGGCGGTTAAGGTAAGAGGGACGGGTCAGTCAAAGGCCTTTAACCGTAGGCTAAAGGCCAAAAATGTATAGGTCCAATGAGCTTTATTGAGCTGTACTGATATTCAAACGTTGTAGGCTAACGCTGAGCGCATCATCGAATTGACTAAAGAAATTATCTTCACCGACCAAATCAACAATCCCCGCTTTTTTCAGTTTCATTGCAACACGAGTATTTGCACCAGAGATCAACACTTGCACATTCTTTTTATGGAAGTTTTCGATCATTTCCTCAATGGATTGCAGGCCAGTAATGTCCATAAATGGAACCCATTTAAGGCGAATAATTAAAATTTCTGGCTGCTCTTGAATGCTGCTCATCACACGCTCAAAGGTTTCAGCCGCAGCAAAGAAAAATGGGCCTTCTAAGGCATAAACGGCGAGCTCTCTTGGTAACTGAGTTTGCCCATGACGAAGCAGCTCAGCACTGAGCTCATGGTGTGTACTGGCTTTTACCTCAACACTAGATGCCATACGTTTTACAAAGTGAAGGGTAGCGATGATCACCCCGATGTTGACGGCGACAACTAAGTCAGCAAACACGGTTAATCCAAAGGTTAGCAACAAAATAACCACATCGGCTTTGGGTGCACGTTTAACCAATTTAATAAAGTGGGGAACTTCACTCATGTTCCATGCTACGACGAACAAAATCGCACTGAGTACTGCCAGTGGAATATTGACGGCTAATGGTGCAAGTGCAATAAGGATAATGACCAGAGTGAGCGAGTGCACCACGCCCGAAAGTGGGCTTGTCCCCCCGTTGCGTATATTGGTTGCAGTACGTGCAATGGCGCCTGTTGCTGCAATACCACCGAAGAGAGGAGCAACGATATTAGCGATACCTTGGCCGACTAATTCTTGGTTTGAGTTGTGTTTGGTGCCCGCCATACCATCGGCGACCACCGCCGAAAGCAATGATTCAATCGCACCTAGCATGGCAATCGCAAAAGCAGGGCCAATCAATAGAATAATTTGAGAGAAGCTAACTTCTGGAAGCGAAAACTCTGGCAGTCCTTGAGGTATGCCTCCAAAAGCCGATCCAATCGTGCGGATCCCTTCAAAGCCAACAAAATATTGCAACACGGTAACTGTGACGAGAGCAAGCAGTGGCCCTGGCACTTTCGAGAGCTTCGGGATCTTAGGACCGAAGATAACCAGCGCGAGTGAAAATAACGAAAGGCCTGTTGTGGCCCAATCCATCTGCGGAAAGGCATGGAAAATAGACACTAATTTTTGATGAAAATGCTCACCTTCGATCTTGGGGAGGCCGAAGAATTCTTGCCATTGCCCAACCCAGATAATGACACCGATACCGCTGGTGAAGCCGACGATTACGGGGTCAGGAATATAGCGGATGATGCTACCGAGTTTTGCGACCCCCAGAACCAATAGAATCACACCGGCCATCATAGTGGCTATCTGCAACCCGCTGACCCCATACTGGCTAACAATTCCAGCGAGTATCACGATGAAAGCGCCCGTTGGGCCGGCTATCTGCACTCGCGAGCCGCCAAACAGTGAAACGATAACGCCTGCAATAATGGCGGTGTATATCCCTTGCTCCGGTTTCACGCCAGAAGCAATAGCGAATGCCATCGCCAGTGGCAGAGCGACAACCCCTACAATCAAACCTGCACTGATATTATTTAGCCACTGTTTTGGTCGTAGCAGACCGGCTTTATAGGATTCATATACGGCAAACATAATTGATAACCTTATTGAAAATAGGGGAAAATAGAAAGCGCGGTGGATTCTACGCTCATTTAAAATGCTGTAAAGAGGGGTGAATATTCAACTGAGGTTATAAATATAGTGGTTCGGCGGCGGAATTTTTACTATTTAGAGTTGTGGATGTGAGTCTATTTTCTTATGATTCATTAGGTAGGATGTTTTTTATACAGAGATGGAGTTTGTGATGATCAATAAACGTTTTTTTAAAACAAAAGAAGAAGTCGAAGTGACCTTTGAAGTGGACGTCCCAGATACGGCTGGCAATGTTGCGATAGTAGCGGACTTTCTTGACTGGCAACCAGAACCGATGAAAAAGGTGGCGAAAAGTAATAGTTTTAAATTTAAAACCCGTTTACCTAAAGATGCTGAATTTCAATTTCGTTACTTGTTGGATGACCAACAATGGGTTAACGATCCTAGCGCTGACCAGTACATTGCCAATGGTTTTGGCGAAGAAAATAGCCTAGTGACGACTTATCAATAGGTTGTTGATAAATCTTGTGAAAGCGTGAAATATGATTAGGACAGTACTCATTTTTACGTGTAATTGTTGATTTATTATAAGGCACTCCGGTGCCTTTTTTGACCATAGAATCACACGATATAGGTGACTTTTGAAACAGAAAGTCTTAATCTTGAGGCTCTTTTGACTTAATCCACAGGATAGATAGTGCTTCCTCGTTCTCTCATTCTGCGCTTTTCTGAGCTTTCACTTCCAAAAAAAGCGTCGATTATTGGCCTACCGATTGTCGCGGCCATCGCATTTTCCTCGTCTATTCAGGATAGCTCCTTACAGCGCCAAATTGAGCTCTCTATTACCGAAACTCAAATTGTTCAGTCGATTTTATCTGATGCTATTGAGGTAAAAAATCTTCCGGATTTTGAATATGAGATTAAATCTGGTGACAATTTAAGTACTATCTTTAATCAACTTGGCTTTGGTTACCAAGACTTGATGAAGATTATGGAAACCGATTTAAACTACCTCGCATTGGATACGTTAAAACCTGGCAACATCCTCAGGTTTTGGAAAGCGCAAAATGGAAATGCGCTTTCCAAAATGGAGCTAGAATTTAGCCTAGTCGAGCGCGCGGTATATTCACGTTTAGATGATGGTACCTATGAGTTTCAAGATGTTAAAATACCGGGTGTATGGAAAGAGTTCGCCATGGTTGGCGAGATCCAAGGCAGTTTTTCTCAGTCGGTCAATTCGATAGGGTTAGGCAGCGCTGAGATAGAACAGATCGTCTCTTTACTTAAAGATAAACTCAATTTCTCTCGTGATCTTAGGGTTGGCGATCGATTTGAAGTGGTTCAATCTCGTCAATTTGTCGGTGAGAAATTGACGGGCAATCGTGAAATCCAAGCGATTAAAATCTACAGTCGAGGCAAAGACGTTTCTGCTTATTTACACCGTGATGGGCAGTACTATGACAAAAATGGTGATAGTTTACAGCGCGCATTTCAACGCTATCCGACGACAAATAAACGCATTACCTCTAACTTTGATGCGCATCGCCTGCACCCAGTCACAAAAAGAGTGGCTCCGCACAATGGTACTGATTTTGGTGTACCAGTCGGTACTCCGGTATTCTCGACTGGCGATGGTACGGTGATCATGACGCGTAAGCACCCTTATGCGGGTAATTACGTGGTGATACAACATGGCAGTACTTACAAAACACGCTATTTGCATTTGAGTAAAATTTTAGTGCGTAAAGGTCAGAAAGTATCGCGAGGTGAGCGGATCGGTTTATCTGGGCAATCGGGCCGAGTCACTGGGCCTCATCTGCATTATGAGCTGATGGTTCGAGATCGCGCAGTGAATGCCATGACCGCCAACATACCAATGGCAAACTCAGTGCCTAAAAAAGAGATGGCGGGGTTTGTTGCAAGGCGTAATGAACTCGATTCTATGCTTCAGCAGCAAGAACTGCGGTATGCCACCAGTGAGTCTTCGGCTGACCAAGAGTCTTAATGTGATAGCATAATGGATATTAGTAATCCCTCACTTTCAGAGTGAGGGTTTTTTATGCGCGCCGTACATGGCTCATGTTGTTCCAGTGAGTCACGATAGAGTGCGGTGTTTCTGGCTTTGAAAAATAGTAACCTTGGATCTGTTCACAGCCCATAGCATAGAGTTTCTCCAGAGCTTCTTGGTTCTCCACCCCTTCTGCGACGAGATCAACTCGAAGTTGATTTGCCAATTGAATAATCAACCAAACTACGCGCTCCGCTGTTTCGTTACACACCATGTTTTTGATAAAAGTGGCATCAATTTTAATGCAATCGATGGGGTAGCTATGGATGTAATTCAAGCTCGAATAGCCAGTGCCAAAGTCATCAAGCGCGATGGTAAAACCAAGTAGTCTGAGCTTATCTAAGATGTATCTAACTTCACTGGTTTGTGAAAGTAGTACTGTTTCGGTGAGCTCAATTGTGAATTCATTAGGCTCAAAGCCGTATTGAGTAATGGTTTGCATTAAGTGTTCGAGATAGCGCTTGGAGTTGATCAGTTCATGTGCCGAACAGTTAAGTCCTAATTTTACCTTGTAGCCTAAGCCCTCCTCTAGCTCAACTTTTGCTAGGCATGCCAGCTCAACAATGCGTTCTCCTAATTCCACAATTAAACCTGACTGCTCAGCAGTATCGATAAACTCAATCGGTGAAATCGCACCCAGAGTTTCGCTATTCCAGCGAGTGAGAATCTCAAAATAGTTCCACTGTTCTTGGTGACGACTGACGATCGGTTGCGCCACCACAAATAGTTCACTATTTTTACTGGTTAACTTATTGAGTTCACGGCGTAGAGCTTCTGTGATTTGGGTTTGACGATGGTATTGGTCACTCAGATGGGTATCATAGCAACGGATATTACTACCGCGAGTTTGCTTACACTCTTTGAGTGCTAAACAGGCATTGAGAATCAGTTGATCGGCCGTGATTGTCTCTTGAGTTTTCCTTGAAATGCCAATGCTTAAGCTAATTTTAATGCGATGTGATGCATCGACATAACCTGTATTTAGCTTATCCAATATACAGCGGCAGATTTGCAACGGATCATTAGAGAAGGTGATAAACGCATATTCATCCCCAGCGATTCGAAATGCCAAATTCTCTTCCGGAACGCTTTTAATGATGGCATTAGCCACAAACTTAATGATTTGGTCGCCAATATAGTGCCCATATAAGTCATTGATCGATTTAAAATTATCGATGTCTAAATAAGCAAGAGTAAACGGTTCATTGGTTGTTTCAACTAAGCGTTCTAATTTGTCAGCTAGATAACTGCGGTTCATTAAATCGGTCAGGTTGTCGTGAGAAACTTCGTAACTAAGTTGATTAACCAAGCTGTCAGAGCGTTCGCTCAACCACTTATTGCGCAGGCTGTGAACGACTATGTTCGCAATGATTCGGTGGTAGCCAATCACGAATTCCTCATCTTCGATGGGAGAATAGAAGGTAGACACGAGCATTCCGAGTATTTCGCCATTCTTGGCACGTAGTGGAATACCGATATAGGCATCAATCTTATTTTCAATTAGAAACTTGTCATCAGGAAAAATTTTGGTCACTTGTGATGGAAACAGACAGTATTCCTGTTTTGATTTCCACACTTGCTCACACGGTGTTCCCCTGAGCGGATAACCCGTGTCGTTGTTGTCTGGCGTCTCACCAGCATGAGATAAGGTGTGAGCTCTGTAATGCCATTTGTCTAACTCGACGATGCATGTACAGCAGGTTTGAAAATGTGTATGCAGCACCAATGTGGCTCGATCATGTAACTCAGAGCCATCGAGCAGCATGAGCTCGTTAATGGTGTTTAGACTAACTGCATCCCTAGCCAATGATGTTTTAGTCATATGTCGTACTCTGTTTTTTTAGAATATGCACTTAGTGACTATGGTCGACATTGTGCAGTTTTGCCACTCGCAATGATGGGTACTTGAGACGCAAAAAAATAAAATATTGGTTATTCAGCGGCTTAGTTGCAGAGTTTTATGAGTACTTTTTTGTCTAGGATAAATTTGCTCTGGTGGACAATTGTGTGATGGAAATAGACGTAACCCCAATTTAGTTACCTAGCTTCATTCGTTAATTTTTCTTTTAAGTAGTTGAGAAATAAATGAGTTCGAGTGTGTTGATAATCAAGTTTAGGGTAATAAGCGTAAACCGTTGCTTGATCAACGGTGATATCGGGTAGCAAACGTACCAGATTGCCCAAACGTAGCTCTTCTTTGACCATCACGTCGTTGGTGACAATCACTCCCATGCCATTTTTGCCTGCATAGAAAAGTGCTTCTGGATTGGTTGTCGCGAAATTACCCGATAACGATAGGCGTTTGCCCGTTGAGGTTTTTAATTCGCGCGTTGTGTGTTCTCCCCAAATCAAGACATTGTGCTGCTGAAGCTGTTCGGCAGATTTGGGCATACCATATTTTTCAATATAGTTAGGAGAAGCATAAAAGCCGGCCCTATGTTCAAATAGGGGTGAGGCTTTAAAACTGAGGGAGTTGAGTTGGTCAATTTCTCGGCTGATGAATAAATCAAGGTGAAGTTCGGGCAATTGCCCCGGAGTTGTTGTGGTCAGTTGGATTCGAATGTCAGGGTAGCGCTGTAGAAATTCATCTAAATACTGCACCAAAAATTTTGAGCCCACAGAGAGTGTCGCCCCAATTTTTAGCAGGCCAGCGGGAGTTTGGCTGACAGATCGTGTTTCATCAACCACCGATTGCCAACTTTCAAGTTGTGCTTTTGCTCTCTCATAAAAGAGAGCACCCGCTTCGGTTTGTGTCACCGTTCGTGTGGTGCGCTTAAGTAACTGCACGCCAATTTTCTCTTCCAGCCAATGTACTCGTTTACTGATGGCTGAGCTGGTGGTATTGAGCTTACGTGCCGCGCCGTTAAAGCTGCCTTCTTCAACCACTCGCATGTATGTTTTTACATTTGGTATCCAATCCATCGTTACCCTACTCATTCCTCATTGGAACTAATTCATTTCCTGAGTGCTTTATTATCAAATCTGAGTTGCCAATATATACTGAAAACGTATTTTGACACCACATCTACCGACGATAAGAGCTCACTTAGCAACCCATGAAAACTCTCGCTAGCACACCATTTAAAAAGACGCCGATGTTATTGGCGATGATGATCATTGCCACGGGCCAAGTTGGGGTGAGCATCTATTTACCTGCACTGCCGTTGATCAGCCGAGACTTAATGGTTGACCAAGCCAGTATTCAATGGCTCGTCACGCTTTTTTTAGTGGCGTTTGGAATGTCACAGCTTTTTTACGGGCCATTGTCTGATGCGGTTGGTAGACGCCCGACATTTTTACTCGGGCAGGGGATCTACTTGGCCGGTACAGTATTGTGTGTCTGTTTTTCGGATAATTTTCATGCGTTGACTGCTGGTCGCCTACTGCAAGGGCTTGGCGCGGGAAGTGCTTCTGTTCTTGGCCGCAGTGTGCTGCGTGACAGTTATGATGGTCTGCAATTAACAAAGGCGCTTTCTTACATCGCCATCACCGCCTCAATTATGCCAATTATTGCCCCCGTACTCGGTGGGTGGCTTGCCTTTCATTTAAGTTGGCAGTCCGTGTTTGTGTTCGTATTAATGTATATCTGTACCATTTTTATTTTAGGTTGGTGGATATTGCCAGAAACGTTGCCATACGCGAAACATCGGTTTCAACCTAAGGCCGTATTGCATAACTACTTGCTACTCTTGACAAATTCCCAAGTGCTGACCAGTGCCAGTTACAACTGGATCAGCTATTTATCTAGCTTAGTAACTCTGTCGGTGCTGCCTTTTCTCTTGCAAAACAAGTTGGGTTTAACGGCCGCTGATTATGGAACTGTAATGATCGTCCCTTCCGCGGGTTTGATGATAGGCAGTGTTGCCGTTAACTTACTCAATGATCGTTTTTCATCCCAGCGTTTACTTGCTTTGGCGATTGTCATTATGGCTTTTGCCGGTGTTTGGTTACTGATAACACCGATGAGCGTGTTCAATTTAGTGTGGGGATTTACTTGGTTAACGATTGCGCAAGGTATCTCATTTCCGTTATCCACCAGCATGCTGCTCGGGCCACACAAAACTCAAGCGGGTTCCGTTGCGGCTCTATCTGGCTCCATTCAAATGTGTTTAGCTGGATTTTTAGGGGGATACTTGGTGGAAAGATGGATCACGAGTCAGATGTCGCTAGGCTGGTTCTATTTAGTAACCAGTTGCGCTATGTTTTTGGTGTTGTGTTCTTCCTATCGCTTACGTCAAACCAAATTCGCTTAATGCTGTTTATACCCTTCCGGTTTGAAGCGGTTTAAGTCTAGTGGTGCATTTACATCGTACATGTCGGCACAAGAGAAATAATTTGAGGTATAATCTCGGCGACATTAATTCGACGGAAAAATCAATGCAACAAGATGAATTTCAAGCATTAGTCAAAAGCTTGTGCGAGCAAAAAACACTTCCTCAAGCGTTAGATATGCTGAAAGTATTTGAAGATCAAGATATTGCTGAAGCAGCCTTATCGTTAGTGGGTCAGTTTGCTTTAGCCGAAGTGGATGGGGAGCAACGCATTTACCACGTCGTGTTGCAAGAAAATGAGCAAGGTGAAGAAGAAGAGTTTGTCGAACACATTATGAATGAAGGCGATGACGTTATTAAGTTTGTTGCTTGGTTTTTTGAAACCATGTTTGAAGTTAAGCAGAAAGAAACTTACTTGGCTGCTGGTAAAACCTATAAGCAGCCTAAACGCGGTTAACTGAAAATTAATTACTTTATTTTGTGACTCAAGTCTTGTTTTTGTTCTTTTTTGGACTAATATACACCTCGTCAGGTAAATAAATTACATGTTGAGGTGATTCATGGGTTATGAATTAGGTGGTGCTTACGTTGGTCAATTGATCGCAAAAAAAGCGATGTATGATGCAATGCATGGCAAACCACAAGCAAAGAAAAAGTCTTTCATTAAAACGCTAGTGAAGAAATTCAGTAAATAGTGAATGCCTAAGAATTAAAAAGCCCTAGCTTGGTAACAAGCTGGGGCTTTGCTTTATTTACTGGGGTAAAAATGACTGTGCAAATTCGTCCACCATTCGTCCACAAAGAGCCCGTATACCATTACTGACTAAAGAGTCGGCGGTTTCTGAGGTGTCAGTACTTTTTCTTCTAAAGTAACCAGATGCTCTGGGGCACTACTGATTTTTTTTGGTTAGCCAATCTTCCAATTTATCACACCCGCCGATATAGCGGCTTTCTAGCCAAATTTGTGGCACGGTGACGGGTGTTTTTTGACCAATGATGGCTTTAACTTCTGGGATCATCCGGTACAGCGCCGCACTTTCTTTGACGACATCATGATAGGTGTATTGAATTCCTGCTTCATCCAGCAATTTCTTTGCTTTTACGCAGTACGGGCAAGTGGCTTTTCCATACACAATATTGCCAGTTAACTCGTCACGTTGTGCCCACTCTTTGATCACAGATTGAACCAAAACACCTCGATTTAACGCTTCTCCTTGGCTGATCACTTTACCTTCAACGACCAATATTGGGGCGTGCCATGCGCCCAATTTCAAGGGTTCCCACCAGTACGATAGCCAGTCTTTGACTTCTAACTCGATGGGAATGCCCTCCAGTTCATTATTGAAGGTGTCAGTCAAAATGTCCTTGGTGAGCGTACACTCGCCGCAAGGGATGGTGACTTTAAATGGACCCCAACTTCCAGCCCATCGGTATAGTGTGATTTTTATCGGTTTTGCCATCGTGTTTTCCTCAAGAAGCATTGCTTAGAGAATAGGAAAGAGTTGAGTGACTTTTTATTTCAACGCGAAGATTTTTTTGTTTCCCAGTGAGTAATAAAGGCCACTGAAGCGATAATGATGGCAGCGCCAAGCCATAATCGCCCGGGTGGTGCCCAGCCAAACACTAACCAACCCGCCAAAACATTCAGTGGCAGCTTCGCGTGATCAAAAGGTTGCACAAAAGACGCATCTGCCACCGCATAGGCTTTAACGATCGCCCATTGAGCCAGTGCTGTCATCGCACCCGCAAAAAGCAATATGAGCCATAGAGTGCCCCCTTGAGGTGTTTGCCAATCTGGTAAAGCGAGCAGTAGATTGAACGGTGTGATCAGTACTAAAAGGTAGACCACCATAGTAGACGGTGAGTCATGGGCAGACAGTTTTTTCACCATCAAAGAGTAACAAGCCCAAAAAAATGCCGCGCCAACAGGCAGCAACGATGCCCAGTTGAAATCGTCAGCCCAAGGTTCAAGGATGATCATCGCCCCGACAAAGCCAGTTAATGTTGCTCCCCAGCGCGCTGTACCCACTTTCTCTTTTAAAAAAAGGCCTGAGCCAATCGTGGCAAACAGAGGAGAGGTCATCAACAGTGCAATACCTTGCCAAATGGGTACGGGATAGGCGAGTGCCCATAACCAGAGTTGTATGCCAATCACAGATAAAAACACACGGAAAATATGCATGCTTAAATGCTTGGTGCGCAGCGAGTAGCGGATCCCTAACGTTGATAAATACGGCAAAATAACGACTAACGCGATGGCATATTGAACCAGCGCCACCGTGGTAGATGACAGGCCATAATTGATACTGGCGACTTGAGCAAGGCTATTGACTATCGCAAAGGCGAGGCCTGCGATTAGCATCCAACTTGCCCCTTGGATTGGGTGGTGAAGTATTTTGGTCATAGAGAAGAGGGTTATAGAAAAAGTCGTTGAATCATACTGACTTATCAGCGTTAAACCAATCTCTGAAATGAATGGAGTGGTTCAATAAATTTGAGCAAGTGTTATCCCTGCTGATTTCCACTTGTCTGAAACGCCAAACATTTTGCGTATGGGCTGTGGTGATGGGATAAAAAAAGCCCCCTAAAAAGAGGGCGAAAGAACATGAACGGCCAGTGCTCTGCCTTAGCACTGAAAAGAAGCACAAACGCTGCCATGCATTTGTACTTATTACAATGCAAGTTGTGTGCCACCTTTAACTTATTGAAAAATAGTGAACTTATATTGTTGGCTCTGTTAAGTATGGTCTAGCCTAGTGCAATGTGTTTCTTTGTGGTGCAATGCGGAAAATAAAAAAGGCCAAGCGGGTGCCTGGCCAAAAGGACAAAATCCTTAGGGAGTATATGCGTTCGTATAATTAAAATTAGAAGTTGTAACGTAGACCTAGGCGAATAGAGTCTTTTGCATCATACGCAGTGCCGAGGTCTTTTTTATCTAGGTTGTTCATTTTGTAGGCAACGTAAGTGTAGATTGATTTATTGAAATCATAACGTCCCGTCAACTCAGCAAAATCACTTTTCGTCGTTGTGACGTTTGCAGTTTCATTTTCCGTTTTTTGATACACACCAATCAAGCGGAAGTTACTTGTGATTTTGTATTGCGCAGCAAATTCAATCCCGTTGAATTCGCTCTTCGCTTTATCGTCCAAATCCCCTTGTGTATAGGTCAGGCCTAAGTACAAATCGTTCAACGTGTAATTCACACCGGCAATAATTTGATTCGCCGCACCTTGGCCTGTTCCATTATCGTTGCTTGCGTAGCCCAAGCCTAAACCAAGGCCGATAGGTAAGTTATAAATTGCAGAAAGACCGAAGCCATCGGTGTCTTTTTCTTCGCCTGCAATAAAGCTTGCTTTCACATTGAGGGCATCAAATGTAGCTGCGTAGAGGAAAGTGTTGTTGATTTGCTCATTACCTGCGTTGATGAACTCTTTTTGAGCGCCAGTATAAGTACCGATGTCTGACATTTGAGAAATTTGCACGCCAGCCGTATCTTGGCGGCCGACAGAAATAGCACCAAAATCAGCTTGTAAACCTGCAAATAGGTAACGTTGGTTGAAATCAGAATTTTTATCGTTGCTGGCGGAGGAATTAACCGTTTGCTCTGCTTCATAGGTTGCAAAACCTTTCAAAGAGTCAGAGATTTCTGTTGAACCTGTAATGTTCAAACGCGCACGGCTTTTGTTTTTCATCGTGCCTTCAATTTCTTTGCCTTTGTCATCACCACCGAAATCGCCACGAAATTCTGCACGTCCACCAACTTTAAGCTCATTTCCATCCGCTTTGTAAACGGTTGCAGCAAAAGAAGAACCTGATACCAATGCTGTAAGAATTGCGGTTGCGATTGTTGTTTTTTTCATTTTATTTACCTTATTCATAATCAATGAGCTTCAGTGCTCGAACGGTTTGATGTGAGTAAAGTAGATGTTTTAAATGAATGTTTAATTACTGATTCATGATGTTTACATGTTGTTTTTATTGATGATTTATTAAAGAGAATGTTATGTAGTGATGTTCAAAATAGTCAAGGTGCCATGAATTTTGAGTCGAAGATCTTACTTTTATCTAATGAAGATGCAAATCCATTCACTCGCGCTGTAGATGAGGTAAACTCGACGATCTTAGTCATCTCAAGGAAGAGTATATGTATTCGGTTCGTTTGGATAAACAGAAGATAACCCCGTCTAAAGTATTGTGTGTTGGACGGAACTATATTGAACATATTCAAGAGCTTAATAACACAATTCCAGAACAAATGGTGGTGTTTAATAAACCCAACACGAGCATCACAACCACTCTATCCTCGTTTCACCAAGAGACGCTTCACTATGAAGCTGAAATTTGTTTTTTGATCAAAAAAGGTCAATATAGCGCGGTTGGCTTGGGGTTAGATCTGACTAAGCGAGTACTGCAATCTCAGCTTAAAGCAAAAGGTTTACCTTGGGAGAGGGCGAAAGCATTTGACGGTTCAGCAGTACTTAGCCGATTTGTGCCATTGCATGGTATCGACATCAATAAGTTGCAGTTAGAGCTATTCATCAATTGTGTTCGGGTTCAGTGCGGTGGTGTAAACCAAATGATCTATTCACCCGCCATCATTTTAGAAGAGCTGAAATCTTACACATCGCTGCGTGATGGTGACGTTGTGATGACCGGAACGCCACAAGGAGTTGGAGAAGTGCATTGTGGCGATCTCTTTTTAGGGCGTCTTAAATGTGGAGAGCAGACCTTAATCGAGATTGAATGGCTAGCGCAATAAAACTGATTTGCGCTATTCGGGCTGCGGTTATTATCAGTATTCACCGCAGCCTCTGTCTTTAATGGGCTAAGAGCGTTAAATTTAGCAAAAAGAAAGTCGCCATGCTGATGATCGTGGTCAGCAGGACATTCTTGGTTTTCCATGCAATCAGTCCCGCTAATGCTGCGGCCCACAAGTAGGGATTATGGCGATCAAGCCAAAGTGTTTGCTCTGGCAGGAACACAATCGGAGCCCAAATAGCAGTTAATACAGCAGGGCTAGAATAAGTGAGTAAGCGCTGGATAACTGGGTTGAGACGCAGCGGTAATTTAGGCTCTAAGAATAGATAACGGCTCATAAAGACCAAAGCGGTCATGGCGAGGATAGAAAGCAGAATCATCGTTGGTTCCTCCTGCTCGAACAGAGTAAAACGTCAGAAACATAACCTGCACACATTGCGCCAATGCTTGCTAGCATTAAGCTACCTTCAACTTGCCAAAGAGTCAGGCTTACCGATAACACCAGGGCACTGATGACAGCAACGAGTATCGGTATGCTTTTAATGTTCGGAATGACAATGGCGATAAAAGTAGCCGCGACTGCAAATTCCAACCCCAACTCGTTTAAAGCGGGGATGTAGCTGCCCGCAATAATGCCGACCAGTGTGGCCAAATTCCAAACTAAATAGAAGCTTAAACCCGCACCAAGCGCGTACCAACGGTTAAACTGTTTTTCATTTTGTTGTCCGCAGACCGCAAACAGCTCATCAGTGAGCAGAAAACCCAGAATTAAACGCCAACGTGTCGGGAGTGGGCTGATTTTGCTGCGCATGGAAACGCTGTAGAGAAAATGGCGAGAAGTGATGAAAAATGTGGTGATCAGCAGAGTCAACAGCCCTGCACCTGTTTTAAACATCCCCGTGGCGACGAGTTGCGCTGAGCCTGCAAATAAAACCGCAGAGAGTGCTTGGCTCTCTAATACGGTCAGGCCACTTTCAATCGCAAATGATCCCGCCAATAAGCCCCATGGTAAAACGGCAATACTCAGCGGTAGCATGGCCAGTGCGCCTTGCCCAAAGAGGCGACCTCGAGGTTCTAAATGTACGTGGTTCAATAGTGTGCTATCCATAGTAAGTCCTTTGCTGGAAGTGATGAATCTATCAAGCCACAAGGTTGGGTCAAGCGATTGTACAAAATTGCGCTTGCTATTTGGCTAAGAACTGTTTTGGCGTTAAGCCCATTGCACGCTTAAAGTGGCGATGTAGATGACTTTGGTCATGAAACCCAGATTCTTGCGCAGCATCTGAAATGGGATGACCACTTCTCAATAGTGTTTTAGCATAACGCAACCGCGCTTGAATTTGATAGGCATGCGGTGGGAAGCCATACATTTTTTGAAATGAACGAACCAAATGATAGGGGCTAACTCCAGCTAGTTTTGATAAATCTTCTAATGAGACATCGGCCTGAGGAAAGTCATCTAAGAATTCTTTAACCGTATAGAGCGACTGCTGAATTTTAGTTTTAGGTAGTGAGATAGGAGGACTTTTGGCATGACGTGCTACCAGTTTGGTTAGGGTCGCGTACACTAATGTTTCGCGTAATAGACGGTTACTCGACTGCTCTAACGTATCAAAAACTAAACGAAATTGGTTTGCTAATTCAGGATCGTAGACTACGGGTTCTGGAAAATAAGGAGCGCATGAGTTAAAGGAACCTAACTCTTGAAGCACGGTACTAAATTGTTCTGGAAGTGGATACATGGCTTTATAGGCCCAACCACCTTCTACAGCAGAATGGCCATTATGGATTTCTTCGGCATTAACCAAAATAATGCTGTCTTGTGGAGCAATATGATGACCACCGGTGCGGTAAAATCGTTGAGCACCGCGTTCAATTACTCCAACCGTGTATCCTTCGTGGCTGTGGCGCGAAAAGTTTTGTGTTTCGTATTGTGCATCGAGAAGCTCAATTCCGCCAAGTTCATTAGCGATATAAAACTTGGCTAGTTCTCTCTTTTTGCTTTTCTGCTTGGGCATTTCATATCCTACCTTTTTGCAACAACCAGTGTAGCCGATTTATTCAGAATGGTTTTGTACAAAATTGCGCATATCAGTGTTATCCACTGAAGGCAAAAGAGTGTCGCGATGGTGCGCAACCTAAACAGATGAAATAAAAATGCCGCCAACAGTGAACTGAAGGCGGCCTGTTATTTCGTTGTGCCTATCCGGCAATGAGCGCTACAAACTGTGTTGGTGCTCTGCGATGAGCATCGCCATTTGCTCGTCGGCTTTTTTCTCGGCGCTGGCGAAATCTTCTTCTGCTTCGAAGGTTCCAACGACCTCGTAATAGCATTTCAATTTAGGCTCAGTGCCCGACGGGCGCACAATCACTCTCGCTCCACCTTCCAAGTGATAGGTCAATACATCGCTAGCAGGAAGTTGAATCGCTTGCGTTGTTCCATCGGCAATATAACGTGTTAGTGATTTGAGATCGTCGATCATGAGCACTTTTCGACCGGCGATTTCCGTTGGCGGTGTGGCGCGAAGCTTATCACCGATCGGCGGTGAGTTAGGGTCTAACTTAATGCTACGTTGTGCATTAATGTAAAAACCGTGCTGGCGGTAAATGGTTTCGAGTTGATCCCAAATAGTCTTACCTTGGCTGTATAATTCGGCCGCTAGTTGTGCAAATGCCACCATGGCCGAAAGGCCATCTTTATCCCAAACGGTTTGCCCTATGGTGTAACCCAATGCTTCTTCATAGGCCAATAAGAACTGCTGTTCATCGCTTTGTTGTTGCATCGCCACGTTAGTCAACCATTTAAAGCCAGTCAAGGTTTGGTAGTATTTTGCACCTTTCGCCTGCGCAATATTACCGAGTAAACTGGATGAGACGATGGTGTTGCCAACCAACTGCTTTGAGGCATCGGTTTTGGAGAGCAAATAGTCCCCAAATAGTGTGCCAACTTGATCGCCAGTCAGCATTTGGTATTGACCATCCGCTCGTTGTACGGCAACGGCAAATCGGTCGGCATCTGGGTCGTTGGCGCAGGCCAGTTGTGCATTTTCAGCATGAGCTAACGCGATAACCATATCCATCGCCCCCGGCTCTTCAGGGTTGGGGAAGTTGACGGTCGGGAAACGGCCATCTGGTTCGCGCTGTTCTTTCACACTGATGACATGGGTAAACCCAGCGTCATGTAGCAAAGTTTCAGCCATCTCAGCGCCGACACCATGCATCGCGGTATACGCAATGGTAAGGCATTGCGGATCAGTGTGGTGGTTCAACAATGGGCTTTGATTGAGGATACGACGGTAAGTTTGGTAATACTCTTCTGTTAGCCATTGCAAAAGGCCTTGTTGGTGCGCGTTGTCTAACGGCATCAGAGAAATAGCTCGCGTTGCCGCTAAGTCGATTTCTGCTGCAATACCTGAATCGTGAGGTGGGATAATCTGGGCACCATTTTCCCAGTACACCTTGAAACCATTGTATTCGGGTGGGTTGTGACTGGCGGTGACTACGACGGCGGCGGCGGCATTAAAGTGTTTTACCCCAAAAGCGACTACAGGGGTCGGTGCCACTTTATGCGTGAGATACACTTTGATCCCCAGCGCGGCGAGTACGGAGGCGGTATCATGTGCAAATTGCTGAGAATCTGGCCGGCCATCATAGCCAATCACCACCCCACGTGTTTTGGCATTGCTGACTTGCTGAATGAGATAGTGTCCTAAACCCGTCGCCGTTTCTTGAATTACCAGGCGGTTCATACGATTAGGGCCGCATCCCACCATGCCGCGTAAACCCGCGGTGCCGAACTCAAGGCGTGATTGAAAGCGAGCTTTTATCTCATCTAACTGATGCTGATCGACTAGTGCTTGTAGTTCTTGGCGAGTTTTAGGATCGGGATCTTTTTCTAACCACTCGGAAACGTGTTGCATCATGGTTTCACCTTCTTACATTCATGTTGAATTGATTCTAAATGATATTCATTCTCAATAATGGGGGCGCAATCGCTAAACATCGTTCTTCTTTTGTTTCTCATCACGTGTTGCTTCTCTTTGATTGGTTGCGCAACTGACGCTGACAAATTCCTTGTTATCTAGTTAGAGTGATGAAGCGAGAGATGGCGTAAACTGCGTAGCTCGAGCCGCCTAAACAGTAAAGAGAGGCTTAAACATAAACCTAAGTATGCACCGCCCACTAACAACCATATTTCAAAAATAAGCCCAGAAGAGTTAGCGATTTCTGTGCCAACAAACGTCATTTCTTGAATTGAAATTAGCGATACAATCGAAGAATCTTTGACCAAAGAAATTGCTTGCCCAGCTAAAGCCGGCGTGATCGCCGCCAATACTTGAGGGGCAATGACGTATCGGTATTTTACCCATCGAGACAGCCCTAAAGAGTGCGCTGCTTCCCATTGACCTTGAGCGATTCCGGCCAAACCTGAACGAACAACTTCAGCGATGTAGGCCGATGAAAGCATCCCAATACACACAATTCCAGAGAACAAATTTTCCCATAGATGAGAAGGACCAAACAGCCAATGCTGAATGGCATTGGTTGGCTCATGGTGTTCCCGTAGTAGGTTTTCTAGGCCCAACAACGGGATCAGTTGATTGGAGACAAAAAAATAAAAAATGAACACGAAAACCAGCGGCGGAATGTTCCTAACTAATTGCACAAAAGCGTTAGCCGGAATTCTGAACCACGAAAACTGAGAGTGGCGTGCTACGCCAAGCAGTGTGCCTAACACAAGGGCCAGCACCATCGCCCAGACACTTAAGCGCAAAGTGGCGACCAAACCTTGAAAGAAATAAGGAATGTCGCCATTGCTGGTGGGAGTGAAAATCAGAGCAAAAGCTTCTCGCCAACGCCAATTATAATTCACCCCAAGCTCAGCTCGGTGTGTTAACCAAATAACAAAGCCTAACAGTACTACGAGTAACGCATAATCGAGCTTATTGAGCGATAATCGTAACCATGGTTTAAGGCTCCGTTTTTCATACAGCATGGTTTTTGTTCTATTCACATCCGCCCCTCAGGCTATTGCCCTGAGACGATTTGGTTTTGCCAATCTAGTGTTGAGAACCAATATTCGTAGCGTTCACTCAACCAGCCGTCATTAGTTCTTTCAATAATCCATTGATCAAAAAAGGCTTTTTTGTCCTCTTCACCTAAGCGAACGGCAAACGCTTCGTTCCCTTTGGATAACCGTTCATTAAAAGGAATGAACAGTTTGTCACTGTGTTTCACTGTTTCATGCTCAGGTTTAGGGCTTGACGCAATCACGGCGTGTGCTTGGCCGTTTAATACTTCTTGAAAGGCTTGTGCATCGTCATCAAATTGCAGAATTTTGGCTTTGGGGAAGGTTTCACGAGCGACTTGAACGGTAAATGCTCCGCGTCGCGCTGCGATAGTCACTCGACGAGAGTTGAAGTCTTCAATGGTGGAAAATCCTTTAGCGAGGGACTGATTAGCGGCAAGTTGTACTCCTGAATGTGAATAGGGAGCAGTGAACAGGACGCTTTTCGAGCGTTCTGGCGTGATAGACATGCCACCGATAATGACATCAAATTTCTGTGCTAAGAGTGCTGGAATAATGCCATCCCACGCGGTAGGTACAAATTCCACTTTCCAACCTGAATCTTCAGCAAGACGTTTGGCAACATCAATTTCAAAGCCAATTAGGTCGCCTTGCTTGTCGCGCATTGCCCAAGGCACAAACGTAGACATACCCACACGCAATGTGCCTCGTTCAGTGATTTTATCAAGGCTAGGCGTTTCACTGGCAAAGGCGGGTATGGAAATGGTTATCCCTAGTAACATAGTTAACCCGAGCGATAGAGCGGCGATAGCCTTCAACCCAGCGCGTTGCCACGCTTTTGTTGCAGATTGCTGCATGATGTTCTCCTTTTAAGGATGATTATTGAGCGCGCCATTGCGCCCCGAGTTTGTGTTCTAACCATGCTGAAAACCCTGATAAAGACAGAGTTAACAGTAAATAAATTGCAGCGACGGTAAACCATATTTCAAATGGCATCGCCGTTTCTGAGACAATATTTCTACCTTGAGTGGTTAAGTCAAAAATAGCCATCACACTGACGATAGACGAGTTTTTAATTAATGACACGACTTCATTGGTCAGTGGAGGTAATGTACGTTGGATAAGTTGCGGTAAGATCACATCAACATAGGTATAAAAACGAGAAAGCCCTAATGTTCGTGCCGCTTCAAACTGTCCCTTCGGAATGCTGTTTAAACCACCACGAAACACTTCGGCAGTATAAGCGCCTTGAAACAGTGCCAAAGCTAAAATGGCGGTAGAGAAGCGATCTAAGCCCAGCACTGGGCCAAACACAAAATAGAGCAGGTATATCTGCACCAGTAGCGGCGTATTGCGGATAAGCTCAATATAAATATTGGCCAGCCAACGCCCTACCACGGAATTGGAAAGCTTCAACAAAGCGGTTGTTAAGCCAATGACTAGCGTAAAAAATAGGCTGACCGTTGAGATTTGCACCGTAACGGCTAACCCTTCGAGCAGTTCCGCGGGCCACCATTCCCCCTCGTCGTAAAAAGCGATGAAATCAGGCACACGATGCCATTGCCACTGGTAACCCATAGCATGTGCGCCAGAATCAAGTAGCCATACCATCCCCGCCAGCAGTAGAACTATCTGTACTAGAGCGGAGAAGATCGGTTTTATCAGTACTTTTATCATCAATGGCTCAATATTTGGTTGAGAAACTGTTGAGTTCTTGGGTGTTTTGGCTGACGAAATATCTCTTCCGGCGTAGCGATCTCGAGAATTCTTCCTTCATCCATAAAAATGACGCGATCCGCTACTTTTCGGGCAAAACCCATTTCATGAGTGACGCACATCATGGTGATGCCATCTTGAGCAAGATCTACCATGACATCCAGCACCTCCTGGATGGTTTCAGGATCGAGAGCTGAAGTGGGTTCATCAAACAATAAAATTTCTGGTTGCATACAGAGTGAGCGTGCAATGGCAACACGCTGTTGCTGACCGCCAGATAATTGCACCGGATATTTGTCAGCTTGGTCAAGAATATTCACTCGCTGTAAAAAATGGCTCGCTCTTTGTCTTGCGGCTTGCTTACTCAATTTCAGTGTACGAATTGGAGCTAAAATAAGGTTTTCAATCACCGTCAAGTGAGGGAAAAGGTTGAAATGCTGGAAAACCATACCGATTTTTCCCGCAGGCTGTGTGATGTCGGAATGGTTAGAGTTCAGGGTGATCTTGCCCGCGGTGATAGCTTCTAACCCATTGACCGTTCGGATTAATGTTGATTTTCCTGAGCCTGAAGGGCCACAAACGACTAAAATTTCCCCTCGACGAACCTGAAGAGTAATGTCTTTCAAAGCGTGAAAATTATTGTACCACTTGTTTACTTTTTCAAACTCTATCGCATTCATGGTTGAATATCTTGTTGCTATTTTGTTATCACCTACCTTAGCAATATCAACGAGATAATGCACCTACGAAGCTCATATTAGCGTTAATTTGTGGGTTCCAGCATAAAGGTGTAACTATTTTTTTACGCAATGATAATTCTGTAAAAAAGTAGCCAATATTGCCTTTTGTTGAAAATAATGATTGAAGTTGTGGTTTTTAGTAGATAAGTTACAGGGGAGAGCCGAAAGCAAGGCTGCGTATAGATCCAACCTGTCCGTTGTTCGGTAGGCAGTAGAAAAGAATAAGGAAGAAGTAAGCAATGTTTCAGACTGATGATGTAAAAATTAAACGAGTTAAAGAGTTATTACCTCCTGTTGCGGTTCTAGAAAAGTTTCCGGCAACAGAAGTTGCTTCTTCAACCACATTTCAGGCTCGAGAAGCCATTCATAATATTCTACAAGATAAAGATGATCGCTTATTGGTGATCATTGGCCCATGTTCAATTCATGATCCTCAAGCGGCTGTTGAATATGGAAAACGTCTTAAAGTGTTACGCGATGAACTAGGTGATCGCCTTGAAATTGTCATGCGTGTCTATTTCGAAAAACCTCGTACGACCGTCGGATGGAAAGGGCTCATTAACGACCCTTATTTAAATGATACCTATAAAATTAACGATGGTTTACGCATGGCGCGTAAGTTACTGCTTGATTTGACCGATATGGGGATGCCGACAGCGAGCGAATTTTTGGATATGATCACACCGCAGTATGTGGCTGACCTTATCAGTTGGGGGGCTATTGGTGCTCGTACAACAGAATCTCAAGTTCACCGTGAACTCGCATCGGGTCTATCTTGTCCGGTTGGGTTCAAAAATGGGACAGATGGCAATATCAAAATCGCTTCTGATGCGATTCGCTCTGCCAGTGCATCGCACCATTTCTTGTCGGTCACTAAGTATGGTCATTCGGCCATCATTCAAACGGCAGGCAACCCTGATTGCCATATCATTCTACGAGGTGGTAAAGAGCCAAACTACAACGCTCAACATGTCGCGGCTATCAAGCAGGAACTAGAAATCTCCGGTTTACCACAAAAAGTGATGATTGACTTTAGCCACGCAAACAGCTCTAAACAGTACCAGCGTCAACTGTTGGTATCACAAGATGTGAGCGAGCAGATTGCATCGGGTGAACATGCTATTTTTGGTGTGATGATTGAGTCTCATCTTGTTGAAGGACGTCAGGATCTCGTGGATGGTTGTGCGGCCACTTATGGTCAATCGATTACGGATGCATGTATTGGCTGGGATGACACTGAAGTGGTATTGCGTCAGTTGGCTGATGCCGTAGAGGCTCGTCGCGCACGCTAAATATGGCGTCACTCTATAATATAAAGTGTCAACAGAGCTCCCGATTTGGGGGCTTTTCTATTTAGGCTTAGACTCAGCCCTGATCGCGTCACTTTAAGCACTATGGTTGTGAAAAGTGCTCAGATAATGCTGAACGACGATTTTTACTTGGGTCGCCATTTTCATCGTTTTCTACCGTGCTTTCATAGCCTTGTTTGATAAAGCGTTGTAAAGGCATGACAGGTTCAATACGCTTGAGTTGAGGGGAGTTTGTTGTCCCAGCAAGTTGGTAAATGGTCACACCACTACCAGTGTTAATCACAATTTTATCCCCATCATATTCAAACTGAGTGCTGACTAAGCGATTATTTCGAAACACGCCATTTGAATTGAGAGTGAGAACCTCAGTGCTATAACTGGGTGTACCGATTTCGATCCATGAACCATAGACATTTTTAGGGCTTGTATACTCTTGATAGCTCACTAAAAGTAAAGTGGCAAAACTAGCTGCGATAGTGAACAGCACTATCCAAAAAAGACTTTTTAATACCCACTTTTTTTTCATAGGGTGACCTGAAGAGGCTTTATTTGCATGCGTGAAACCCTTAACTGCCATTCCCACTCCATAACGTAAGCAATCAGCGACTAGTACCGGTAAGGCTAACCAATTAAAACAAGGTTAGAGAGTGGAATATGTCGTGTGGTTTAGCAAATGTCACACTGGAAAATATGATCTTTTTTCCAAAACTAGTACTAATGGATGACAAGATGAACATTGCACCATGAATTTTGTTGACTTACCGATCAGTATAGGTCGCGTTTCACTATTTGTTTAATCCCAATTGCCACTTGTGTATTTTTACGATTTCAGATAAAACGGCTTACAAACGTGTTATTCACCATATTTTGGTGGTTTATTTTACAAGGAAGAGAAATGATCAAAGAAAACACATACTTCGATGGGGCGGTTAAATCTTTAGGTTTTGCTCACCAAAGTGGTGACAGTTCGGTGGGCGTAATGGCTCCTGGCGAATACACCTTTGGCACGGCCGCTCCTGAGCGTATGACAGTCATCAAAGGTTCGTTAACGATAAAGCGTTTAGGGGATGAACATTGGTCTACATTTAAAGCGAATGAATCTTTTGAAGTCGCTGAGAATTCTTCCTTTGATTTGAAAGTTGCCGAAGCAACAGCTTATTTGTGCGAATATTTGTAGTTGAAATAGGGCTTAAAAGCCCTATTTCTTATTGAGCTGTTAAGCCAAATTTTGCATAGATGGCTTCGATCCTTCCACTTTTTACCATTTCAGACAGAGCGTCTTGTAATGCATCCGCTTGTGGATGGCTTTTAGGCATACCGTAATAGTTGCCGATAGTGTTTGGATAGTAGTAGGTTGCTACTTGGTAGTTACTAAAATTGATTGTTTTTAATTCCACTTCTAGCGCAGGTAAATCCAATACGATAACGGTATCTATTCTCTTTGCCTCTAGCATTCTTGCTAGGTTGAAGTCATCATTAACAACCGTTCTATTTATCTCTTTGTCTTGATCAAACGCTTCGAAATAAGCGGTACCTCTTTTCACACCGACATTCAGCTCTCGTAAATCTTGATAATTGTTGATTGCTGGCCCATCACTGCGAGTGACAAAAACAATATTCCGTGTTTGCTCACTTATAGGACCGATAAAGCGAACAAATGCTTCTCTGTCTGCTGTTCGTATGACACGTGGAACAATGTCAACAGTACCATTTTCTAAAGTAGCAAGGCTGCGAGGAAATGGAATGTTTCGCCACTCGATATCGAAGCCTATATTTTTTGCTGCTTCTTCAATGATTTCCTTTAATGGGCCGCTGATTTTTTGACCATCTGGACTGATCACCATTTCTGGTGGTCGATGCCTAAAATCAGCTTTAAGGGTGTTAGCAAAAAGCGTTGAGCTGAGCAGCACTGCTGCCAATGAAATGAGAATATTTCTAGTCAATACCCACATATTTCGTGCCTCTCGTCAAATTTACTACTTGAGTATAGGCAAACTTTCTGAGAACCCCAAAATGACACTTAAGATCAGCCGGATGGTTACCCTATGATTAATACTGTTCAAACACACCTGAGTTGTAGTCTTTAATTGCTTGTTCTATCTCAGAAAATGAGTTCATTACAAACGGCCCATAATGCACGACAGGTTCATCAATGGGTTGCCCCATTAGCAACAATACTCCGCTCGTATCATTGGCTGTTAATGTTAAGAACTCACCTTTTGAGAGCAACGCTAGCTCGCCTTGCTCCAACACTTTACTGCCTAGCTGTGTATTGCCTTTGTAGGTAAATGCCATGACATTAAAGTGATTCGGAGTGACGATCTCTAATTGGCTACCCGGTGTTGCTTGCCAGTCGGCCACACTCAATTTAACGCCCGTTTTTGTTAATGGGCCTGTTACTATCTGGTTGCCACAAGTGACATCACCCGCGAGTACTCTCAGCAGGCCAGTCTCTTGGGAGTGGTATTCGGTAATGGTTTCGGGTTGAAAGTCGTGGTATTGCGCTGGCGCCATTTTTTGGCTAGCAGGCTGATTGATCCAAATCTGAAAACCGTGCAACTGACCTTCAGTCATGATTGGCATCTCGCTGTGAATAACACCTCTTCCTGCGGCCATCCATTGGGCACCTCCAGAGCGTAATTCACCGACATTACCCATATGATCTTGATGTTGGAAATGCCCATTTAGCATATAAGTGAGAGTTTCGATTCCTCGGTGTGGATGAGGAGGGAATCCGCCAATATAATCGGCTTTTTGATCAGATTTAAATTCATCGAGCATTAAAAATGGTGAAAAATTAGCATTATTAAAGCCAGCAACGCGGCTAATTTTTACGCCATCTCCATCCGAAGTGGGTTGTGCGGGGATTATCTGTTTTATTTCACGTTGCGTTAGCATAATGATTCTCCTTGTCGGTATAACATCAGTCTAAGACAAGGTGCTGATAAAGAAGAGCGCTGTGTTTTGAAGGTCTTCGTCGAGAAATTCGAACATATATTGAGGGGGGCTATAATTAGAGTAGGTTGGATCACGAGGAGGATGCCCAATGTCTATGTTGCCCAAACATGAAGATCAGAATCCGCATTATGATCCCAAAGAGGATTTTACGCTTGAGCAGATGCACCGATTTACCAAGGTGGCTAATCAAGCGCAGAAAAATCGCGATACGCTTGAACAACTCAGTGACAAAGACGTTTCCATTGTTGAAGCAGCAAGGCGTGCGGCAATGAGGCCAGTGATTCACCCTAAACCAAATAAACCTAATACAGCACGCTACGCCGCATGGATGGTGGTGGTATGTGCAGTAGGTTTGTGGATTATGTATATGACTCGCTAGCTTTCTTTATTGGTGTCACTGTTGCTGAATGGGTTGCAGTAGATGCTTCAGTATGGTCAAGTGAAAGATGTTGGTAATACTGATATTGATTTTTGCCGTTGTGTTTTGCTGCGTACATCGCTTTGTCTGCGCACCGAGTCAGCTCGGCCAAGTTATCAGCATCAGAAGGAAACAAAGCAGCGCCGATGCTGACGGTGAGGTTATTGATCATTTCTGACCCTTGATATTTATCCTCAAACAGATAACAAATCCGGTTGAGAACACCATCCAAATCCTTAACCGTTTTGATATCGTAAAGTAGTAGCACGAACTCATCTCCGGCAAATCTCGCGATGGAGTAATCGTGTTTATCGGTCTTCCGGTCTTTATTTCGGACGTTGTTTTTTAAACGATTGGCGAAATATTGCAAGACTCGATCCCCGACCTCATGTCCGTAGCTGTCATTAATGGACTTGAAATTATCAATGTCTAGAAAGACGAGTGCGGTGATGGTTTTTTTATCAGTCTGCTGGGAGAGTTTTTCACGTGCCCAAGTTTCGAAACTCCAACGATTGGCGAGCCCAGTCAGTTGGTCGGTGTAGGCAAGGTCTTCAATTCCCTCTTGATAAAGATGCTGGATATAGCAAACCGCTTTGTTGTAGTAGTAAGAGGAAATATGACACATGCAACAGAGTGCGATGAGACTGAGAAAAAACCGATCTATGGGGAGATATTGAGGAAGAATATCGGCACCGGAGAGTTGTACTGAGACGCCAATCAGCATAAAGAAACTGCAGCTAAAAACTAAGCCTATACGAAAGTCATTAATGAAGATCACCGCCGCAATAATTGGAAACAACCACAGCACATTGCCGACCATATGCTGTCCATATAGTAGTAATATGACCCCTTTTGTTAACAAGATGGCACTGAGGAATAAATCAGCATAGGAGGTATTATCAGAGTGATGGTAGAAATAAAGGTAATTAGAGGCAATGGCGATCAAGCATAATAAATTAAAAGTGCTCAGATAATATTGCTGTTCAAGAAAATGAAGAATGCCATAAAAGGCGAAAAGTAGCACAGACACAAACGAGCATAAGGCAACGACCCTACGCTTGCGTGACGCTCGCATATTGGCCATCTCTTCTAAATGTCTACCTACCAGTTCAGTCATACTCGATCTCGATGCTATCCTAAAGTATTAGGTACCGAGTTAAGTCTAGAATAAATAACAGAGTTTTGTGGACGAAGTGCATGGAGTCAGTTAAAAAATACAATGGCTAATCATTTTGCGTTTTCGTTAAGTCATTAGGCTATTAATAATCGGTGATCAATGGTCTTATAACTTATTGTATTATCAGCATGTTTTGTCGATTATTTTAACGTTGTCCAAATAAGCCATTATTTAAGCCATTATTTTTTTATAAAAAAATGAATATAAGCAAATGTGGATATAGCAAAAAAATCTAAGCCGTCCTGTCGTTACATTACAAATTTAGTTACATCGCAAATTCTTTTTTGATCCAACTTCTTAGCACTAAGATACTCTCTTGTTTCAGTTGCTCTTTGGCACAAACGAAGTAGTAGTCTTGATAGGGATTAGTCACTGCGGAACCGAGTTCTTGTAGTAGGCCTAACTTGATGTCATCTTTTACAAAGAGGCGATGGGTAACGAAAATACCTAATTGGCGGATAGTTGCTTGTACGGCTTGTGCTGAAGAAACAAATGATAGGTTTTTGCGACTTTCTGGCATGGTAAGTTGATAAGCATCGCACCAAATTTGCCAGTCTTTTTTGCGGCGCTCGTTTACAGCGATAATCGCTGGGTGGCATTTAAGTATGGATGAAAGCGTCTGCTTATCACCTTGTTTTATGAGGTCAGGTTTTATGAGTTCAGGGCTGCATACCAGCACCAATTCATCTTCGGCAAGTTTCTCACAATAGTAGTCTTGCCACTCATCTTGTTTACCATGAACAATCGCGATATCAACGTTCTCTGATGTTAGAGAAAAAGTGCCTGTTAAACTCGATATTCTCACGTCTATATGTGGCGCATGCTCTTGAAAGCGGTTAACTCGTGGTATCCACCAGTGCAGCGCTAATGAGTTGACCATGTTGAGTGTCAGTCGGTTATGGCGCTCATCTCTCATAAGCACTTCAGTTGCTTCAACGATTTGCTCCAAAGCAGGCGCAATTCTCCGATAGTATTTTTGACCAGCATTATTGAGTACGACGTGACGCCCAGCGCGATTGAATAGCGGCTGGTTTAGCTGGTTCTCTAATGCTTTTATTGATTGACTGACGGCTGAATGACTAACATTAAGGTGCTTTGCTGCATCCGTCATGCTGCCTGTTTCTGCTACGGCAATAAATGAGTAGAGTGACTTGAGCGGAGGTAGTTTTCGCATTGGTAAGTTTCTCTTACAGGTTTGGTTAATATTACTCGTTATTTTTCCTTTCGTCATTGTTCTATGATGGCTGTACTAGAGGAGAGTTGTATGAACCCACGAATTTTGGCTCCATTATTTATGTTGTCCTCCACATTTAGCTTGTCATTGACAGGGCTACTGTCTAAGTTTCTTGCACATGAGATACCGCTACAAAGTCTCAGTTTTCTCCGATTTTTACTCCCCGCGCTTATATTGTTGGGAGTAATGAGCTTGACTCATTTCCGTTTTCCTCCCAAAGGTATGAAACGGGCTCTGTGGGTTCGCTCAGTATGCATTGCAGGCTGTCAGCTCTGTTTTATTTACTCACTTCAGCACCTTTCTTTGGTGGAAAGTGTCGTATTGTTCAGCACTGGTCCACTGTTTATTCCTTTGTTAGAAAAATTAATATTTGGTGTAGTGATGAAAGCAGGCACGGTTGTGAGCTTGGCCATTACATTTATCGGGGTGTTACTGCTGGCTGGCGATGTTTCGGGCATCCATTTACGGATGGAGTTATTGGTCGGTTTACTTGCGGGAGCGCTGAATGCGGGATCGCAGTTAAGCTTGTATCGAGCGACGAAAAGTGATATGCGATCTATTGATATCAATGCTTGGACGTTTGTGTGTGCATCAATCTTATTACTACCTTTGTTATTTCTTCCTACCTCGGACGCGAATGTACTTCAACAAACCTGGGGCAGCTTGCAGCAGTTAGCTGTGGTTATTGCCTTGAGCGGAGTCTCTATATTAGTCATCAACACTCAAATTTTTCGAGCCAAAGCCTACCGTCTGGCACACTCTGGCTCGCAGCTCGCTCCGTTAATTTTTACCAATTTGCTTTTTACCGCTTTATGGCAACAGTTGTTTTTTAATGTGCAGTACTTGCCAACACAAATGGTAGGATTGGGCTTGATTGTGATGGCAACTTTTACCGGAATTCTTATCCCGAAGCTATTTAAATCCTCAGTATCGTCAAACCAGCTTAAATCAGCTTAACCCGCTTATTGCTACTGTCTGATGAGCCCATAAGGCAGGCTAGAAAATACCTTAGGATTATTTTTCACTGTGGGCGCTTGGTTGGTTTTCTGCCAGTCAAGTAACATAATGGCAAGTACATTGCGGTGCTCTCCGTCGGCAAGGTCAAACACACCTGAGGTAGAGGGGATCATCCCTTTCTTTTTATCAATCGCTTGTTGAATTGCGAGACGAGTTTTTTCTACAACAGGATCCTTTTCTAAACCTGCGAGTAGAAAAGTGATCCCAACTTCAGCAACCACATCTTCCTTCGCTCTTAGCAAAATGGTATAGATATTATTGCGAAAGTAGTCGAAGATCCATTGATGCTGCTGCTCTTTAATGGGATTTTGATAGTATTCCGAATCGGCAAAAATAATGTGTGTCATGCCATACAGTTTATTGCCATATTGTTGCGCGGAGAGTGCTTTATCAGCAGAATCTGGGTATGTTTTCCTAAAGCTATCAATGAATGGTTGTACGACATCTTGTTCACCTAACTGGCGTAACCAATAGACTTGGTTAGCAAGTTGTGCGGCCCACGCTTTAATCATTTCTTCATCAGTGGCGTACTTAGTAAAATCATAACGGCGGATCACTTGGCGCAAAAGCTGATCTTCTTTATGTTTCAAACCATATTCGTTGGCACGGGCCATAGAGCCTAATAGGTCGACGCCTAAGTAGAGGTATTCTGGCATATGTTTAGTGGCGATATAGCGTAATTGGCTGCGTTCATCTGCGTCATCGAAGTATCCAGCCAAACGTTGCTCAGAGTAGAGAAAAACCTGTTCAGCAGTTGAAACTTCTGCGGAAAATTGATTAAGTCGGCTCGCCACGCGAGCAAGATCACTCCACACCGCCGCTGAATATTTAGGGTCTAGAGTTTGGCGATACATCCGTAACCCATAGTGCCCCTCTTTGAATGCCGGCAATGTGAAAAGTTGCTCTTCATAGGTTTGACGAATAAGCTCCGCAGATTCAGAAAAAGTGTTATTCGTTGTTGGCGCCGGCTCTGCATAGCCAGAGGCAGGCAACCACAATGCAATAGCTAATCCCAGAAATAGGCCACTCTTTTTTAATAACATGATGAAAACACACCTCTAAGCTAATATTCATAATAATATTAGCATTTCATGGATTTATTATTGTTGGTGATATGTCAGGTGTGCGTAAAATGACCGCTTTGAGCCGTCGTTAGGATAATGCGTTTAGCTGATTGTGCTTTTTACGCTATGCAAATGGATGAATTAAAATCTTACTATGTTAGCAAAAAGCTACGAGTTCATTTGGTTATATCAATAAATTTGTAATTAATTTGGGTATTCCCTCATTAATTACGTTAATCTTAAGTAAGAAGCACTATTCTAAATAGAGCAAGTAAAACCATACACATGTAGTGATTGCTACAGGCTAGTGAGGGAGAGTTGCATGAGACATATCTCAGGCAAACAGTGGTCTGTCAATTTGCTTCTCGTTGCCTTCATCATTTTTTGTGGAGGGTTGATCGAAATTATCAATTTCAATCAACGAAGTTTTATCCGAGATAATCTTCAAACCAGAGCAAAGGAAGAGCTTTCGATTATTCGAGCTCAGTTAGAAGCTGCCATTTTGTCTGACATCTATGTAGCAAATGGGTTAACCAGTTTAATTGCGATTAACGCCCATTCTCAGTTCGAAGATTGGGAAAAGATTGCGGCTAATATTTTACATGAAGGTAGACATTTGCGCGTGATTGGGCTTGCGCCTGATGATGTGATTCGTTACACCTATCCATTGAGTGGAAATCACAAAACGATAGGCTTAGATTACCGTACCGTTCCCAAACAGTGGGCCACGATCTTAAAAGCAAGGGAGATCCAAGAGATCTTCATTGCAGGCCCTGTGAACCTAGTTCAAGGTGGGCGAGGCCTTGTTGCTCGGATTCCTATATTTACTGACCCTCCTGATAACCAACAATATTGGGGGGTATGCAGTGTCGTGATCGATTTAGATTCTCTATTACTTTCCACTGGCGTTGAACGTTTTACTCACCGCTTTAATTTGGCGATACGTGGGGTAGACAGTACTGGTTCGGAAGGCGAGGTATTTTTTGGTGAACAAGAGGTGTTCACGAAAGCTTTTGCAAAACAAAGTGTTCATTTTCCCTATGGCGGCTGGGAAATTGCTGTTGCGCAGAAAAGCGATGTTTTAGGTCAAGTGCCTTGGTATCAGGTTCACATTGTACGGTTGTTAGGTTATCCGATCTTAATCTTGTTGGTTGCGGCGTTTATTACGATATATCGCTTGTACTCTATTGCTAATGAAAGAGCACTTCATGATGAATTAACTCAGCTTCCTAACCGTCGGTACTTCATGTATACGCTTGATCGATATTTTGAGCAGGCTATAAAAATGGACCAATCGGCTGGTTTTGTCATCCTCAACATTGATATTGATAAGTTCAAATCGATCAATGACACCTATGGGCATGCGGCGGGTGACAAGGTGTTGATTGCTTGTGCGGAGCGAGTGAAAAGCGTATTGCGTTCTTCGGATTTAGTTGCACGTATTGGCGGTGATGAGTTTCTGGTTTTGCTGTCTCGAGTATCGGACAACGATGATATTGAGCGGATCAGTCTCAAAATAAAAAGTGCGTTGTGTAATGCGCCAGTCATTTATGAGCAGCACTTAATTAACCTACATGTCAGTGTAGGCGCAGCCGCATTTAGCCCAGAATTTGATAATGTGGATGCGATGTTGAAACTGGCTGATGAGCGGATGTATCAAGAAAAGAGGCAGCAGTACTACTAAATTATTTATTCAGATTTGCATTTTGAAATTTAATTGCAAAATGCAAATTTATTATGCGACACGTTGTAATGAAACCGCTCATAAAGTAGACAGATAAGGTGTTTTTTGGCAGTTTTAAAGTTGGCATGCATCCTGCTATATAGTAAGTGACCCTTCTAAGCCGAGGGTCACCTAGCCAACTGACGTTGTTAGTGAACCTTATTTTTGTTCACACTTATTAATAGCCAATCATACTTTTTGTGATTGGCTTTTTTTATTTTTACGCTCTGCAACTAGCCAGCACATTTCTCATAGCAGCTTGGTTTTCTTGGACAGACAGCACCGCGTGAGCAGATTAAGCGCGCATTATTTTCAATTCCGCGTTCAATCCAATTAATATTAAGAATTTTAGCAATAGTCGTGAGATCTTTTTTAATATGTCTTGGAATAAGAGAGCTTCCGCCGTTGCTGACGCATAACGCTTTGAGCTCCTCAGCAATTGAGTGAGCATCCCCACCTTGTGCATTGATGGCTGGATTCAAATCTATTCCTGCGCATAGCACTCGATTATTGCCTGCTGGATCGATCATATTGACGGATTCACAGCAATATATTCTCGGCTCATCACCTACATTCAAAATCGAAATTTGCGCAGAGCTGCCACTTTGCGGCTCTGAAAGACGTCTAAACACGGCCCAATGCTGGCAAGGGTCATTCACTTTACGCATATTCCCCCACGGTAGAGGGATCCCATTGCCACGATAAACCGCTTTTAATTTGCCTTCACCATAAGCATCGAAATAGTGCCAATGCGGATAGGGTGACACGACCGTCATGCGCCTCATCGCAACGGAAGGAGAAACCCCCGCTTTCAAATGTACATCGATTTCGTAACCGCTGCGATCAAGAAGTTGCCGATAAGGCACTTTGGGGCACAGCAGTGCGCCAGCAAAAAAACTCGATTCAAAATCTCGCCATGCCTGAAGGATATCTTGGGAATTTAATTCACAGGTGGCGGTGGCATCCGGCGTTTCTTCCCAACTGTTTGTGTGGCCAACCGTTAAGACACTTTTTAGTCCCTCTTTGCTGTGCAGAATATTATGGCCAATATACACTGCGAGGTCGTACTTTAGGCGAGTTGGGTACTCACGTAGAATTTCATTGAGGTAGATCGTGCATGGTGGTTCAAAAAAAGAGGTAATAAGTTGTTTGGCGCTAACACCAAGCTCATCAACAACATCTTGCGGGGTTCTCGTGACCCAGCGGATAACCAAACCAAGGCTTTTGGCGATGTCGATAAGATCTTCAACAGCTAAGTTTAAGCGTTTTAAACCCACTTCTTCTGCTGCTCGCTCAAGATCTGGGAAGTGGTTTTGTAAACTCTCTTGGTGAGCACGGATCAATAGATGAGCAAACTGTTTGCCAGTGATCCCGGTTTGGGAAAGCATCTCTGGGATTGCGATTTGTAAAATATCATTTGAGAATAAAAAGCTAGGTTCAAGAGCCATACCGCTGATCCCACCTCTGTTACCCTTGTCAGGAGTAATATCCGTTTGACCTGGTTCATCATCTAAAAACCAAGCGGGATCTTTTTGGAAAACTTGGGCAATGACCTCCAACATATCAACACTAGGCACCCGTTTTCCACGCTCAATCATCGAAAGGTATGAAACGGAGGGGGCGTATTCTGGGTTGATACGAATACAGCGTGCCGATAAGTCTTCCATCGTTAGGTGATTGCGCTTTCTTAAGTTTCTGACTTTTGTCCCTAAGAAATGTGACTGACGAACTAAGCTTTTTGATAAGGCCATTTTGTAAAATTCACACTGTAAAATTTTTGTTGTGAAATTGTAGTAAAAAATTGGTTAATCTACCAAGTAAGCAAGGTCACAAATTTGCACAAAGGTTAAACGCAAGTTTGGAATAATTGCTCTAGAACACAAAATGTTGAGTTACCTATAAGGAAAAGACGATGAATATGCTGACATTCGATAAAACAGAAATCCAAAAACTAGATAAACCCTTTATCGCTGAAGCCGTCTTCGCCGTCGAGACTATCAGTGCTAATCAACAAAATGAAAAGCAGAGTAGAGCGAAGCAACTACTCGATAGATTGTTCCCTTTGGCGACGGGCTCTCATCAAGATGTGACCAGTTATGTGATCGATTACCGCCATGTGTTGGCTTATTTCAAGGATGGGCGTCATAGTGGTTTGAAGCATCCAAAACATTTTGTTGCCTTCAATGGTGAAAAGGAGTCACCATGTTCGATCTTGTTCCGTGATGGAAGTGGTAGCCATGTTGAAGTGATGTTAGGCTGCACTAAAGGGACTGGGCGCGTTGAACTGATAGAGATTAATGATATTCAGTTAGAAACGTGTACCACATTTACCCAATCGGTGGAAGAAATGCCCAGCGCCGCAATGCGCCACTGGGTAAGCCTAGTCAAAGGTGATGAAAAGGGTAAGCCTCAAGCTTGTAGTGAAGATAAGGAGTACACCGCAAAAGATGGTGAAGACTATTACTTAAACTACAGTTTTAACCTTGCTTAGGTTATAGATGCGTATTGGGATTAAATGGGGCGTGGCGCCCCTTTTACTTTTCTATCCATAAATTGAGGTTTATGGAAATTGTGATTGCTTTTCAGCTACCCATAAGAGGTTGAAGCGATTAAAGCGGCATAACACGGTTGCGGCCTAATTGTTTTGCTTCATAGAGCAGTTTATCGGTTCTTTCTATCAAAGACTCGGACGTATCACCTAGTTGTAATTCTGTCACACCAAAAGAGGCGGTAATATTACCAACTTGGTTTCCTGAACGGCGATCCTTCACGCTCATTTTTTCTATCGAACGGCGCAGTGATTCTGCAAACTGTCTGGCAATGCGCAGTGTTTTATTTGGAACAATTAAAACGAACTCTTCGCCGCCAAATCGGTAGGCGGTAATGCCATCTCGACAGCTACTCTGAAGCTTTTTAGCGATGCCTTTGATGACGGTGTCACCAAATAGGTGGCCATAATTGTCATTAAAAGATTTGAAGTGATCGATATCTAATAAGATCAGGCTTATTGGTTGCTGCGCGCTTATTAGGGTAAAGAGATCATCATTGAACGAACGGCGGTTATATAAACCGGACAATCCATCGAATAAAGCCTCTTTTTGCACCTCGGCAAGCTGCTCTTTCAGTCGATGAATTTCTTTACTGGCACTATTAAGTTGACCATTTAAAAACTGAGTTGAATGGCGAATATCTCGCGATTCAGTGACCAATTGGCGAACCACTTTCATCACCTCTTCGATCGATAAATCATCGTTTTCGACTCGTTCTAATTCACTAAAACTTTTATCAATCACTCTGGCAAATTCGCTGGTATCGGTTAGGGTATCTGACATTGAACTTGCGACTTCATTGACTAACACTTCAATGTTGTTGCGTAGCGTGCTTAAACTGGTTTCAGAGCGCGATGCGACATAGCTGTTATAGAGTTGAGAGCTTGCCGCGGGAGGACAAAGGCCAAAGTTTTCCAATACAGAATCGAGTTCTCGATTGAGTTGAGGTATGGCGTTGTCAACATAGGTATACCAAAGTGCATAGTTAGCAGGTGTCGCCGCCACATGATTTTTCATCATCAACGGTACTGCTTTTTTTAAATTGGCTGTAGATCTCTTAAAGTCGTCGCTGGTCATTATCGTAAAATTAATAGACAGTCACAGATATTCATACCGCTAAGATTAGCGGATATCCCAAAGTTATGCGCTAAAAAAATGCAACTAAAGTTTGAAGTTGAATTTTTATTTACGGTGAACAATCGATTCTTGATGTAGATCAAACACAACAGACAGACATAGTAGGGGGTTTTTTATATATTGAATCGCTGAATGATTAAAATAAGTTGGTTACTGAATCAAGGAGTAATAGATGGAGATGTATGATATTGAATCATTTTTGGATATTTTACCTCAGGTAGAAAGTAGCTATCCGTTTGGTCCTGACGCGTTGGTTTTCAAAATTCGCGGTAAAATGTTTGCCTATACTTCTCAGTCGAGAGAAGAGCCGTTTGTGACATTGAAGTGCACTCCCGAAGATGGTGAAGTTCTGACCAGTGCCTTTTCCGCTATTCGTCCTGGTTATCATATGAATAAAAGACACTGGATCTCCGTTAAGTTAAACGGAGATGTTGACCAGATGATGTTAGAGGAATTATGTGAACGCTCTTATCAGCTTGTAGTGAGTAAACTGAAAAAATCAGATAGAGAAGCGCTTCAGGCTCTGTTTGTGCAAGCAAAACTTGATTAAGCGGTATCCTTACGTTGTTCCAGTTTTTTTGCGCCACGCAGCATCGCTTCTATCAATTCTGTCGCGTTAAATTTTTCCAAAGCTTCGTGGGCTCCGACTTGGTGAGCTCTATCCAAACAGATCTCACTGGAAAGCGAGGTGTGAAGAATACAATAAGCATGGCTCAGCATTGGATCATTTTGAACCTCAAAGGCCAGTTCATATCCATCGAGGCCCGGCATTTCAATATCACTGACCAGCAAATCGATCGCACGTTGATGTTGAGCGTCTTGACGCATCAGCTCAATGGCATCAAGCCCATTTTTACAGATTTGGTAAGGGATGTTGATACTGTCTAAGGCATCTGACAATTGTTTACGTGCAATAGATGAATCATCCACCAGTAAAATACGCAGTGCTTTTAATCGCTCACGTTCAATATCAGTCAGCATCGGGATCTTAGTTGATTCATACTGTGGATAAATTTTTGAAAGTAATAATTCGACGTCAAGTAACTGCACAATCTGTTTTTGATAGCGGGTTATGCCAGTGACAAAAACATCTTTTCCCGCCACTGCAGGTGAAGACTCGATTGTTCGCCAGTCACACTCGATGATTTTTTCAATGCTACGTACCATAAACGCAACTACGGTTCGCAGGCAGTCCGTCACGATTAAGTAGCATTGTTTATATTCGCTAGGTTGAATTGCTCTAAAGCCAATGGCGGCAGCCATATCAATGACAGGTACCGTCAAGTTACGGATAGTCACGGTTCCGATCACATGGTGATGAGAATATGGGATTTGTGTCATTGGCATGTAAGGGACAATCTCTCGTACTTTCAGAGTCCCGATAGCAAAAAGCTGTTTCTGAGTGTTCAATGTGAACATCAACATGCCTTGGGATTGGTTTGCCTTACTGGGGGTTTTAACCATAACACCTTACTCAACGTTGTTTCTTATGCTTAATACTAAACGATCTCTTACTGACGGCAATGCGTTAAATGCAAATAAACAGTATAACCGTATGTTTATTGATCTTTTGCACTCTTACATTGGGGTTGGACTCTTGAAAAGCATCCGTTACACTATTTGCAGTAGCAAATTTATTGAGAAAAATGATGGCAAGAACGGCAGCGGCTCTTCACATTTTAGTGAAGCATAAAGAACAAGCTGAAGATATTATCGCTCAGTTAAAAAAGGGAGCGAAATTTCAAACATTAGCCAGAAAATATTCTACCTGCCCTTCGGGTAAAAAAGGGGGTGATCTGGGTGAGTTTCGTCAGGGGCAGATGGTACCTCAATTTGATAAAATCTGTTTCACTGGAGAGGTACTGACACCCCATTTGGTGAAAACCAAGTTTGGTTGGCATGTTGTAAAAGTTCTATATCGGACCTAGCCTCAATAGGGTGATTTTCTCATCGACGTTGATTTTTAAAGTAATAACCAATGAGCAGTGAGTGGCACGCTTTTTCTCAAAACCAGAAGTGCGTGGTGCTTTTCATTCGTTAGGAATGACACTCGATTCTTTATCTTTTTATTCCATTACCATTTTATAGAATGGCCTACTACACCCAAACTACTTCAAGTAGTAAGGTATATAAATAAAACAGTCATTTGTTCTCATAAATAAGAATGCACAATAACTTCATGAATTAAATGGATTTATTCATGAGGTTTTTTATTAAAATGAGAGCGGGTTATTTTGAGATATTGACTTATAATCGCTTAACGTTAGTTTTATCAAGTGAGCGGTATGATCTAGGAGTTTAAAATGAGTGAAGAAAAAAAAATTAACGTTCGATTGCTTTCTGATGTTTGTATGCAGTCTCGCTTACTTAAAGATTCGCTAGAGTCAAAGTTGCCGATTAGTATTGATATCTCTCCGCTTTGCGATACGTGGATGAATGATAACAGTCTATCATCCTATAAAATTCAATTGGTTATCATCGACTATTCTCGCGTTGATGAAAATAATTTTGCTGATTACTCAGCATTTAAACGCTTATCCTGCCCTGATGCAAAAGAAGTGCTTATTAATTGCCCGCTAGATATTGAACCTAAAATGCTCTTTAAATGGCAGAATCTTGTGGGTGTATTTTATACCAATGATCAGCTTGAATCTTTAGTTAAGGGCATGGAAAAAGTGCTTGATGATGAAATGTGGTTTAATCGAAAATTGGCTCAGGAATATATACAGCATTATCGTGCAGGTAATTCATCTATTACCTCTCAAGCTTATGCTAAATTAACGAAAAGAGAGCAGCAAATAATTAAGCTACTTGGCTGTGGTGCATCTAATATGCAAATTGCAGATGAGTTGTTTGTAAGTGAAAATACAGTAAAAACACATTTACATAATGTATTTAAAAAGATAAATGCTAAAAATAGACTTCAGGCATTATTATGGGCAAAAGATAATATTGGTATTGAAGAGTTTAATTAAATTTTATTTATTTTTAAATAAGACAGCCCCTTTGATAGGGGCTGTCTTATTTTCTTAACTGAATTTCTTTTTATTCGGCTTCGATGCCTTTTTCTTTGTAAAGGCGGCGGCATGCACGTCCATCGCTGTGGAAGAGATGGCAGCGATGCCCTGGAATACCAATTGTCAATGTATCACCTGTTTCAACACCCAAAGTATCAGGCTGGCGGTAAATTACATCAGAATCAGAGCCTTTCAAGTTCATGTAGACTTGTGTTTCATTGCCGAGTTTCTCAACCATCATCACTTTGCCTTCAATTTTCGCGTCACCATCTTCAGCGCTCAGCAAGTGCTCTGGACGCACACCTAATGACATACGCTCGCCGCGAGTGATCGTGGTGCCATCGACCAAAATCCAAAATGAGGTTCCATTAGAGAGTTGAACTTTCACACGTTCGGCTTCGACATCTTCGATGAATACGCTCATGAAGTTCATTTTAGGAGAACCGATGAAGCCTGCGACGAAACGATTTTCTGGGTAATGATACAACTCAAGTGGTTTGCCTACTTGTGATACGAAACCAGCATCCAAGACCACGATTTTGTCAGCCATTGTCATTGCTTCGACTTGGTCATGGGTAACGTAAATCATAGTGCAGCCCAATTTGCGTTGCAGTTTGGTTATCTCTGAACGCATCTGTACGCGCAGCGCTGCATCTAGGTTAGACAGCGGCTCATCAAGCAAAAATACATTCGGTTGTGAGACTAAAGTACGCCCAATCGCGACACGCTGACGTTGGCCACCTGAAAGAGACTTAGGTTGACGTTCAAGCAAATGGCTGAGCTGGAGAATATCGGCGGCGTGCTCAACACGTTGCTCGATCTCCTTTTTATCGGCTTTGGCCAACTTTAGGCCAAAAGACATGTTGTCGAAAAGATTAAGGTGCGGGTAGAGCGCATAGGATTGAAATACCATGCCGACGCCACGTTTAGAAGGTTCAACATCATTCATTCGCTTATCGCCAATAAACAAGTCACCCGAGGTGATATCTTCTAGGCCTGCGATGCAACGCAGTAGGGTGGATTTCCCACAACCTGATGGACCGACAAAGACGACAAATTCGCCTTCTTGAATTTCTAAGTCGACATTTTTAGAAATTAATACATCACCGTATGCTTTACATACATTTTTTAACGTGACACTCGCCATAGAGCTCGTCCTCGATCAATATTTTTTATAAATCACTGCCCATCATTATATGAGTTTTCTTGCAGGCAATGACAGCAGGAATTGGGTAAGGTGGTTAATAATGTAAGAAAAAGGGTGATGTCTTCAAATTAAGGGAGTTTGAAGAAAGCATCACCCATCCATGCCAATGATTTAGTTCACTTCCCCTGCACATTGAGCGTCTCCCCCGTTATAAAATCAATTACCACGAACGCTCATTTATGACAGCAAACCAATCTAGCGATGTAAGCCAGTAAACGACGAGTTACTGGAAAAGGCTCTTACTATCCACTCTGGGATGACTGTATTTTGTGTGATGTGTGTGTTTGATACATCCTCCTAATTGAGTTTTTTATAGGGGGGAGTAGCGATGGATGCGATGGAGGAGGGGTTTAAGGGCTGAGTTAGATCCAGTTCAAATAATTAATGGCTGTTAAGTGGAAGCATGTCACAAAAAGGTATTTTTTTGTGATTGAGCTCTCTAACCTTGAGCGATGATGATCACGAAAATAGTCCATAATATCGAGGGCGTAGGGCGTAGGAGGATGAGTCAAGTTAGGTTTTCTCTGATTATATATGACGAAATACGGCGAAACCTGTTGGTGAGCCCTACAACACAAAAATAAAAAGGATATGAACATGAAAAACGCCCTAAGCACAGTCGCGCTAAGTACTCTAGTTGCTCTTGGTTCGTTTGGTGCACATGCTGCTATTGAAGAAGGACAACTCACCATTTGGATTAATGGTGATAAAGGCTATAACGGTTTGGCTGAAGTGGGTAAGAAATTTGAGGCGGACACGGGTATCAAAGTGACCGTGGCTCACCCTGACGCACTTCAAGATAAATTCCCACAAACCGCAGCAACGGGTGATGGACCTGATATTGTGTTCTGGGCTCATGACCGTTTTGGTGGTTATGCAGAAGCTGGCTTGCTGGCTGAAATTAAACCTTCAAAAGCGATTCAAGAGGGTATCGTGGATTTTGCCTGGGATGCGGTGAAATACAACGGTAAAATCATCGGCTACCCAGTCGCGGTAGAATCCTTGTCTCTCATCTATAACAAAGATCTTGTGCCAAACCCACCGAAAAGCTGGGAAGAAGTGGAAGCGTTGAACGCCAAACTTAAGAAAGAGGGCAAAACGGCCATCATGTGGAACTTGAAAGAACCGTATTTCACATGGCCTCTTATGGCTGCTGATGGCGGCTACGCATTCAAATACACGATTGATGGTTATGATGTGAAAGATGCGGGTATCGCGAATAAAGGCGTAAAAGACGCGATGAACTTCGTGAAAGGCTTAGTGGACAAAGGCGTGATCTCTCCGGATATGGACTACTCTGTTTCTGAAGCTGCGTTTAACCAAGGTAAAACGGCAATGACGATCAACGGTCCGTGGGCTTGGGGCAACATTGAAAAATCAGGCATTAACTACGGTGTGACGACATTACCGAAATTTAACGGGCAATCTTCCAAGCCGTTCGTGGGCGTATTGACGGCTGGTATCAGCACCGCTTCTCCAAATAAAGATCTCGCGATTGAGTTTATCGAAAACTACTTACTCACCAATGATGGTCTGCGCATGGTCAATAATGATAAACCTCTTGGCGCGGTGGCTCTTAACTCTTTCCAACGTGAGCTTGATGCAGATACACGCATCGCCGCGACAATGGATAACGCAATGAATGGCGAAATTATGCCGAACATCCCTCAGATGAATGCATTTTGGGGCAGTGCGAAAAGTGCAATTATCAATATTGTAGATGGCCGCCAAACTGTCGATGCCGCACTGGCTGATGCAGAAAAACAAATGACTAAATAATTCGGTTTTGGTCAAGCCCTTAAGGAGAGGGTAACCTCTCCTTCATTTTACGTTTATATCGCTAGCAGGTTCTTCTATGCAGTCAGTTCAAGGTACAGATGCTTTGTCAGCACCCGAAACGGCACTTCCTTCCAGTAAAAATGTGCTCATTAAATGGGCATTATTAGGTACGGTTGGTATCGTTAACGGTTACGCCACTATTCTTATGTATTCTCGCGGTGAGCTCGCCTTTGCGCTGCTTACTCTCATTCTTACCGCTCTGGCCCTTTATATTTTCGGCAGTAAACATACTTACGCACACCGCTATATTTATCCGGGTATCGCGGGAATGATCTTATTCATCCTCTTTCCTTTGGCCTACACCGTTGGTCTGGCTTTTACTAACTACAGTGCTAAAAACCAACTCTCTTTAGAACGTGCACAAACCGTGCTGTTGGATCGAACTTATCAGGGCGGGGAAAGCTATCCTTTCACTCTATACAAAACGGAAAGTGGTTATCGAATTGCAATCGAAGATGGAGAGCAGACGCTCGCTACCGACGTGTTTTCCTTAAATGGCTTATCGGTGACCGATATGGACCTTCAACCTATTGAGGGTATTGAGGGCACCAAAGAGCCGATTAAAACCATTATTAATCACCGTGCTACGTTGAGCTCAATTGATCTGCATTTCCCTAGTGGTGAAGATGTACGCATGAGTGGCTTGCGCAAGTTTGCCGCCGTATCGCCGCTTTACACCATGCAAGATGATGGCGAAACGCTGGTCAATAATCAAACAGGCGAAATACTACGGCCGAATATGGATGTTGGCTTTTATCAACCAGTTGACGAAAGTGGTCAATTTATCGGTGCGACAGTATCGCCTGGTTTTGTGGTGAAAATTGGGACACATAACTTTGAGCGTGTATGGAAAGATGACGGTATTAAAGAGCCTTTCATCAATATCTTTATCTGGACGGTCGTTTTCTCGACTTTAACCGTGATTTTTACTCTCATGATTGGTTTGGTGCTAGCCAGTGTCGTGCAATGGGAAGAGCTTAAAGGTCGCGCCGTTTACCGAGTACTGTTAATCCTGCCTTATGCTGTTCCTGCCTTTATTTCTATTCTGATCTTCAAAGGCTTGTTCAACCAAAGCTTTGGTGAGATCAATATGGTGCTCAACAGTATTTTTGGCATTAGTCCTAGCTGGTTCTCAGACCCCTTTCTCGCTAAAAGTATGGTGCTGATCGTCAATACTTGGCTTGGTTTTCCTTACATGATGATTTTGTGTATGGGTCTTTTGAAAGCGATTCCAGAGGATTTATATGAAGCATCGGCGATTGATGGCGCAGGTTTTTTACACAACTTCACCCGTATTACATTGCCGCTCATGATCAAACCAATGACTCCGTTACTTATTGCAAGCTTTGCGTTTAACTTTAACAACTTTGTGATGATTCAACTTCTGACACAAGGTGGCCCGAATATGATTGGTACTTCAGAGCCAGCCGGTTACACCGATTTACTCGTAAGCTATACCTATCGTATTGCGTTTGAAGGAGCTGGTGGTCAAGACTTCGGTTTGGCTAGTGCCATCGCAACCTTGATCTTCTTACTGGTTGGTGGGTTAGCACTACTCAATTTACGTTTTACGAAGCTGTCACAGAATTAAGGAGTAATCGTTATGGCGATGGTACAAGGTCAATCTCTCAAATATCGCTTATGGGCGACTCATGTTGCTCTGTGGGCATTTTTATCGCTGATCATTTTTCCACTATTGATGGTCATTGCGATTTCATTTCGTGAAGGGAACTTTGCCACGGGCAGCTTGATCCCAGATAACCCATCTTTAGAACACTGGAAATTGGCATTAGGTTTTGCTGTCACTAATGCTGATGGCTCTGTTACACCGCCGCCATTTCCGGTTCTGACTTGGTTATGGAATTCAGTGAAAGTAGCAGGCATTACTTCAGTGCTCATTGTGGCTCTATCGACAACGTCTGCTTATGCCTTTGCGCGCATGCGTTTTAAAGGTAAAGACACCATTCTAAAAGCGATGATGATTTTTCAAATGTTCCCAGCGGTACTGGCACTGGTTGCGATGTATGCACTGTTTGACAAATTAGGTCAATACATCCCATTTCTTGGCTTAAATACGCATGGTGGTTTAATTTTCTCCTACCTAGGTGGTATCGCACTGCACGTATGGACGATCAAAGGCTATTTTGAAACGATAGATAACTCATTAGAAGAAGCGGCTGCTTTAGATGGAGCTACACCATGGCAAGCCTTTAGACTGGTGCTGCTACCACTCTCTGTGCCGATTCTTGCGGTTGTGTTTATTCTCTCGTTTATTGGGGTGGTTGGTGAAGTACCAGTGGCATCTTTGCTACTTTCTGATGTAAACTCATACACATTAGCGGTGGGTATGCAGCAGTATCTTTATCCTCAGAACTATTTGTGGGGAGATTTTGCAGCAGCAGCAGTGTTGTCTGCTTTACCTATCACTGTCGTATTTTTGCTTGCACAGCGCTGGTTAGTCGGAGGACTTACGGCCGGTGGTGTGAAAGGATAATAACGATAGGGCGACCGTGAGGTCGCCCATATTGTATTAGCTTAACGTATTTGGTTTGGCCGCCGATCAGTTAAGTAATATGCAAATCTGGCGTTACGCATAGCTGGCTGTTAGCTTTATTCCTTACTATCCAACAAACTAACAGTTTTTGTAACCAAGACCCGAGCATTGCTTGGGTTTTTTTATATCTGTATTAAAGGGTGCTATTGGTAACGCGCATGCAGTATATGATGAATTGAATGTCTCAAAAGTGAAATGGTGTTTGGATGCGACTCACATCTGAAATCTTTGTGTAACGTCGTAAAGGAAAGCTAAAAAATTAGAACTCACGGCTAGAAGGGGCGCAGCCTAAGTATTGCAAAAGGACATACAAGCTCTCTTGCTGCAGCGCAACGCGGCGAAACAAATCGGCGAAGGTGTCATCTCCGCCAAAGCAGGCACGGATATAGTGGTTAATTTCTTGGGGTTGGTAACCTTCAACGTAAAGCGTTCGGACCCAGTGATACTCAATTGATTTTGGGTCGACTAACGTTGATTCGCTCAAGGTAATCTCTCTGAGAGTCAAAGTTTTTTCCTATCATCGATGCAAAATGTCAGAGGACTCGATTTAAGCAAATAAAGATGAAGAAAAAATGACAACTGAGCGCATCATGGGTGGTTATTTTAAGTACTTAACGTGAGCTTCCATCTCTTCCCCTATCTCTTTACGCATGTTCATTAAGCGTATCGCTGATTGGCGTAGAGCAATATCTTCTGCTGTTTGCGGCACCCATTCAGGTATAGGGGTGGGCTTACCTTGCCCATCGACAGCCACCATGATGACAATACAATGGGTAGTCAGCTGGTTTTTCAACTCTTTTGGATCGCTCGCTTGCACATCAATGGCAATATGCATTGAGCTCGTTCCCGTATAAATGACTTTTGCGCTGACTTCAACGAGGTTCCCTACGTGGATAGGAGCGACAAAGCGGATCCCTCCAGCATAAGCGGTGATGCAATATTTACCGCTCCAGCCTGCAGAGCACGCATAGGCCGCTAGATCTATCCATTTCATGACAGCACCACCGTGGACTTTACCACCAAAATTCACATCACCGGGCTCTGCTAAAAAACGCAAAGTTATTGCACGTTGGCCACTACTCATTGGGGAATCCTTGTTTTTTATTAACGGAATCATAAATAACAAAGCGTTAACCAAACTGCAATATTATTTTGAATGCAGCAGATATAAAAAATCCTCTTAGTTGCCTAAGAGGATTTTTAAAGCCGAGCGGTACGAGTTATTTACTTTATGTTGTACCTTATTGAGCCAACTGAGCGTTAGTTATTCAGTTGCGTTAATAATAGTTTAAACAGTATTTCGACGTAACTGTTCGATCGAACAGGTTCTATCTCTGATGAGATTGTTTAGCGTGATTTCTCCAATAACCTAAGGAGAAGTCACATGACTATTTCAATTTATTCACATACCTTTCAAAGTGTCCCTCAAGCTGATTATGTGTCATTGCTGAAGTTACGCTATAAAGTTTTTTCGCAACGCTTGCAGTGGGAACTAAAAACAAATCGAGAAATGGAGACTGATGAGTACGACGTTCCAGAAGCACACTATTTGTATGCCAAAGAGGAACAGGGTCATTTAGTGGGGTGTTGGCGAATTTTGCCAACGACGTCGCGTTATATGCTTAAAGATACTTTTTCAGAATTACTCGGTGTGCAGCAAGCACCCAAAGCAAAGGAGATTTATGAGCTGAGTCGTTTTGCGGTCGATAAAGATCATTCGGCGCAATTGGGCGGCGTGAGTAATGTTACGCTGCAGATGTTTCAGTCGCTGTATCATCACGCCCAGCAATATCACATCAATGCCTATGTAACGGTCACATCGGCCAGTGTGGAAAAATTGATTAAGCGGATGGGGATCCCATGCGAAAGACTCGGTGATAAAAAAGTGCATCTTTTGGGAAGTACACGTTCTGTCGCTTTGCATATTCCAATGAATGAAGCATATCGTGCAAGTGTCAATGCATAAGCCTTATAAATAGGGATTGATATAGCCACCTAAAATAGCTTTAGTGATCGCTTGGTAGCGATTCGTCGCGCCAAGCTTTTTACAAGCATTACTGAAATGGAACTTCACGGTACGTTCTGACGTATTAATAATCGTGGCAATTTCCCATGCGCTTTTGCCTTCGGCCGCCCAAGCTAAGCATTGTACTTCACGTGCGGTGAGCACCGCTCTCGGTTTTGCGTCTTTATGGTAACGGGTGATGTTGCCAATATTATGAGCCAGTAACGGTACAATGAGCTGTGAGGTATGGATACTTTGTTGATTCAAATCGTAAGACTTGGTATCTGAGGTTGCAAAACTTATCATGCCAAATTCCCCCCTAAGCCCATGGATTGGAATGCTAAATCCCGCTTTGAGTCCATTGCAACGCGCCTCTTCGAAAATGACTCGTCCATCATCATTGACTCGTTTAGCGTCATCCCAGCGAATGGGCAAAAAATTGGTAATACTGTATTTGACAATTGGATCGATATGCATGAAGCCTGATTCATCATATTGCTGTCGCCAGCTATTGGGGTAATTGTCCGTGACAAGCGTTTCACTGGTTTTTAACGTGGGTTGAAAAGAGAGGCCAAAGAGGAAAAATTCATGATCAATTAAGTTATTGAGCCCATTGAGTACATTTTCCAAATCATCGTGGCTAGTGATTTGTTGGTTCTCTTGGATCAGTCTCAGAATTTTGTACATAAGCCGAAAGTTCTAAATTGCGTCGTACTATATTGGCACTTATATCAAAAAAAACCGTAACAGTACGAGCAAATAATGAAATAGTTTATCTATTTGGCGGGAAAATCTAGTTCAAATATCGGTTTTGGCCTCAATCTATCTATACCACCTGAATGGTTACTTCATTTTCACGAGCGAATGCATCAATTTCTTCTGGTGGTTGAGCATTGGTAATGATCAAATCTACGTCGGCAATTGTGCCTAGCTTAACCATGGCATTACGTCCGAATTTGCTGTGGTCGACACCGAGATAAACACAGCGACTATTTTCGATGATCGCCCGTTTGACTCTCACTTCGTGATAATCGAAATCTAAAAGTGAGCCATCATAGTCAATGCCGCTAATCCCTAAAATACCGAAATCGAGACGAAATTGTGAAATGAAATCCAAAGTGGCTTCACCCGTCACGCCACCGTCTTTATTGCGCACTTCACCGCCCGCTAAGATGACATTGAAATCCGGTTTGGCCATTAAAATCGTCGCCACGTTAATGTTGTTGGTGACAATGCGCAGATTTTCGTGATTGAGCATTAATGCCCGAGCGATAGCTTCAGGTGTCGTGCCTATGTCGATAAAGAGCGTTGCGCCATCGGGAATGTGTTTGACTAGCTCGGCAGCCACTTTCTCTTTTTCTTGCTGATAAGTTACTTGGCGAGTGTGGTAAGAGGAGTTTTCAGAACTAGACGCGATGGTAGCACCGCCGTGATTGCGTCGTAACTTATTGGCATCTGCAAGTTCGTTGAGATCTCGGCGGATGGTTTGTGGGCTGACATTGAATCGCTCGACTAAATCATCGGTACTCACAAATCCGTGTGTTTGAACTAATTCGATAATTTCTTGATGGCGTTTAACTGCTTTCACCTTAAATATCCTTATTCATTGAAGCTTAAATAGGTCAATACCTTGAATGCTTACTGTGCGTAAGGCACTACGACTTTGTGAGTGTACGGTTTAATCGACCAAATTCAATCATTAGTGAATGGGATACGCGAGTATTTGCTCGTTTTAAGTGATAATTCACATTAAACGAACATTATAGGCTCTTTATGGAACATAGTTATGTTTCTTGGAATGTGGCACATTGATTCCGTCCAGCGAGCTTGGCTTTATAAAGTGCTTTGTCTGAGCGGCGATAAATTTCGAAAAAATCGGCATCGTTGCCCGCAATTTCAGAGATACCGCAACTGATACTAAAGTGTGCGCCGTTGTCAAAAAATGCGTATGCATAAAATTCTTTACGTAAACGATCTGCCACTTGAAAGGCCTCATGCGCATTGGCCTTATGCAGAACAATCAGAAACTCTTCACCACCAATTCTACCGCAGGCGTCGCCATGGCGTGTGTGCTTTCTCGCCATCTCTGCTAACTGCCAAATCACGTCATCTCCTCGCTGGTGGCCATAGGTGTCGTTTACTAACTTGAAGTTGTCGATATCAATGGCAATACAACTTATCGGATAATGATCACGCTGAGCCAACGTAAATTCATTGCACGCTTCCCGCCACAGCTTGCGGCGATTGTAGAGCTGCGTTAAGTCATCGGTATTGGCCAGAGTGTGTAGTTGCTCTCGCAGTTCGACAATATCGGTAATCTCAGTAGAAACACCGATAAGGCCAATCACTTCACCGGTTTGTGTACTTAGAATAGGTTTCTTTATGGCGCGGTAGACGCGTACTTTGGTATCAAATTTTGCTTGTGCACGTTCTTCACTGATGAAAGGCTGTTTGGTATCAAATACCATTTGATCGCTGTGTAAAATATCGGCGAGTAGGTCATCTTGAAAAAAATCATGATCAGTTTTGCCTCTGAGTTCTTCCAAAGTTGTGCCAAACAGTTTAAGTGTTAGCTGATTTGCATACAGATACTCACCTTGGCGGTTTTTTACGAATACGTATGAACCGAGCTCGTTTAAAACAAGCTCATGCAAGGCAAACAAATTATTGCTATACACATCTTCGATGTTATCAAGAATCATTATCTGGCCACCAAATTTGCTAGGTTGCCTAACGGATCTGACGTAAAGGATCCCTCAATACATTTCATTTTTGTTTATTTTTATTCTTCTTCCATAAACATAGCTCGAATCGATGCTAGATGCTCAATTTTATGGTTGTATTGCGCCCTCGATAGCTGTTGTACGGCTTTTTGTCAGTTTTATTTGGGATAAAATAACCCCGGAAATTACCATCGTTCCACCTAAAAGATGGTAGTTTTGCACTGTTTCACCTAACAGGGTTGTGGCAAGCGAAACTGCTACCACAGGTAACAGATTCATAAACATCGCACTAGAGTCTGCACCAATTAAATCGATCGCTTTTACCCACATCCACGGAGCCAACAAGGATGCAGCGACGGAAGCGTAAGCGATTAGGGGCAGTGAGCCTTCCGTGGGTAGGAGATGTTCACTGGTCAACCATAATGGTGTCAGCATTAAGACAGCAAACAACCCTTGCATATAAATAAGCGTCCAATTGCTTAGCGGCATTTTCCACCGTTTAAGTAACACACAATAAAGTGCGTAAACGGTTGCAGCCACCACCATTAACGCATCACCATGCGTAATATCTTGATGCAAGAAGAAGCTTATATCGCCTTGACCTAGCATAAAAGCAAGCCCAGCGAGAGAGAGGACTCCTCCGACAACACTCAAAGCTGAAATGCGCTTATGGAGCAGAGGAACGCTGATGAACACACTGAGCAGTGGTACCAGCGAAGTGATCAACGACATATTTGATGCAGTAGTCGTTAGCCCTGCGTAATAGCCAAGAGACTGATTCAGTACCATGCCTAACATGGCTAAAAAAGCCAGTTTAGTTAAATGGGGCTTGATGATTACCCATTGGCGGATCACGGTGGGTAAGCAAAAGGGGGTAAGCAACAGCATCGCGACAAACCAGCGATAAAAACTCATCGCACTTGGTTCAATGGTTTCTGCGGCGAGCTTGTTGATGATAGAGTTACCACCCCAAATTAGAACCGTGAATAGTGGAAGAAGATATACCATGTGAGCCTCGTCGCAAATTGTGCTTTGGAGTATAGTGTGGCAGGTCTCTATAATTATATATATCTCCAAAACGACATTGCGAGCGATAGGAAGACAAGTTTGAAAAAAGCGCCCAGAAATCTTCACCCTTCACTATCGATTGACAGTGCGCCATCGGATGTCTTTATGAATTTCGATGCGTTTTTGTCAAACACAGAAACGCGAACTCATAGCCATCCATGGGGACAAGTGCAGCTAATTTCCGGCGGGATTTTGGAAATGGAAGCGCAAGAAACGCGATTTCTCGCACCGCCTCATCTAGCTATTTGGGTTCCTGCGGGGGTGAAACACTGCAGCTATAATCGTAAGCCAATTGAATATTGTTCGCTCAATATTGATCGGGCTCTCACCCATGGTTTTCCCAAGCACACCAGTTTGATAAAAGTGACGCCCATCGTTTCTGCCATCATTGAGGATTTTCGATCGCGTGAAATCAGTGTGGCTCAAAACGCGCAAGATAAACGTTTAGTTCAAGTATTGCTCGATCAATTGGCAACGCAAGAAACGCAGCATCATTTTTTGCCCTCCACTAATCACAAATATTTAGCCCCGATTCTAGCGGCGGTAGAAGAAAACCCGACCGATGATACGACATTGGCTTTATGGGCTGAAAAAGTACATACCACAGAGCGAACATTAGCGCGTCATTGCCAAACGGAACTAGGGATGAGTTTTACCGAATGGCGATTAAGAGTACGCTATCTCTATTCCATGGATTTACTGCGTACAGGGCATTCAGTGAAAGAGGTAGCATTAACTCTTGGCTACAACCAAGCCAGCCCTTTTATTACCATGTTTAAAAAATACTCCGGCCAAACGCCGGAACAGTATAAAAATCGCTTGTTATAATATTGCTTAAGCGTATGTAGGCACTTCATCCTGATCAAACTATAAAGAAGTGCCTTAGACTTAATTTGGTAATTTTTTACAACGTCTATTACTCATGAATCCATGACATAGGTGGTTGGGTACTTTATCGTTTTAGCGGCACACGTAGTCCAAAGCACCAACAATGGCGGCGACTTGTGCGTCATTACACTCTTGCGCTGTGACTTTTGGGCTATCTGGGTACACTTCGGTGGTGGTGCCGAAGTAGCAATTTGTGATGCCACCGCATAACCCTAATGCTTTCATTGAGTAATTAATTACTCCCTCTTGAGTGATCGGAGAGCCGATGATCTCGCCTTTACTATCGGCTGGTGCAATGTGCGTGACTTTGCGTACCGATTCAATAATGGCTGCTTGGAATTCTGGCTGCGGATTTTCCGTATCGCCGACAGTATAAAACCCATCGGGAATTGTATCGGCTTCATATCCAATGCCATCGCGCGCTGCTAGTGCAGGGCGAAACTCGCTTTCATCACTGTCTGTAGTTTCATGTAAATCAATATGCACCAACACGTCACCTAAGCTTGCGACCCAGCGCATTAAGCTTGCCGACTCTTCGGCTGGGCTATTGGTGTAAAATGAGCGATTAGGGTCAAGCGCTGATGGGTTCCAACGATTGATCGTTTCATAGCCCCAAGGGCTTACGCACGGGGCAACGGCAATGTTGAAATGAGATTGATAGTGCTGTGCTTGAGTCGCTAAAAACTGCAACGCGCCGTGCACTCCGCTGGTTTCGTAACCGTGTACGCCACCTGTGATCAACACCGTTGGTTTGTCAGGGTTCCATGAGCGACTTTTTAAGGCAAATAATGGGTAGCGATCTTTGTCTATTGATAGTGCACCGTATTGCTCTACCTCAAAATCCGTTGCCAAAGCGTTAATCTTCGGCACGACTTCTTGCTGATATTCTCGTTTAATCGTCGTTTGCGCGAGCCACGCTTCGCGTTCGGTTTGCGTCCATTTTTGTCCGGGAGTACCTATAGGGTAATAGTGAGAGTGCTGCATGACATTCCTTTAAATCTCGGTGTAATGGACCAGAAGCTTAATGCGCAGATTAACCTGATGCAACACTCTTACCTTGATACAAGAGCATATATACCCTTCCTACTTTTGAAGCCGCAGCGGTGTTGGCTACGTTCGTTCACCCCAATCACATAGTTTGCCTATGCTCATGGGGA
>NZ_JAHGUP010000015.1 GCF_001989995.2 Vibrio anguillarum
ATTCACTATGCCACTACATAGAGAGTAATGCCATACGCATAATTGGAGAGACATCGCCTATGCCATTAGTCCAGTTAGAATACCATTCACTAGCAGTACCCCAATTATCCTGAAATTGCGTTACTAAAGCCCCGGGGCAACCAGAATTATTTTTCATAGAATCAGTAATTGTATAAGCAAAACTGTCCTTGGGTGCGTGGTCATGAATTTTGTTAAAAAGTCCAGGAAGGTCAGCAACAAATTCATTTTGATCATAGTTTTCATGAGAACCATGCATCCCTGAACCACCACACTCCATAAAACGTTGAAGGGCATCTTTTTCATCCGCTGTTAAATTGTAATCGTCAATGTGGATCAATACATCCATAAGCACTAGTTGAAAAGCGTCTTCTAACGCATACCCTGTTAATGGTGATGTTTTTGATATGTCTTCCCACATCGCTTCCATGGAATCTACAAATACACCTAAGCCCATAGCTTGCTGCTGTATCGCTTCAAGTCGAGCACTGCATGCTTCGATACCAGCGGCTAGTGTCAATGCAATAGTATCCTCAGGATTACTACCCACCATAGACTGGACAACTTGTTTTTGATGAGCCGCTACCATAGCTAGTACTTCAGAATCTGCTGATTGCTCATCGACTGATGCAATGGAAGGATCGATTTTTTCAAGGTCTTTCTGGGCTTTCTCAATCGTTGCAAGGTAAGTCTCGACGTTTTGGGGACCCACTTGAGGAGCGTTTCGCTCAATGCCGCTGAGTTGAGCATTAGTTATGTTATTGGTTATCATTACGAGATTCCTAGACTAGATTTCATTCACTTAACAATATAATCATCAGTAAAAGCAGACAATAGACGACTCATAATCCCAGAAAAATCCTACATAAAATGGCTTTGTTTCTTAAATCATGGAACTAAATTATCAACCTACGATCTGATCAGCTAAGTTCACTTAAATACTTAAATACTTTAGACCAATGGCCAAGTTTCGCTACAAAACCTGTTAAACAGAACATCGCTGAAAGCACCAAAACTCGAGAATATACGCTACCCACTTGCTCGTTGCTGAGCATTTGGATGATATCCCGGCGAAGTCTGGTAGAACACAGGCCTTCGGTACTTAGGTGCAAAAACCACATGATATTTACAATTCCATCGCGTATGCGCTAAGCTCTCTTCGTCCCGATTGGGACCCCCTTTCAATTCTTAATTAACTCTTGCAGTTGCCAGACCACAAGACGTTTTTATCAAATAGAAAGGGGTTATATAACTGGCTTATAGCCGTAAGCTTTACGGAACCCCCAGCCTAGGTGGAGGTTTTCTCGATACAAAAAAGCGTCCACTAATGAGTGAACGCTCTTATGCAATCGAAATAGTTAGGTTGAGAATTAATTCGTTTTATCTGCAGATTTTTCTGCTCTAATTTGGGATGCAACGATTTTTATGGCTTCTGCGGTACTGATACCTTGAGCCATTAGTTGTTGAATTTTTTCAACAGCTGCTTGCTGTTCTTGGTGAGATAAAGTAGGAATATCATCAAACATTTAAAAAGGCTCCGGTTGATTAGGAGCCTGACTATAAAGATCGAGTTAATAACTAGCAAGGAAATTTATGTAAGCTCCCATCGCATTATCGTTTGTATAGCTTGCTCCAATGTCCAGTTGGAAAAGATTGAGAGGTGAGATCCCTACCCCTGCTGTGATTGTTCCATCAACATTATCGTATGCTAAGTTCTTCTTATATCCTGCTCTTAATTTTAACTGACGCATGATATCGATTTCACCACCTACTCGAATCATCTGTGTATTGTCATTAAAATTAGTGTAGCGCTCTTCTTCATTAAGATCATAATCCACGCTTAATGTGGCATAGTCTGCAACAATACCTACGCCTACTGTATAAAGTGGCCTCATTTGGTATGCGTAGCCAATATTGATGTCTCGTGTTTTACCGAATTGGCTCTTAAGACTCTTAGTGTAAGATTGAGTTTGAATGTCTCTCTTGACTAAATTGGTTGCGGAAAATCCAACTCTTAAAGGCCCATAAAACCACAATGCGCCGGCATCAAGGTTGAACATGGTTTCACCTTGGCCATTATCTCGTGCATCTTTGATATCGTAATCGGTTACGCTTGCTGAATATACATAGGTGTAGATGCGTTGAAGTTTAGGTGTTACACCAAAGGCAATATGTTGGCCTAAAAATGTTTGGTACTTAGCTAGAGATAGACCTACTTCTGTTACTCCAACTGAAACAGCATTCACTGCACTGAGCTCGGCGTTTTCAACAGATTGTAGCTCTGGAGTTAATGAAGCAGTGTTTTCGCCGCTGTAAACATCAGGAGTGACAAACGTTTCGGTATAGGCTTTGGCGAATAAATTAGCCGCTATAAATTGGTTAGGAATGGCAAAGGCGACAACACCGCCAATTTCGGCTTTTAGTTTATCATTTTGTAAATTATCTAAACTTTTCTGCAGCTGTTCAGTATTTGTGTAATCTTTTTTTTCTATGAAGCTTGAAATGCTGTCTAAATCATCGACCATGTGGTCTTCATCATTATAAGAAATCCCGAAACTGGGAACGATCATACCTACGTCATCGTTACGACGATAAATAGCCACAAGTGCAGGGTTATAAAATGGAGCAGTGAGAAAGTTCGCAGATACAACCCCTACACCACCCATCGCATCCCCTCGTGCCTCTATTGCATAATTGGCTGCGAAGCTGAAAGATGGTGTAAGTACGACTGCAAGTGGGAGTATTTTAATGAAATTTTTCATAATGTTATAAACGTGTCGTTTCCTTTATGTCTATAACGGCACATTGTCTATTATCTTTAATTATTCATCTACTGAAACATCGTAGGTTTTACTGATTACTTGAGATTGCTCAATGATAAGCGGCCCTTGCCAACGCTGTTGAGTCATTGATACCGCTAATACATAACGGTCTGCAGCCAAATTAGTGATTTCAAGTTCATTAGGATACTCAGACTCGTAGCGTTGACTCCATATTTCAGAGTATTTTCCATCGATGTAATCATACAACGATACATTGAGTTCAGGTAAAGGGCAATATGGATTGAGTAGCGCTTTTTTTTCAATTTGCCATTGATCTTTCGAAGCCCAACGTACAATTTGCTTTGCTTTGGGTTCACCAAGCACAATCCATGCGCTCCAAGATTGCTGATCTTTGGCTGTTATATCAAGACGGTATAAACCCATTGTAATTTTACTATTGAGATTATAACGCTTTAAGTAATGAGCCTTTCCAGTGACGCTGTCACTCGAAGTGGTCGTTAATAAGCTATCGGTTGATAAACTTTTATCAACCCACTGCGCCAGCCTGATATCAGCAAGTGGTTTTTCAGCGTCCACTTCTATATCAACATGAAATGCATCTCTTCCTGGGCTCTGGATCTCTTGCCTATTAATGGTGATTGATTTAAGCCATTCAGGGAGTGGTTTTTTGTCTAAACTTTTACCGCAATCAACGGTTAATGATTGTAATAATAATTCATTGAGATGGCTCTGAATGTTTTTGTTATGTTCAAGCTGCCACACTTCGACAAGTGAGTTAAACATTGCTTCTAAATTATTATTTAAAAGATTCTGATGCGCTTGAGTAAGCGGTGTAATTTGATCAAACCACTCAATATTTTGTGCTTTGGTAGGAATAGTCACAAATGCTATGCCTACCAATAGTAAACGAGATTTCTGCATCACGCTTTCATCTTGTATCCAACACCGCGCAAGGTTTCAATCTCTAAGCCTGGAAGTTTTTGGCGCAATTGCAACACGTGGGTATCTACGGTTCTTGTCGTTGGAAAGTGGTTATAACCCCATACATGATCAAGCAATTCGTCACGCGTAAACACTCTCCCGAGATTGCTTGCTAAAAATAAGAGTAAGTCAAATTCAGTACGCGTTAAGGTAATTGAATCTTCTTTAAAAAAAACTTCTCTTGTGGCTTTATCAATAACAAGATTGGGTGTAACCACTTTCGTGTCATCCTGCCCTTCTGATTCTGGTGAACGAAGCTGGGCTCGAATTCGTGCAAATAATTCAGCCTCGGCAAAAGGCTTGGTTAAGTAATCATTTGCCCCCGCGTCCAATCCGGCCACTTTGTCTTTGACCGTAACAAGTGCGGTTAAAAGAATTACTGGCAACTCTTTTATTTTACGCCATTCTGGCAAATGCTGAACAGAATCGCCATCGGGTAATTGGCGATCGAGGATGACTAAGTCTGCACTGTCCCAATGCTGTTTAACATCTGCAATAGTTTCTGCATGTAAACAGTCATACCCTGCTTGTTCAAGGCTTACTAATAAGCCATCGGCAAGGTTTTTATCATCTTCAACGAGAAGCAATGTCTGTTTCACAGGGGATCTCCAATATAAATGTGGTTGGCGGGCCTGCGAGTGTCATCTTACCACCCATCCGACCTACCATTGATTCTACAATAGTCAAACCTAAACCTAAGCCACTTTTGCTGACAAAAGGTTTACGTAAATTTCTCCAATCTCGATGATTTAACAGACCTTGATCTGTAACTTTGATCGTGATTGAATTTTGTTTAGTTGTTACCTCTAACGTAACTGGAGCAACACCGTATTTTACTGCGTTTCTAATTAAGTTATCGATGCATGTCCCAAGCCAATAAACATTCAGTTTAGCTGCAATATCTTTGTTTATAACAAGATCTATGCTTTCGCGAAACTCTTCTTCCACTTTGTATTGTAACCATTCTTCAACGGAAGGTACCCAGTCTGTTGCAAGCGGCCTGCTCTCTGACTGTAAATAATCCTTACTGGCTTCGGCCAGTTGCCGTAAACGTCTGGAATCTTCGCATAGGCGTCTAAACTCATCGTAAACAGTTGATGGTAACCTTTCAAATTCGCGCCGAAATCCTTCAACGGTTAGCGATAGACTTGCAATGGGTGTTCTGAGCTCGTGAGTAAGAATCTGCAGCACCAACATACGACTTTTCATTTCCTGTCGTTTTGAATTCCAACGATAAAGGGACCAGCCTAATACAAGTATTATGTTAGCTAGGACAAGAATTACCATACTTATCCGTAACACGTTGGAATGATCTTCAACATTCCAACAAATGTTGCCTCTTTGAATAAAACAGGTCGAATTTTCCGAGGCCATGCTATAGCTGAGTCCTGCTTTACTCGCGTTGTCTAACCATACGTCTTCGTTAAAAACGTAATAAATATCCCCTTTTCTCAGCCAAAGATCGCTGTTCTCTACAAACATGGTTGCACCTGATATGAGTGCTAAGATCGTATCTTCATTCATGTTTTGGATGCGGCCAAGCAAAGAATCCACACTTGCTTTGGTGCGCTCTCGTATGTGCATATATTGTTGCAACTCTACAAATTTCTCAGGGTATTTTTTCACATAACGAGCCGCATATGTTCCACCTCCTGGGTGAATCAAAGCGCTTCTCGCAAACCATTTCGACGGTAATTGAGATCCTTTACAGATAGCTCTCGTGAAGACTAATGGCTCTGTTATGAGTGGGCTCAGCGGCAACTTACCTGTACAGCTTTGAGATAATTTGTATAACAACTGTAGATCTTTTAAAGGGTATTCAGCCGTTTGCGGTAACATTGATTCGGGAGTCAATAAGCGAGTTGGATAATCAACCTGCAAAGTACGGATATCATAACTTACATCAGCGGTACTATAATCAAAAAGCGACGCAAAAAGGTCGATGCGTTCTGGCAACGAATCGGCATAGGTTTGAATAGGTATTAGAACTAAAATAGCCCAAAAGTAGGTCTTAATCGCTTTAAACAAGTTTTATTTTCATTAATGGTTTAGATTAAAAACTATATAACATTATTAACTAATAATACATTGCACGTGTTATATCCATGTCAATAATGATTGCTCAAAAACAGAAGAAGCCAGCATTTTGCTGGCTTCTTCATTATCCTAATTGTAGATGCTATAACGCTTTTGAGATGGCGTCTACACTCTCTTTTGCATCACCAAAAAGCATATAGGTATTATCTTTAAAGAAAAGAGGGTTTTGTACACCTGCGTAGCCAGTATTCATTGAACGCTTGAATACAATGACATTTTGCGCTTTCCATACTTCCAACACTGGCATTCCGGCGATCGGACTGTTCGGATCTTCTAATGCTGCTGGGTTTACTGTGTCATTTGCACCGATCACCAAAACCGTATCCGTTTCAGTAAAATCATCGTTTATTTCGTCCATTTCTAACACAATGTCATAAGGCACTTTTGCTTCAGCAAGCAGTACGTTCATATGGCCAGGCAAACGTCCCGCTACTGGATGAATACCAAAGCGAACTTTAATGCCTTGTGCACGTAACTTCTCCGTGATTTCGTGAACAGGATACTGTGCTTGAGCTACTGCCATGCCATACCCTGGAGTGATGATCACTGACTTAGAGTTTTTCAGCATTTCGGCTACTTCTTCAGCGTTTATTTCACGGTGTTCACCGTATTCAACGTCTGCGCTGATAGTCACATCCTGACCAAAGCCCCCGGCAATCACACTAACAAAAGAGCGGTTCATCGCTTTACACATAATGTAAGAAAGAATGGCACCTGAAGAACCAACCAGTGCTCCGGTTACGATCAGCAAATCATTCGCTAACATAAAGCCAGCCGCTGCCGCTGCCCAACCTGAATAGGAGTTAAGCATCGATACCACAACGGGCATGTCTGCACCACCAATCGAAGCCACCAAATGGTAGCCAAACGCGAACGCTATCAGAGTCATAATAATCAATGCAAACATGCTGCCACCATTATTAACAAAGTAAATCATTAATAATGTGGAGACAACAATGGCCGCGAGGTTGAGCTTATGCTTATGAGGGAGATTGAGCGACGACGACGAAATGATTCCACGCAGTTTACCAAAGGCGACGATAGATCCTGTAAAGGTGACGGCACCAATAAATACCCCAATGAACACTTCAACCAAATGAATCACGTGTTCAGCGTGATCGAGTACAATTGGCGCATCGATATAGCTGTTATAGCCCACTAATACCGCAGCCATGCCCACAAAACTGTGGAGAATAGCCACAAGTTCGGGCATTTCGGTCATTTCTACTTTTTTAGCATAATGAATACCGATACCACCCCCAATTACCATCGCCAGCAATACCCAAGCTAAGCCCTGCGCATCTGGACGAAAAATAGTGGCGATGAGTGCGATAGCCATACCCGCTATACCATAGTAGTTACCAGCTCTTGCTGATTCCTGCTTTGATAATCCAGCAAGGCTCATGATGAAGAAGATAGCAGCAATAATATATGCGGCTTGTACTAATCCTGCAGACATATATTACTCCCTTAGTCTTTACGGAACATTTCAAGCATACGTTTGGTGACTGTAAAACCACCAAAGATGTTAATGCTTGCAATTAAAACAGCGATAAACGCGAGGAAAGTGACCACACCACTTCCTTGCCCTATCTGCAATAAAGCTCCGACCACAATAATGCCGGAAATTGCATTGGTAACGGACATCAAAGGAGTATGTAAAGCATGAGTAACATTCCAAACGACGTAGTAACCCACAACACACGCTAAAACAAAAACGGTGAAATGGCTTAAGAAAGCCGCAGGTGCGACCGATGCGATCCAAGCAAAAGCGCCAACGGCAGCAACTAAGCCAGTAATTTTTTTCGTCGCAGAAACGGGTTCTTGTTTTTTGGGTTCAGGTCTAGTTGGTGCGGTCTTGACTTGCGGTTGCGCAGAGACTTGGATCGGTGGTGCTGGCCACGTTATTTCGCCTTCTTTCACGACCGTCACACCACGTAAAACAACGTCTTCAAAGTCAATATTGATGGAACCATCTTTTTCCTTGCATAACAATTTCAGCAAGTTAACGATGTTTGTTGAATATAATTGAGAGGATTGTGTTGGTAAGCGGCCAACCATATCAGTATAACCGACCACTTTCACACCATTGGCGGTTGTAATCACCTGATCGGCAACCGTGTATTCACAGTTCCCTCCGTTTGCAGCTGCAAGATCGACGATCACGCTACCAGCGCTCATACTGTCGACCATCTCTTTGGTGATCAGCTTAGGGGCTGGACGTCCAGGGATCAAAGCCGTCGTGATAATGATGTCGACATCTTTAGCTTGCGCTGCATACAGTTCAGCGGCCTTTTTATTAAAGTCGTCAGACATCTCTTTGGCGTAACCATCGCCTGAACCAGCCGTTTCTTGGAAATCGACTTCCAAAAACTCTGCACCCATAGATTGAACTTGTTCTTTTACTTCTGGGCGAACATCAAAAGCTCGTACAATTGCCCCCAAACTTCCTGCGGCACCGATAGCAGCGAGGCCAGCAACGCCAGCTCCAGCAACCAGTACTTTTGCCGGCGGGACTTTGCCCGCTGCGGTAATTTGCCCTGTAAAGAAGCGGCCAAATTCATGTGCAGCTTCAACAACAGCGCGGTAGCCAGCAATGTTAGCCATTGATGACAAAGCGTCTAAAGCTTGTGCTCTGGATATTCTCGGCACTGAGTCCATCGCCAGCACGTTGATTTTTTTACTTGATAACTGTTCCATCAATTCTGGGTTTTGTGCAGGCCAGATAAAACTGATTAGGCTTGCCCCTTCTTTGATCAAAGCAACCTCATCAATCGATTGTTTTTCATCAACAATCGGCGCATTGACCTTCAAGATAATGTCTGAATTCCAAACATCTTGTGTCGAAACAATCGTGGCACCAGCCGCCTCAAAAGCCGCATCATCAAAACTGGCTAAAACCCCAGCTTGAGTTTCAATGGAGACGTCGAAGCCTAGTTTGATTAATTGCGCTACCGAACTCGGTGAAGCTGCAACCCGTGTTTCACCCGTAAGGGTCTCTTTTGGTACACCAATTTGCATAGTTATTCCTTGACTATTGGCACAATGATTATTCTGTTTTTATCTAACCACCAGCATAACTGCAAGCAGTTTGTAATAAAAATACAAAATGCTATTACATATAAGGTTAAGTAATGAGTGATTGTCATAGGTGAAAGACAAAAACGCAACGACATCCAAACAAAGCAGAGGTCGAACCACTTATCACAAAGCTCTATAAAAACAGGATATTAGCCATGTATTTTACTCAATGAATAAGGGTATCGACTAATGAGGATATTCATTATGATTTTTATCAAGTTGGACGATGTTAGGAAAAGATTTTCTCGCCCATCTGATCGATGAGCATTTTTGCTTTTTTAAGCATAAGATCATCAGCGTCGCTTTTGCTAGCTACGACATCGGAGCGGATAAAACGGTGAGTACATATTTCACCATTAACATCTTTACTAATTTTACCAGCGACACGATATTGCCCTGATTCAGACATTGCATCTTGGTAAATTAAAAAACCTTTATATTCAATGGGATCCAAAAGCTTCATTTTTGAGTCATTGCCTGACCCTTGATTAAATAAACGAGAAAAAAATCCCACAAGAACTCCTTTAAGACTTGTTTGTTTCAATAATCGGCTTCTCGAACCACTCTAGTTCTAAGTTATCGTCAAAGCGCAATTGGCCTAGAATGATAGGAATATCATCTTCTCTGTGTCTACGTCGATCATTAACGATCATGCTTTCCGCCGATTCAACGGCAACTTGTGCATTCTCTTTAAGTATGACCAATTTTTCTTCAGGTAGCGCAGAGAGAAAATCTATGTCGTATCGAATATAGATCGGTCTCAATTGAGCAAGGGATAAGCAAGCGAGATCGGCAAGCTGCTCATTATCATAGTGATTTACATACTTATCTTCAGCCAATACGCGTCCGACAAGTGTTTCCATGTAATTATGTACATCAACACTGATTTGCATCCTTACACTCCTTCCTCTTCGTACTAATCAAAATATTTAGATAGAACTTAGCAGTAACAACTTAGCGTACCTTGGTGATTTTATACAACTTTTAGATGCGTTGTCGTCTAAACTTTGTTCAAGTGCTCGCTTTCATTTAGTAAGTCTAGCAAAAAGCTTGGCAATCTATTAAATAAAAGTATGCTATGGGCCTTATTATCAATTTTAATTTTAAATGCCACAAAGGTCATATTTGTATTATTAATGCCGACAAGTTTTGTATCATCTCATTGGTTTCGATTCTTATTCCCAATAGGGTTGCTAATAGCCATTATGTTGGGGATGGAAAACGTCATTCTGATCACTAGCGCCAATATTGGCTTCGCTAGTAACCTGCCTTATATTCTTTTCACGGTAGCAATCGCATTAGGACACATTTTTAAGCAAGGGCGTTTGGCTATGATCTCGACAGCGATGATGGTGGCCTACGCAATCATCCAGTGGCGCTTACAGATGCCCCTTTCTACGGGAACAACCTTGCTAGAGCTTTCGTTATTAAGTTTGTTATTACCCGTTTTGTGTTTAGTACCTTATGCGTTAGGAAGTAATGCTACTGTATTGAGTAAAACTTATGGCTTATACATCGCTATTTTGCTGCTGTTAATGTTTTGGGCCGTTGTTACTTTGATGTACGTCAGTGATGGCGGATTTGAGAATTTTAGCCAGGTTTTGTTAGTAACTATACCGAAAATATCGAAATTGCCATTTTTGTTGGTGATGTACCTCTTGGCATTAATTGGGGTCTCCTCAATATTTGTGCTCACGCGAAACCAGATCTTAGACACCAGCATTTACGCCAGTATTTTACTCTCCTCCGTCACCTTTATTTTTTTCCACGTGAGTTATATCTCAAGCACACTTTTCTCTCTAGCCGGGGTTTTATTGATCTTATATCTAATTTCGGCGGGCCATAAAATGGCGTTTATTGATCGCTTAACGGGTATCCCAGGTCGCCACGCCTTAGATCTTGACATCAAATACTTAGGCAAAAAATATGCGATAGCGATGCTAGATATAGACCATTTTAAGCAGTTCAATGATCGCTATGGTCATGACACTGGTGATGATGTGCTTAAGTTGATTGCTAGCCGTTTATTGTTGACTCAAGGAAACGCACGTGTTTATCGCTACGGTGGTGAAGAGTTTACCATCCTATTTAAAGGAAAAAATGCACAGCAAGCTGCAATCTACTTAGATTTGCTTCGTAAAGATATTGAACAATACCAAATGGTCATTAGGAACGCAGAAGACAGACCAAAAGACGATAAGCTCGGTTCCAAGAAGCGTGAGCAAAAAACACCATCAAATCTTGTCTCTATTACGGTTAGTATTGGCGTTGCTGATAGCTACACCTCAGAAAAACCTGAAGCAGTGTTAAAAATTGCGGATCAAGCGCTCTATAAAGCTAAACAAAATGGCAGAAATAGAGTTGAAGTATGAACAGTTACCTTGATTTAATACATCACATTTTGGTATAGAAATCGCAAAATTTAATATTCAACAAGGCGTACATCACATTCACAGAAACTTCATTAGATTGTGCAAAATACTTTGGTTAAGTTATTCATGTTGCAACTGTTTCGCAACGTCAAAACAACATAGCAAGAGTAAGATTATGAGTGAAAAAGTAAACGGAATTGTAAAGTGGTTCAACCAAGATAAAGGTTTTGGCTTTATTACCCCAGATAATGGCAGCAAAGATGTATTTGTACATTTTTCCGCTATTACGGGTGAAGGGCGCCGCAACTTAGTCGATGGCCAAAAGGTGAGTTTTGTAATCACTGATGGTCAAAAAGGGCCACAAGCTGAGAGCGTCAGTCCCGTTTAAATTTTTAAAAAGAACGACTCTAATCCACTCTTTCTAGGGTGGATTTTTTGTTTCTAGTAGACTTGATAAATACGAGAATATTGGAGCGGGCAGCGGGAATCGAACCCGCATCATCAGCTTGGAAGGCTGAGGTAATAGCCATTATACGATGCCC
>NZ_JAHGUP010000016.1 GCF_001989995.2 Vibrio anguillarum
AACTAAATAACTTAATGTCGGAGATACTATGGAGACGATTAAGAGCTTGGAACTACTTGAGTTCGAATTATGGCGCCGTTGGCGCTCTAAAATTAGTGACCAAGCAAGCAACGAATTGACAAACAATGAATTAGATTACCTCTACGCACTTAATGGGTTAATAGAAGGTGTATCACTTGGTTCTTTAGCTTGCCAGATGAATGTTAGTAACGCCTCTGCTAGCAGTATGGTGAGCAAGTTAGAGTCCAAGGGGTACCTTTCAAAAATTAAAAATCACGCCGATGGCAGAGGGGTAAGATTGGTCGCAACAGAAAAAGCGAATGCTCTACGTGCATTAGAGATAAACATATACCAACAAGTTGATGGTGAACTTCAGCATGCTTTTTCTGACACAGAATATGAGCAGTTTAATTCGCTATTATCCAAGGCTGTCGACATATTATTAAACAAATAAAAGTAATGGGCATACAATGAAATTTAACCACCACAATATCTCAACCAACCGTCTTTATAGTGATTTGTCAAAATATTATGACTACGTGATTAGTAGAGATGATTACCAAGGAGAGGCTCATTTTTGGAAGCAACTTATTGAAAAAAAATGCGCTAAAACTTTGCCAATGTTACTTGAATTAGCTTCGGGGCCAGGGCACCTCCTCTCTCACATCGGTTCTAATGTTGAAGCATTTGCCATTGATTTATCCACAGAGATGCTGACAAAGTGTAAGCAGCTTAACCCTAATGTAAACACCATTCAGGGAGATATCACGGAGTTTAGTTTACAGCAGAAATTTGATTTTATTTTGCTACATGACAGTATCGGTCATCTGTTCAAGGCTGATGATATTAGGGCTACGTTTGCGAACGCGTACCAGCACTTAAATTATGGAGGTATTTTTGCTTTGTCTCCTGAATTTGACGGAGATAGTATTAATAAACCTATTGTTAATCATCGCACCACATCACTTCCTGAAACAGATTTGACGGTTATCGACTACATCGAGCGTCACCCTACGGATAAAAATCGACTGAATGTACTGACTTCATACTATGAACAAAAACAAGGAGTGACACACATAGAGTTTGACCGTATGGAATTGGGGTTATTTGGTATTGAGTATTATAAAAAACTTATGGGAGAAGTAGGATTTAGTGTTGAACTTTATACGAAACCTGAATCATCGAGCACGGAATGTCGAACAGCAATTATAGGCACTCGATTGTCTTAAGCTAACTCACTTTTGTCCAAAAATCGTTTTACAGCATAACAAAAAGGCGAACTTCTCAGTTCGCCTTTATTATTGAATATTGATAACAAAGTCAGTCACAACCTAAAAGATGATCATAAACTGTGACGACGCGCCATCAACATCAGCACCTACTCTTGGTAGTTATCGATACTTGGGCATGAGCAGACAAGGTTACGGTCACCGTATACGTTATCGACACGGCTCACGGTTGGCCAGTATTTTGATGCCTGAGTATGAGCGGATGGGAAGCAAGCCGTTTCACGAGAATATGGGTGAGCCCATGCTTCACTTGCGAGATCCGATTGTGTATGCGGCGCATTCACTAACGGGTTGTCGGCTAATGGCCATTCGCCTGATTGAACTTTCTCTATTTCGGCGCGAATCGCAATCATCGCCTCGCAGAAGCGATCCAATTCGGCTAAGTCTTCCGATTCGGTTGGTTCAATCATCAAGGTGCCAGCAACAGGGAATGACATCGTCGGTGCGTGGAAGCCATAATCCATCAAACGTTTAGCAATGTCTTCTTCGCTGATACCTGTCGCTTCTTTAAGCGGACGAATGTCAATAATGCATTCGTGCGCTACACGGCCGTTACTACCACGGTAAAGAATAGGGTAGTGTGGGCGCAGTCTTTCCATCACATAGTTAGCATTTAAAATAGCGACTTGAGTAGCCGTGGTTAAGCCTTCTGCACCCATCATGGCAATATAAGCCCATGAGATAGGTAAAATAGAAGCGCTGCCTAAATCGGCCGCAGATACTGCGTGATCGCTGCCTTCAACTCCCCCTTCAATATGTCCCGGTAGGAAAGGCGCTAGGTGAGATTTTACACCAATCGGCCCCATACCTGGGCCGCCGCCGCCATGTGGAATACAGAATGTTTTGTGCAGGTTGAGGTGAGAAACATCAGAGCCAATAAAGCCCGGATTGGTCAAACCAACTTGCGCGTTCATGTTGGCACCATCAAGGTAAACTTGGCCGCCTGCGGCGTGAACCATGTTACAGACTTCTTTAACTTGTTCTTCGTAAACGCCGTGCGTTGAAGGATAAGTGATCATGATGCTAGAGAGGTTCTCTTTATGCTTCTCAATTTTGTCTGCGAGGTCTGCGATATCAACGTTGCCGTTATTATCACATTTCACGACCACTACTTTCATCGAAACCATTGAAGCGGTTGCAGGGTTGGTGCCGTGTGCTGAGCTCGGAATTAAGCAGACGTTACGGTGCCCTTCACCACGGCTTTTGTGGTAGCGCTGAATCGCTACAAGTCCTGCATATTCGCCAGAAGCACCGGAATTTGGTTGTAGCGAGAAGGCATCATAGCCTGTGATTTCACAGAGCTTTTCTTTTAAATCTTTAGCGAGAGCGGCGTAACCTGCGGCTTGCTCTTTCGGTGCAAATGGGTGGATTGAACCAAATTCTGGCCAAGTGACAGGGATCATCTCGGCTGCGGCGTTCAGTTTCATGGTGCAACTGCCAAGCGGGATCATGCCGTGAGTTAATGAAAAGTCTTTATTCTCAAGTTTTTTCAAATAACGCATCATTTGCGTTTCGCTGTGATAGGTGTTGAACACAGGATGCGTTAGGAAGCGAGATTGACGACGGCAGTGTTCTGGAATCGCTGCAAATTCGTTGGCGGCAATTTCTGCCGACAGCGCGCTTGCCGATTGCTTAATATCGAAAACCGCAAACAGGGTTTCAAGATCAGCTGTGGTGGTGGTTTCATCCAAACTGATGCCTAATTGGTCATCAAATCGGCGTAAGTTGATGCCGGCTTGCTGCGCTTTTGCGTAGAGCGCTTGAGTTTGAGCGGCACTCTTTAAGGTAATCGTGTCAAAGAAGCTGTTGTGTACCAATTCGTAGCCCGCTTGAGTTAAGCCTGCCGCTAGAATTGCTGTCATATGATGAGTACGGCGCGCAATGGTGCGCAACCCTTCTGCGCCATGATAGACCGCATAAAACGAGGCCATATTAGCCAGCAGAGCTTGCGCGGTACAGATGTTCGAGGTCGCTTTTTCGCGGCGAATGTGCTGCTCGCGAGTTTGCATTGCCATGCGCAGCGCTGGGTTACCTTTAGCGTCAATCGACACTCCGATCACGCGGCCGGGCATAGTGCGTTTGTGCGCTTCACGCGTGGCCATAAAGGCGGCGTGTGGGCCGCCGTAACCCATAGGGACACCGAAACGTTGAGCCGAGCCAATCACGACATCCGCGCCCATTTCACCCGCTGGTTTCAGCAAGGTGCTGGCCAGTAAATCCGTGGCAACAGTAACCAAGATTTTATTGGCTTGCGCTTTAGCAATCAGGTCGCTTAAATCACGCACTTCACCTGTGGTGCTTGGGTATTGCAGCAGCGCGCCAAACACATCTTGTTCAGGCAATGAGTCGAGTGCGCCGATTTGTACCTCAAAACCGATAAATTCAGCGCGAGTTTTTACCACTTCAATGGTTTGTGGATGAACATCGTCCGCCACAAAAAAGACGTTACTTTTGCTTTTCCCTGCGCGTTTACACAGTGTCATTGCTTCGCCAGCGGCGGTTGCTTCATCGAGCAGCGACGCGTTGGCAATATCCATCGCTGTTAAATCCATCACCATTTGTTGGTAGTTAAGCAGCGACTCCAAACGACCTTGAGAGATTTCTGGCTGGTAGGGCGTGTAAGCCGTATACCAACCGGGATTTTCCAGTACGTTACGCAAAATGACGTTCGGCGTGAAGGTATTGTAGTAACCTTGACCAATGAACGTGCGTTTAATCTGGTTTTGATTGGCAAATACTTTCATCGCGCTGAGCATATCGGCTTCGCTTTTAGGCGCAGCAAGGGACATTGGGCTTTCTAAGCGAATTTGCGCAGGAACGGTTTGTTCGATTAACGCGGCTAAGCTTTCGGCGTTGATCGCGTTGAGCATTTTTTGTTGATCGGCTGAGTTGGGTCCGTTGTGGCGTGCAACAAACTCATTTTCGGTACTTAACTGGCTAAGCAGTGGGCTGTGAAGTAATTCAGTCATTTCCTTTACCTTTTCAAAGATCGTGTGCGACCTTAAAAAAAAGCCGCCCATGCTGGGCAGCTTTGATCCGTGATGGGCTAATTAATCTTCTTCGATAGAGTTTTGGTACTCTTCTGCATCTTTTAGATTGTCGAGTTCAGAAGCATCAGACATCTTCACTTTCACAATCCAGCCACCTTCATACGGTTCTTCGTTGATGAGTTCTGGGCTATCTTCTAGCTCTTCGTTGATTTCAACGATGACACCTGTAATCGGTGCGTAAATATCTGAAGCGGCTTTGACAGATTCAACCAGAGAAAAACTGTCTCCAGCATCAATTTCCGTATCCACTTCAGGTAGGTCAACAAACACGACGTCACCAAGCATCTCTTGCGCATGCTGAGAAATACCGATGGTCACTGTGCCGTCACCGTTGTCGCGCACCCACTCGTGGCTATCTGCAAACTTCAGTGTATTGTCCATTGCTTTATCTCCAAAAAAGTATCGTATTGATTTGAACTTGTGTTTAATTTAAAAAGGCTATTGGTAGAGTGGGAAGCGTTGGCACAGCGCTTTAACTTGTTTGCGCACACGTTGCTCAACATCACTGTTTCCTTCTGGGCTCACAACAAGGCCATCGAGAACATCGCCAATCCACTCACCGATGAGTTTGAATTCTTCACGACCAAAACCACGGCTGGTTCCAGCTGGCGTACCTAAACGAATACCCGAAGTAATCATAGGCTTCTCGGTATCAAATGGGATGCCATTTTTGTTACATGTGATTCCTGCACGCTCTAATGCTTGTTCGGCGATATTCCCCTTCAGCCCTTTAGGGCGAAGATCAACAAGCATGAGATGAGTGTCAGTCCCGCCAGTCACAATGTCACAACCGCGAGTTTGCAATACTTCGGCGAGAACTTTTGCGTTATCGATCACCGAATCAATATAACGATGAAACTCAGGGCCTAACGCTTCGCCTAGTGCTACCGCTTTGGCCGCAATTACGTGCATTAACGGGCCACCTTGCAGGCCGGGGAAAACCGCCGAGTTAATTTTTTTGCTGATCTCTTCGCTGTTGGTCAAAACCATACCGCCTCGTGGGCCGCGCAAGGTTTTATGTGTGGTGGTCGTGACAACGTGGGCATGCGGCAATGGGCTTGGGTGAGCACCAGTGGCGACTAATCCGATCGACCATTAAGAGCGCGCCCACTTCATCAGCAATGGTTCGGAATTTGGCAAAATCAATTACGCGAGGAATGGCAGAGCCGCCCGCAATGATCATTTTTGGTTGATGCTCTAACGCGAGGCTGCGTACATCATCATAATTGATTTCTAAGGTCGTGCTATCGACACCATATTGAATAGCATTAAACCATTTACCAGAGAGGGCAGGCCGAGCGCCATGAGTGAGGTGGCCTCCGGCATCCAGAGACATACCTAAAATCGTGTCACCCGGTTGCAGTAAAGCCAGCATCACCGCGCCATTAGCTTGTGCGCCTGAATGCGGCTGCACGTTGGCGTATTGACAATGGAATAGGGATTTTGCACGTTCAATCGCAATGGTTTCGACGGTATCAACGTGTTCGCAACCACCGTAATAGCGACGGCCGGGGTAGCCTTCTGCATATTTATTGGTGAGACAAGTACCTTGCGCTTGCATAACGGCTTTTGAAACGATGTTTTCTGAGGCGATCAGCTCAATTTGTTCATTTTGGCGCACGTATTCGGCTTGAATACCCGCAAAGACAGCATCATCAGTGGCAGCAAGGTTGGTTGAGAAAAAGCTCTCAAGGCAGTGGTTGGGGTAACTTTTGTTCACGTTGGCATTCATGGTAGATGACCTTCCAATAATCCGACGGATTGGCTAAACATTCCGTCATTCCTTTTTAGTGGCTGCCTTATCGTTAAGCCGTTAGGCGACAACAAAGCAGAGTGTCAGTTATCCTTAAACTGGATTGCAACCCCAACAATACGGGGTGAAAAGCCACTTAAACCTTGTTAAATCCCTAACCGCAATAAGTGGTAAACTGCATCTTTTTATCTAACAAGTCAGTAACATACTCTTTGGCTTATAAACAATCAATCAAAAATTTCCTATAGGAAACATGGTTTCTTTTTTTGTAAGCAAGAGCACGCTTTATTTACGTGCAGCCTCTTTAACCTTGCGTTGGCTTTATGCCACAATGATGGCCGAAATCAGGAAGATAACAATCGAGGGAAAGCATGTCTGAAGACATTTATGATGAGTACCCATCGTTGACCTTGGCCAAGGAAACTGGTGAACAAACGATCGAACCGCTTAAGCTTGGGCAACGTATTAAAGAGATCCGCTCTAAGCTTGGGATTACGTTAGAAGAGGCGAGCCAGCGGACAGGATTAGCTCGATCTACATTGAGTAAAATCGAAAACGAACAGATTTCTCCAACCTACCAAGCGATGCAAAAACTCGCTCATGGATTGCAGATAGATATGCCTCAACTATTTGAGCCACCAAAGAAAATTGTGGCAACAGGTCGTAGGGATATTTCTCGTATTGGTCAGGGAAAGCCGCATCCCACCCCAACTTACGAGCATGAATTGCTCGCCACGCAGCTCTCTAATAAGAAAATGATGCCGTTTAAAAGCCGAGTGCGAGCTCGTGCATTTGAAGAGTACAGTGACTGGGTTCGTCACGATGGTGAGGAGTTTTTGTTGATCCTCACGGGTGAAGTTTTGTTCTATAGCGAATTTTATGAACCGGTTCGATTGGCGGAAGGTGATAGCGTTTATTACGACGCTAACATGGGGCACATGCTGGTCTCTGTCAGCGAAGAGGATGCATTGATTTTGTGGGTTACTGCAAAATGAGTGTGAAAACGCGAAGTTTCTTATAGTGACAGCAATCGTTTGCTATTTGGTGGTTTTACCTTCTGCAGTGTGCTTTTAATCACTTTTAGCTCAGGCGATGCTAAGCATATCGCGACTTTTAATTGTGACTGGGTTGTTAATTTTGACAATTCATCTTGTTTTGAACTTGTTAATCCGCCCGAACGGGCGCATTCTTGTTCACTATTGGAAACATGGTTTCCTCTTCTTTGGACATAATAGCCAAAATTTGGTGGTGAATTCCCTGCTGGGTCGGCTGAAATGGAGATGAAAATGACTCAAGAACATGCAAATCAAACATTACTCACTACTCCTTTACATGCGCTGCACATCGAAGTTGGAGCGAAAATGGTGCCATTTGCTGGCTATGACATGCCCGTTCAGTACCCATTAGGGGTAAAGAAAGAGCATTTGCATACTCGCGAGGCGGCTGGTTTGTTTGATGTTTCGCATATGGGCCAACTTCGTTTGCATGGAGCCAATGCCGCGCAAGCATTGGAGTCATTGGTTCCGGTCGACATTATTGACTTACCAGCAGGCAAGCAGCGTTACGCCTTTTTCACTAATGCACAAGGTGGCATCATGGATGACTTGATGGTTGCTAACCTTGATGATCATCTGTTTGTTGTGGTTAATGCGGCTTGTAAAGCACAAGATATTGCTCATCTACAAGCACATTTGCCACAAGGTGTTGAGCTCGAAGTCATTGACGATCGCGCGCTGTTAGCGCTGCAAGGGCCAAAAGCCGCTGAAGTGTTAGCTCGCCTGCAACCACAAGTGATGACGATGCACTTTATGGATATTCAGCTAATGGACATCGATGGAGCCCAGTGCATTGTCAGCCGAAGTGGTTATACCGGTGAAGATGGTTATGAAATTTCTGTACCGGCAGAGCAGGCCGAAGCATTGGCGCGTAAACTGACCGCTTATGAAGAAGTGGAATGGATTGGTCTGGGCGCGCGCGATTCACTGCGTTTAGAGTGCGGTTTGTGCCTTTACGGGCATGATCTTGATACCACCACAACGCCAGTTGAAGCGAGCTTGTTATGGGCGATAAGCAAAGTGCGTCGTGCTGAAGGTGAGCGTGCGGGTGGTTTCCCGGGTGCAGACATCATTCTTGGGCAGATCGAAAGCAAAGATGTTGCACGTAAACGTGTAGGTTTAGTGGGGGTAACTAAAGCGCCAATACGTGAAGGCACTGAGCTATTTGATGCCGATGGCCAGCATATAGGCGTAGTGACCAGTGGTACAGCGGGACCGACGGCCGGAAAGCCCGTGTCTATGGCCTATATCCGAGCTGATTTATCAACGATAGGCACAGAAATTTTTGCTGATGTGCGCGGAAAAATGCTGCCTATGGTGGTTGAGAAAATGCCGTTTGTGGCTCAGCGTTATTATCGCGGCTAAAGCATCATAAAATGTAATAAAAGCACATTTTAAGATGTTTCATATCGATAACGGATTAAGTACTATCTGGGTTCAAAGTGATAAGGAATGACATGATGAACAAATGGGTAGTACTTTTATCTTCGCTCGCCGTCTCTGGCAATGTGTTCGCCGTTGATGCTCAGCCCTACATAGTAAACGGTACGGATGCAAGCGTGACGGAGTTTCCTTCTATAGCGAGCTTGTTTTTTGATCAAATTGCTTATAACGGTTCATATGGAAGAGGAAGCTATTGCGGTGCTTCGTTACTCAATAACCAATACGTATTGACGGCTGCGCACTGCGTTTATGGTAATAGTGCAAATCAGCTTTTTACCTCTATTGTACCTAAGCTGAAAATTGAAACAGATTTTCCATTCAACATATTAGAAAAAGCGCGAGTGGCAGAAATCTATTATCCATCAACTTATAACAACACCACCTTATTGGATGATATTGCGATCCTCAAGCTTGAAACGCCTTTGACAATGGTGTCGTCTGCTGACTACTTAACGCGGCCTACCGCAAATTCTGATAGTACTTATCGTTCATCAAGTGAAACCTTTATTGCCGTTGGGCATGGTAATACTGCTTCTAATGTCGATACTAAAACGTATCTACAGAAAACTAATTTAACCTATGTGGCTAATGTATATTGCAATTACACTTCCACCACAGACACTAATTTATGTATGGAAGGGGCGATAGGTTCTACGGGGCTGCAAAATGCAACCTGTCAGGGCGATTCTGGGGGTCCGTTATTTTGGCATATTGGCGGTAACTATATCCAAGTTGGTATAACCAGCTTCGGGCCAAATACCAAGTGTGGAGACCCACTGGTTACTGCTCCATCGGTATTTACGGAAATCCTTGACTATTCTACTTGGATAGAGAGTGTTCTGCTTGGTTCTGAACCACCAAAATTTGTCGCAACAGAAGCGAAACGCCAAGCTTATTTAAACCCACCTTCTGACAGTGGTGGTTCATTCGGCTGGTGGTCTTTACTGCTGATGTTTATCCCCTTCATTCGTAGACGTTGAACCCTTATTGATCTCGAGCGACCTGTTTAGGTCGCTTTTTTATTGCCTTTTTTGAGCAGGTTCCACTTAGGGCGCTAAACTTGAAAGTGATACACGCGTATCTTTCTAGATGAGTGACGAGGTGATGGATGTACAAATGGATACTGTTCAGTGCGATGCTATCAGCAAATGCTTATGCGGTTGATTTCCAGCCTTACATTGTGAATGGTTCGGATACCAGCAGTGCCACTTACCCTTCTTTTGCTAGCCTTTTATATCAAAGCAGCGCTCAGTATAGTACCAACAGTTTTTGTGGGGCGAGTATTATCAATTCACAGTTTATTTTGACGGCAGCTCATTGTATTTACGGTAAAAAAGATACCATGCTTTATACGGTGGTAGTGCCTCAGTTGGATAATGTGGCCGATTTCCCCTACGGGAATATCCAGATATCGCGCGCGGCGGCTTTTTATTACCCCAGTACTTACATCAATTCGTCCAGCGTACTCTGGCGTGATGACATTGCGATTATCAAGCTCGAAACACCGCTCAATGTGGCGGACTATTCTGCGCTACTCAATACTCAGTTAAATAATGATTACCCTGCTGGCAATAATTACAAAGCGATTGGGCATGGCTACGTGGCGGGTAATGTCCCGAATGCTAATAAGCAGTTACAAGAAACGACCCTCACTTTTGTTAGTAATGCCGTCTGTAGCGCTTTCTATGGCTCGGCACTGACCTCAAAGCAGATCTGTTTTGATGGTGCGGTAAGCGGTGCTTATAAAAACTCCACCTGTTCTGGCGATTCCGGTGGGCCTGTCTATTGGTTTAATGGCTCGCAATACATTCAAATTGGTTTAACCAGCTTTGGGCCTTCACTATGTGGTGATATTAACCAACCGATCACCTCGGTATTTACGGAGCTTTATGATTATCAGAGCTGGATTCAGCGCGTTCTTACAGGGGCAGAGGCGCCTAAATATTATGTTGCCACTCAAAATGGGGTACGTGTTCTGATTGATACTCAAACTGTTGCCCCTCAAGAGGAGAGCGGTGGCAGTTTGAGTATCCTAGGGTTGACTCTACTGCTGTTATTTCGCTTTCGGGCGCATAATAATTTTGGTTCGTCTGTTGTGGTGATTAAAAATTTGCTTGGCTCTCAACGTCATCTCTTGTGCGGTGATTCGGTTTGCCGTTTGCTCTATGTTAAACAACGCATCGATGCCGTACCCGTGCAGTGAATAACGTTGAATAAACCAATTCATCTGCTTGGGGTCGTCTTTGAGTGGTTTGAGATCGGCAATCAACTGTTTTGCTGCGGTGAGCGTTTCCTCTTCCGTTATTTCGACAGATAAACCGTCAATCAGCTTATCAATGGCTTGCTCTGCGGTATCGACATCATTGGATGAAATGTCCACGCTAAATAGCCAATCGTTGTGTGGTTCACTATAGGCTGAAACCGAAAAAGCATTGGGAGCGTAATCCAACCCTAGCTGTTCACGCACCTGACTCACCATGCGGCGGTTTGCCACACGCCACAACATATCATCCATAAAGATAGTAGTAGCCGATTTGTGTTCCGGGTCGTTACTGATCACTCTGGCAAGATAGGCACTGCTTTTTTCGTCATTGATCGCCATGTCGATTCGAGGCTGAAAGTCTGCGCGATAATCAATGCGATAATCGACCTCAGGTGCGGAGCTGAAGGTTAATGACGCCACATAGGTACGCAACAGCGGTTTCAGTTCGGCAGGTTGAATGTCTGCGGTAATAAAGAGTTTAAAACCCCTATTTTTCTTAAAGAGGTCATCATGGGTTTGCATCACTTGTTCAACACTCACCGTATTGATGTCCGATCCTTCGTATAACCAATGAGTGGTGTTCGGCAGATAGCTATTGCGATTAATGGCGAGCGCCATCTGACCAATGGGTGAGCGAAGAAAAGTATCACGATTTTCTTTAAATTCTTGTTTTGTTAACTGCAGATGGTTGTCGTCGATGTTGATGGCTGTCATCGCCGTATAAAGGGCCGCAAACGCTTCGGCTAACTCATCTTTAGATGATTCAAGGCTGATACCATGCGACGTAAAGTCGATGTAGGGATTCAATATGATGCCGTGTCTTCTCAGGTGATTATCCAACTGAGAGCCGCTAAAGTTACCAATTCCACCGCGTATGGCACTCGGAATAAGCACTTCAGAAGCTTTACGCAAATCGGGCTCTAAGCTTGCTTTACCACCAAGGCTAGCCAAAGTGGCATACACTTTTTCCCCTGCGTTAATGTCTCTGCGATACCACACTTCAACACCGTTACTTAGCGTCCAAGTGGTGATATCCATCGACTCTTGAGGTTGAGATTCTGACAAAATGGCACCTATCTGCGTAGGTGTTACAAAAGCTTGATTGACCTCTTGTAGTAGCGGTGGCTGCCCTTTTTGGGCAAACAGGGTTTTGAGTGTTGGCAGTGTCGCGACGACGAATTCTTTGTCTTCACTTTTATCCAACCCAATATTGATCTGGTAGTCGCTAGACAATAATTTGCGAAGGTGTTCATCGAGTATGGCATTGTTGGTGGTCGAGATAAATTCGGTTAACGTCGACCGTCGGTCTAAATGTGACTGGATCGGTTGATCCAACGTGCGCGCCAGCGTTTTTTCTTCGACTAAATCTATCGCGGTAGCTTTTTGCCAATTGTTATCGAAGTTCGCTAACATCTCTTGATACTGACGGAAAATCGCCTGAAACTCTTGCTCACCCACACCATGATCACGCAGTGCAGCAAGTGTGGAGAAGAAGAGATTTTGCGATGCTTCTCTTGAGTCCACTGGAAACCCGACCTCTGCAAACGAATAGCGCTGGGTTTCAAACGGGATAGTTTGGGAATAAATCCAAAGTGCCGGAAGGTTGGCGTCACTAAAATTGCTGGATAACCGCTGTTGTATCAGTTGCTGGGCGATATCATCGAGCCACCACTGGGCTTGTTGTTCACGGCTGGCTATTTTTTGCTCGCCACGGTCGATGAATAGGCTAATGTTCGGTGAGTCATTGGCACCAATGTAACCCACAAAATCTGTATTATTGGCGGTAATGCTGTGGTTTCTAGTCGGCATTGGCGTGCTGCCTTTTTCCCAGCTCGCGAAGTGTTTTTCTATCAATGCCGTGGCTTGTTCTAATGTGATATTGCCGGCGATAACGATTTCGGTGAGCTGTGGCTGATACCAAGTGCGGTAAAAATCGGCAATTCCTTCGGGTGTTGCTTGGTTCACGCTCTCTTTGGTGCCTAAGGGATCATGTTGTGCATATAAAGTATTAGCAATCATGTGCTCATAAACGTTTTGAGCGTAGCTCTTCTCCTCTTTGCGTGAGAAACGAAACTCGCCCATGATCACGCGTTTTTCATTTTCAACCGATGTGGGAGTAAGCTCTATACCATCGGCAATATCTCTAAACCAGACCAGAGCTGGCTCTACCGCTTGGTTATCGGGTAAATCCAGTTTGTAAACCGTTTCTTGATAAGCAGTATAAGCATTGATGTCAGGGCCAAAACTGACACCTGATTGCTCAAAGGTTTTGATCGCATCATTTCCGGCATAATGAGCGCTGCCATTAAAAGCCATATGCTCAAGAAAATGAGCGTAGCCCTGTTGCTGATTGTTTTCTTGAAATGCGGCTGCGTGAACAATCAAGCGGATGGAAACGGGTTCTTTTTGATTGGGATAAATGTGGTATTTCATGCCATTGGCCAGCTCGGCACTCGCCCAATAGGGATCTTCTTTGATCGGAGTGAACGCTTGATTTGAAGCACATCCCAACAGAAATAAGCAACTAACGAATAGTAGACGATATATTTTCATAACAACCTCGACATGTATTTGGTGGCAATATACGTCATGAGGTTTGAATTATTTGGGGGAATGCGACTGTCAACTCAGGTTTTGAGAAAGAAGTTTCAATTTTTTCGTAACAATGAATGTTATTAATTACATTGTGTAACGGTAGTGTTAGGTTTTGAATAGTTTACCCACCTTTGTATTGGATATCTCTAACACGTCAGCTAACACCATAAAACAGAGAGGCTGGCTAATTTCTTCAACAGTGGAAGCATTAGCTTCACACTGCTGAGAGATTAGTTCGGTGATCTACTGGCTTTCTTCACTGATACGAGGGGCTTTTTGCAGTGAACGTTTACGCATTAACCAACCCACCAGTACCGTTGAGATAGCGATCAACAGTGTCATCAGTGGTGCTAATATCAACGCATGATTGGCTATTTTGGCAAGCTTATCGGGCAAAAGAGAAATACCTAAGCCTGAGCCGACCAAAAACAGAATCCACGCCAGCGCGCTCAGTGGTGAGACGAGCAGGAAGCGTGTTGGTGTTACTGCATTACGCAGCCCCATTACCATAGGCAGCAAAGAACGAACTACCGGCAGAAAGCGCCCCATGAACATGGCCAGTAGCCCATACCTTTGGATCAAGTTATCGGTAGTGCGCCACTGTTTTTCTGAGACTTTGTTGAGCCAAGTTGAGACTAATCGCCACTCTTTAAGTTGGTGGCCTTGATAAAAGGCGATCGCACTGCCCAGCCAACCAGCAAAAACCAGCACGCCAATAATGGCATACAGGTTGAGTACCCCAACGGCCGCAAGGCTACCACACAGTACAATCACACTATCGCAAGGCAGCGGCGCTGCTGGAATAAATGCACTTTCAACGAAGATAAGTAACCCAATACAGAGGTAAAGTAACGACAGATCGACCTGTTGTAGCGCAAATAGATCTTGATGCCATAAGGCAGAGAAAATAGACAAAAAAGTATTCATAACAAGCTTCCTCAATCAGTAAATAGTAATAATTGGTCCGATTGAAAAAGGTGTTAAGCGTGGGCGAAGCGTGAATACAGGTTGGAAAATTGCAGTGCTTTACGCACAAAAACGTGAGTTGATTGACCTATATACAGAGAACAAATGACGACAAACGCAGTGGTACTGAGAGTGTAAAAAAGTAGGGTAGTTTCTGCGCTCGTCTCTTCGTCGTCATCTGAGATTAACCGAAGCCCACTGACTCGTGGTGTTTCATGCCTTGTGGTTAATATTGCTGCATCACGATCAACAAAAAATGGATGACTGGAAAAATGAACATGCTGGATTGTCGTAGACTCACTCGCCGAAAAGCTTTGTGTAGCATTGAGGTTGAGCGAGGAGAACAGGCTCAATAAGCTAAACAAGAAGGCAAACATCAATGACTGGATCATAACTATCGCGAGGCTACTTAAACTGAGGGTGAGTATGCGGCGTGTCAGCGGTGCGTGTAAAGGAATTTTAGCCCTGGAAAAGCGTGAAAAAGTGAGCAGCGCTGCTGCTCACTCATGATGGTTAGATATTAATGATGCAAATTATATTGCTGCCGCGGTTGAGCTCTCGCTCGCTTTTGCGCGGTTTTTAAGGAAGGCGTAACCAAAGCCAGTCACCGCCGTACCAGCCGCAATCGCGATTAGGTACATCAGTACAGGTGTAATCGCATTTGGTATCAGTAGGACAAATAAGCCGCCGTGCGGAGCCATTAATTTCGCGCCAAACAACATAGACAGTGCACCCGTTAACGCGCCGCCTGCCATACAAGCTGGGATAACGCGCATTGGATCTTTCGCTGCAAATGGAATTGCCCCTTCAGAGATAAAGCATAAACCTAGTACAAATGAGGCTTTACCCGCTTCACGTTCACCGGCTTCGAATTTGTCTCTGGCAAGGAAAGTGGCAAGGCCCATACCTAACGCTGGCACCATACCCGCAGCCATAATGGCGGCCATTGGTGCGTAAGTTTGCGAAGCCAGTAGACCAACACCAAAGGTATACGCTGCTTTATTAATCGGCCCACCTAAGTCAAAGCACATCATCGCGCCTAGGATTACACCCAGAAGTACGGCGTTGGCTGAGCCCATGTTGTTTAAGAACTCAGTCATTGCAGCCATGATGCTCGATACAGGGCCACCGACGATGTAGATCATCACCAAGCCAGTAAAGAGACTCGCCACAAATGGAATGATGAGGATTGGTTTTAGCGCTTCCATCGATTGCGGTAAGGAGACTTTATCTGCAATGAATTTAGCGGCGTAACCTGCAATGAAACCGGCCACAATACCGCCAAGAAAACCGGCTCCGGTAGAGCTTGCCAACATCCCGCCAATCAAACCAGGAGCAAGCCCCGGACGGTCAGCAATCGAGAACGCAATAAAACCCGCCATGACAGGGATCATTAATGCAAAGGCTGAACCGCCACCAATGGTCATCAGCGCTGCCGCTAATGTGCCTTGCTCTTTAAACGCTTCAATACCAAACACAAAAGAGAGTGCGATGATCAAACCACCCGCGACTACGACAGGAAGCATGTGAGATACCCCAGTCATCAGGTGCTTGTACACCCCTTTTTTCTCTTCGGTTTGATTGTTATTAGACGCTGACGATTGCGTATAAATAGACGCTTGGTTAAACGCGTTGGTGATCTCTTGCTCGGTTTTTTTCAGTGCAAGACCTGTACTGGTTTTATACAGTTTTTTGCCGTTGAAACGATCGAGTGGCACTTCGATATCGGCCGCAATGATCACCAAATCCGCATCAGCAATCTCTTGCGCCGTGAGTTGGTTTTTCGCGCCCACAGAACCACGTGTCTCTACTTTGATCTGGTGGCCAAGGCGTTTTGCATGGTTTTCTAGCGCTTCTGCCGCCATAAATGTGTGTGCAACACCCGTTGGACAAGCGGTAATCGCCACGATTTTTTTAGCGGCTTGCGTTACGACTGGCGCAGACACCGTTTTTGCCTCTTGCTCAGTTAGGATAGTCGCTGCGTTTATCGCGCTGTTTAAAAAAGCAACGGGATCAGAGGTGCAGGCTGAAATGTCACTTTGGTACACTTTTTTGCCGATAAAGCGAGTAGTATCTATTGGTGTATTACGAGCAATAACCACCACATCTGCGTTGTCGATTTCACTGCTAGAGAGCGTATGGCCTTGAATGATGCTGGAATGGCATTCAACCACCGCGGTCCAATTGAGCGATTTTGCCGCTTGTTCAAGCAGCCCGGCAGCAATGATGCTGTTTGCAACGCCACTGGGGCATGCGGTAATAATAGCAATCTTCATAGTTACGACCTTCTGTCCTTATGAGTTAGCGCTTAAGCTAACGGGTTGTAATTGGATTTGTTGTTGTAGGGTTTCGAGTTGTTTTCGGTTTGACATACCCACGCCGACTTGCGTAACAGCTAACGCAGAGAGGGCAGTGGCAAAAGTAAGCAGTTCTGTTTTTTCCATCTGCTGCATGTGTCCCCAGCAAAGGCCCGCGACTAAAGTATCGCCTGCGCCAACAGTGCTAACGACCTGCATACGTGGTGGTTTTGCATGCAGCCATTGATGTTGGTTCAACCACATCACGCCATTTGCTCCCATCGACACCACGATATTTTCAATGCCTTTTTCGGCCAGTTGCGCGGCGGCAGCTTGGCATTGCTCAGGAGTGTGTAGTTCACGCCCCACAAACTGAGAAAGCTCTTCATCGTTTGGTTTAATCAACCAAGGCTTTGCGTCAAGACCCGCTTTGAGGGCATCACGACTGCTATCAAACAGCACTTTTTTACCCATGGAGTGCAGTTTTTCGATCCACGAAGCACATAATGCTGGGGAGATGCCCTGTGGCAAGCTGCCAGCGAGCACAAAATAGTCGTGATCAGCGGCTAATCTCTCGAGAGTGCGTTCGAACTGCTCAATGGCAAGCGGCGTCACTTCAACTCCGGGGAAATTGATGTCGCTCACTTCACCCGATTGCTCCACCAATTTCACGTTAATACGGGTTGCACCATCAACACGAACAAACTCATCAATTGCGGCCATCTGATCAAATAGCTGACAGAACAACGCTTGGTTATCACGGCCAAGAAAGCCGGTCACAGTCACCTTTGCACCGAGATCGCTCAGTACTTTCGCAACATTAACCCCTTTACCTGCGGCGTGAAGTGAACCTTGTTTGACTAGGCTCACTGAGCCAACATTCAGCACATCCAAGCTACCTGTTAAATCAAGCGCTGGGTTTAGCGTGATAGTGACGACTTTATTTGTCATGGCTTAATCCTCACCCTTCACCTAGACCAGAAGCAATCGCTTTACCGATCGATTCTAATGCTTGCTCGGCGTCTGCCCCCTCAGCTGAAAACTGAAGCTGGTGGCCATGTTTTACGCCCAGCGCAATGACTTTCATCAGGCTTTTCGCGTTGGCTGTTTTTCCGTCGCCATCTAAGTTAGACACTTTGATATTGGCTTCAAATTTCTTCGCTTCGGCCACCAACATCGCTCCTGGACGAGCGTGCAGACCATGTGCATTTTTGATTTTGAATACCGCAACCTTGCTTGCTGCGCTCTCATCTTTTGCCGGAGCTTGCTCATTGTCATTGCTGAAGAAAGCCAATAATTGGGCAGCATTCGCATTGAGCAAGGTTTCTTGCTGTTGCTGAAGCACAAGCTGCGTGAGCTTATCCAGAATGTTTTGGTGAGCATTATTACAAGCGGCAATCGCGATCAAGGCTTTGACGTTGAGTTGATTGTATTCACACGCATTGGCGGTTGACACAAACGAAATGCCCGTGCGTTTGACCGCTTTGTCACTGCTGATTAACCACAATCCCTTGCCTAGGTGGGTTGGCTCTTTCGTGACCAGTTCGGCAACAAATTCATTGTCGGCACAGCCGGTATTGCGTAGCAAACCGCCAGCGACGGCGCTCATCTGTACCATATCACTGGCAGGGAAAAGCAGTTGGATCAACGAAGCATCAAAATCAGGCTCAAATTGCACTTCACCATTGAGGAGTGCAATGACATCATTGGCACTGGACGCTTGTTTCAGTTTCTCTTCAACGCCATCGGCGGATAACACTTGCGTCAGTTGCTTCAGAATGCCCAAATGTTCATCGGATTTCGCTGCAATACCAATCGCGACATAAACGGTTGTGTCGTTACCCCAGTCAACGCCGTTGGGGAAGTGGTGAACAGCAACACCCGTTTGCTTAACCAGTTGACGTGTATCGGTTGTACCGTGTGGGATCGCGATACCATTACCAAGAAAGGTCGAATTCTGAGCTTCACGGTTAAGCATGCCATCGACATAACCTGCTTCGACGAACCCTTTGTTGGTTAGATCCGCTGCGATAGCTCGAATCGCCTCTTGCTTGTTCGTGGGTGATTGGCCCAAAGTAATATTGTTGGAATTGAGTTGCAGCATTTTGGCCTCTTTGCCTTACGGCTTAATTCGTTATCACTTTGAAGTATAGATTTCACCTAAGCGATAGTTTATTAATATTATTTATTCAAGCTGAATCGTTTCAGCTTTTTTCCCAAAAAAATTCAGCAAACCTATTTTTGACGAAAAATGGCGCTGTTCAACTTACTCGCACTGCTCATTTTTTATAACACTCACATTTGGTGATTTTTACATCGATGAAGTGATGGTCAAATGTAGCCTTAGTTATCATTTTGTAATTTTGCTGAATCCTTTCAGCTTTTATACTGAATCGATTCAGCGTATAATTCAACTTCATCAAGGATCAAAAAATGAGTTCTATGATCCGACGCACAGAACAAGAGTGGTTGATATGACACTAGATGAGATAGCGAAGTTAGCGGGAGTCTCTAAAACCACCGCCAGTTATGTAATCAATGGCAAAGCGCAGAAGTACCGCATTAGTGAAAAAACCCAGCAGAAAGTGATGGCGGTGGTGGATGCCCATAATTACCGTCCCGATCACGCCGCTTCTGCTTTGCGAGCAGGAAATAGCCGCTCTTTTGGGCTCATCATCCCTGATCTTGAGAACACCAGTTACGCGCGTCTTGCCAAATTGTTAGAGCAGAACTCTCGTCAAGCGGGTTACCAAATTCTCATCGCCTGTTCGGACGATGACCCGCATACCGAAATGTCGGTGGTGGATGCCTTGGTCTCACGCCGCATCGATGCACTGTTTGTTGCCAGCGCGATTCCTCACGCCAGTGAGTTTTATCTCAAGTTGCAACATTCAGGTACTCCGGTTATTGCGATTGACCGCCCGTTAGATGATGAATTTTTCGCCTGTGTGATCAGTGAAGATTTCAACGCCGCGTTTGAATTGACTCACTCTCTATTAACGCCGGAGATTAAAACCGTTGGTTTGGTCGGTGCATTACCAGAGCTTAATATTTCGCAAGAACGCCAGTTGGGTTTTGAAGCCGCGCTGAGAGCGAAAAATCTGCACAGTATCATCGGTTATGGCGCGCACTTTAACCGTGAAGAGGGCAAACGAGTGGTGAATGAATGGATCGCCAATAACAGTATGCCAGATGCGATCGTCGCGACTTCCTACACTCTGCTTGAAGGGATTTTAGATGTATTGTTTGAAAACCCAAGTTTAATGAATCAGGTTAAGTTATCGACATTTGGTGACAACCGTCTACTTGATTTCTTGCCGATTAAAATCAACTCGTTGCCGCAGCAGTTTGAGCTGATTGCCGACAGCGCACTCGCGTTGGCACTCAACGCTTCGGCAAAACGTTATCAAGCTGGGATCGAATTGGTGCCTCGTAAACTGAAAGTTCGTATTCATTGATGGTCACTTTTTAGCTTGATTTTTATAAAGTCATCAAGAAAATTCACGTAACCTAAGCTCTGTTTTGCTCGATCTTACGTCGCTTTTCTTGGTTAATCGCGTATTATGAAGCACTTTGATTTTCGCTATCTTTAGGGTTGGAATGAAGTTTCTGCACACCTCTGACTGGCATCTCGGTCGACAATTTCATAACGTTTCTTTATTGGATGATCAGCGCGCAGTACTCAATCAATTGATTGAGTATCTGCAGTGCAATCGGGTGGATGCTTTAATCGTCGCCGGAGATATCTACGATCGTTCAGTTCCACCGACGGCAGCCATTGAATTGATGGATGATATAGTCAACCGGGTGTGCAACGAGCTTTCCATCCCCTTAATTATGATCCCCGGTAACCACGACGGGGCGAAGCGTTTAGGCTTTGCGGCCAAGCAGATGCAACACTCGGGCTTGCACATTATTAGCAATTTTGAACAGATGATGCAGCCTGTGGTGCTAAAATCAGCCACTGCTGGTGAAGTGGCATTTTATGGTATGCCTTATAACGACCCTGAAGTCGTTCGCCACCACTTTGGAGAGTCCGTAACCAGCCATGATGAAGCCCATCAATACCTTATTGAGAAGATTATATCGCAGTGGAATCCGTCACAACGTCACGTTATGATTGGCCACTGCTTTGTTGATGGCGCTATCGAATCTGACTCTGAACGTCCTTTGTCCATTGGCGGCTCTGATCGTGTCAGTCATCAACACTTTGTACCTTTTGATTATGTTGCGCTCGGCCATCTGCACCAACCGCAGAAAAAGGGGGAAGAGTATATCCGTTACTCTGGCTCTCTAATGAAATACAGCTTTTCAGAGCAGCACCACAAGAAAGGAGCGACCTTGGTTGAATTTGATGAACAAGGTTTTGCCAGCGCCACGCATGTGCCACTGACTGCTCCTCATAGCATGCGTATTATTGAAGGTGAGTTGCTGGAGATCATAGAGCAAGGCAAAACAGACCCACACAACCACGATTATCTGTTGGTTCGTCTTACCGACAAACACGCGATACTGGACCCGATGGAAAAACTGCGTCAATCCTACCCCAACGTACTGCATTTAGAAAAACCGGGCATGTTGGTGGGAGTTGATCAAGCAATGGGGCGTGCACGTTTGGCACGCGGTGAGGTGGATATGTTCCGCGATTTTTTCTTAGAAGCTAAGCAAGAAGCGTTAACCGCAGCGCAAGAGCAAGCGGTGATCGACGTCATTCAAGCACTAAAACCGGGAGCCCAAGCCTAATGCGTCCAATACAATTGACCCTGCAAGCATTTGGCCCCTTTGCTCATAAAGAAGTGGTGGATTTTACCGCCTTGGGTGCCTCGCCGCTATTTTTGATTAATGGTCCAACCGGAGCGGGCAAAAGTTCACTGCTCGATGCCATTTGCTACGCTTTGTATGGTGAAACGACAGGCAGTGAGCGCACTGGTGATCAAATGCGCTGCGACTACGCGGACCCGCACACGCTCACCGAAATCAGCTACCAGTTCGAGCTTGGCGGGCGAATCTACCAAGTTGATCGCTCGCCCGACCAAGAAGTGCCGAAAAAACGCGGTGAAGGCTCAACAAAAAAATCCCATGCCGCGAGCTTGTTTGAATGGGTCGATGGCGAAATAAAATTGCTTGCTAACAAACCTAATCCTGTCGGTAAAGCCATGGTGGAATTGATCGGTTTAGATGTAAAACAGTTTCGCCAAGTGATGGTCATCCCCCAAGGTAAATTTCGTGAATTACTGACTGCCAACTCCAAAGAGCGGGAGCAAATCTTTGGTCAGTTGTTTCAAACTCACATTTATAGCCAAATTGAACGAGCGCTGTTTGAGAAAGCCGCGGGGATCCGCAAAGCGAAAGAAGAATTTGATCACCAAATTAAAGGCGCATTGGACGTCGTGAACGCGACTAGCGAGTCACACCTTGAAGCGTGCATTGCTGAGCTGTCACCCCAATTAACGGCCGCTCACGCCGCGTACTTAGATGCCCAGCAAAGGTTTGATGCAGCGAGTAGCGAGCAAAAAGCGGCGCAAACCCTTGCTAAACAATTTCAAGAGCAGCGTCAACTCGTGCAACTTAAAGCCGATCACGATGCACAATCGTCCGTCATCGATGCGGTAAAAGCTCAAAGGCAGCAAGCCTTGCAAGCGACGCGCTTAGATTCACCCTATTACGAATTACAATCGTCACAACGTCAGTTAGAAGCGGCCAACCAAGCAAAAGTCGAAAAAGAACAAGCGCTTACACAGTCACAACAGCAGTGGCAACAGGCCAAAGCGGCTCAAGAAGACGCGGCAGAAAAAGTCAAAGTAGTGCCGAATCTGATGCAACAAATTTATGACTTAAACCTAATCAAAACTAAGCTTGTTGAACGGGAGCATCATCAAAAAGCGCTGCAACAAGCCTTACGTGAAGTGGAGCTCGCGACGCAAAATCGCCACAACTTGCACGCCGCTGTTGAGCAGTTTGAGCAGCAAATTATGCTTAAGCGCCAAGAGTGCGAAAGAGTCAACCAACAGTTGGCTGAGTTAAAAGGACAGCACTTAGAGCTTGAAACCACCAAACAGCAGATTGATCGCTTATTAAAGCTGCAGCAGCTTGAACAGCGTTTAGCCACAGAGCAAGCTGCACTGAGCTATAGTCAGCAGCAGTTTGAGTTGGCGCAGCACGCAACGTTGGACGCAAAACAGCAAGCCGATAAATTAGAGCTGATTTGGCACACCAACCAAGCCGCCGAGCTGGCTCGAACCTTGGAGCAAGGCGACGAGTGCCCGGTGTGTGGCAGTTGCGATCATCCTAAATTAGCGCGTTATGCCGGAGAAACGGTGACTAAGGCGCAAGTGCAGCAGGCAAGAGCGATACAGCAAAACAAACTGGCCACAGAGCAAGAAACGCTAAAACAGCAACAGCAACGAGCGACCCAATACGCACGGCTTGAGCAAGAGATGGCAAGTTTGAGGGAGTCATTATCTGGAAATACGCAAAGTTTAGTGCAACTGCAGCAAGCTCAAAGCGATCTTGAACATTCCATTGCTCATCTTGAATCGCTCAATCCAGAGCAATTAGCTCAACAATTGGCAAAATTAGAATTGCAGTTAGCACAAGCTAAGCAAAATGCTGAAACGCAGCAGCATAAAGTCGAACAAGCCACCCTGACGGTTGCCAAAGAGCAGACTCAAGTTTCTGCATTAAGCCAAGGGATCCCGGAGTTGTATCAAGACAGTTTGCATTTGAACGAATCTTTAACCCAGTTAGAGCTACAATTGGCCAATCTCAACCATTTAGATGCGGAAACTAAAGCGCGCTTCAATCAAGCGAACGCCGATTTTTCTGGTGCGAAAGCGGCGTTGGCGGCGGCGGTCGAACACCAGATACATTGGCAAAATGCGTTTACGCAGTCACAGCAGCAGTGGCACAGTGCGCTGATTGAGAGCCAGTTCGACGATACTGAGCACTATTTACAGGCACGTTTATCTTCGCAGCAGATCGAGCAGCTTGAAAAGCAGATCAAACAATTTGATGAAAGAAGTACGACGTTAAACGCCCAGCTTCAAACATTAGCCAGTGAGCTTAGTGAAAAAAGTGAGCCCAATCTTGCTGAGTATGCAAGCGCGGTCGAGGCTGTAGCCATGTTACAGCAAAGCGCATTGGATCAATGGAGCACGTTACGGTCTAAAATGGATGCCTTAACCAGTGTGAAAGAAAAAATCGCTATTTTACATATAAAAAATGAAGCCTTAGAGCAAGAGTACCAAGTATTTGGGACTTTGAGCGATATCGCCAACGGCAAAACAGGCGCTAAAGTGAGTTTACACCGCTTTGTTCTTGGCGTGCTGTTAGATGATGTGCTGATCCAAGCCTCAATGAGGCTGCAGATCATGAGTAAGGGGCGTTACCTGCTCAAGCGTAAAGAAGATCGCGCCAAAGGTAATGTGGGTTCAGGGCTTGATCTGATGGTCGAAGATGGCTACACCGGAAAATGGCGAGATGTGGCGACCTTGTCTGGTGGTGAATCTTTTATGGCGGCGTTGTCATTGGCGCTGGGTTTATCGGATGTGGTGCAATCATACAGCGGCGGTATTAAACTGGATACACTGTTCATCGATGAAGGTTTTGGCAGTTTAGATCCTGAGTCATTGGACTTGGCGATTCAAACCCTTGTCGACTTACAACAAGGAGGCCGAACGATCGGCATCATTTCTCACGTGAGCGAGCTGAAAGAGCAAATAGCCTTACGCATTGATGTCGATGTGGCGAGAAACAACGGCAGTTCAATAAGACTTGTTGCATAATGAATGGGAATGTAGGTTATCTTGTGCTAGTTATTAATAAGCATAGCGTGGCGAGTGTGACTCACTTCGACGTTTAAAAAGACCATGTTATGCATAATGATGATTATAAAAATGAATGTATCAGTTTGGTAAGGTTGCATGGACGTAGTAAAAAAAATATACCAGTACGCTGAGCCGAACCTCACCCTTGTGGGATGGATGGGGTTCATTGGTTTTCCCCTTTATTATTACGTGTGGACTTATCTCTTTCCACAACCTTATGAAAGTATGGAGTTACGGGCGATTTGCGCCATTTTATTTGCGGGGATTATTTTTCGCAATTCAACGCCGAAACATTTACAGCACTACTTACCTTATTATTACTTGTTTTCAATAGGATTTTGTTTGCCATTCTTTTTTGGCTACATGATGCTGATGAACGATTGGTCAACGATCTGGGCGATGTCGTTCATGGCGTCTATTTTCCTCCATATCCTCTTAGTCCACGAAACAAAAGTTATGCTGATTCAAGCCGCCATTGCATTAGCATGTGCTTACTTTGTGACTTATGGCGTAATGGACGCGGAACTGCGAGTGATGGTGGAATGGCCGTACGTACCGATTTTTCTATTTACTTACATTTTTGGCAACCTGTTCTATTTTCGTAACCAAATTGAACATGAAGCGAAGGTATCAATTGCCAAGTCTTTTGGCGCAGGGATTGCGCATGAAATGAGAAATCCATTAAGTGCGTTAAAAGCGTCAATTGAAGTAATGGGTTCAGTATTGCCCAATCCTACGGCATCCAAATCAGAATCTTATACGCTACCGTCTAAAGATTTAGAGCTGATTGCTGGGCTATTAAGAGATGCTGATGAAGTCATTCGCTCCGGTAATGAGACCATTGATTTGCTGTTAACTTCGATTGATCAAAATAGGGTCTCAACATCGACCTTTAAAAAGCATGCTGTAAAGCCTGTTATAGAAGAGGCACTGCGCAGTTTTTCTTATAAAAGACCAGAAGACAGGCAGGCAGTGACTCTTAAGGTGGTGGATGACTTTGATTTTTTAGGCAGCAGTACACTGTTAAAATACGTGCTCTACAATCTACTCAAGAATGCGTTCTACTATCAAAATAACGATATGTTTAATATCCATATCACCTTGAAATCAAGTGAGAATTGCCACCAAATTACAGTGAAAGACAATGGTGTTGGTATTGAACCTCATTTGCTGGACGATATTTTTAAAGACTTTTATACCTTCGGTAAAAATGGCAGCTATGGTCTGGGGTTACCCTTTTGCCGTAAAGTAATGCATGCTTTTGGAGGGGATATTATCTGCCGTTCTGAACTTGGAGAGTGGACGGAGTTTACTTTAACGTTTCCCGAGTATGATTCGCAAGCCGTCGCTAATATTAAACTCGATCTAATGAAGGCGAAATCTCTGCTTTATATTGGCAAAACGAGCATAGTGAATCGTTATCTCAGTGAGAAATCGTTCTATCTTGGTTTCCAGCTTAATGTCTTAGAGCCTGAGAGTGCTTTGCGTCGAGAAGAGTTTGAATTTGAGTTTGATCTGATCTTTGTGGATCTGCAAACGTTGGATGAAACGCCGGATTACTTAACCAAACTGGAACCTAAACTGCATTTTACACAAGCAAAAGTTTGCTATTTATATGACCAAAATCAGCGTTACGCGCTGACGATGGAGCGTCATTTAACCATTTACCCAATTGAAAAGCACAAATTGTTATTGGATGGATCGGCGATTATTGATGAACTACTCTTTGAAACGGAAGAGCTTATTGCCGATAAAAATGTTATCCCGTTAAAACAATATGATTATGAAAAACGAATTTTGTTGGTCGATGATAACCACTCCTTACGTAGCTTCACCGCTCTGTTGCTAGAAAAGCAAGGGTATGAAGTACTGCAAGCGAGCGATGGGGAATTAGCATTACAAATGTTGGCCAATAATTCAATTGACTTGGTGTTAATGGATATTGAAATGCCGATTATGGATGGTATTTCGGCCACTTTATCTATCCGTTCATCCACCGCTTCTTACAGTAAAGTGCCTATTATTGGGCACACGGGTGACAATAGCCCTTCAACGATAGAAAAAATCCGTACATCAGGAATGAATGATTACGTTTTAAAACCAGCGGATAAAACGCTATTGTTAAAAAAATTAAGTCACTGGATTTAATAACCCTAGGTAAACCCTAGGGTTATTCCTTACCTTATCCTTCTTATTTGAGATTGCACCATTGGTTTAGTATGTCGATGCGTGACTTACTTGAAATAGAGACTGCTATCATTTTGGGCCCTTTCACACACGGTTAATATGGTGTCAATTTGTGAGTCAGTGACATTACTATTTAACGAAAGCCGAATAATGTTTTTATTCTTTGAAGTGGCAGGCCTGCAAAAAACAGCACCAAATATTTGATTCTCTTCTAAATAATCGCGAACTTTTTCTGTATTTCGTTCATCTCCGGTTTCTAGCGCTATGATTTGGGACTCACTTCGTACGCTTAGCCCTATACTATTTAGTCCACGACGCAGTGTGTGTGCATTGCGGTGCAACTGAGTTCTTTTAGAATCGGCTGATTTGATAATGTCCAATGTCGCTTCTAACGCTTCGACTTCATAAGGCAAAATAGTTGAACTAAAAATAGCGGGATAACCCACAAAAGGGATACAGTGATTCACATTATTATTCGCCCAAATAGCGCCAGCGCGATACGCGAACGTTTTCGCAAGGCTAGCTGTAATAAAGTCAACCTCTGCTGTTAACCCTAATTCACTGACAAGTCCTGCACCTTTTTCGCCATGTGTGCCAAGTGAATGCGACTCATCAACTAAAATGGCGCATCCATACTCTTTGGCGATAGTGACCAAATCGGTGAGTGGTGCAATCGTACCTATAGTGCTGTAAATCGAATCAACCACAATGAGCCCTGGGCCGTGTCGAGCGATTAGTTTTTGCAAATGATCACAATTATTGTGCATGAATGGGTGAATATTGGCATTAGCGTAACGAGCACCTTCCCACATTGACATGTGAGCAAAAAAATCAATGTAGACGTTACTTTGTGGCCCGCACACGGCTTGCAACAAGGCAGTATTAGCATTCCATCCTGATTGAGAAAGAAGGCAACTATCAAAGCCTACAAATTCTGCAAATTTCGTTTCTAATGAAGGTTTAGACTCTTCATCTTGTAGAAAAATAGCGGACATAAAAACACTATCATGTGTTTTATCGATGGCATTTTTCAGCCGTGCTTTAATTAATGGATGATCAGCCAAGCTTAAATAATCATTACTTTGTAACACTATGTCGTTTTTTGTTGGCCTTTTCCCTAGGACTAGATGTTTTCCGTTAGCATTTGCATTAATCAAATCATTGATAAAATAGTCAATTCTAGATTGTATAGAAGCCGGTAGTTCGTGTTTCCACTTACGTGAATTCATGGTTATATCCTTTATATGTTTTTAATTAAATGCCAGCTGACAAAGGATATATTGAATATTAATTTAAAATTGTCACGAGTGAGTTTTTATTATTTTGGCTGCTATTGCAAATTAAGGTATAGTGTCTTTTATATTGTTCGTCATTGCCTAGGCTTATCCAGCCCTAATTAATTTTTAATTAAAGATAAATATTAGGTTTTTATTTATTAGCAAATAATTCAGGCCAATACATTTTTATATAACCAATAGAAACCCAAACGACTAAGAAAGTAGCAATAGTCAATTCAAATAACCCAAATTGATGTAACCAGTGCCATTGCGGGTACTGTCCTTCAAAGAAGGTGGTTAAACGATGCATGGCGATAGCACTGATGACAGAAGGGAAGGTCACAGCAGCAATAGACGGTTGAAACTTGAGCCTGAGCAGACGGATATAGCAAAGGTAAATAAGCAGTGTCATGGTGATGGCAATGCCAGCCAGTGCGCCTGTTAATATTGGATCAGGATGAGGGAAGTTGACCAAATACGTCGCGAGGGTGAGGTTAATAGGTGCAGCCATAATCGCGAGTGTTGGGCGTGCGCGTTTAGGTAACATTCCAGCAAACACCAAACGATATAACACTAACGGCAGCATAAAAAAATAGATAGCGATACAGACAGAGACGAGTGTTTCTGAAAAGACAGTGTGGCCAAATTGCGTGCCAGCGAGCGAGCTACTGATTAACCCAACCGGATAAAGAAACCAGCTTGGTACAATATGGCTGATTTTAAAGTTCATGGCCTGAAAACTGAAGAAAAGCAGCATCATGGTGAAGTGCAGCAAGAGCGCGGTAAACCAAATAGGATAAGCAATCATCGGTGAAATTAAAGCGAGATAATCACTTAGGATCAGTAAAGTCATGCTCATTGGAGCCATCAAGCTACCTGAAAGAGGGTGGCGAATGTCCTCCATGAATGTCTTGAAGCTGGTGAGGTATTTTAGCAAGACAGGCAGCAGTAATAATGCACCGAGCAGTGCCAAATAGGGGCGAATAATGAGACCGACCGAGGGAATATAAAGCGCCCACGCATGCCCGAGGCTGATCACACCTAATGCTAGCGCCGCTTGAGAGGGCGGTGTGCTTTGTACTTGAATTAACCTTTTCCAGTTCAACGATAAACTCCATGTCATCATTTGCTCTAGAAAATGAATAATGTATTTCTAGCAGCCAGCAAACGAGCGCATTATCAAGTTTATCGAGTTGTGGTGCAACATCTCACCTTCTAATTTGTTACTTAGACATAACAATTCGCAGCGGAGTCAATATTCATGAGTCTCACGATTACTCTTTTGGTGGAAGATCTTGTTGTTGCAGCTTGGCATTTTTCAAGGTGCGATGAAGCAACTGGCTATAAATGGGTTGGCCGCCAAGTAATTGAGCGAAAATAACCGCGCCAAGGCTAGTAATAATCAGCGGTAAAATTAAATAATAATTATTGGTCATTTCAATAACTAACAAAATACCTGTAATGGGTGCGCGAACCGTTGCGGCAAACAGTGCACCCATGCCTGCAATGGCGAACATTCCTGGGTCAATCGCTAATTGTGGTAACAGTTCTTGCGCAATCAGGCCAAAGGCGTAGCCAAACAGCGTGCCTAATGCCAGCATTGGCGCAAAAATCCCGCCCGGAGCACCAGAACCAAAGCAGATCAAGGTGGTAAAAATACGACCAATGAACAAAAGCAGCAAGATAGCGGCACCATAGTCACCATTGGTGATATTAGGGATCAGTGAGATGCCACCCCCAGTCAATTCAGGAATATACAATAAAGTTAAGCCAAAACAGCCTCCCAATAGTGAACCCGTGAGTAAATATCGCTTACGATCATTGCGATGAATTCTGGCAAAAATATCTTGTGATAGTGTGATTAAACGGTTGAATAGCACACCGAAAATACCAAACAGTCCCCCAAGCAGCAGAAACAGCCACAGTGAAGCCAGCTCTGGTGCTTGATATTGCGGCATCTGGATCACAGCATGTTGGCCATTAATCACTCGAAAGACGATATTTGCCGCCACCGCAGAGACAATGACGGCACGTACTGAAATGAGGGTATAGCGAAACTGCGGGCGCATCTCCTCTATCACAAACATGATGCCCGCCAGCGGCGCATTAAATGCGGCAGCTAAGCCTCCAGCTGCGCCAGACGCTAAGAGTGAGTGGCGGGTATCATCATTTTTGATGCGGAAAATATCCGACACCATTCGGCCAATGGCTCCCCCCATTTGAACCGTGGGCCCTTCACGTCCTAAAACCATCCCAGAACCTAACGCGCCCATACCGCCAAAAAACTTCACTGGTAGTACTCGCCACCAACGAACGGGGCGCATACCATCCATCGCGCCTTCAATTTCAGGAATGCCAGAACCAGCGGCTTCGGGCGCAAAACGGTGTACAAGGAAATAACCAATAAATGCCAACGCCGCGCTGATAAGAAAAGCAGCCAGCCAAAGTGGCAGTATGCTGCCAATCTCACTTCTCAACCATTCGGTGCGTGTTTCCGAAACCAAGTGCACAGCGGCTTCAAAGTAAGTACCAATAATCCCAGCAAGAATACCGACAATGAGCGAAAGAAAAAGGATTGAGAGTGGTGTTTTGTCCTTCGAGAGAAATTGGTTAATCGTATCTTTTGGAACTTTTGCAAGCAGTGACTGTTTCAATCTCTCTCTTTTGGTCATGTAAAAAAGGGCCTCGATTGGTAAAATGTGAACATATTTTGTTACAGAATTATACGCGCCAAAGTGATTAACTATAGCGTCAAAGCTGCAATGTAGATTTCCATATCTGGAAGATAGAGAGATTCTCTACTAAAAACGAGATCTGAGTTAAAAATGAGTTAAAAAACAGAGATTGAACCTTGCTAAGCCAGCCAAATGAACCATAGTTAAAGCGTAAGGCAGATTCAGATATCGTACAGGGAGGAATTCAAGCCTTACCTACAATTTGGATGGAATCAGCAATATTTCAATTCTATGTCCTCGTTTATGATCGGGTTGCATCTATAGTCCTCCCGATTCGCGAACTCACGATTGAGTTACGAGGGGAAAGGCGCGCTCACCGTAGTGCGCCTTTTGTCGCTTATGTACCTCGGCTCATTGTTGCCTGTCTAACTGGCAAACCATGCACTGGCTTCTTATTTCGGTATATACTGCCGCAAAAGGAGTGCTGACATGACAAAAAAAGTACCAACTAACATTATTACCGGTTTTCTTGGTGTAGGAAAAACGACGGCCATTTTGAATTTATTGAAGAATAAACCTGCTGATGAAACGTGGGCGGTGTTAGTTAATGAGTTTGGAGAAATTGGTATTGATGGGGCGATGATGTCTGACCAAGGCGCGCTGATCAAAGAAGTACCGGGCGGCTGTATGTGCTGTACCGCGGGTGTTCCTATGTCTGTTGGAATTAACGCCTTACTTAGGCAAAAACCCGATCGTCTATTAATTGAGCCAACAGGGCTTGGACACCCTAAACAAGTGGTGGCGACTTTAACTTCTGATCAATATGCACCGTATGTCGATTTAAAAGCCACGATCACTTTAGTGGATCCGCGCAACTTGCGTAATGAAAAATACACATCCAACCAAAATTTTAATGACCAATTGGCCAGTGGTGATGTGGTGATTGGCAGCAAAGTGGATCAATGCACTAGTGCTGATGTGGATGCGTTTAATGACTGGGTAACTGATCAATCACCCGCGAAGATTTTTAGCAAGTTAGTCAAGCAAGGTGAGTTGCCTTTAGAATTATTAGATATTGAACGTCTTCACGGCGCAGCTTCTACTCATATTGAAGCGCATCACCATCATCATGCTTCGTTAGAACCACAGTTTGCCTTACAGCCGGGTAAAGCGTTTGTGCGCAAAGAAAATCGGGGCCAAGGTTATTTCAGTTGTGGTTGGTTAATCGGCGCTGAATACCATTTTGATTTTGATGAGCTCTTTTCTATGCTGAGTGCCCTGACCGCTGAGCGTGTTAAGGCGGTCGTCAATACCGATAAAGGATGTTACGCCTTCAACATCAACCAAGGAGTCGTTTCAGTGAATGAGATGAGCTTAGAAGGGTTTGAATCACGCTTAGAAGTGATTGACTCACAGCTCATGCCATGGGATCAACTCGAAGCGGTATTGCTGAAATTGGCGGGTATCTCTCAATAGGATCCAAAGAAAAAACCAACAAAGAAAGAACAAAGAAAAAATGAACTAAGAAAGGCGAACTGGAACGGCTTCGTCTTTCTCGTTCACTTTATAACTTCTTATAATGCGTTGAGCTATTTATGGCTGCCTTGTTGCGTGATCAACGCGTTCATCAGATAAAATCTGCCCATCTTTGATATTCACTATTCTGTGAGTTCGCTTCGCTAATGCGAGATCGTGAGTGACGACAATAAGCGTTCGTCCTTCTTGATGAAGCTCATTGAACAGGGCTTCAATTTCAGCGCCTGATTTTGAATCTAACGCACCTGTCGGTTCGTCGGCTAAGATAATTTGCGGATCATTGACTAACGCGCGCGCAATCGCCACCCGCTGTTTTTGCCCCCCCGAGAGCTGGTTGGGTTTATGCTGCATGCGATCGCCAAGCCCCACTTTTTCTAATAGTGTTGCTGCACGTGCTCGGCGCTCTTTTAATTTTACTCCGCGATAGACCAAGGGTAGGGCAACGTTATCGAGAGCATTAGCGTATTCGAGCAGGTTGAAACTTTGAAAAACAAAGCCAATTTTTTGATTACGAATATGAGCCAATTGATGGCTGCTGAGCGAGGCGACCGCCTTGTCGTCCAACTGATATTCACCCGATGTAGGAACATCCAAGCAACCGAGGATATTCATTAAGGTTGATTTACCCGAGCCTGATGGCCCTAGAATAGAGAGAAATTCGCCTTTTTGAATCGATAGCGAAACGCCGTCTAATGCTTTGACCAACTCTTCACCACTGCGATAGTGCTTGCTGATATTGGTCAATTGAACAAGGTTTGGTAAGTTTTGTTTATTCACTTTGTAATGCCTCTAATGGCGTAATGCTAGCCGCGCGATTGGCGGGAAACCACGCGGCAATCACACCGACAATCGCCAGCGCCGCGATCACAAGAAAGACAATCGAAAACGACAGTTCGGGTAAGGGTTTCCCTAATTGCTCAAACAGCATATTGCCTTCTAAGGGAGCGTATCTTAATAAGGTGATCAGCCCGTAAGTGGATCCTAAGCCAGCTAAACCGCCAAGTGACATCGTGAGCAAGGCTTGCACTAAATAATGGAGTTTGATAGTGGTTGGCGTAGCTCCGACGGCCATTCGTACACCGATGTCTCGCGTGGATCGTTTTACCGTGGCGTACATGACATTGGCAATACCAATGCCTGCTACGCCGAGGGTAATAAGCCCAATAATGCCCAAAAAGCCTTGTAGACCGAATAAGAAACGGCGCATGCTTTTTTGCCTCAATAGCATGTCTTCGACTTGCAAGAGCTGCGTGTCTGAAGCACTGGCACCGTACTTTCTGGCGATCACTTGCTTAATCACTTGCGCGGCTTTTTCGCGATCAACCGTGGCATTGAGCTGCACATTGATCGCTGCAATCGCTGCGTTGGGGTTAAAACGTTGCCAAGTGCGAAAAGGCACAAATACCGCGTAGTCAATAGGGGTTCCTTGTTCTACCTCTGCACTTGTCTGCGCTATCACGCCGATAACGGTAAAGTTTTCATCACCTATTTTTATCAATTGACCTACAGGGTTTATGCTCAGCGTCTGGGGTTCCAGCCAACTCCAACCATCCTCAGAATTGAACAATTGCACTGCGGCGTTATAACCGAGTACAACCACTTTACGCTGCTGTTGATTATCGAGCGGGTTGATCCATCGCCCTCCTTTGGCTATCTCAATACCAGTTAAAGACTGATATTCTGGGTTAACCGCTAGTGGGCGCTGCCAGGTGCCATTGTCTTGATTGCTGACGCGTTTATCCCATTGTGCGCTGACTTCAGCGCGTTGGATAAAGGGCAGTGCGCGAACAAGCTCAACATCATCCGCTTGCAAAGAGAGGGCTTTCCCTTCAAAAAAGCGTCCGGCGGTCTGGCTGGCATAACCCCCGGTCACATAGAGTAAATTGCCATTGCCACTTTGTGATGAGCGTGTCAGCCCTTGGCGTAATCCTTCGCCTGTTGCGAGCATGGTGGCGATGCAAAGTGTGCCCCAAGCCACCGCTAAAATAGTGAGTAGCAAGCGTAGTTTTTCGGCCGCCATCTCTTGATAAATTTGCCTGATAGGTAACATCATTATTAAGCCCTCGCACTTAATGCGATGACGGGGGTGAGATTGGCGGCACGCTTTGCTGGGAAATAAGCAGCCAGCAGTGCAAACAACGTGGTGACGAGCAGTGACCAGCCTAGAGCTGGCACAGTGATGACTGGTTCGCCGAGCCAATCAGGTAAGCCGATGTAATTCAGTAATCGCACCACCAGATAGGAGAGGAGCATTCCGAACACTGCACCTAATGCCACTAGCAACCCACCTTCTAAAATAAACTGGCGCAAAATGATCTTCGGTGTTGCGCCAATGGCTAAACGCACACCAATTTCCCGCGTTCTTTCCGTGACAGAAAGGAACATGATATTGGCGACGCCCAAAGCGCCGACCGCAAGCGTCATCGCTCCACTTGCCCCTAAAAATAGTTGTATACCTCGAAACAAGGCATTGAAAAATTGAGCGCCGCTGCTGAAGTCCGGTAGGTTTATGGCCTCAGTATCGCTCGGATCAAAATGTTTCTGTTTGGCGAAGAAAGAGAGGATGTTCATGCGCAATACCGCTGCTGGTATCCCTGCGGCGGGCTGCACAAGGAAAAATTCAGGCTCACTTTGCCAAAGATCAGTAAAAGCGCTGCTTGGGATCATCACTTGGCTGTTTTCATTGTTTATAGAAATGCCCCCTTCTTGCTGCTGAGTAATGCCGACAACCGAGAAGGGAATGGTATTGACTTTGATCGTATCACCAATAGATAGCTGACCAACTTGTGCCAACTGCCAACCAACCACCGCAATTCGGGAATGGTTTTGCTGATCGCTGGCGTGAATGCCGCGTGACCCCGCGGTCAGTTGCAAGTTGCGCAATGCTAAAAATTGAGAGTCGATCCCGCTGACGTAACCGGGAAGCATTCGGCCTTTTACATTCGTCACTTTAGCATCCCATTTTCCGTAGATAACTGATAAGGCGCTGATGTTTGGGTGCTGTGCCAAAGCGCGCATTTCCGGCTCTGAAAGGGTAATCGCTCGTCTTGCCGCAAGGCCTTGCCATGGTTTGGTGGTTTGACTGGGGAAAGCCATCTGTGTATCACTCATTAACAGCGCGAAAGATTGTGTATTGACGCGATAAAATCCTTCACCTAAGGCAACGAGTACTAAAACCGAAACAATACCCCAAACGATAGCAATGACCGCGAGGGCGCTGCGTAGCCGATGGGCAAGCAGCGTTTGCACGACTTGCTGTAGGCTTGAGATCATGAGTGCAGAGCCTGAGAGAGCGAAGCGATCACGTCATCATCTAACTGCCCAGCAGCTTGCAGCAGGCCAATCCGCTGCTTCCAATATTGGTACAATCGCCGTTGTAGACTGTTTTTACTGTTAAACAGAGCGTTATGGGCGTCAATCAAATCAGAAGCTTCAGTCATTCCTGACTCATAAACGGTTTGTTTACTTTTTAAAGCTTGCTCTCTTGAGCGGACTTGTAACTGAGCCATCTCCACTTGTCGCCAATCCAGATGGATTTGGCTAAAGCCACTTTGAATTTTGCGTTTAATCTCGATATCTACCTTGCGCAGTACTTGCTTGGCGTTTAAGACTTGCAGCGCAGCCTGATCGACCGTGGCGCGCGTGGAACCATTCAAATCCAACGGAATTTTTAAGCTTAAACCTGCACTGAGATCCCCATCTCGACCCTGATCATTGTCTTGGTAAGAAACACTGCCAGATAAGGTGGGATAATATTTGGCTTTGGCTGCATCTCGGCCAAATTCAGAAGCGGCGACTTCCTGCTGGGCAGCCAATAACTCAGGGCTGTTATTCTGCGCAAGCTTTAACCATTCAGTTTCGCTGCTGACTTGCATTGGCGGTTCAATGAGGTCGGTCGTTTTAATTTGGTCAATGTGCTGTGGGTCTTGATTGATGAGCGCGATAAGGGCTGACTTTTTCTCTTCTAGAGCGGCTTGCGCACTGAGTATATCGGCTTGCTCATCGACGTGGTTAGCACGCATGTCTTCCAATGCCGTTGATCGAATTTTTCCTGCTTTGTAGCGCTGCTCGGTAATCTTCAGCAGTTTTGCACCTTCTACGAACTTTTGCTCAGCAAGTTGTAGATCGCCTTGTGCGCTGGCGAGATCGAGATAGGCATACAGTAATGTTGCAGCCAGCTCATTATGTGCAGTCTTCACTTTTAATTGTGATGCCACATAGCTTGCTTGAGATTGGTCGAGCTGTGCCCAATTAGCGCTATCCCAAATGGTTTGATTTAATGTGGCACCATAGCCTTTAGTGTTGTTGCCATCGTCATCCCATGAGGTATCCGCGCTGAGGCTAAAAGAAGGCAGCAAGGCACTTTTGGTACTTCGGACCTCTGTTTCACTGATTTGAGATTGGATCTGTGCTTGTGAATAAGTAGGGTCAAAAGCTTTGGCGGCTTGCCAAGCTTGTTCAATAGTGATGGCGTGAGCTGAAAAAGTCACCGCGCCACAGAACGTCATTAGCGCGGCTGCTAGCGCATTACGTTGAAAAGGGCGCTTAGTGGTCATCTTTGCCTCCGAATAAACTGTTGTCGATGATCACATCCTCCGCTGATAAACCCGCAATCACTTCCACATTAATGCCATCGGACAAACCTAAGGTTACGGCGCGCACTTGGTAACCTTGTTCTGACTGATCTGGGATCAAGACTTCAGGTTTTTCACCGCTAAATCGTAATGCGCGTTCTGGAATGGTGATGACGTTTTCCACGCTCTTTAATGTGATCTGTGCGGTAGCAGAAAAGCCCGAGCGAATCACCATATTGTCAGGAAAGCGAATCTGGTTAATCTCCACTTCAAATCCATTATCAAAGCTAGTCGTTTTAGTATCACTAGGGTTATTCAACTTATCAGATTGAACCGCAACTTTGCTTAATACGCCGCTGATTTCTGCTTCTGGATACGGTGCTAACGTTAAGTTGACGGCCATCCCTGCGGCGAGTTGTGCCGCATCATGTTCACTGACACTGCCTTTGAAAATCATGTCATTCATATCGGCAATCGACATCATTTCAGTTGCCGCTTGGCTTGAGGCAGTGGAGATGATCGGCTCTCCTACTTCCACTTTTAGGTTTAAAATGGTGCCATCAATGGGGGCGACGAGTGTGGACGTGAGTTTCGAATCGCCAACCGATGCTTCACCGCTGCGGATCAGCTCAAGGTTCTGCCTTTTTTGTTGCACTTCGGCTTGTTTTGATTTCAGCTCTGATTTTGCTTGGATTAGCTCACCGTAGTTTTCCGGCACAATCTTTTGTTCAACTAACTGCTGCAAGTTTGCCAGCGTCTGTTTGGCGGAATCTAAGCTCGCCTCACTTTGCATTAAGGCAGTGGTTGCGTCGGTTAACGCTTGCGGTGTTGGATTTGGACGCACTTTGATCAAAGGCGTGCCCAAGGTAACTTGTTCACCGACCCGATGATAAATTTCACCGACAATCCCCTCAATTTGCGATTTTATAGATACCGAGTGAGCTGGCACGATTTGGCCAACAGCGATTGCCTGTTTGGCAATATTTCCCTGTTCGACCGTCAGAGTGGGGAAAGCCGAGAGAGATTCATTGCTATTGGTAGTTAGGTAATAGCCCCCGCTGATTAAGGCGGCGCTAATTACCGCGATGGCCCAACGCTTTTTCATGAACAATTCCATATCAAGGAGAAAATAAACAATGGTGGTATGACTTGAGTGTCATCAGAAGGTTCCTTCATGCTATAGAAGTAGCGCATAAAAAACCTGTATTGATTTGTCATGATAATGTCAGCTAGAAATAGCAAACAGCATGCAGTTGTCTGTTCTGATGAAAAGGGCGATCATTGACCGCCCTGATGGTAATAGTAGAAATGAGGTGTAGCGTAGAAGGGATCCGAGAGGAATTTAGCGCTTATTACGCAAATAACGTTTACGACGCTCTACTTTTTTGGCTGCTTTTTCCTCGGCTTCTCTAGCCGTTCGTTCTTCCACTTCCACTAACTCTTTGGTGATCATTTCAGGGCGTTCAAGAGTAATTTGGCCGAGAATACCTTGGCGCAATTCATGCAGTAGGATCTCCGAAGCTTTGTGCAGATCAATACGGCCACCGGGGCGCAGAGCACCACGTTTGCGGCCAATTTCTTCCATCCATTCCACATCAGATTGAGGTAGCTCATCGATTTGATAACGCTCTTGCAAACGCTCAGGATAAGCTTGCGCTAAATACTCAACAGTATAAAAGGCTACATCCTCATATTCCATTGCAGTATCTTTTACTGCCCCCGTTGCGGCTAGGCGAAAACCACTGTGCGGGTTTTCCACTTTAGGCCATAAAATTCCCGGAGTATCGGACAGCACAATGCCATTTTGCAAATTGATACGTTGTTGGCGGCGAGTAACGGCGGGTTGGTTACCTGTTTGAGCCACAGCGCGACCGGCTAACGTATTGATGATGGTTGATTTACCGACGTTCGGGATACCCATGATCATGGTGCGAATATTTTTCCCCACTTCTTCACGATGTGGTGCCAACTTACGGCAAAGCTCCATGATTTTATGCACTTCTTGAGGGTTAGACGTGGTTACCGCCATTGCTTTCACCCCTTGTTCTTTCTCAAAATGGTCGATCCACAATTGCGTCATTTCAGGGTCTGCTAGGTCACGTTTATTGAGTACCTTCACACACGGTTTATTACCACGCAAATGGGAGATAAGTGGATTCTCGCTGCTAAACGGGATACGAGCGTCCAACACTTCGATAATCACATCAACTTGCGGAATGACCTCTTCGATCTCCTTACGTGCTTTATGCATGTGTCCCGGAAACCATTGAATTGTGTTGTTAACCATTTGAAAACTGCCTTTTAATGTAAAAATTCTGCTGGTGGAGGAAGAGAGTTTTTATTGATGTTTATGAGAATCATCAACAAGGTTTACTGATAACCACCGCAGTTTTAGATGTGATGATGTTAACATTTAATTGGCGAGGCTGGAATCTAAGCTGTGCGGTGAACTTTACGTGTTCTGTCAATGATGAGATGGCTTAGGATTGACGACGCTTGTGCAGTTACATCTCTTGTCGGTGAGAGAGCACTGAACCGAGCAAAAATTCGGTCAGATCGTGCTTGGTTAAGCAAGTTTTTGCCCAGCGGAGCAATTTATTGCTCAAGTAGTCAAAAGCAAAAGTTAACCTATTGAAATATAATAATTTAACACTGGCATTGCTTTTGCTTAGTGAGTCATTACATTATGCGATGCGATTCACGAAAAAGGACCAAACCATGCCAGCCGCTCTTCGAACCATTTCTTACCAAGCGTTATTAAACGCAGAGCAAGCCCATATGCCAGCCGTAAGATTATGCTCTACGCAGGGGAAACCGTCATGATCCTGTCTTGGTTTCAACAGCAGCAAAACCATCGCTATTGGTTAGTTGATCGCAAGCTTCATAAGCAGGCCTTACAGCAAAATGGGGGCTTTGGATTTGAAGAAGCCGTGCCTCTGTTTTATGGTGCAATGTTTACTGAGGTGATGGCACTCTCACCATGGTTAATCCCTGTGTCTGAATCGGTATTGTCGCTCCCTGAAGCGTTACTTGAACAGGGTATTGGGCTGTCAAGCCATGCCGTGGGCGATGAAGTGTTGCAGCATCTTCGCAGTTTATTAATTGCCGGATTAGAAGGCGAGGAAGTGATGTTTCGCTTTTACGATAGGTCGGTCATTATTGCTATGTTAGCGCGAATGGACCAATCAGAAGTGAACCAGTTTTCGGGTAATATCAATCAATTGGCTGCATTAGATAATGGTGGCCAAGGCCACTTAGTCACGTTTGACAACACCTCGCACGCGCCATTTAATGCTCAGCAAGGCTCTTGGTGGGTAATAAAAGCGCATCATCTTGATAAACAAGAGAACTTACCTTTGTTAAAAGCTAACCTTGAATCTTGGTTATGGCAGCATTTCCCCAAGGCAATGGACCAGCACTTAACCCAAGGGCGTGATATCGCTTCCATGCTCACACCGTTTCTCTCTGCTGCTGAACAAACCTTAACGTATCGTGTGATGAGCGCGGCCATCGCGGCGATCATGGGCAACGAATACTTGGCTCAGCCTAGCATGATAGAACTGATCAAAGACAATCAAAATGAAGAGATTAAATACGCTCTGCATGCCTTAAGTCGCCAATTACAACATGAGGGATAATCATGGATTCATTTAACCATTGCGTGCAGTGCAACCCCGAGAAAAACTGGTTGGAACTGGAGTTCATGAGTGAAAACGATGAACCGATTGATGGCCTTGCCGTCACCATTACGAACAAAATTACCTCCAACACACACACGCAAACCACCAGCGCTGGTAAAGTATTATTTGCAAATATTGCCGCAGGTGAATGGCGCGCTTCCGTCAGCCAAGCCTCTTTGTTAAGCGAAGTCGAAAAGTACGCCAGCCGTAAAGAAGGGCAAGAGTCGCCAGTGAAAATCCGTGCATCGGCAGAGCTGGATGCTGCTGAGAAAAACCCGAAACGGTATCACAGCACTACCATCGGTGATTTTTGGGATGAAGCCCCGCAAGATGAGTTTTTACAAGAGCATCATAAAGGGATAGATACCAATACCTCTGCGGAAAAAGCAGGGTTCAGCCTTAGCCACAACCAAAGTTACGTTTTTGAAATCAAAGCACTGCGCAGTTATATGCCAGTAATTATTGATACCGATGAATTTAGTTTGGTGAATAGTTATACCTTTGCGTTGTTGTCACAGCTGGCTTATGCGAGTGATGAATTTGGTATTCCTGATGGTGAAAATCCAAGCTTAGAAGATGGAGGAATTGATTTCATTATCAAGCAGCTAAAGCAAGGTAATAGACCTCAATATTGTGCATCATCGAAAGAGACTTGGCTGTTACGAGAGATACCCTATTCTAAGCATCTGGAATATAAATTTTATAACGATAAGCTTATTGGTTGTGAAGGATATATTTTAAGTAATAGTGATATAGCTATTATTGGAGTACGTGGAACCCAAACATATTTCGGAAATGAAGAAATTGTTAAATTAGCCGATAAAAACACCACAAAACCTGTTAAAATGTTAAATCCTGTAGCCTTTAGAATAATTGAAGGTCTTGATGGAACCCGAGCCTTTTTACAGTCTCCAGGTTATCAAGATGTCATGTCTGATTTAGATGCATCTCAAATAGCAATACCCGAACTAGATAATGCCTATCTACATAAAGGTTTTTATCAATATGCAAAAGGACTATGGATTCCATTATCTGATGATATCCTTAAGTACCACTCAGATAAGAAATTCTACATTTGTGGTCATAGTTTAGGTGGTGCAGGCGCTCTGATTATCTCAGCTCTAATACAAAAAAACTATAGATCAAATAATTTAAAACTATTTACATATGGTATGCCAAGGACTGGCACTCATTCCTTTGTTGCTAAATTTAATAATATTGTCCACTATCGTCATGTTAATAACCATGATTTGGTACCACAAGTTCCATTTAAATGGATGAATACAAATTCTAAAAAAGAAAGCAATGTTCCTCTACCATTGGAAATATTAAAAGGTACGTCTCCTTTACTCTATGTGGCCGATTCATTGTTTAATAGAGTTACTGATGACGACAATGATAACTATCACCATCATGGCAATTTGGTTCAACTATTAACCTATAGTATTGAAAAACACCAACCAAAAAAGGTAAAGCAAGTGTTGCTTACGCCTTACCAAACACATATTAAAAGCATGACGTTTGCGATTGATAAGCAAGATGACTCATTTATTTTAGCTGACTCACTGCGCAAAGAACATGTTGATATTAATGGTTATGCTAGCACCATTATCGATTCAGGGTTAGATCATATGATGTCAGAATATATACCAAACTTAAAAGCACAGCTTAATATATTATTGAACGATTATTTATCTAACACATATAAAGAAGCAAGTGACGAGTTAGAGTATACGGAAGCTCATCTTACAAAGGCTTATCACCAGATTTCACATGAACTTGCTGCTAGTCTGAGTATTCCATATCATGTTGGAGAAGCGAAAAGACTCAATTTAAGACTGGAGCAAGGTATTACGAATACAATTATTTTAAACTTGCAACGGACGAAGAAAGAACTAAATTCGTTAATAAATAATCCTTCACAATTGTCAAGGGAATCATTATTGTTTGGTGATAAAAATGATATAAGTACCACTATCAAGGAACAGTTACAATGAAGACTGGATTTAAAGTTATCTTTGCAGTTATTGGGTTTTTCATAGTTATGTTTTACGTGGTTTATCCGCTAGCGGAATGGTATGAAAGTCGTCAGCCACCGTTTGGATCCTCTTCAGAAGATCAATATATTGTGATTCGAGGGAAAAAACCGATAGATGCAGATATAACCGCTTATGGTACATTTTTTGGCGGTGGTGAAACATGTAAATCATTTTCTTGGAGTGCCTCGGATGGTAAGAAAAGGAAAGGTGGAAAAGCAGATATATTATTTGAACATAACTTTTCGGAAAGTAATGATAGCTATGAGATAAGGCTTCCTTTTCATAATTTTATCTCTTCTGGTTGTGATATGAAATTACACCAAATAGAAGTCGAAGCAAAAAATGATTTTGACCAAGTTGGCTTTGCTAAATTGCGTCTTTATAAGACTAATAAAAATAACGAAAAGCCTTTATCATTTAGTACTTTTATCGAGGCAAAAAATTGTGAGCCATATTACTCTGAAAAGTTCAATCGATGGACAAATGGCTTTGGTTGTTATTACTACATTGATGGTAAGAAAAAAAGCCAAGATCAAGAATTCAACGCCTACACCGTCTACTACGATTTCTCGAAATTTAATAACGACACTGTGATTCATTACGATATTTTAGCCGGTGAGAATTACCGCTCTGAGCCGTTAGTGCAAGAACAAGTCGCTGTAGAGCAATAATTAGGCATAATGAATGTATTCAATGATCACTTGATTACCTTCTATAGAAACATGCTGGATATCACCATCAACACTTATTCGGTTTTTTAAACAGATCGCTTTTACCTCGCTGGTGGCGGTCTGTTTCAAACTCGGTAGTACCCTGTGAGGCTCAATATGTAGATGACGACAGAATTGACTGATAAACGTCATCGATAAAGAGCTATCCCCTCGTAAAAGATGTGAGAACTCAAGTTGAGTAAGGTTAAGTCGCTTAGCCATCTCCATCTGAGTCAAATGCATTTTAGCCTTTTGTGACATCCATACATTGTATAAGGCTTGGCGATCCTCTTCGCTAAACACCATAGCCCATCCTCTTTTTGTTATCACCTTTATTGGTGGTGTGCAGAGTGACAAAAACGAGTTGAGGTAGTGTCAATGAGAGGTTAAGGCCAGTTTAAATTTTTAATCAATTTCCCTACCAAAACTCTTTCCTGCTCTCGGGTTCTTCCTATTTGATATCGAGCCACCGTATCAAAAAATGTAAAGCGTGATTCAGTAGCGCTTACAGCCTGCTTTATGGGCTTTTATACTGAAAGCAGGTTTGTAATATTCCTGTTGTTTCTTTTGGTTTAAAAATTAGTGCGTGGCTCTGATTAAACTGCTTTAAGGATTGTCTGTAGTTATTTTAATCATGATACTGATGAGTCGTGGCTTTTTTACGGTCAGACAATACCTGTCGAATGCGGCCTAATAAAAGCTTGTTTTATTTAATATGCATTAAATACATGCAGTTATGTTTGGCTTGGGTTTTGAGGTTATTGATTTGTAGTGTTTAAAGTAGCTCAGGAATGGGTGATGCCTTTTGGTTGTTAATTCGTTTTCATCTCTTGTTATTTCGTTGTTGTTGTTTTCGTTATGAAAATTATTTCGTGATCATCGTCATTAAAATGAAAGCCAATTCTTTTAATTTGAAATGCAAAGTGGAAGTATAAATACGTACTTTGACACTAAGCCAATAACAACAATGAGGTTTGATTATGGAATGGATAATTCACGGAGCGGAATGGTTTATCGGACTATTTCAAAAAGGAGGAGAGGTGTTTACGGGGATGGTAACCGGTATTCTACCTTTACTAATTGCACTGCTGGTGGCGATGAATGCGCTTATCCGATTGGTGGGTCAAGAACGAGTGGAGAAACTGGCACAGAGTAGTGCTGGCAACCCAATCTCTCGCTATTTGATATTGCCAGTTATCGGCACCTTCATTTTCTGTAACCCGATGACATTGAGTCTCGGTCGTTTTTTACCTGAACGTTATAAACCTTCCTATTACGCGGCGGCTTCATATAGCTGTCACTCGATGAATGGTTTATTTCCGCACATTAACCCTGGTGAGTTGTTTGTCTATCTAGGTATCGCTAGTGGCCTGACAACGCTCGGTCTGCCGCTTGGACCTCTTGCGGTTAGCTATTTGTTGGTTGGTATGGTGACGAATTTCTTCCGTGGGTGGGTCACTGACTTCACTACAACTATGGTTGAACGTCAACAGGGTGTTCAGTTAGAGCGTCAGGTTCACGTAGGTTAATGGGGCAATAAAAATGACGAAAGTATTACGTATACAGAAAGGTAGTGGCGGTTGGGGTGGCCCATTGGAGTTGCCGATCGAAGCTGATAAAAAGGTGTTTTACATTACGGGTGGTACTCGCCCTGCGATTGTCGACCGTATTGTTGAGCTTACCGGTTATGAAGCGGTTGATGGTTTCAAAACTAGTGTGTCCGATGAAGAAATTGGTGTTGCGGTCATCGACTGTGGTGGAACATTGCGCTGCGGTTTGTATCCCAAAAAACGGATACCGACAGTTAATATTCACGCTACGGGTAAAAGTGGACCATTGGCTGAATTCATCACTGAAGATATTTATGTATCGGGTGTGCGTGAGCGTGACATTCAACTAGTAGGCAGCGAGGGGGGAGCAATGCAACCACCACCACTAAGAGATGAACTCTCGAACGAGAATCTGGCGACAAACAAATACGATACGAGTAAAAAACTAACTCAGCAAAGTGACAGCTTGTTGGCTCGGATCGGCATTGGGATGGGTTCGGTGATGGCGATTTTCTACCAAGCTGGGCGTGAAGCCATTGACACCATTTTGAAAACGATTTTGCCTTTTATGGCATTCGTCTCCATGCTGATTGGGGTGATCATTGCCTCTGGTTTGGGCGATGTGATCGCGCATGTATTGACGCCTTTGGCGCAAAACCCACTAGGGTTAGTAACGCTCGCGTTGATCTGCTCGTTCCCGTTGCTTTCTCCATTCCTTGGCCCCGGTGCGGTTATCGCTCAAGTTATTGGTGTATTAGTCGGCACCCAAATTGGTCTTGGCAATATACCACCACATCTCGCGTTGCCCGCTTTATTTGCCATCAATGCTCAAGCGGCTTGTGATTTCATCCCAGTTGGGTTGGGTATGGCAGAAGCTAAGCCGAGAACCGTTGAAATAGGTGTTCCTTCGGTACTGTATTCACGCTTCCTTACTGGTGCACCTACCGTTCTACTGGCTTGGTTTGTGTCTCTATTTATCTATCAATAGGAGGGGAGAGCAATGTCGCCACTATATCAAGTCAAGATCGAGAGCATTGGTGAGTTTGCCAATAGTGCGTTGGAAGACGATATGATGATCATCTTCAGTAATATTGCCCCAAAAGATGCGGCAGAGTATTGCTTCATCCACTCGCATGACGCACTCAAGGGGAATATCAAACCCGGTGGTGTGATGCAATTGGGAAGGTATCAGTATCCGATTACAGCGGTTGGTGAGGTGGTCAATCAAAACCTTGCAGAACTTGGGCACATTACCATACGGTTTGATGCCTTAGTTGAAGCTGAATATCCGGGTTGTCTTCATGTCAATGGTGAACGACCTCAGCAAGTGCGCTGCGGTGATGAAATTGTCTTTTTAAATTAATAGTCAGTATGGGTGCTCTATGCCTACGATGGGGCACCCTCTAAGTAAGGTGTAAGTTATGAGTAAAGTTGCGTTAGTGGTTGGTGGTGGTCAGACTCTAGGTGAATTTCTGTGCTTAGGTTTGGCTAATGAAGGTTACCGAGTTGCGGTCGCCGATTTAAATGGTTGCAGTGCTGAAAAGGTGGCTAATAGAATTAATCAAGAATACGGCCAGGCTACAGCACTGGGTGTGGAGGTAGATGCCACCAAAGAGCAAAGTGTAGTGAATATGGTTAGGCAAATAGATGAATTTTTTGGACGGATTGATCTGCTGGTTTACAGCGCTGGCGTAGCTCAGGCTGGCAAGATTGACGTTTTTCCACTGACTGCTTGGCAGCTATCGATTGACGTAAACCTAACGGGGTATTTCCTCTGTGCACGAGAAGTATCAAAAGTAATGATTCGTGAACAACGTGGTGGGCGCATTATTCAGATCAACTCAAAGTCGGGTAAAGTGGGTTCAAAGCATAACAGTGGTTACTCAGCGGCCAAATTTGGTGGGGTTGGCCTGACTCAGTCACTTGCGTTAGATTTAGCGGAACACAAAATCACGGTGCATTCTTTGATGTTGGGTAACTTGTTGAAAAGCCCTATGTTCCAATCACTGCTACCTCAGTATGCGAAAAAATTGGGTGTACCGGAATCAGAGGTTGAACAGATTTATATCGATAAAGTACCACTTAAGGCAGGATGTGAATATCAGGATGTTCTTAATGTACTGAAGTTTTACGCCAGCGATGAAGCCGCCTATTGTACTGGTCAATCGATCAATATCACGGGTGGTCAGGTAATGTTCTAATCCATCCCCCATGGATTAAGCCCTATGCTCCTAGAATAAGGGCAGCTTATATTGGGCAGGCGTTATGCTTGCCCCTTTTTGACAAGAGGTATGAGATGGACTCAACAACTGTACTTATTTATTTTGCTGCAGGAGCTTGGATGATACAGATCGTCTTAGGTTATTTGCAGATTCGATCTTTTAATCGGATGCTTCAATCTATGACTCACAAAGGGAAAGTCAAGATAGGCCGCACCCAAAGCCGATGGAAACCGCGTACCGTACTGGTGTTGGTTGAAGATGAAGATCAGCATGTTGTAGATGCCCAAGTGATGAAGGGTATTTCTGTATTTGCTAGACCAAAGACCCTAGATCAACTCATTGGTCAATCACTACCTATCCCTGAATCACTCATATTTCAACTGGATTCTAATGTTCAAGAAGCGTTAAACGTCGCAATTTCTAGGCAGTAATGAAAGAATGTTCCCCCTTTTCCTTTTAAGTTGAAAGGGAACTGTTATAAACTGCTATCAGTTTAATAATGAAGTTGATGCTATGAATTTAGATAACAGAAGAGCGCAGTTGCTGGATTATCTGCGTGTTAATGGGAAAACGTCAGTGAACGATCTGGCGGATACCTTTGAAACATCAGGAGCGACAATACGCAGTGATTTACGTTCGTTAGAGGAAGAAGGGCTTGTTATTCGCCGTTACGGAGCAGCTGAAGCTTGTATCGCTAATAGCGTCATTTTGGAAGACCGTTCGATGGATGAAAAGCAGACGGTGAACCTTGAACGTAAATGCTTAATCGCTAAAGCCGCTTCACAACTGGTCAAGGACGGGGATTCGATCATTCTGGACTGTGGCAGTACCACACTGCAGATGGTGCCGCATTTTGAACAGGTGATGTCACTGACATTGATGACGAACAGTATCCACATCGTCAACGCGGTAGCGAATTTGGATGCGGAACATACTGTATTGGTTCCGGGCGGAACGTATCGTCGAAAATCAGCGTCTTTCCATGGCACGCTGGCAGAGCAAGCATTTAAACAGTTTTCTTTCGATAAACTCTTTATTGGTGCTGATGGTTTTGACCTTGCGCAGGGAACAACAACCTACAACGAAGCGTATCAAGTCAGCCAGGCGATGTGCCAAGCAGCCAATCAGATCATTGTCGTGACCGATTCAAGTAAGTTTGGCCGTCGTAGCCCTAACGTGGTGGTTCCGCTAGATAAAATCGATATAGTTGTCACAGATAACCTTATCGCAGCAGAGGATCGGACGTATTTGGAAGAGAAAGGTATCCAAGTGATCACCGTTGGCTCCTAAGTCACTCCATAAACCCCATTTATGAAAGGAGGCCAGTTGGCTTTCTTTTTTATTTTGTCGTCTATTTCAATTTTTTACTTTTAAAATAAAAGTTATCGGTGATTGAATTCACGCTTTTCTCTTTTGCCTCTTTTTCAATATATCAATAACGGAAACACTCCCACTATCCCCACATAATTTAAGAGCCGAAGGTATGGATTGGATAATCGAGGGAGCGGAATGGTTTATTGGTCTTTTTGAGAAAGGCGGTGAAGTGTTTAGCGAAATGGTGACACAAGTACTTCCAGTGCTGATCTGTTTATTAGTTGCCATGAATGCGCTGATCCGTTTTATTGGCCAACAGCGCATAGAAGTGTTAGCTCAGAAAAGTGCGTCTAATCCTATATCTCGCTATTTGCTCTTGCCGACAGTAGGAACCTTTGTTTTTTGTAATCCCATGGTGCTCAGCCTAGGGCGTTTCTTACCTGAAAAGTACAAACCTTCTTATTATGCCTCTGCCTCCTACAGTTGCCACACCATGAATGGTATGTTCCCTCATGTAAATCCTAGTGAATTGTTTATTTATCTAGGCATTGCCGCTGGGATCACTCAACAGGGCTTATCGCTCGGTCCTCTCGCTATTTCCTATTTACTGGTCGGCTTAGTGACCAACTTTTTACGCGGTTGGGTAACCGATATGACGACTATGTTTGTGGCTAGACAACAAGGTGTAGTATTCAGCGATAAAGTCGATCTTAACGTGGTTGAGGAAAAGTGATGACGGTATTGAAAGTAAACCGAGGCCAGGGTGGATGGGGTGGCCCGCTATTCATTCCGGTTGAGGTTGACAAGAAGATCATCTATATCACAGCAGGGACTCGTCCCCATTTTATTGATGAGATGGTGGCGTTGACGGGCATGCAAGCGGTTAACGGCTTTGAACATTTCGTTCCCGATGAACGAGTCGCTTGTGTAGTGATTGACTGTGGTGGCACATTGCGTTGTGGGCTTTATCCCAAAAAAGGTATTCCGACATTAAATATCCATGCTACAGGTCAAAGTGGCCCTTTGGCACAATATATTCAGGAAGATATTTATGCATCTGGCATACACAGTGGTTGTTTTTCCTTGGTAGACGATCACAAAACCACGTTTTGTGAACCAAGCCTATCTCAGCCCCAATCCATTGACACGACCAAGAAGCTTAGCCAACAAACAGATAGCTTACTGGCTAAAGTGGGGATCGGTATGGGCTCGGTGATGGCGACCTTTAATCAGGCTGGACGTGAAACCATTGATACCGTACTTAAAACCATTCTGCCTTTTATGGCGTTTGTTTCAATGTTGATTGGGGTTATTCTCGCGTCTGGGTTAGGTGATTTAATTGCTCATACTTTGGAGCCATTAGCAGGGAACCCGATCGGTTTACTGACGATTGCCTTGATCTGTTCATTTCCGTTTCTGTCACCCTTTCTTGGACCAGGTGCGGTGATTGCGCAAGTGATCGGTGTACTTATCGGGACTCAGATCGGTATGGGAAATATCCCACCGCACTTAGCATTACCCGCTTTGTTTGCCATAAATGCTCAAGCTGCTTGTGATTTCATCCCTGTAGGGCTTGGCCTTGCAGACGCTAAGCCCGAAACGGTACAGGTCGGTGTGCCTTCGGTACTTTACTCTCGTTTTCTTACAGGTGCGCCAACGGTGCTGATTGCTTGGCTTATCTCATTCTTCATTTATCAGTGAGGGCATATGCTTCAGTATCAAACGACGATTTTGTCCGCTGGCGATTATGCTAAAGACTCACTGCATGATGATATGGTGATTTTATTCGGCCCGAGCGCCCCTGATGCGGTGAAGGAATATTGCTTCATACACTCTGGATCTTCGTTGTATGGATTGATTGACCACAACACCACTTTATTAATTGGGGATCTCGGTTTTGTTGTGACGGCAGTCGGCAGTGTGGCGAACCAAAATCTTGCGGAGCTTGGGCATGTAACACTTAAATTTGACGGTCAGCGAATCCCAGAATTGCCGGGTACCATCCATTTACTCGGTCCTAAATTAGAAGTGCTTCAACATGGTGATGTGCTGATGTTTGGTTAAAATGGTGGAATGTGGCTTGATTGTGATTAGGCATATCTAAGAAAAAAGGCTCCTGTTTTAAAAGGAACCAAATAGCTGGTGTTAGCTATGGAGAAAAGAAGCGGTTAGAAAGATCCACTAGTTGTTTGAGTATTTAAGCTATTAAATTGGTTATTGCCTCCCGATTGCCATTCGACTAGATTTGTTGAGATAGATTCATGGCGTTTAACACATTTCCATTCAATAGCCTCTCCTGCCGGTACTGCAATATCGGCGCTCCAAGTTGGATATAAATTAGGTGAAAGCTTGACTGCTTTTGTTAGATCCCAGTTTCCTAGCTGTGTCACATTGCCAATGGCATAAACACTTTGTCCTGTAATTGTATATCCTTGATTACAGGAAAAAGAGATGGTACTCAGTCTTGGTTCTTCGGCACCCTCACTATTGTGCAAAACGATAGCTTCATTTTGATTTAGATGGAGTGTTGCTTTTCCTTCGTTAACGGCAATTGTTTCGTTGTTAAGTAAGTTGAGGTGGGATCCATCACCAATCGCTAAGTTATTCACTACTATGGTTGTTGCTGGACCACGGTTTAGTGCAACGGTAACAGTATCTGAACCATCTTGCCGTTCATATACCAGTATGTCGTCATTTTTCCAGCGTTGTATGTAACTTCCTTTTTGTATCGCTGTGCTATTTTTTCTGAGTGATGTTAGTGCTTGGATGATCTTAAATGCCTCGGTATCCTCATCAAAACTTGGCATTTTTTCTCGGTTGTAAGGATCACTTCCTACTTGTCCGAAATCATTTGTCGTAAAGTTAGCTGCATAGTGTTCAGTTCCGTAGTAAATGGCGGGTATCCCACGTACTGTCATTGTGATAACTAGTCCTAGGTTGAGACGTTGTTTGGCAAACTCTTCATTTTGATTGCCACCAGCTTCATTATTACCAGGGCCAAATGTCGATGCATTTGACCTTAGAGCGGTGGATATTCTGGCCATATCATGGTTATCCATGAAAACAACTTGCCAATCATCACTACTGAAGACAGTTTTCCTTTTTTCTAAGTAGCCATTTAATGTTTCCATGTTATTTCCGGGACGGTTAGTTAGTACCCTTTCTAAGGTGTCTCTAAAGCCGAAATCAAGTAAAGCTGAACCAGAAGAGTTGGCGTAGTCAATGGCATACCCATCAATACCAGTCGTGATGCTTGCACTTGCTCCGAACCATTCACCAAAGAAATAAAATCCTTCACGACCTAATGCTTTACTGTAATTATAAATGTCCGTAGTCCAACGTTGGATAAAAGTTTTATCCATATGTTTTATAGCATCAATACGTATTGCATCAGCTCCAGCATCAATCCAAAATTTAGCACCGTCTAAAAGATACTGATAAACATCGGGATTGGTTTGGTTAAAATCAGATAAGTTGAATAGGTTATAATTACGGACTTGATACCAATTATTCCAGTCAGTAACACCTCCGTTATGGTTATACCAGTTAGTACCCGCCGCAACATCGGTATTATAATCAGTGATCAATTGTCCATCTAGGTAGAGTGCTCCGTATTCGTTTTCATCATTGCCATTTGAGTGATTAGGAGCATAGTCTAGAACTAATTTCATGTTGTATTCAGGAGAATGCATTTTAGTCGTGAGTTCTTTGAAATCTTCGATACTGCCTAAATGCTCATCTACGCGGAAAAAATCTTTTCCCCAATAACCGTGATAACCTGCACCACCATTAGCATCTGTATTGTCAGCATTATCGACTGGTGGTGTAATCCAAATGGCAGTAATTCCTAACGATTTGAGGTAGGGCAATTTATTAATTAAGCCTTTAATATCACCACCGATATATTTTTTAAGATTGTTAGGGTTATAAGTTTCTGCATTTTTACCAGTATTATTATTTGGATCACCATCGCTGAAACGGTCTAAAAATACAAAGTAAATTGTTTCTTTACGAAAATCGAGGTATGTATTTTCTCCGGATTGAATAGTTGGTTCCGCGGCTAGTAATATTTGGCTATTCAATAATCCATTAAGTGCAATAACACTGAGTACTGCCGTACACAGTATGGTGTTTTTTTTCATTGGAGATCCCTTCATTTTTGTGAATATTAACCAGTAATTATTACTGGCTATTGGTCAAACTTTGTTCACTGTAGAAATCAAAAATATGGCAAAATGTGGTATTGAGGTTAAAACGCATTGTTTTGCCAATATGAGCAGTTGTAATGGTTTGATCGTTGACTCTTGCTATCAACTCCTTACCTGCCACAGTAAAATAGAGATATTTTTCGTTCCCCATATTTTCAACAACCGTCAATGTGCCTTCAACGGTATTGATAGTGTCGTGTTCTGCTGCTAAATGAATATGCTCAGGGCGAATGCCAAAACAGACAGGTTTATTGATATATTGTTGTAAGGCGATTTGCTTCTCATGTGGAATAAACATGCGAACATTGGCGGCAATGTCTATATAAAGCTGTTCGTTTTCTGAGCGAATCACAGTGTCGACTAAATTCATGGCAGGTGATCCAATGAAACTGGCCACAAACTTGTTGGCTGGATAATTATAAAGATTGGCTGGCGTATCAACTTGCATAATCCGGCCCTGGTTTAATACGCAAATTCTATCACCTAACGTCAAGGCTTCAGTTTGATCGTGAGTGACATAGATCATCGTTGCGGGTGTGCCTTCTTCTTTGAGTGATTGATGCAATTGGGCAATTTTCACACGCATTGAAACCCGAAGCTTTGCGTCCAAATTGGATAGTGGTTCGTCAAAAAGAAAAACATCAGGCTTGCGAACGATTGCCCTCCCTACTGCTACTCGTTGGCGTTGTCCACCCGACATTTCTTTGGGTTTACGATAGAGCAATTCGGTAATTTCTAATTTTTCTGCCGCTTCTTCTACTCTTTGTTTAATTTCATCTTTAGGCCTTTTTTGCATTTTTAATCCAAAGGCCATATTGTCAAAAACTGTTTTATGAGGGTATAGGGCGTAATTTTGAAACACCATAGCGATACCACGTTCTTTAGGGGGTAAATCGTTAACAATTTGGTTACCGATACGAATCTCCCCACCGCTAATCCCTTCTAACCCGGCAATCATTCTGAGTGTGGTTGACTTTGCGCAGCCTGATGGTCCAACAAACACCATGAATTCGCCATCATGGATATCTAGATCAATTCCGTGAACGGCTTTAAAGCCGTTCTCATACTCTTTTTCTATTTTTCGTAAGCTAACAGTAGCCATGAATTTCTCCGTGTATTGTATTGTGCAAGCAGTTATTTACATTCAGAAATCATGACTAAACGTGGTGTTTTATCGTCGGCTATTTGTACCGTCCAGACGTATTGGCCATCTTTTGGTAGCATGACGACTGTATTTTTGGCAAAGCCAGCACGTTTGAGTTCTTTGACTTGCCCTACCGTTAGCGTTAATCCTGCGGCTGTATATTGAGGGTTCCAGCTCATTGTGGCGAATTGCAAGCTCACGTTGCCTGCCTTTTCGTTACTTACTACTTGATAAATGCCGTCACCTTTGTAACCCATCTGGCGGTTATCCATATGAAGCCATTGCCCATCAGCAAAGGTTCCAACAACAAATATGGATGGGCGGATAGGGCCTCGTTCTTCTAATGTAGGTAAGTCACATTGAGAGAATCGAGGGTCTACATTTTGTACTGAGTCGTTTTGTTGGGTAGTGGTGCTGGCACAACCAGCGAGCAATACAGCCAGTGTCGCTGCGATAAGTAGAGAGCTTTTCATCGTAAATTCCTTCATTGGTAATGTGAAATATTTGAGTAACAGATGATCATCAGATTTTTTTCTGCAGTAATTTAGAAAGCCAACCTCGGTGTGTTGATTTCGATTTATGAGTTTCAAAGTGCTGGGTTATTTTATTGAGAACCGCAAGGTTCTTGTAATAGGCTTTTGCCTCCTTCGCGGGATAACCAAATAAGTCACTTTTCTCTGGAAAAGAATGACTTACGCCAGATTTGGCTTTAATTACTGAGTAGCTGCCAATGGTGACGTGCCCAGCAGTACCCGCTTGGCCGTGAACCACGACGTGATCACCAAGAGTGGTATGCCCTGCAAATCCAGATTGTGAGATGAGCAGACAATGTTTACCTATTTGGCAGTCATGCCCAATTTGGATTTGGTTATCGATCTTGGTTCCTTGGCCAATAACGGTATCGCCGAGTGTTCCTCTATCAATGGTATTATTGCAACCAATTTCTACGTCGTCGTGAATAACTACTCTGCCGATGCTTTCAACGCGTTGGTAGGCTCCATCTTTCACTGCCATATATTCAAAACTGAAATTGCCAATAGAGTTATTAGAATCGATAGTGACATTATTTCCAATAATTGTGCCTTCTTTGATCACTGTATTAGCATGAATAGCGACGTTATTACCGATAGTCACACCATTCATAATCTTCACACCAGGCATGAAATGGCAGTTTTCACCAATTTGACAATGTTTTCCAATATAGACATCGTCGATGGTTGCGGTGTTCCCTTGATCAAATAATTGATACATCTGTACTTTATAATAACGCAGCAGTTTGTTGAGAGTATTTGCATCTAAATGTTCAATAATAATTTTGGTTTTGACAGTGCTGCTACAAATCGCGGCCGGACCAATTAAAACATCTGCTGTAGTTTCAGAAATTGAATGTATGTCTTTTTTAGAAAAAACAATCGCTAATCCGCCAGCTATCTGTGGCGCATTTACTGGTCGAATTGTATCAATCGATATAGACGCATCACCTTCAATTTTACCGGAGATCAACTGCGCAATTTCTGAAACATGGATCATTTTAGCCTCTTTGAATGGATTAGAAACGATATAGAGCTTGGAGATAAACAGTGTGCTGTGTTAGCTCGCTTTCATTTTTTGCTTCCCAACCCGCCAGTTTACTTTTTTCTTCTACTTCATTAGCAAATTCGTATTCTCCTTTAACTAACCAGCTGTCACCTACAGCTTGTTCATAGCCTAAAGTGGCTTTACGAATATCTTTGAAGTAGTCAACATTAGCGTTCCCACCACCGCTGTTGCTGGCATTATTGGTTTCATTGTCACCGAGACGAGCTCTTACATAGAGCGTGCCTGCGTCATCAAAACTATATTGTACGACGGGCTCAATATATTTCTCGGTAAAATCACTGATCTCATTGATATTTCCGTTAGATTGGTAATCTTCATTATCTTTGATTTGGTAGTACATTTCCAAGCCAAGTTCCCAGTTACCAAACCGTTTATAGGGTCTGAATAAAATGCTATACCCAGTTTCTGTTCGTTCACCCCATTCGCTTTTATCTTCTTTGCTATAGAGATACTCCAAATTTGAATAAAAACCCCAACTGTATTCATTATTCCAGTAGGTCAAATAAGGTCGTAAACTGTGTTCTGCTAAATTTTTACGTAAACCACTTACATAAGGTGAATAAACTTTGCTGTCTGTATATTCCAATTCATAAATTAGGCCTGTCGCCCAACCGTTACTTAAGTCGTAACCCTTATTGAGTGAAAATAGATGCTTTAATCCATCTTCATTTTCGTGGTAACTGCCCTCATGTTGCTCTCTATTTTCTATTTTAAGGGCATACAAAGCGGTCATGTTCCATTTGGCATTGTTGTAGTACACGCCAAAGGCTTCATGGGTGGTCGTTTTTTCCTTTTTATCTATGCCAGTAAAGCCATTGGTAATTTTGTCTTCGTATTCAAGAGAAGTTCCTACATGGCCTCCAAACTGAAGCGCTTGGTCAAAAAAGCTATCTTCAGGGTTTAAACCATGCTCACTGGCAGCGAAAGCGGGAGTAGAAACAGCGATTGCTGTTGCTACGGATATAGCAAGTAACGTTCTTTTCACGACAGGTCCTTATCAACCTATTTAAGGTTGTAAATCGTAGTTATAATATAGATGAATATTTAGTAGTTCACTGTGAACGCCTAAATATTGTTCTGCATATTAATAAATTTTTCCTCCTAAGCATTCTATAAGTGAGAAGTCGGTCACCTTTAATTGCTTATTATAGGGATTTCGATCACGAATTTACTTCTTTGCCGATTAATTTAAAGGAGGTTTTTACGCGTTTTTGCCTTGTGGCTCTACTTGGTGACGTGTTGTTTAGGTTTTTGTATATGCCCATTTAAGTGTTTTTAAATAAGGTTTGGTGATTGAAATCACAATTTACTGTGGTATGAAGATGATAGTGGTTGACTTAAAATCGGCGACATTTAACCTAGTAGTATCTTTTGTACTACCATTGGTGTTGATATGAGAAATAGATGGATGAAAACAGTATTGGCTGCAACTTTGATTTGCTCAGCTTCTATTGTTTCTGCTGAGACGATTACGCCGGAAATAGACTCTGAATTATTGATTTGGACAGATAACACGACGCTCGACTATATGAAATATGCCGCTGACCAATTCAATCAAGATTTTGGTTACAAAGTTAAATTTACATTTCGTGGTTTAGCTCCGATAGACGCTGCATCGCGAATGATTCAAGACGGCGGATCCGCACGCGTTGCGGATGTGGCGGAAATAGAGCATGACTTATTAGGAAGGTTAGTAGTTGCTGGTGGGGCGATGGAAAACTTAGTTTCAGTTGATCGTATGAAACATAACTTTATGCCAAATGCTATTTCTGCAATGCAATATGGTGGAGCCAGTTATGGTTTCCCTGTCAGTTATGCGACGTTGGCGCTCTTTTATAACAAAGATTTGTTACCTGAAGCACCCAAAACATTTGAAGCACTGATTCGCTTTGGCGAGATATTTAATAATGTAAAAGAGAACAAATACGCTTTATTGTGGGATGTGCAAAATTATTATGAATCTCGAATGTTTTTAACCCTTTATGGCGCTTATGAATTTGGGAATAAAGGGACAGATGCTAAAGATATCGGGATCAATTCTGAATTAGCGCAAAAAGGTCTTTTGGCCATGAAAACATTGCAAGCGGCTAATAGTTCAAACCCGATTGATATGCGTAACCCGCAAGTTCGCCGTGGTTTATTTTCCGAGGGTAAAGTGGCCGCAATTATTGATGGTCCTTGGGCAATTCAAGGCTATGCCGCGAGCGGCGTAAACTATGGGGTCATGCCGATTCCCACTCTAGAAGGTCAGCAATTACGTACTTTTTCAACAGTTAGGCTTGCAGTGGTATCGACATACAGTGAATACCCAAAAGCAGCGCAACTGTTTGCTGATTACATTGCGTCTGACAAGATGCTGATGAAGCGATATGAGATGACGAAATCCATTCCACCCGTTCAATCGTTAATGGAAGAGATCATTGTCGATGCAGATGAAGCCACTTACGCCATCATCGCTCAGGGATTCTATTCCGATGCGATGCCATCGATTCCTGAAATGGGTTATTTGTGGTCTCCCATGGCCAGTGCTATCACCGCAATGTGGGTAAATGGTAAAGAGCCAAAGTCAGTGCTGGACCATGCTCGAGCAATCATTGAAGAGCAGATCGCATTTCAGGAGTAAGCATGTTGTTAGCCAAAACTCAAAATAGACTCCATTTCCTCAGCTCAATGTTGATCATGGGTACAACGCAACTTGTTCATAAACATTGGGTGAAAGGCATCTTTCTTTTTACGGTTAATGTGTTGTTTTTGTTTGCGCTACCTAACCTTATTTTGGCGCTCAAAGGCTTGGTTTCTTTAGGCGATGTGGTACAAGTTCGGCAAGGTTTTCAAGTTATCCAAGGTGATAACTCCATTCATATGTTGGTGGAAGGTGTTATTGCAGTCATTCTTATGCTCTGTTTCATAACTACCTATATTCTGAACGTCAAAGATGCCCAATCTTGTGCATTGTGTAAGCTGAATATTCGTGGGCAAATTCAATCCATTTATAATAAACATTTTGCATTCATCGTACTTTCTCCCGCTTTGATAGTGACTATTGCGTTTATTATTCTACCTATTGCAATTACGGTACTGGTTTCCTTTACGAACTATTCAGCACCTCATCATATCCCCCCTAAGAATTTAGTGGACTGGGTAGGGTTAAGAAATTTTTGGACACTGTTTGAGCTGAAAATTTGGTCAAATACATTTTTTGGTGTTGCTTTATGGACGGTTGGATGGGCAGTCACTGCAACAATTTGTACTTGCGGTTTTGGTTTCTTGCTCGCTCTCGCCTTAGAGAATCGGAACATTCAAGCGAAAAAACTCTGGCGGTTTGTCTTTATTCTCCCTTATGCCATTCCCGCATTTGTTACCTTACTAATGTTTCGCTTATTACTGAATGGAATTGGTCCGGTAAACGCCACTTTAAATAGTTGGGGAGTCGATTCTATTGCATTTTTATCTGATCCATTTACTGCCAAGATAACAGTAATTGCCGTCAGTGTCTGGGTTGGGGCACCTTATTTTATGCTGTTGATTGCTGGGGCATTGACCAACATTCCTCGTGATCTCTATGAAGCCAGTGAAGTCGATGGGGCAAGTAAATTCCAGCAGTTTCAAGAGATAACGTTGCCGATGGTATTGCACCAAGTCGCCCCCTCACTAGTCATGACATTTGCTCATAACTTCAATAATTTTGGAGCGATATTCTTGTTGACTGAAGGCGGGCCGATCAATCCTGAATACCGTTTTGCTGGACATACCGATATTTTGATCACTTGGATTTACAAATTGACCTTGGACTTCCAGCAATACCAGATTGCTTCTGTTATTTCGATTGTAATCTTCCTATTCCTGTCCGTAATTGCTATTTGGCAGTTCCGCAGAATGAAATCCTTTAAAGATGATGTGGGGATGTAACGATGAATCGACTTGCTGAAAAACTAGGGACGCTATTGGTCTATCTGTTCTTGTTACTTAATGCTTTGTTAGTGTTAGGGCCGGTTGCCTGGACTATCCTCGCATCGTTTAAGCGTGGCAATAATCTCTTTAGTACCTCATTTAGTGATATTACGCTTACGCTGGACCATTATCGTGCGTTATTTACTGATACACCTTATTTAGATTGGTATATCAATACGTTGATATTAGCCACCGCCAATATGGGAATTTCACTCATTGTGGTCACCATGACGGCTTATGTTTTTTCGCGTTATCGATTTAAAGGTAAACGTAATGTGATGATGGGGATTTTAGTGCTGCAAATGTTCCCCGCATTTTTATCGATGACGGCAATTTACATTCTATTATCAAAAATGAACTTAATTGACACCTACGCAGGGTTACTGTTTGTGTATGTAACCGGGTCGTTACCATTTATGACTTGGCTCGTAAAAGGGTATTTTGATGCGTTACCAACCTCATTAGATGAAGCGGCAAAAATTGATGGAGCAGGGCATATGACGATTTTTCTAGAAATCATCCTGCCATTAGCCCGCCCCATTTTAGTGTTCGTTGCTTTGGTATCATTCACGGGGCCTTGGATGGATTTCATTTTGCCGACGTTGATTTTGCGTAGTGAAGAAAAAATGACCTTAGCCATTGGGATCTTCAGTTGGATTTCATCAAACTCAGCCGAGAACTTTACGCTGTTTGCCGCAGGATCTTTATTGGTAGCGATACCTATCACGTTGCTTTTCGTAGTAACTCAAAAACACATCACCACGGGCCTTGTTAGCGGCGCGGTAAAAGAATAATTCTTAGGTACATTTAGTATGATCACAAAAAGTTCACTGATGCATTCCGCAAAGAGTGCAGATAGCTACGCTTATGACAATGCAACTTTACATATTCGTTTCCGTACGGCCAAAGGAGAGGTGGATAATGTTTCCTTGTGGATCGGTGATCCATATCACTGGGCTGAAGGTGGTTTAGACGGCGGTAACCTAGGCGGCAGTGATGCACATGGTTGGGTTGGCGGTAACACGGTGCCTATGTTATTTGAGGGACAAACTGAGTATCACGACCATTGGTTTGCGCAGTTTCAGCCACCGAAACGTCGAAGTCGTTATGGCTTCATTCTTCATGGTCGTGAAGGTGAAAAACTGCTGTTTGGAGAAAAGCGATGTGTTGATATCCGTGATCCTAATATTGCGGAAATGGAATTAAGTAACTTGAGCAATTTTTTCTGTTTTCCGTACCTTAATCCGCGAGATGTGTTATGCACGCCAAATTGGGTCAAAGAAACTATTTGGTATCAAATTTTTCCTGAACGTTTCCATAATGGAATGCCGGATATTTCTCCTTTCGATGTTCAGCCGTGGGGTAGCCAGCCTAGTTCGCATAACTTTATGGGGGGCGACCTATGGGGTGTGATTGAAAAACTGGATTATCTCCAAGAACTGGGGGTGAATGGGTTGTATTTTTGTCCAGTATTTACTGCTAATGCGAATCACAAATATGACACTGTTGATTATTTTAATGTGGATCCACATTTTGGTGGTAATGAGGCATTTCGGGCTTTGGTCAAAGAAGCACATCGCCGCAAGATGAAAGTGATGTTAGATGCAGTGTTTAACCATGTTGGTGATCAACACCCATTTTGGTTAGATGTGGTTAAAAATGGAGCTCAGTCGCGTTACGCAGATTGGTTTTGGATTAACCGCTTCCCCGTCTATCCAGATATACCGAAAGAAGAGTGGGATTTTTGGGATTTCAACTACGAAACGTTTGGTAATGTAATCGAAATGCCCAAATTGAATACCGAAAACGAACAATGTCGCCAGTATCTGTTGAGTGTGGCACAGCATTGGGTTGAAGAATTTGACATTGATGGTTGGCGTTTAGACGTTGCAAACGAAGTCGATCATGAGTTTTGGCGGGATTTTCGTCGTACGGTGAAAAGCATAAAACCTGATTGCTACATTTTGGGTGAGATTTGGCATGAGGGTATGCCTTGGTTACGTGGCGATCAATACGATTCTTTAATGAATTACCCACTGACTCAGGCCACTACGGATTATTTTGCACTGCAGGCTTATGATAAAGAAACTTTCATGCATGCAGTGACTCGTTCATATCTTGCGTATCCTAAAAACGTCAACGAAGTGATGTTTAATTTACTAGAAAGCCATGATACGACTCGTTTACTTAGCTTATGTGCCAATGATAAGCATAAAGCTAAGCTAGCCTATTTATTCATGTTCACGCAGGTTGGTTCACCTTGTATTTACTATGGTGGAGAAATAGGGATGGATGGGTGTAAAGGTATGGGTAGAGAAGACAATCGGAAGTGTATGATTTGGGATGAATCTGAACAAGATCTCGATTTCAAAGCCTTTATTCAGTGGCTTATTGAATTGCGTAAAAATCATCCACACTGGAATGAACCTTCACTTAATTGGCATACCGTCGAGCATCCTTCCGTGTTGGCCTATTCCCGAGGTGAGCAAACGTTTTTTATTAATAACAGTGATAGTGCTATTTCGTTTATGTGGCAAGAGCAGCTTATGCATTTAACCGCTTTCGGTTTTAACATCTTGGGCTTATGCACCGCTTAGGCTTGGTGGCGATAAGCTTAGTTCACCCTGAATCTCAATAGATTCGTCTACATTCACTGCGTAAGGAGTGATAATCTCTATACCTATCCAATTTGAGGTTTTTCGTTGGGTTTGCTCGTGATCTTTTTTCACTTGTTAGCTATCGGCAGCCTCAAATGGTGTAGGTACATTTAGGAATTCAACTGTGAATAAAAAGCGAGGAGAACCTGTGACTGAACTGGTAACGAAATTGATGGGGTTTGGATTTACTAAGACAGACGCATTGGTTTACATCAATTTACTTAAAAATGGTCGATCAAGCGGCTATAAGATTGCCAAAGATATCTCTTTGTCCCGCTCATCGGTTTATTCTTCAATCGATAATTTATACAAAAATGGTTGTATTTTTATGTCGGATGGAGACACAAAAGAGTATGAAGCAAAATCGCCCGAACTCATTTTCAGCCAAATAGAAAGACAGACGATCGACAATATTCAGATCCTTAAAAAAGAGCTATCGCGCATGATGCTCCAAGAGGAGAAAGAGTTTATTTATAACGTGACGGGTTTTGAAAACCTCATTCAAAAAGCGAGAGAGATGCTGGCACTCGCGCAGGTGGAGGTGTACCTAAATACTGACTTTCATCTAGAGCTATTAGAAAAAGAAATTTGTGATGCTATCGAAAGAGGTGTTCGAGTCATTACCTTTTCCTTTAATAAATTATCAGTACCACATCCTAAAGTGGAGCTATATTCTCGCTCCGACCAGCAGGAGCAACGTTATCCCTCGCATCGTTTTATGTTGGTTGTGGATATGAAACAAGCAGTAATGTTTTCTCATCGTCAAGAAGCGTTGGGTCTGTATTCTAATAATCGTCTGTTGGTCAAAATGATTGCAGAGCATATACATAGCGATATTTATCTCACCGAATATGAAAAACTAGCTCCAGAAAAGCGCTGTCGTATCGGTACGATTCATGAGCTTGATAATGATATGGTTCATGATGATAGTGGGAGCTTCACCCAATAAAAGGGACTGATTTTGCAGAAGATTGACGCATAGCATCAAGTTCAGGATTAGGCTGCCGTTAGTGTCGCTATGCGTTCGAATAGTGAGTAAAAATGACATTCGGAGATTTCAACTATAATTAACGAACAATTAAAGCGTGCCGCGCCGAATAAGGTCGCGCACAACAAGAAAGGAATGGGCAGCAAGATGAAAAAAATGCTGATGTTTCTATTATTGCTGCTTGGGTTGGCGGGCGCAGGCGCTGGCTATTACTTTCTTTATTATCTTCCCGAGCAAGAAGCACTGCAGGCCGATTCGTCGAGTTCGAACGATGAAGAACAAGTGCCAACTACTGAGACGGGACCTAAAACGGCCTTGCCACCAAAACCGCTCGTTAATGATTTATATGTCGATTTAGCAAGGCTCGGAGTAAGAGAAAAGCCCGATGCACAAGCGTTTGTTGAGCGGGTTCTATACCGTGGTGATAAGGTGAAAATCTTGGAACGTAAATCGGGTTTTGGCCGTATTACCGATTATTTTGTCTATGAGGAAAACGGGCCTGAAGTCGCGGAGTGGATACCTTTGGATGGTTTAGTGGAACAAGCCCCGCTGATCACAGCAGAGGAGCGCCGTAAAACGGTCACGCAGTACATTGCGAATTCGGATGATTTTAAACTCTATGAAACGGCTTTTGTGCAGAAAACCGATGAGTTGCTGAAAAATGAAACCTGCGTACCAGAAGATTTTGAAGAGCTTGGTGGCTGGGTAAAGTCGCTCAAATATCAAGAACGTGAGGTTTATTTTGTGTATTGTGGTGGCCGCAAGTTAGCCAACAAAATTTACTTTGATATACAAAGCAAAGAAATATTTTACGCTTCTCATTAGCTAAAGTGATAAGAGCATTTAGATCTTTTTACTTGAGGCTTATGGTTGTCAGGAATATGATGCCTGCTTGAGTTGAGAGGAATGATTTTTTCATGCATTGGCACTTTATTAAATATGTCTGGTTTACGCTTTTTGCGGTGGTTCTGCCTTCGCAAGCGTTCGGCTATTTAATTGAGAGTGAAACGCACAGCCACGCTGAACGTAAAGTTATCCTACAACATGGTGAAAAAACCTCGCTCACGGCGATTGTTCATCAGCAAACATTGCCTCAAGCTATTGCTATTCAACAACCTATCTCTGATCAACAAGATAAACAAACGGCTCCACCCGTATCAAAATCGCTTCACTCAGACACTTCTGCTGCAATCGTCACCGCGTCTCGTTGGGGGGTAACTTCCCGAGTCGTTGAATACGATGGCCCCACTTTTGTCGATAACACACCCAATTACGACGTCACCGTCGCTCCCTTTAGGCTTTATCTTTTTCCTGTCGCTGAGTTGGCGGCATGGCAAGCTCGCCCCTATAGTTCTAACCACAGAATTTCTGGTTGGAAAGAAACGAATGCCATGTATGTGGCGTTAAATAGCCAGTACTGATCCCTCTTACTTTATATCAAGTGACAAAGTCACTCGCTTGTTCATTTAACTTGTTTATTTAAAGTAATAACAACTCAGCTTTGCTGAGAGGATTGGTATGAAAAAAACACAAAATAAAAAGGCGTCAGCACGTCTTATTAATCACTATTCTGCGTGGAAGTATATCGTATTGGCCGCCACTTTGGTTGTGCTTGCCTTGAGCGCTATACCCACCTGGTACGGCGAACAGCCGTCTATTCAACTGCAAGTCTCCTCTAAAAATGAGACGCTTAATTCAGTCGTGGAATTAACTCATCTACTCGAAAAAAACGATATTGCGGTACAAAACATACAGCAGCAAGGTGGGAAAACGACCTTAGTCTTTGCTGAGGAAGTCCAGCAAACGCACGCCAGAGAATTACTCGATGGCATGATTGAAAAAGAAGACAGTATTACGTTCTCTTACGTTTCGGTTGCACCAACATGGTTGACAAATTTAGGTTTTAACCCGATTAAACTAGGATTGGACCTGCGTGGTGGTGTGCAATTTTTGCTGAACGTTGACGTGGATAAAGCGTTCCAAGAGCAACGTGACAGCATGATCGATACCGTGAAAGATAAGCTGCGTGACGAGCGTCTTCGCAGCGTGAAAGTTAGCTCTGAAGGTATTGATGGCTTCAAAGTAATGAGCAATTCAGCGGAAGATCTCAATAAAATCAATGCATTTCTTAAAGAGACTTACTCAGGGTGGGATATTCAACGCTCTTCTGATCAACTGCTGATCAAGCCTTCAAAACAGAATCGAGTCGATTTCCAATCAACGACGCTGCAACAGAACCTCAAGATTATGCGTGATCGCATTGAAGAGCTAGGCATCACTGAAGCTATGGTTCAGCGCCAAGGTGAACACAGCATTCGTATCGAATTACCGGGCGTGCAAGACCCATCACAAGCGAAAAACGTGATTGGTGCGACGGCGAGCCTTGCTTTTTATGAGGCGAAATCACCCAGCGAAGCGTTTACGTCGCAAGACATTGTGCTAAAAGATGAAAATGGCCGCAATGTTGTACTTACTAAACGCCCTGTATTAACCGGCGATCACATTGTTAATGCGCGCGCAGGTATTGACCAAGTGGGAATGTCTGAGGTCAACATCTCGCTTGACCACGCGGGTGGCAAAATCATGAGTGATTTTTCATCCAAGCATATCGGTAAGCCGATGGCGACCGTGTACCGTGAATACACCACCAATGCTCGTGGCGAAACAGAGCGTAGCGAAAAAGTGATCAGTGTTGCGACCATTCAATCGCAGCTGGGTAGCCAATTTAGAATCACTGGTGCAGGTTCGATGGAAGAAGCACAGCAGTTAGCATTATTGCTGCGTGCAGGCTCATTAACCGCGCCTGTGACTATCGTAGAGGAGCGTACCATCGGCGCTTCATTGGGCGCAGAAAACATTCAAAATGGTTTTGCCGCATTAGCCTTAGGCATGGCATTGACGCTGACGTTTATGGCGCTTTGGTATCGTCGTTTGGGCTGGGTGGCTAACGCGGCTTTGCTGTTTAATATGGTATGTTTGATTGGCTTGATTGCTCTGCTACCGGGCGCTGTGCTGACCTTACCTGGGATTGCAGGCCTAGTTTTGACGGTCGGCATGGCCGTCGATACCAACGTGCTAATTTTTGAACGCATCAAAGACAAAATCGCGGAAGGTCGCAGCTTTGCGCAAGCGATTGATACAGGTTTTAGCAGCGCCTTTAGCACCATTCTTGACGCCAACGTCACCACTATGATCACCGCCGTGATTCTGTATTCGATCGGTAATGGTCCAATCCAAGGCTTTGCCCTGACCTTAGGGCTCGGCATTATGACCAGTATGTTCAGTGGTGTGTTTGCTTCGCGTGCGGTTATCAATCTCATTTGGGGACGAGATGCTCGTCGTGATGTAAGGGTATAAACATGATTGATTATTTGAAAAACCATATTCGTCCAATTCGTTACATCACGAGCGTACTCTCTGTGACATTGATGCTGATCTCATTAGTGGCGTTTGGTGTGAAAGGCCTCAACATGGGGTTGGATTTTACCGGTGGGATGGTCACCGAAGTCACGGTCGATAAAACCCTCACCAACAAAGAGTTGCTGCAAGCGTTGAAACCTACATTAGGAGATTCAACGATGATCACCAAAGCAGGTGAAGAAGGGCGTTGGGTTATCCGCTACGCGCTTCCTGAAAGCGATCAAGAAACGCCTAATATTCCAACTCTGCTCAGCGACGTCTCTGAGCATGTGACGGTGGTGAGTAACAGTATGGTCGGCTCGCAAGTGGGGCAAGATCTGGTGGAGCAAGGTAGTTTAGCGTTGATGATCTGCTTACTGTGTATCTTAGGTTACTTGTGTTTCCGCTTTGAATGGCGTTTAGCGAGCGGCTCGTTGTTGGCCTTGCTGCATGACGTTATTTTAGTGCTCGGTTTCTTTGCCCTGACACAGATGGAGTTCAACCTAACCGTGTTTGCGGCGGTACTGGCGGTATTGGGTTATTCATTGAACGACTCCATTATCATTGCCGACCGTATTCGTGAACTGCTCGTGGCCAAGCAAAGTACGCCAACCAAAGAGATTACCGACCAAGCCGTGATTGCGACTTTCTCACGCACTATGGTGACTTCGGGTACGACATTACTCACCGTTTCCGCATTGTGGTTAATGGGCGGGGAGCCGCTTGAAGGGTTTGCTATTGCAATGTTCATCGGTATTATTTCTGGAACTTGGTCTTCAATCTCAATCGGGACTGTGTTACCAGAGTGGTTGAAACTTGAACCTAAACATTACTTGCCCGTAGTGGTGGATTCCGCGCCTTAGTATTTCTGCGCATGTCATTTAAAGTGAAGTAAAAAAATCCGCCTTATGCACAGGCGGATTTTTATTGGTAGTTGACTATAAATTACGGTAGGAAGTGTAATTTAGAGTTCTTTATCTTTACTCAGTGACAACAACCAAAGTGAAACGGCGGCAACCACCGCAAAGCCGCCGAAGATAATAACAGGCATCGCGCTGTAACCAAGAATATGCCAAATCACCGATTCTAATGTACTCATGGGTTAATTCTCCTATTGCCAGCCTTCAACGCCTTGCATGTCTGGCAGTTTATGTGCAATACCTTTATGGCAATCGACACAGGTTTTTTCACCACTAGCAAGGGCGGTAGAGTGCTGTTTGGCACTGCGTGGACCTTGCTCTGAAAAATCCATGTATTCGAACTCATGGCAGTTGCGGCACTCTAATGAGTCATTATTTTTCAATCGTGACCACTCACGCTCCGCGAGATGTGCTCGACGTGCTTGAAACTTTTCTGGTGTGCTAATGGTGCCTAATACCACATGAGCAAACAACTCTTTGGAGGCTTGCACTTTGCGGATAATCTTGTCTGTCCACTCATGAGGAACATGGCAGTCAGAGCAGATAGCACGTACTCCGGAACGGTTAGAATAGTGAATCGTCTCTTGGATCTCAGCCACAATCGGTGCATGACAGCCTGAGCAGAATTCTTCTGAGTTTGTTGCTTCCATACCGGTGTTAAATGCGCCCCAAAATAGCAGACCACCTGCAAACCCCATGAACAATACGATGCCAACGGCCGCTTTACTTGGGCTTGTGAGCCTTTTCCAAAACGCTTTTAATAATTTCATAAATAGCCTCTTAAGTTATTATCTGGCTACGATTAGCGAAGTGAATCAACGGATTTGAACTCATTTTCCACCAAAGGCTTCGCAATGGCTTGCGGTACATGGCACTGTAAACAGAAGTAACGGCGCGGTGAGACGTCAGCTAGCACCGCATCTTCACGGTTAACATAGTGGGTCACGCTGATTTTGGTTGCGCCCATCTCTTTGGCATTTTTCCAACTGTGACAAGCAAGGCACTTATTGGCGTTTAGCGACACTTCGTAGCCACGAATGTTATGTGGGATCAAAGGTGGCTGATAGACGTATTCGCTTTCAAGCGCTTGATCTCTCGGGTACTTCTTAAAGTCGTCTGCAGGACGAGTCTCTTCAAGTTGCGTTGCGCCACGCAGCGATTCCAGCCCGCCGTTGCCGCCGGGGTTATTCAGTTCCGCCTGTATCGCTTGGCTAAATAAAACTCCAAAAGATAAAAGGGCGATCAGTAGTTTTTTCATCTTAAATTCTCCGCCTAATGGCTCATTCTGAGATCGGCTCCCACAGGGCAGCCGATGCATTCATTAACTGGCTTACGCTACTTTAGTGATTTTTACCGGACATTTTTTGAAGTCTGTCTGCTTCGACAGTGGGTCCGTGGCATCTAAAATCAGCTTGTTAATCAAAATGCGAGCATCAAAGAATGGGATAAAGACCAAACCATGCGGTGGACGATTTCGGCCGCGCGTTTCCACACGAACACGAACTTCGCCGCGTTTGTTGGAAATCAATACTTCATCACCACGTCGTAACCCACGCGCTTTGGCGTCATCTGGGTGGATGTAACAGAGCGCATCGGGTACGGCTTTATAAAGTTCAGGCACGCGCCGCGTCATAGTGCCGGTGTGCCAGTGTTCTAACACGCGGCCTGTACACAGCCACATATCAAATTCGGCATCAGGTGATTCCGGCGGAGCTTCATAAGGAGCGGAGATGATCCACGCTTTACCATCCGGTTTGCCGTAGAAATCCCAATCAGATCCTTTTTTCGCATAAGGGTCAGAGCCTTCTTTAAAGCGCCATAACGTTTCTTTGCCATCCACAACCGGCCAACGTAAGCCGCGAACGTTATGGTAGGTATCATAAGGAGCTAAGTCGTGGCCGTGACCGCGTCCGAAGCTGGCGTACTCTTCAAATAACCCTTTTTGTACATAGAAACCGAAGTGATGTGCGTCATCGTTCAGTTCACGCGCTTCTTCAAGCGGGAATTGGTCAACCTGTCCGTTTCTGAACAGCACATCAAACAGGGTTTTACCGCGATATTGTGGCGCTTTGGCGAGCAATTCTTCTGGCCACACTTCTTCCATTTTGAAGCGTTTAGAGAACTCCATCACTTGCCATGAGTCTGATTTTGCTTCGCCCACAGTACCAACTTGTTGATACCAAGCTTGAGTGCGGCGTTCAGCATTGCCGTAAGCGCCTTCTTTTTCCACCCACATTGCGGTAGGGAGCACTAAGTCGGCCGCTTGCGCTGTGGCTGTTGGATACGGGTCAGACACGACGATAAAGTTTTCTGGGTTGCGGTAACCCGGTAAACGTTCTTCGTTAATATTCGGGCCAGCTTGCATGTTGTTATTACACTGCACCCAGTAAGCGTTGAGTTTGCCGTCTTTGAGCATTCGGTCTTGCTGTACGGCGTGAAAGCCCGGTTTTTCAGGAATGGTGCCTTGCGGAAGCTTCCATGTTTTTTCAGCAATCGCGCGATGTTTGGGGTTTGCCACCACCATGTCAGCAGGCAAGCGGTGAGAAAAGGTTCCGACTTCACGTGCTGTGCCGCAAGCGGATGGTTGGCCTGTTAATGAAAATGGACTGTTGCCAGGTGTGGCAATTTTGCCCGTCAGTAAGTGCAGGTTGTAGACCAAGCTTTGCATCCAAACACCGCGAGTGTGTTGGTTCATGCCCATAGTCCACAGTGACATCACTTTGGTGTTAGGGTCAGCGTACTGTTTTGCAAGCGCGATCAGTTTATCTTCGGCAACGCCTGACATTTGCGCGGCTTTTTCAACCGTATAAGGTGCAACAGAGGCTTTATAAGCTTCAAAGTCAATCGCAGTAACATCACCGGAGTTGGCATTTTTCGCTTTAACTTGCAGTGGGTGCTCGTCACGCAGACCGTAACCAATATCTGTTGTCGCTTGTTTGAAATGAGTGTGTTTGTTGACGAAATCCCAGTTCACCGCATCGTTTTGAATAATGTAGTTGGCGATGAAGTTGGCGATGGCAAGGTCACTTTGTGGGTGGAAAATGTAACCGTGGTCGGCCAGCTCAAACGAACGATGATAATAAGTCGAAAGGACATTCACTTTAACGTGTGGGTGACTTAAACGACGATCGGTAATACGAGTCCAAAGAACCGGGTGCATTTCAGCCATGTTTGAACCCCAAAGCACAAAGGCATCAGCGTGTTCAAAATCATCATAGCAGCCCATCGGTTCATCAATACCAAAGGTGCGCATAAATCCAACAACGGCTGAAGCCATACAGTGGCGAGCGTTTGGATCAATGTTATTAGAGCGAAAACCCGCTTTCATTAGTTTAACGGCGGCGTAACCTTCCATCACGGTCCATTGGCCTGAACCGAACATGCCAACACTGGTTGGCCCTTTCGCTTTTAGAGCTTGTTTCCACTTTTCAGCCATCACATCGAAAGCCTGATCCCACGAGACTGGCGTGAATTCTCCATCTTTATGATATTGGCCATCTTTCATGCGCAGCAGTGGCTGTGTTAAGCGATCTTTGCCATACATGATTTTTGAAAGGAAGTAGCCTTTAATACAGTTCAACCCTTTGTTGACAGGCGCTTCCGGGTCACCTTGTGTGGCAACCACTTTGCCGTTTTGAGTACCGATTAATACTGAACAGCCCGTACCGCAGAAACGACAAGGCGCTTTATCCCAAGTGATTTTTGTTTGGTCTGAGCTGGCAATCAAGTTTGTTGCGCTGGCGGGTAGAGTAATACCGGCGACAGCGGCTGCGGATGCGGCTGCGTTTGCTTTCACAAACGCGCGTCTTGTCATTTTCATACGTCATCCTCAATGTGGGAATGTTGTGTTCCAGTGTTGGTATCCGTGTCATCCAGCCCACTTTCTATTTGGTGATAAACCAAAGCGGTGCTGAGAACATGTGGTAAATTATTAATCGCATCGATGGTGTCAGTAACGAAGCCTTGGTTTTCCGTTTCCAAAACGACGATCATTTTCCCTTCGTTGCTTTGGCCATACACTTCTGCGTTCTCAAACGATTCGATTGTCGCTTTGAGCGCTGCTAAATGTTCAGGTACGACGTGAACGATCAAACTTGAAATATGTACTTCATTGAGTGACATGTTTATCTCTCATTATTATTAATATTGCTCACACGGATGGCTGAGGTTGGACAGATGGAAACGCACGCGCCACATCCGTTACAGGCATCAAGATCGACATTCGGTTGCGCCACTTTTCCGATCACTAAATTGAACGTTATAGCGCTGACTTCACATGACTCAGCGCAGCTACGACACTCCACATTGCGTTTAGCCAAGCAGCTTTCTTCGAGCTTTGCTTTAGCCAGCCACGGTTGTGTTGAGCGCGGTGCGAAAATTGGCTCTGGGCAGCTCTGCGCGCACTGATAACAAAAGGTGCACTCATCAATATGAAAATCTATGGTTGGGAAGCCGCCATCACCTAAGGTGATGATCTTTGTTTCGCACGCGTCTAGGCAGCGGCCGCAGCGAGTGCACTCATCTGAAAAGGAGAGGGGGTGAGCAATCCAAGGCAAGCGGACAATGGTGTCATCGACCTGATTACGAGAAAAAAAACGCCTTTTCGAGAGATCAACCAAAGTGCATTCCTGTATTTGTTAACAAATCTTCATTTATCCATACACAAATTGTAGTTTTTGTCCTATTTCTATAAATACCCCCAAGGAGGTAATTGGCTAGTCATGTTGTTTTAGATCAATAAATTCAAGCGCGAGTGATCACATATTGAATGGCTTTAACGACAGCGGCGCCCAATCAGATACAATAGGCAAGGAGAGGTTCACGGAGAGATGTTTTGAGAAAACGATCCAAACAGTCGGTAACCAGCACCATTGCCAAAGCCATGGTGTCGATTTTACTGTTATCGGTTGCCATCACAGGGTACGCCATTTTTACACTCGCTTCCTCACTCAATGATGCTGAAGCGGTGAACGTGGCTGGTTCAATGCGTATGCAAAGCTATCGATTGGCACATGATATTCAAAGTAACTCGGTGGATTATTCATCTCACATTTATCTTTTTGAACGTTCGCTTTATTCACCATCAATGAAAGCATTGCAGCGTTGGCCTGTGCCAAACGACATCACCAAAGATTATTATCAGTTGATCATTCGTTGGCACGAACTGAAAAGCTTGTTAAATGGCGAGAACAAAGACCGCTATCTTTATGAGGTAGCGAAATTTGTCAGCCAAATCGACCGTTTTGTCTTTAAGTTGCAGCACTTCTCGGAACAAAAGCTGATCCAATTGGCTTGGTTTGGCGGCATGGGGTTGGGTGGTGTGTTATGTATCTCATTGTTTGTGGTGCATTTTATTCGTAAGGAAGTGGTGGGGCCATTGCGCTCGTTAGTGACCGCCAGTGAGCAGATCCAAAACCGCTCATTTGATGTATCGCTCAATGTCACTAGCCATAATGAAATGGGGATCTTAACCCGCACGTTTAATAAAATGGCCACCGACCTTGGTAAGCTGTACCTCGGTTTGGAGCAAGCGGTGAATGAGAAAACCCATAAGTTGCAAAATGCCAACCAAGCACTGCAAGTGTTGTATGACTGCTCGCAAGAGTTAACCGCGTCGCGCATTAGCCAAGATAATTTCCAAGCGATTTTGCAACACTTGGTCACCATCGAAGGGGTCACATTTGCCCAGTTAGAAATTGGTGATGACGCGGGTAAAAGTACGCGCTTATCCGAAGGTGAGAGCAATGGCTTCTCCCTTTCTCCGCTTTTACTGAGCTTAGATGGGATGCAACTGGGTTACTTGTATCTGCAATACAGCTTGCCTTGTCCAAATAGCGCCTTGATTGATAACTTCGTGCAAATATTGTCGCGCGCTATCTATTATAATCAAGCGCAGAAACAAGCCGAGCAGTTGATCTTGATGGAAGAGCGCGCCACCATCGCACGTGAACTGCATGATTCGTTGGCTCAATCGCTTTCGTATCTGAAGATACAAGTATCATTACTAAAACGCGTGATTGGCCGAGCAGAGACCCCGCACGCCGCAGAGAAAAAAGAGCAAATCATTTTAGATATTGATCAAGGTTTGTCGGGTGCTTACACCCAGTTAAGAGAGTTATTAACCACCTTCAGGCTAACGATTAAAGAAGGCAATTTTGGTCAAGCGCTCAAGGGCATGCTAGAGGAACTTGGCGAGCAAACTACGGCGGAGATAGTGCTTAATAATAATTTGTCATCGATTGATTTAGATGCGCATCAACAAGTGCATTTACTGCAGTTGATCCGGGAAGCGACTATCAATGCTATCAAACATGCTCAAGCTAATGTCATTCAAGTCAACTGTGATGAATTAGATGATCAGGTGATGGTTACAGTCAAAGACGATGGGGTTGGTTTTGATCAACTGCGTGCTAGGCTCAATCACTATGGATTAAGCATTATGCAAGAAAGAGCGGCGCGGCTGCATGGCGCAGTGTCAGTAACCTCCGCACCCAATGCTGGGTGTGAAGTTATATTGAAATATAAACGTTCAAAGGATACAAATTTTGACGAGATGTAGAGTAATGCTGGTAGATGACCATCCTTTGATGAGACGTGGTATCAACCAGCTATTGAGTTTTGAAGATGACTTTGAAGTGGTTGCTGAAGCTTGTAACGGCAGTGAAGCCATCGCTTTGGCGCATGACATCGAGCCGGATCTCATTCTGCTTGATTTGAATATGAAAGGCATGTCAGGGCTCGATACGTTAACAGCGCTTCGTGCGGATGAATCAACCGCCACCATCGTTATTTTAACCGTATCAGACAGTGCGCTCGATATTGAAGCTATGGTGAAAGCGGGGGCTGATGGCTACCTTCTTAAAGATACAGAACCAGATGAGCTGGTGGAACTGCTTAGACAGGCCGCGACGGGTGTAAAAGCGTACAGCGAGTTTGTTACTCAGTACCTTGCCGAACGTCATACGCATGAAGATCTTTTTGAAGCATTAACCGACCGTGAAACTCAGATTCTAAAAGAGGTCGCGAAAGGGTATCGGAATAAACAAATTGCGGATCGTCTGTTCATTTCTGAGTCGACAGTAAAGGTGCACATGAAGAGTTTGCTGAAGAAGCTACGCGTCCCATCACGCACGGCAGCAACGATTTTATACTTGGAACGCTATAGCGAGAGTAAATAACACCTATTTGGAAATAGCGGTTTGAAAAAAGGGCGTCCTGTTGAACGCCCTGATTGTTTGTCAACGTTATGCTGTCATAGGTACAAGGATTACTGTACCAATAATGACCGTGATTAAACCGAGGATGACAGGAACGGAAGTGCGTTTTACCACTTCAAATGGACTGATATGGCCCATACCAGCTGTTGCTACAACGACGCCTGATACTGGTGAAATGGTGCGCCCAAGGTTTGAAGCTTGCAGCATCGGGATAATTAGGAATGCTGGGTTCACGCCCAATTTAGCCGCCAACGATGGCGCTAACTCAACAAAGGCGTAGAACGGAGCGTTGCCTGAACCCGTCGCAATAGCGGCTGCTACGGTAAGGCCTGTCAAAATCAGCATCAAGGCTATGCCGCCTGCGCCTGCGGTTTCTGCAAGATGAAGCAGGTTATCAATCGCTCCAATCGACATCAAACCTTGTGCGAATACGCCCGCAGCAACCAACAACATGACCACGCCTTTGAATGCTTCGGCCATGCCTGCGTAGCATGATTCTAGATCTTCTAACGTCTCTTTACCTTTAAAACGCTTCGTCACGAAGTCAACCAATGCACCGATGAAGATGGATCCGACCACAATGGTGTAAATATCAAGGCTCAAACCTTGAATGGTTTCTCCGTTGAATAAGAACACACCCACAATAGGTAAGAATGGAAGAGCCGCATAGTAAGCCGGTGCTTTCACTTCGATGGCGGAAACATCGATTTTTTCCATCGGTGTGTTGTCTTTCTTATCGAGATATTTGTTCCAGAAGAAGGCCGCGATCGCCATGACGATAATGGCGCAGATCGAAACAGGAAGAACCGTTTCCACGGCAAAAACGTGTAAAGGTAGGCCTGATTTTTCCGCCGCAATAACCACATCACCGGATGTCGGGGAAAGGATGATCGCAGCAGGAGATGCACATACCGCAACTGCGGCCGGACGAGAGATCCCCATCGCTACCATCATCGGAAATAAAGTGGCCATTAACAGCACGCCAAGACCCGTTGCTGAGCTCACCGCTAAAGACATCAAACATGCCACAATGTAAGCAGCAACCAGCAAGATATAAGGGGATGTAATAACCGAAAGAGGTTTAGAAAACTGTTTTACAACCACATTGTTGGCGCCGATGTGTGTCATGTACGAAGCAAAACCACACAGCAACATAATTTGCATGCCTAAACCGCCACCACTGTAACGCAACATGTATTTCACGAATTCGAGTGCATCCGTTACTGTGTTACCGGTTGAGGGTACTTTGGCTGGCAGCACTGAATAGCCAAGTGCGCCAGTTAATAGCAGTAAAACGATACCTGCGGTGAGTAACACACCGGCTGGCTTGTAACCTTTAACAATGAAATAACCCACCGCTACTGTTACCGCCAAGCCAATTAAAAGCTCTAGCATTTAAGTCTCCTGAAATTATGAACAATATTGCAAAAACGTGTATCAATTTATGACAAGGAATTTACCGAAAAGAATGCTGTAGCACGAGAGCAAGTTGAGCTTTAGATGATCTAAAACAATAAAATTATCAATTGATAACCTAGTTGAAAATTCTTTAACTTTGAATATGTTTTAGTCGTTCTAACTATTCATTTAGCAAATATGCGGCTAGAAGTTCTGTTAGAGGGGGGATAATTTAAGCTAAGAAAAATGAAGCCACTTAAGGCATGGCTTCATCAAATCTGTAAAGTATGAATTTAGGAGTACTGACGCACAATGAGCTGCCAATTGGATTTTTGTAGTGCTAATTGTTGCTTCACTTGTCGATAGCGCAGCATCAATAGGGAGTGTTCATATCTACGAACCATATTGTTTTTTTTACTTTCGATCAGCTGTTTCTTTAATTCATAATACTCTTGCAACTGCATGACTAAAGCGTCAAATTCACGTTGTATGCTGGCCATAACGAGTTGCTGATTGGGCAACGCGGCGATCTGTTTTTGCGCATGGCTTAATGCCATTAACGCTTTCGCTTTTTCTACCTTAAGGGGGGGAGAAGTGCGCAGTTTACCAGCCAACCCAAGCCACGAACACAGCTTGATCAGCCATTTTGTTGGGTCGTATTGCCACCAATAAATCCCATTACGATAATCGTTTTCAAAAATATGGTGATAATTGTGGTAGCCCTCGCCAAAAGTGAAGAAAGCCAAAATACCGTTATCGCGGGCTGTATTTTTATCAGTATACGGCTGGCTACCCCATATATGAGCCAGCGAATTGATGAAAAATGTCGTGTGATGATTGAGCACCAAACGCAGTGCACCCACGATCAGTAACATGCCCAGTATATCGTGATAAATAAAACCAAGGATCAGAGGAACGCCCAAGTTCATTGCGAGTGCCAAAGGCACATAATACTTATGCTGCCACATGACGATCTTATCTTTTTGCAGGTCACGGCAGTTGGAGTAGTCATCGTACGTGGTTTTATTGTAGTGACGCAGCATCCAACCTATGTGTGAAAACCAGAATCCACGTTTGGCTGAATAAGGATCTTTGTCATTATTGTCTACATGCTTGTGATGAACTCGGTGATCAGAAGACCAATGTAGCGCACTGTTTTGCAGTGCAAACGCCCCACCTAATGCAAACAATAATCTCAGTGCCCAATGTGCTTCATAGGCTTTATGTGACCATAAACGGTGATAGCCCGCGGTAATGGAAAGGTTGCAAAAGGAAAAACAAATCATCAACCAAAGCCAATGCTCCATGCCGTAGCCAAATTGCCATCCATACAAAGGGGCTGCAATCGTCGCTAAGCCCAAGCTGAAGCTAAAAATGACGATGTTTATCCAAATAAGTGGTGGTTTTGATGCCGATTCCATGATTAAAGTCCTTGAGCTTACAGTTGTTCGCTAGAATATCAGCGAACAACTGTAAGTCAAAGAGGTTTAATGATTCTTTTAAGGGATTGTGACTAGTATATTTTGCTTTTCTATTTGAACCGAATAGTATGAAAGACGATGTTAATCCTTACAGGAAGTAATAAGGACTAGAATATGGAAATAAAAGCAGCTGAATATTGCGATTTTGAAAGAATTGCTCAGCTACACGCTCAAAGTTGGCGAACTCACTACCAAGGCATATTAGGCAAAGAGTACCTTGATAACGACGTTCTAGAAGACCGTTTACTGATTTGGCAAACTCGCTTAATCAATCCACCATTTAATCAACATGTCCTACTGATTGAAGAGGGGGGGCTGCTGTGTGGGTTTATCTGCGCCTTTGGTAACCACGATTTTGACAAAGGCAGCATTATCGAGTCTCTGCACATTGATGAAAATTATCGAGGAAGGGGGATTGGTCGCCAGTTGATTCAAGAGATGGCGGCATGGTTTGAGCAGTATTTCCCTAATAGCGGTGTGTATTTGGAAGTGATGGCAGACAATAAGCAAGCCATCGAATTTTACGACTACTTAGCTGGTCGACCTAAAGGAGAGCGTTTATGGCGGTCTCCCTGTGGGCAAGATATTAAAGAGTGGGTTTATACCTGGACCAGCCCAACAGATTTGTTGGCTTCGGTCTCTTCTACGGTTGATTGAAACGCATAGTGCGCGGGCTATGTCTCTTACCTATCGGTATTCGTGTGATTCGTTCTTGATGTATTGAGGAAGAGGCGATGACCAAACATGATTGCATCTTCCAGACACATGAGTTTTTAATCATCTAAAGTTTCCAAATGCTATAAATAGAAAAAGCCTCTGATAATCAAAGGCTTTTTCTTGGTATTTGGCGGAGAGATAGGGATTTGAACCCTAGGATAGCTATTAACCATCGCCGGTTTTCAAGACCGGTGCTTTAAACCACTCAGCCATCTCTCCGTGTGGTGCGCATAATAGATAGCCACCATAATATTGTAAAGCAATAAGTTGAGTCATCGACTCGGTTTGGCTAACCGCAATAACGTTTTCAGTTACAGTAAAGCACTGTTTTTACCGCTTCCCTTGATTTTATGAGCTATATACTCTACAACCTAGTTATCTAATAAAATGGTGTTTTATTTTTATTTGATTGATTTATATGTAATTTGTGTGTTTCAGGGAACGGTTGTACGCTCGAAAGTGTTTGCAGCTAAGTGTGAAGTACTTCAAAATTACCTCAATCCAAGGGCATTCTAACTAATCACCGAGGTTTAGATGAAAGTCGAGAATCTTTTTAAGCATCGTGGCGATTCAATGAACAAGTACTCCTCTGAGCTTATGCAGTGGGTATCACCTTCAGTACGTGAGTACTGGGGCGAGCTTCTACATAAAACAAACAGTCGCCAGTTGTTTTCTTGGGTTAGAGATTTTCACCAACCAGCAGTGAATGAAGATGCTCCTATTGCCGAACCCTTGATACTCAAACCTGAAGCGCAACGTCTGTATAAACAGCTCCAGACTCAGATTGGTGAAGTCATTCATACGGGTAAATGGCTGGTGGTTGATCAAGAGCGCATTAACCAGTTTGGTCAAGTAACCGAGGATATGCAGTGGATTCATACCGACCCTCAAAAAGCGGAAGTTGATTCTCCATTTAGGACCACAATTGCGCACGGCTTTTTGACCTTGGCCTTGTTACCTAAATTGACGGATAGCGTTGATCCTGACAAACCAATATTTCCGACCGCAAAAATGGTGGTGAATATCGGTTTAAATGAAGTTCGTTTCCCGTATCCAGTGAAATCAGGAAACCGAGTAAGAGCCATTAGTACTCTATTGAAAGTTACGCCAATCAAAAAAGGTTTGGAGATCGAGAGAGAAATTAAAGTGGAGATTGAAGGTATTCGACGCCCAGGCTGTGTCGTGGTTTCAGTAATCCAACTCCATTTTTAACTTTAGAAAAATGACATAGAAATAGGAGAGTCGATCACTCTCCTATTTTGTATTTATTTGTTTTTCAAAGGAATATAACCATATTCTTCTATGCGAGCCTTTGCTTCCGCTGATTTTAAAGATGCAATGAAAGCTTGAGTCTCTTTAGTGATTTTTTCAGGGTAATAGACCACTAAAAATGGCATAGAAAGTTTATATTCATGAGTGACAATATTTTTTGCAGTGGCTTCTACTCCCTCAAATTTTATCGCTTTAATCGATTTATCTACCGATCCCGTAGAGATGAAACCGATCGCTTGAGGGTTATGGTTAATCAGTGTTTTAACCATACTATTGCTATTGACCACTAAGTTATTGGAACTGATGTCTGACACTAAGCGATCATTAATCACACGAGTCAGGCCTAATAAGCTTTCAAAGCTATAGCGGGAACCTGATGATGCTTCTCTGGTCACAACTGCGATTTTTTGATCAGCACCACCGACTTGTTTCCAGTTGGTTATTTTCCCTTTATAAATATCAAATAACTGCTCACGAGTCAGATTTTCAATACTGTTTAAGCGATTGATTACAACAGCCAACCCATCATAGGCAATCGGTAGGGTGCTCATCGTCTCATCTTGCTCACTTTCTGTGAGGTAGCGCGAGCTCATGGCGATATCTGCGACACCTTTTTTCAGTAATGTGATGCCAGCACTCGAACCTACGGCTTGAACCGCGATATAAGTTTCAGGGTGTGCGGTATTGTAGTCCTCGGCGAATACTTCCATGATCCTAGCGACCGAGGTCGAGCCAGAAATATTAACTTCACTTGCGAAGGCAAACTGGGTATGTAGCAAAGTTGAAAGCAGTGTAGCAAGCGCGACTCGAAACATAGTGGCTCCAATATGGTTATTTAGAAAAATTGAGCCACCATAATATGTCGTATAGATGACACTTTTGTGAACCACAAAGGTAAGTGGTTTGTAGCCTTACGGTTTTTCATACCAGAGATAAGCGAAGTCAGCTATAGTCGAGATGTCAGGAAGCCGTGTTTGAGCGAGGGTAAAATGGCGGTAGTGAATTTGTTGCAACGTCAACTAGAACGAAGAGCAGAGCTTGTTTGCCATAATCGTAACCAAAGTGTGTCTGTTGAATTAGGCAAATCCTGTTTTGAGCCGATCGTTAACGGTGTGCACTTCATCAAACACCATTACAAATTAGATTCAACGCATTGCGACTATTCAAGTATCGTGGCGAAAGTGATTTGGGAAGAAGCTAAATGGGCGCTGTATATTCCCAATACGGATCCCGATAAAGAAATTGAAGATTGGTTGCCGTATCCTTTTCTCCCTAAAACAACGGATTTGACGGCGTTGATCCGCGAAATTGAAAAAGATCCTAAATCTTACTTTTGGTGATCAATAAGCAATAAAAAGGCACTCCGAAGAATGCCTGATAGAAATGTCTATGCTGCTAAAATCACTCCCCTTGGATAGTGGTATTAGCTTCTGAAGGTATAGGTAACGGTTCGAAAACCTGAGTCGGTTTTGCAATCAGACTGCGGTTTTCCATATTCACTTCTGCGAGCACGACTTCGAGCGTATCACCGAGCTTAAAGGCGACCTCTTTATCGACAAGCAGCGTTCCACTTTCCGCATTACATTCAATACGTTCTTTGTTGTCTAAGATTAAAGAACCAGGAATGAATGCGGCAGCGCCATTTTCCAAAAGACGTACGCGCATGCCAGCACGATTGATATCAAAGATTTCAGCCGTAAAACGGGTGCCTTTGCTAGGTTCGTTTACTAGTGTTCTAGCATAGAGCCAGTCGCCTACGTTACGTTCGGCCATTTTGTGGTGTTTGCGGTGTAGTGCCAACTCTTCACCAACGGTTTCATCCGGTGTTTGTACGGGCTCTTTGTTTAAAATATGTGCTTTCAACATACGATGGTTGATCATATCGCCATATTTACGGATAGGAGAAGTCCAAGTGGCATAGATATCCAAACCCATTGCGTAATGCGGAAGGGGTTGGTTTCCTATTTCACTGTAAGCTTGATACTTACGGATACGATTATCCAGATAGCGGGTCTCTTGCTTACATAGCCAGCGACGTAAAGAGGCAAAGCCTTCTAGAGTCGCTAAGTTATCGGCAGTGTATTCAAGCTCACCCGTTGGGTTGACTAATTCGACAACATCGGCAATTTTTTCGGGTTTGAACCCCGCGTGCGTATTGAACACGCCTTGGCCAAAATGCGCTTTGAGCGTTTTTCCCGCACAGATATTCGCGGTTATCATCGCTTCCTCAACAAGACGGTTAGCACTACGGCGAAGATCCGCATGAATTGCCACTACGTCGTTGTCTTCACTCAGTTCAAATCGATAATCAGGGTGATCAGGAAACACGACCGCGTATGTTTCGCGCCATTGTGCACGCGCTAATGAAAAATCATACAAATCACGCACAACGGAAGCGATTTGGTCACTTGGTTGCCAATCGGCAGAAGTGCCCGTTTCTAACCAATCTGATACATGATCATAAACCAATCGAGCGTGCGATTTAATGTTGGCCGCAAAAAAGGTAATATCATCGCCAATCACACCTTCTTTAGTCACTGTTACGGTACAGCAAAGGGCAGGGCGAACTTCATTTTCCATCAACGAACACAAATCATCGGCTAAATCACGTGGCAACATTGGGATATTGCGGCCAGGGAGATAAATAGTGAAACCCCGCTCACGCGCGACACTGTCCATCTCGTCATCTGGCGTGATGTATGCGGTTGGGTCTGCAATGGCAATGGTTAATGTGAAGTCACCGTTCTCGGTTCTTTGGGCGAACAGTGCATCATCCATATCTTTAGTTGATGCCCCATCAATGGTCACGAAAGGAAGGTGGGTCATATCGATGCGTTGTAGGTCGGCATCATCTTTGAGCTGCCAATGTTCAATACCAGCCGGCTCACTGTTAGGCAGGTCATTTTCAGCTAAAGTCACCCACCAAGGCGCAATCTTATCGTTGGCATCCGTAATTTTATGGGTGATTTCAACCATAAAGCCGCTATCGTCTTTCAGTGGATGGTTAATAAGCTGTGCAACAACCCAATCACCTTCAGAGAAATGTTCAGGGTTTAATCCTTTTTGCACCTTGGCTTTCAGCGATTGCCTTTTTAGTTGCGGGTTATCGGGCGTGACATTCAGCTTACCTTTGTACAGCTTTACACGGCCAATGAAGCGAGTTAATGAAGGCTCAAGCAGCTCTTGAGGCTCAGCCACTTCTTTCTCATTCTCAGTGCGAATGATGGCCACCACTTTATCTCCGTGTAGGCATTTCTTCATATACGGAGGCGGAATAAAGAAGCTGTTCTTACTGTCAACTTCTAAAAAGCCGAAGCCTTTTTCAGTGGCTTTTATCGTGCCTTCTTTCTTAGGCAAGTTCTCTTGGATTTGTTGCTTGAGTTGAGCAAGGAGCGGATTATCTTGAAACATGTTTCTTTTTCTAACAAATGCGATTGGGCACACTATAATCATTGAGCGGGATGATTACTACCGAAAGCGTTATTTTTGCTAGTCTGCTTTAACAGTGCGCTGTAAATGCAGCTTCTGTGTTCGTTTTGGGTGAATTAATGAGCTTAATGGTCATTTATGACGAATTTTTGTGATGTAATTCAATTTTTACTAGCTTTTTTTATGCTTTTAGGGAATAATCCGCGTCCCTTATATGTCCCTAGCGGCTTGATGCGTTTTAAGACTTATCCGCATCTGAACGGAACTCAGCTCTTTTTAATGGATCGGTATTGGAATTGGTAGAGCACGTGGGACCTTTTGTTAATTAATCTAGTGGGATCTCCATGCAAGACTCTGTAATTCAATTTAGTGAATTAGCCCTAAACGACTCAATCCTTTCTGCTCTAAATGAAATGGGTTTCGTTTCTCCAACTCCTATCCAAGCTGCTGCTATTCCATTTCTTCTTGAAGGAAGAGATGCGCTAGGTAAAGCACAAACAGGTACAGGTAAAACGGCTGCGTTTTCTCTACCTCTACTGAACAAATTAAACCTTTCTCAACACAAGCCACAAGCAATTGTGATGGCACCAACTCGTGAACTTGCTATCCAAGTTGCGGCAGAAATCAAAAACCTTGGCCAAAAGATTCAAGGCCTTAAAGTACTTGAGATCTATGGCGGTGCTTCTATTGTTGACCAAATGCGCGCTCTGAAAAATGGTGCTCATATTGTGGTTGGCACACCTGGCCGTGTAAAAGATTTGATCACTCGTGACCGCCTTCATTTAGACGAATGTCATACCTTCGTCCTTGATGAAGCTGACGAAATGCTCAAAATGGGCTTCGTTGATGACGTAACTTGGATAATGGAACAAGCACCTGGCACCGCTCAACGCGTGCTGTTCTCTGCGACTATGCCTCCTATGGTGAAGACGATTGTTGACCGTTACCTACGTGATCCAGCTCGTGTTGACGTAGCAGGTTCAAACCAAACTGTTGCGAAAGTAGAGCAGCAATATTGGGTTGTTAAAGGTGTTGAAAAAGATGAAGCGATGGCTCGTCTTCTTGAAACAGAAGAAACCGATGCGTCAATCGTCTTTGTACGTACTCGTCAAGACACCGAGCGTTTAGCTGATTGGTTATTATCTCGTGGCTTTAAAGCGGCAGCGCTTCATGGTGATATTCCGCAATCACTGCGTGAGCGCACGGTTGATCATATCAAACAGGGTGTAATCGACATTCTTGTTGCGACAGACGTTGTTGCTCGTGGTCTTGATGTTCCACGTATTACACACGTGTTCAACTATGATATCCCATTCGATGTAGAATCATACATCCACCGTATTGGCCGTACTGGCCGTGCTGGACGCAAAGGTAAAGCGATCCTTCTAGTTCGCACGAACCAAATTCGTATGTTGCGTACGATTGAGCGCGTAACTCGTTCTCAAATGGAAGAGATTCAACTTCCAATGCGTGACAAAGTTGCTGAAGCTCGTCTCATCAAACTGGGTGCAGAGCTAGAAGCTGACAAAGGTCATACTGCTTTAGACAAATTTGTTGAGCTCATTGAAAAACTTCAACAAAGCCTAGAGATTGATGCCACAACACTGGCGGCCATTTTACTGAAGCGCCAACAAGGCAATCGTCCACTGTTCTATGTCGGCCCAGATCCAATGGTTGACGCGATCGAGCGTGAAAAATCACGTCGCCGTGATCGTAAAGAGGGTAGTGAGCGTGGTGAACGCCGTGAAGGCGGTCGCGATAGCCGTGATGGACGCGAAGGTCGCCGCGAATATGGTACTGCGAGCAATGACTGGGATACTTATCAGTTACAAGTCGGCCGTGAGCAAGGCGTGCAAGTGAAAGACATCGTTGGTGCTTTAGCTAATGAACTTGGTTTAACCAAAGGTTCAATTGGTGCAATTAAACTTGCTCAAGGCCATACATTCGTACAGCTTCCTAAATCAATGTCTTCAGATGTTGAAGGCAAATTGCGTAAACTGCGTATTCGCCAAAAAGAAGTCGGTGCTGTTGTATGTGACTTTGATGACTTCCGCGAGTCTCGTGGTCGTCGTGAAGGTGGTAACGGTGGTGGTGCCCGTCGTGAAGGCGGAAACGGTGGCTTCCGTAATCGTGAAGGCGGTGCTCCTGCGGCTGGCGCAGGTCGTGGTGGCCGTGAAGGTGGCTTCCGTGGCAACCGTGACGGTGCAGCGGCGACTGGTCGTGATGGTGAACGTCGTTTTGACCGCAACCGTGGTGGCGACCATCGTGGTAACTTCCGTGGTGAACGTGGTCACGGCAATGCTAGTGCTAATGCCAATGCGGGTACGTTAAGTCGTCCTCGTCGCGCTGAAGCATAATCAATTATTGAAACTCCAAAGCCCGTGATATTTATCATGGGCTTTTTCTTTTGATTTATATAATTCGATCTTTGCATTTCTAGCGTGAGCTAGTTAAAATCTTCACTTCATTGAAGTTCCGGTATTCGTGTTACCGAGTGAGCTTCGATGGGTTATTTTCAATCAAACTCAACACGTGTTGCTTGGTATGCAACACCACTGTAAGGATTATACATGCCTATTATTACTCTTCCTGACGGCAGTCAACGTCATTTTGAACACCCAGTATCGACAATGGAAGTTGCAGCTTCTATCGGCCCTGGTCTTGCAAAAGCAACGATCGCAGGCCGTGTCGATGGTGTGCGCGTCGATGCGTGCGATCTTATCGAAAATGATGCTAGCCTTGAAATTATAACGACAAAAGATGAAGTTGATGGTTTAGAGATCGTACGCCACTCTTGTGCGCACTTACTTGGCCATGCATTAAAGCAACTTTATCCACAAGCCAAAATGGCGATTGGTCCGACGATCGACAGCGGCTTCTACTATGATATCGATCTTGAGCAATCACTCACGCAAGATGATTTAGAGCAAATCGAAAAGCGCATGAAAGAGCTTGCCAAGACAAAATATCAAGTTGTCAAAAAGAAAGTCAGTTGGCAGGAAGCCCGTGATGCTTTTGAAGCTCGCGGTGAAACATACAAGATGGAAATCTTGGATCAGAACGTGGCTCGTGATGACAGACCAGGTCTATACCATCATGAAGAATACATTGACATGTGTCGTGGTCCTCACGTACCTAACATGAGCTTCTGCCAACACTTTACCCTGCTTAGCATTGCTGGCGCGTACTGGCGTGGTAACAGTGATAACAAGATGCTACAGCGCATCTATGGTACGGCATTCCATGACAAGAAAGCACTTCAAGCCCATTTAACGCGTTTAGAAGAAGCGGCTAAACGTGACCATCGTAAAATTGGTAAGCAACTCGATCTATTCCATATGCAGCAAGAAGCTCCAGGGATGGTATTCTGGCACCATAACGGTTGGTCTATATTCCGTGATCTTGAAGTGTTCATTCGCCAAAAACTCAGTGAGTACGACTACCAAGAAGTAAAAGGTCCATTAATGATGGACCGAGTTCTATGGGAGCGTTCTGGTCACTGGGATAAATATGCGGATGCCATGTTCACGACGTCATCTGAAAACCGTGAATATGCAATTAAACCGATGAACTGCCCAGGCCACGTTCAAATATTTAATCAAGGTTTGAAATCATACCGTGATCTGCCATTGCGTATGGCTGAGTTTGGATCTTGCCACCGCAATGAACCATCAGGTTCATTACATGGTATTATGCGTGTTCGTGGCTTTACTCAAGATGACGCCCATATTTTCTGTACCGAAGATCAAATTCAACAAGAAGTGACATCTTGTATCAAGATGGTCTACGACACCTACACGACGTTCGGTTTTGATAACATCGTTGTTAAGCTGTCTACACGCCCAGAAAAACGTGTTGGTAGTGATGAAATTTGGGATAAATCGGAAGAAGCATTAAAGCTTTCACTGCAGGCAATGGATATCCCATTTGAAATTCAAGAAGGTGAAGGCGCATTCTACGGCCCTAAAATTGAATTTACTTTGCATGATTGCTTAGATCGTGCGTGGCAATGTGGTACAGTGCAGCTGGATTTCAATTTACCTGCTCGTCTAGGCGCGACATATGTTGGCGAAAGTAACGAGCGTCTTGTTCCGGTTATGATTCACCGTGCAATTTTGGGTTCACTTGAGCGCTTTATCGGTATCCTTATCGAAGAGTATGCAGGTTTCTTCCCTACGTGGTTAGCGCCGGAACAAGCGGTAATTATGAACATTACTGATAAACAGTCAGTTTACGCTCAGGAAGTAGCACAAAAACTACAAAAATGTGGAATTAGAGCCAAAGCAGACTTGAGAAATGAGAAGATTGGCTTTAAAATCCGCGAACACACTTTAAAGCGTGTACCGTATATGCTTGTTTGTGGTGACCAAGAGATGGAAGCCGGAGAGATCGCAGTACGTACCCGCAGGGGCAAGGACTTAGGTAAATTTAAATTGGATGACTTTATTGCGTATATCCAAGCCGAAGTTTCTAGCCGTAAGCTCAATCTGGAGGAATAAACTATTAAAGGCGGAAGACGTGGCCAACAGCCGGCCAAACCAAACCAGCACCGTTTAAACGGTGAAATTCGTGGCGTTCGTGAAGTTCGTTTAACTGGCGCAGATGGTGAATCCGTTGGTGTTGTATCAATCAACGAAGCATTAGAAGCTGCTGTAGAAGCTGGTATGGATCTTGTAGAGATCAGCCCTAACGCCGAGCCACCAGTTTGTCGTGTGATGGACTATGGCAAGTTCCTCTTTGAAAAGAGCAAGACTGCTAAAGAGCAGAAGAAGAAGCAAAAACAGATCCAGATTAAGGAAATTAAATTCCGTCCTGGGACTGATATTGGAGACTATCAGGTAAAACTACGCAACCTGACCCGTTTCCTAGAAGAAGGCAACAAAGTGAAAGTTACTATTCGCTTCCGTGGCCGTGAGATGGCGCACCAAGACATCGGTGTCGATGTTCTTCATCGTTTGAAAGAGGATACTGCTGAAATTGCAGTAGTTGAGTCTTTCCCGAGTCGAATTGAAGCACGCCAGATGATCATGATGCTTGCCCCTAAAAAGAAGTAATTAACGGCTTACAAGTAATGAGACCTCGCCGTTGAAAGACGGTGGGGTGTTATTCGCCCTAATTACATGTTATTTAAACTACTACAATGCGGAGTTATTCATCATGCCTAAGATGAAAACCAACAAAGGTGCAGCTAAGCGTTTTAAGAAAACTGCTGGCGGTATTAAATTTAAGCACGCTACAAAACGTCATATCCTGACTAAGCGTACTACTAAGAACAAGCGTCAACTACGCCCTAACTCAATCCTTCCAAAATGTGAAGTGGCTGGTGTTATGCGCATGTTGCCATACGCTTAATTCTTTTTAGTTTATTTATCGTTTAGTTTAGGAGAAGCATAATGCCTCGCGTAAAACGTGGTGTACAAGCTCGTGCACGTCATAAGAAAGTTCTAAAACAAGCTAAAGGTTACTACGGAGCACGTTCACGTGTTTACCGCGTAGCTTTCCAAGCTGTAACCAAAGCTGGTCAATACGCTTACCGTGACCGTCGCACTAAAAAGCGTCAGTTCCGTCAACTATGGATTGCGCGTATTAACGCAGCATCTCGTCAAAATGGTCTATCTTACAGCCGTTTCATTAACGGTCTTAAGAAAGCATCTATTGAGATCGATCGTAAGATCCTTGCTGATATCGCGGTATTCGACAAAGCTGCATTTGCAGTGCTTGTTGAAAAAGCAAAAACTGCTCTTTAATTTAGCAGTGAAGGTTTAAAGAAAAGGAGGGCAAGTATGCTCTCCTTTTTTATTGCGCTTATTTATAAGCTTTATAAGCGCGACAGTGGGCTTAATACACCGCTGGCGCCTCTATCCAGTACGTGAGTGTAAATCTGAGTGGTTTTTACATCACTATGCCCTAATTGTTCTTGTACTGTTCTAATGTCCGCTCCCGCTTCTAGCAAGTGTGTCGCAAAGCTATGCCTTAGCGTATGGCATGAAACTGACTTTTGTATCTCAGCATCATGAGCGGTTTTCCGAACTGCTCGCTGCAATGCCGACTCATTAATATGGTGCCTTCGTTTCAACCCACTATTCTCATCTAAGGTAAGTAAATTAGATGGAAACAAGTAGTGCCAATTAAACTCATAAGGAGCTGAAGGATATTTTTCTCGCAACGCATTGGGTAACCAGACTCCTCCATAACCTTTGGTTTGCATATCTTTATCATAGTAACGCTTAGCTAATGCTTGTTGCTCAGCTAGTTGTGGATAAAGCTCCTTAGCAAGTGTGACGGTGCGGTTTTTTCCTCCTTTTCCTTGCCATACCCGAACCGCACCATAATCTAAATCAATATCCTGTATTCGGAGTCTGACACATTCCATCAGCCGCAGCCCTGAACCGTATAAGAGCATAATTTGCAATTGATATCGTGGCTCAATATGTTCTAAAAACCGCTTAATTTCAGTTCTTGTCATCACTACTGGTAATTTCTGAGCAAGTTGAGATTTCTTGAAATTCATGCTAATTGATAGCGGTTCTTTAATGATTTCACGGTACAGAAAATGGAGAGAGTTAAGCGCTAACGCTTGTGTTTTCGCGGCTACTTTCCCATTAACAGCTAAGTCAGTTAAAAACATCTCAACTTCTTTACTACCCATTCTCATTGGATGTGTTTTGTTATTGAAGTAGATGAATCGTGTTATCCAGTGCAAATATGCCTCTATAGTTTTCTTTGCATAGTGTCGCGCTTGCATATACTCTTTAATGCTTAAAATAAATTGTGATTTCATATTTTCCCAACAAAATTGCCTGTTTTTATATACAGTATTGTTGTTTTTGGTTTAGTCAACAAACTAAGTTGCATAAAGTCGTCTAATGTGAAGTCTGACGCAGTTTTTATTCAACTAACAATCTGATAAAAAAGATTTATATGATAGATTTCTAATTATCAAAGTTCATGATAAGTGGCGGTAGCATGGTAAATTAGGTCGCATTTTGTTGTATAGATAGCGTTAGGTTTACGAAGAGAAAAGCATAATTTTTGGGAAAAAGAGTTGGGGATTTCTCTAGCCATTCGTTTACGGATGTCAGCAAATCGGCTTGGTTTGCCCAAATCATCACGTTTCTTTAACGGTTTCTCATGTCAAAGTTCGTGGGTTGCTTCATTGAGTTTTCGTGTTGGTCGGTTGAGAGTTTCTCTGGCGCAAAGGCGCTTTGATTTTCTCAATCGAATGAATGAGTTGCTTCTTTTAAGTTGATCGCATTGGGCTGCCAAATTGAATAAAAGATTTGGGTTTCGTTTATCGTAATGCGTTAAATTAGTGGTTCTCTGTCAAGTGAATGAATACGAAATAGTAACACCTAACAAAAAATTCAAGCCTGACTACCAACGCGCGGCTGAATCGGTTCCAAAATGGTTTTGTGATTATGGTGCATTGCTTGAAGTGGCATTGTGCGTTGGTAGCAGCTTAATTTGGCGTTA
>NZ_JAHGUP010000017.1 GCF_001989995.2 Vibrio anguillarum
AGCGACCAGAGCGGCCTAATATCGAATTTTGGATAGTGTAGTTTCCATAAAGCAGGATTGTAAATATGCAAAAAACAGTATTAGTAAGCTAGAATTGAGAAATAAACAGACAGCAGGAGTGATTGAAAATGTATGCCAACGAGCTGCTAGACGCCTATAAAGACGCTAAAAGATACATACAAGATAAGCAAATAGCGCATGATTTGAACTTATCACCTCAAAAGCTAAGTAACGTAAGGAAAGGAATTCGCTATCTCACTGAATCAGAGGCAATTTTTATTGCAAATGAAATTGGAGCAGAGAAAGAAACTGTATTGGTATATTTAGCGGCAGATAAAGCAAAAACGTACGAAGCGAAACAAGCTTGGGCGAACATAACAAAAAAGTATAACGGGCTAGGATTAAGAACAATATCAATGGGTTGCGGAGCATTGGCGTTAGCGATTAGCACGCCTAAAGAAGCAGTATTACAGTGCGCATTATATATCTTATGTTAAATTGAAAATGATTATATTTTAGCGTATGAATATTTCCTTCCTCTTTTCTATCTATCCTCATGACATTAAACATAATCAGTATTTACCATAAAATACCTAATAACTAGTCTGATAATCGAAGATTTCATTCTAGTTATTATTTAGTAAGAGTTTATATCGAGGATCTTTTTCCAATTATCTTGAAAGTTATAGGTTTATTGGGTGAATTTGGTTGGATTATCCAGTGGTCGGAATGTTGAATAAGTGTTCCATTTGTATGTATTTCTAGTTCAGGAATTCGTGGCCCAATTATGTATTGATTTGGGTTTTTATCATCTTTAATCACTATAATTTCCTGTTCATTTACAAATACAGAACAATTTGGCGTTGGAGTGCAGCTCGTCATGTCGACGTTTTGATAAGAAAAAGTCCTCCAGAAAAAAGCGACCAAAAGAATGAGTAATGTGATTAGTATTTGAGCAAACCTGTGTTTTGTAAGCTTTTCTGAAGCCATGATGCTTCCTTCCTCGTGTAACAAACTTCAAAGTTTTGAAATAAAAGGCCAAATCCTGAACAACTGTAAGGTTACTACTCTGTCATTGAATTGTTAATTGCAGTATAGTTGACGGTTGAAAATGCCACTTTTTTTTAAAGTCAGCAATAGATAGTAACGTTCTGATAAAGCAGTATTTCTATTGTGGATTTGGGGGGCATTACGACATGTGTCGTGTTGGAAGTAAAGTGTAGTTAATTAGAAATTGGAAGCATGCAAATGAGCCAAGAAAAGCAGCTTGAACAAAACTACAACTATACAGTTGTTCGGCAATTTACCTTAGTGACTATTCTCTGGGGTATTGTTGGTATGGCTGTAGGTGTTTTGATTGCCGCTCAATTAGTTTGGCCACAGCTAAACTTTGATACGCCGTGGTTGACGTACAGTCGCTTACGTCCTCTGCATACTAATGCGGTTATTTTTGCGTTTGGTACAAGTGCCCTCTTTGCAACATCTTATTATGTTGTTCAGCGTACTTGTCAAACTCGTCTATTTGGTGGTCCTCTTGTGCCCTTCACCTTTTGGGGATGGCAAGCCATTATTTTATCTGCAGCAATAACTTTACCTTTGGGTTATACCTCCGGTAAAGAATACGCGGAATTAGAATGGCCAATTGATATCGCCATTGCTCTTGTATGGGTATCTTATGCGATAGTGTTTTTTGGAACACTCGTCAAACGTAAGACGGCACATATCTATGTGGCAAACTGGTTCTTCGGAGCTTTTATCCTTACTGTTGCTGTATTACATATTGTAAATAGCATGGCAATCCCTGTTTCTATGGGTAAATCGTATTCAGTTTACGCTGGGGCGGTGGATGCTATGGTTCAGTGGTGGTACGGTCATAATGCGGTGGGTTTCCTGCTTACTGCCGGCTTCCTTGGTATGATGTATTACTTTGTACCAAAACAAGCTGAACGCCCTGTTTATTCATACCGTTTATCGATTGTTCACTTTTGGGCTTTGATCTCTCTTTACATTTGGGCTGGTCCGCACCATTTACACTACACTGCTCTGCCTGACTGGACTCAGTCACTTGGCATGGTGATGTCGTTGGTGTTGTTTGCTCCTTCATGGGGCGGGATGATCAACGGGATCATGACGTTATCTGGTGCTTGGCATAAACTGCGCTATGACCCAATCTTACGATTCCTCATCGTTTCATTGTCATTCTACGGAATGTCTACGTTTGAAGGACCAATGATGTCGATTAAGACAGTTAACGCACTGTCACACTACACCGACTGGACCATTGGTCACGTGCATTCTGGAGCTCTAGGCTGGGTTGCAATGGTGTCGATTGGTTCGGTATACCATTTAATCCCTCGCTTATTTAACCAAGAACGTATGTACTCTGTTGGTCTGATTAATGCTCACTTCTGGTTAGCGACTATTGGTACGGTGCTCTACATCGTTGCGATGTGGATTTCAGGTGTTATGCAGGGCTTGATGTGGCGTGCTGTTAACTCTGACGGTACGTTAACGTACAGTTTTGTTGAGTCTGTCCAAGCCTCTTACCCATTCTATACCGTTCGATTCATTGGTGGATTTATCTTCTTAGCAGGTATGTTCCTGATGGCTTACAACACGTATAAAACGGTTTTTGCACCAGATAATAGCTTAAAAGCTATTCCTCAACCGGCATAAGGAGATGAAAGAATGAGTTCTAATAATCGCCATGAAATCATCGAACGTAATGTCGGTTTACTGGCTATTTTCATTATTTTTGCCATCAGTTGGGGAGCCTTGGTTGAAATCACGCCATTGATTTTCCAAAAGCAAACTACTGAGCCTGTTGAAAATCTTAAGCCCTACACTGCGCTGCAACTTGAAGGCCGCGATATCTATATTCGCGAAGGTTGCAACGTTTGCCATAGCCAAATGATTCGCCCATTCCGTTCCGAAACGGAGCGTTATGGTCATTATTCGGTGGCTGGTGAAAGTGTTTGGGAGCATCCATTTGTGTGGGGTTCGAAGCGGACTGGGCCTGATTTGGCTCGTGTTGGTGGTCGTTATTCTGATGAATGGCATCGAGTTCACTTGACTAATCCTCGCGAACTAGTTCCTGAATCAAACATGCCCGGTTTTCCTTGGCTAGCAAAAAATGTGTTGGACGGCAAGCTTACGCAAAGCAAACTTGAATTATTCCGTAATCAGTTTGGTGTGCCGTATACCGATGAACAAATCGCGAATGCAGCAAAAGATGTCGAAGGGAAATCAGAAATGGATGCAATCATTTCTTATCTTCAATCTCTTGGTCACGCAATGAAGTAAGGGGTAGTTATGGATATCGGTACTATTCACAGTATTTGGACCATAGTGCTGTTCGTCTGTTTTATAGGCGTAGTGTGGTGGGCCTATGGCAAAAACCGTAAAGCTCGTTTCGATGAAGCGGCTAACCTCATTTTTGCCGATGAACAGCCCAAATCCTCTAAGGAACAAGGAGTGACTAAACAATGACGACATTTTGGAGTCTATGGGTCATCATCATTACGGTGGGAACTTTGCTGGGCTGTGCGATTCTGCTCGTTTGGTGTTTAAAAGACAAAATGGGAGTGGAAGAAGGCTCGGATATGGGCCATGAATACGATGGTATTCGTGAGCTCAACAACCCTTTGCCTAAATGGTGGACCTATCTTTTTATTAGTACGTTTATTTTTGCCGCTATCTATCTGACCCTTTATCCCGGGTTAGGTAGTTTTAAAGGTGTACTTGGTTGGCAAAGTTCAGATCAAACCATTCGCTCTCTTGATGAGTCCAAAGCCTCGATTGCAAATGCGCAAAACAATAAAGTGTTAGTGCAGTATGCAAAAGAGTTAGATGACGCAAATACCTACTTTGGTGAAGCATTTAAACGCTTAGCTTATACTGGCGGCGGTTCAGATTTACGCCCTATTCCTGAAATTGCAGCAGATTCTGATGCATTGAAGGTTGGTCAGCGTTTATTCTTACAAAACTGCTCTCAGTGTCATGGTTCTGACGCTCGTGGTCAAAAAGGCTTTCCGAATCTAACCGATAATGCTTGGTTATATGGTGGTGAACCAGAAGCGATTGTGACCACTATCCGACATGGTCGTATTGGACAAATGCCAGCTTGGAAAGATGTCCTCGGTGAGCAAGGTGTGAAGGAAGTGGTGAGTTATACCCTAAGCCTTTCTGGGCGTTCTGTGAACGTTCGAGAAGCGGAAGCAGGTAAAGCTCGCTTCGTCGTTTGCGCCGCTTGTCATGGTACGGATGGTAAAGGTAACCCTGCGTTTGGAGCACCTGATCTTACTGATAACGATTGGTTATTTGGTGACTCAAGAGCCGATGTTACTCAAACGGTCATGCATGGCCGATCAGGTGTTATGCCTGCTTGGAATGACATTCTCGGTGAAGATAAAGTTCAACTGGTTGCTGCTTACGTGTGGAGTTTAAGCAATACAGAGAACTAATTGCACAACAAAGGCAGCTCTTTATTAGGGCTGTCTTTCTTCTCTTTTTAATAAGCCTTCTTTATTTTGTTGTTGAGAACTTTTTTATGGTAACTCCTTGGTATAAACAATTCTGGCCGTGGTTTCTGATCATCTTACCGTTAACTGTGGTGATATGGACGATTGCAACGGTTATCGTCTTTTCTCAGAATTCAGTGTCATTGGTGACAGAGGATTACTACAAAAAAGGCAAAGGCATTAATATTGACCTATCAAAAATTAACGAAGCGAAAGCATTAAAGCTCAGCTCGGAAGTCTACTCTGAGGGTAATGATATTATCTTCAAATTTAATAAAGGTGAGCTTGAACACTACCCCGCGATTAAAATGATGTTTGCTCATCGGACACTGCCAGACCGTGATTTCACACAACTTGTCGCATCGGATGCACAAGGTATATATCGCATTACCCTGCCTGCCCCGTTACAAGGCCCTTGGTTCATCGAACTCACTCCTCACAATGAGGAGTGGTTAATTCAAGGTCGAGTAACGTTTCCAATGCCAACTTCTACTCAATTAATGAATTAAACTATGTGCAAAGCGTGTTACCACTGTGGTGAAGATGTACCAGCCAACACGGATTATAAAGTTGATATTCTAGGTAAAAGCAGAGATATGTGTTGTCCCGGTTGTGAAACCGTGGCTAAAACCATTGTAGAGAGTGGCCTAGTATCTTATTACCAATACCGAACGACCACTGCAGATAAAGTGGAGCTTGTGCCAGAGCAGCTCAAAGCACTCATTCATTATGATAATGATGATGTACAAGCAGAGTTCGTTCGTAACGACAACGAAACGTCCGAAGTGACGTTATCGTTAGAAGGTGTTTCCTGTGCGGCTTGTGCTTGGTTAATTGAAAAACAACTCTCTCATAAAAATGGGGTAATTTCGATAAGGGTCAATACCACTACCAACCGTGCTTTACTCAGTTGGGATAAGACACAAACACGACTCAGTGAATTACTCTCCACTATTCATAAATTAGGTTATAAGGCTGCCCCTTTTGAAGCAGACGCACATGAGGCAGCCTACCATCAATCAATGAAGCAATATCTTTATCGCTTGGGTATTGCAGGTCTAGCCACCATGCAAGTGATGATGCTTGCTGTGGCGCTCTATCTTGAGGTCTTCGGTGATCTTGATTCTGAGTTTCGCAATTATTTTCGTTGGGTTAGCTTGATCTTTGCAACCCCCGTACTTTTATACTCTGCCCTTCCCTTTTACCTCAATGCTTGGCGAAGCATTAGAGGCAGAACATTAGGTATGGATGTCCCTGTTTCTATCGCTCTTATTTTTGCGTATGTTGCTAGTCTGATAGCGACAGTGACCGAACAAGGCGAAGTCTTTTTTGAATCCATTTCAATGTTTACCTTTTTCTTACTGATTGGACGATTTTTAGAGATGCGGGCGCGTAGAAAAGCCGCGGCGGCTAGCGGCAATTTACTGAAATTGATCCCTGCGGTTGCAACTACGTTGGATGGCCGTCAAGTGCCTGTAAAAACTCTAGCTCTTGGTGATCGAATTCGCGTGTTGCCTGGAGAACACGTCCCTGCTGATGGTCGAGTGTTGAATGGGCGTATTCATATTAATGAATCAATGTTGACCGGTGAATCAGTACCCGTTGTCAAAACAGTCGGTGATGCTGTTTTTGCTGGTACATTAAATGGCGATGAGTCTTTCGAGTTGGAAGTCACTGCATCTAAAGCGGATTCCGTTATTTCCAATATTGTTAGACTGCAAGATGAAGCTCAAATGTCTAAGCCTAAGATTGCAGAAATTGCTGATATTGTCGCGAGATATTTTGTGGCTGTAATTTTGATTATTGCAGCAGCCACTTGGTTTTATTGGCACCAGACAAAACCTGAAGATGCATTTTGGATCATGTTAGCGGTCTTGGTGGCAACCTGCCCGTGCGCGCTTTCTCTTGCCACCCCTACAGCCATCACTTGCGCTACATCACGAATGGGTGACTTTGGTATTTTATTGAGAAAAAACCATGTCTTTGAAACACTTTGTAAAGTTAACCATTTGATTATTGATAAAACGGGAACGTTGACCCGTGGTGATATCGAAATTAGTGACGTTGAGTTGCATGGTGATATAGACGAAAACCATTGTTTGGCGCTAGCCGCTGCTTTGGAGCATCATGCCAATCACCCCATTGCCAGAGCGTTTGCGCAATATCGTAATGACGAGTTTCGTGTTGAGCATGTGCAGAATATGATTGGGTCTGGTATTCAAGGTAAATATTTAGGCGGCGATGTTCGTATCGGCAGCGCCGAATTTGTTTTGAACGACATCAGTGACGATCGAGCAAATCGGATTTATCTGTCGCTCAACGGGCAACACATTGCGACCTTCACGTACCGCGATCCTATCCGTAGTGAAGCGAAACAATTTATCGATCGTTTCCATCAGGAAGGAATTAAGATCACGCTATTAACGGGTGACTCTCAACTTAATGCACAAAGTGTGGCCGCCGAAATGGACATCGATATTGTCGTATCGAATGCCAAACCAGAAGATAAACTGAGTTACTTAAAGTCGTTACCAGATGATGATATCACCATGATGATTGGCGATGGCATTAATGATGCGCCAACGCTTGCTGGTGCGCACTTATCAGTCGCTATGGGTGGTGGAACCGATGTCGCAAAAGCATCCGCAGATATGGTTTTACTTGGTGATAAACTCGACAGATTATTGGAAGCCAGAAGCTTAGCGTTAAAAGCTCGCAAAATCATTCGGGAAAATTTAGCGTGGTCACTTGGATACAATATTATTGTTTTGCCACTCGCCGTTGCGGGGCTGGTTGCTCCTTACATTGCCGTTGTGGGCATGTCGGCGAGTTCGATTATTGTGGTATCTAATTCTCTTCGACTACTCAAAAAGAGGGATAAGTAGATGGAAAGTCTTTATATATTGATCCCCATAGCGATCGTTTTGGTTACGATCGCCGTCATCATCTTTTTATGGGCAGTAAAGAGCGAACAGTTTGAAGATTTAGAACGCCAAGGACACAATATTTTGTTTGATGAAGATGAACTTACCTCATCAAAAGAAGAGAAAAAATGACCGCAGATTGGATTGGTGCTTTCTTTATCGGTTTACTTGGAGCTGGCCACTGTATGGGAATGTGTGGCGGGATTGCTTCTCTTTTGACCTTAGGTGAAAAGCGCAGTGATCGACTCCCAATACTGCTTGTTTTTTACAACCTTGGGCGTATTGCCAGCTATATGCTGTTTGGCGGTTTATTAGGAGGCCTCGCCGCCTCGCTATCCGAATTCTCTACACTTAATCATGCGTTGATTTGGTTGCGGCTCATTGCGGCAGGCCTAATGATTGTACTTGGATTGTATGTTGGGCGTTGGTGGTTTGGTCTGTTGAAGCTGGAGAAGGTTGGGCAAAAAATCTGGAGTTTTATTTCGCCTTTTGGGCAATCATTGCTCCCGCTGAGGAAAACGTGGTTCGCTCTCCCTTTTGGGTTTATCTGGGGGTGGTTACCTTGTGGGCTAGTTTACTCGGTACTGACTTGGTCTGTGGTGTCCGGTAGTGCACTGTCAGGGGCATTGGTTATGGCCTCTTTTGGTCTGGGAACCTTACCTGCGATGCTTCTTGTTGGTTATGGCGCGACTCGTTTGAAGAACATTCAACAATCACTCATATTTCGTCATTTTGCTGCGATTTTTATCATACTCTATGGTCTATACACGGGTTATGGAGCAGTGAGTATTTTATCATCTACGTGGTAGCTGTCTGATTTATGTCATCTTTTTTCGCTATCCTTTAGGGGTAATGGGTGCTAAAATATTGATGTACATCAAAAAGTGAAAGGTTGTTATGATTTCTGATAAGCCAGCGGCAAAGCGCATTCAATCTGGTGGTTGTGCAATTCACTGTCAAGATTGCAGCATTAGCCAGCTTTGTATTCCTTTTACTCTCAATGAATCTGAACTTGATCAACTTGATCAAATTATTGAGCGTAAAAAACCTATCCAAAAGGGCCAAGAGCTATTTAAAGCTGGTGACGACCTTAAGTCTCTCTACGCTATTCGCTCAGGTACAATTAAAAGTTATACCATTACTGAGCAAGGTGATGAACAAATCACTGCGTTTCATTTAGCGGGTGATTTAGTTGGTTTTGACGCGATCACTGATGATTCTCATCCTAGCTTTGCTCAGGCTCTAGAAACATCAATGGTATGCGAAATACCCTACGAAATTCTTGATGATCTTTCGGGTAAAATGCCTAAGTTACGTCAACAAATTATGCGCTTGATGAGTAATGAAATTAAGGGCGACCAAGAGATGATTCTTCTGCTATCTAAAAAGAATGCAGAAGAAAGATTGGCGGCTTTTCTTTATAACTTGTCGACTCGTTTCTCTCAGCGCGGCTTTAGCCCTAGAGAGTTTCGTCTGACAATGACTCGCGGTGATATCGGTAACTACCTTGGTCTCACTGTTGAAACGATCAGTCGTCTACTCGGCCGTTTTCAGAAGTCTGAAATCCTTAGCGTTAAAGGCAAATACATCACAATCCTTGACCATGACCAACTGATGGAACTGGCAGGCGTATCTAAAGAAACTAAGTAACTTCAATGAGGTAGCTCTTAAATGAGCTACGTCATACTTCTGTTAAAAACTCTCTTTTTTTCTAAAATTCTCGCTGGTTATGAGCTAAAGTAACTCTAACGCCCTCCTCCATAATTAAGGAGTCGATATGAGTATTTATAGCAAGATTCTGGTGGTTGCTGACATCAACCACGATGAACAACCCGCCCTTGCCAGAGCCATACAGTTAGCGCAGCAAAGCACGTCTTCTAGCCACATTACATTTTTTCTATCTATTTATGATTTCTCTTATGACATGACGTCGATGCTCTCTGTTGATGAACGTGATGCTATGCGACGTGGTGTTATCCATCAGCGCGAGCAATGGATGAGGAAAGTAGCTGAATCGTATATTGATAGTTCGATTCAATTTGAAGTAAAAGTGGTGTGGCATAACCGCCCTTATGAAGCGATTATTGCTGAGATATTTTACGGAGAACATGACATTCTGATCAAAGGGACGCGCAAGCATGATGTCCTGGAATCCGTTATTTTTACACCGACAGATTGGCACTTATTGCGTAAATGCCCAACTCCAGTGCTATTGGTTAAAAATTCAGATTGGCCACAGAATGCGAATATAATCGCTTCGGTACATGTGGGGTCAGAAAATCCGGCTCATATTGATTTAAATGATTGCATGGTTGAACAACTAAAAAGCCTCACCACTCGTTTAGGTGCGACGCCTTATCTTGTGAATTCATACCCTATTACGCCTGCGAATATTACCATTGAGTTGCCCGAGTTTGATCCAATGACCTACACTGATGCTGTTCGTGGTCACCATTTGATGGCAATGAAAGCATTGCGACAAAAGCATGGTATAGATGAATCGCAAACACTTGTAGAACAAGGCTTGCCTGAAGACGTTATTCCTCAAGCAGCTGAAAAGCTCAATGCGGCGATGGTTATTCTTGGTACGACGGGACGTACAGGGTTATCTGCGGTATTTATTGGCAACACGGCAGAACAAGTCATTGATAAAATTAACTGTGATGTTTTAGCATTAAAGCCGCATGGCTACGTAAGCCCTTTAGATCCTAAAACCTCTATTTAAAATGGTCTGATCTATCATCGATCCCCCTTGTCATAGGCGAGGGGGATTTTTTATCTTCCTTACTTGTTAGATCTGGCATCTGCGCTATTTATCCGTATCATACGCACTCTATTTTGTTTTAAAGATTAAAGACCAGACACTGATGACTGAGCAAATTCAAGAGCGCACCAAAGCTCAACAATATAATTTCAATAAACTTCAGAAGCGTATCCGTCGTAATACGGGTCAAGCCATTGCTGACTTTAATATGATTGAAGATGGCGACCGTATTATGGTATGTCTTTCTGGCGGTAAAGATAGCTTTACCATGCTGGATATTCTAATGAGCCTTCAGAAAAGTGCCCCTGTTAGCTTTGAGCTTATTGCCGTGAATCTTGATCAAAAACAGCCCGGATTTCCTGAACACATTCTGCCGCAGTACTTAGAGCAGCTAGGCGTTGAATATAAAATTGTCGAAGAAGACACGTATTCTATTGTTCAAGATAAGATCCCTGAAGGGAAAACCACCTGCTCACTTTGTTCACGCTTACGCCGCGGCATTTTGTATCGTACAGCCAAAGAACTCGGTGCGACGAAAATTGCGTTAGGCCATCACCGTGACGACATTCTAGAAACGCTATTTTTGAACATGTTTTATGGTGGAAAGATCAAAGGAATGCCACCTAAACTTGTGTCTGATAACGGTGAACATGTGGTAATTCGCCCTCTAGCCTACTGTCGTGAAAAAGACATTATCAAATATGCGAACATGCGAGAGTATCCGATTATTCCATGTAATCTATGTGGCTCTCAGCCAAACATGCAACGTCAAAACATTAAGCAAATGCTAAATGGCTGGGATAAACAGTTCCCTGGGCGCATCGAGACCATGTTTAGTGCAATGCAAAATGTAGTGCCTAGCCATTTGGCTGATTTCAAGTTGTTTGACTTTAAGTCGATTAACCGTGATTCAGGCGTTATTAATGGCGGCGACATTGGTTTTGATAAAGAAGAGATGCCAATCCTAGCGCTCGAAGATGAGGATAGCGTGATGGAGTTTGATCCTAGTTTGAAGTTGGATGTCACCAATCTTTGATATTCCTACAAAGATAAAACGAGTAAGGGCTGCGAATGCAGCCCTATTGATATTAGCCCAACATGTCTAATGTTTCGCTTTGGGAAGATAAGGTAACACGCGAACCGTTTCTTGTGGTAACTGCATCGATCCACCTTCACCCAGTTGACTGAGATCCACTTGGGCTTTGCCATTTTCTATGTTAATGGTTTCGCCGTTACTCAACTGAATGACCGAATTCAAATTATTGGCAAATTCGAGTGTGACACCAGAAACATCGGGTGTGAACCAACTCGCAAACATCCCGCCGAGCTCTTCCAGTAATTCTTGCATCTGAGGTAATAAGATGGCGACCTGCTGGTAAGATATTTCTTCTTTGAACTGCTCTTTTGCCATAACAACAGTCGAAAAGTCACAACGCATATCTTGAGGAGTATCGACAAACACTAACGGATTCGCTTGCCGTAAATGATCGTCTAAAGGAAGTAGTAGTTCGTGGTTGCTACTGACTTTCAACGCTTCATAGTGCTTTTCTTTTTCCATCCAAGCCTTCTCTATTGGGCAGAGCTGCTTGGTATTGGCATTAAGGAAATAATAAGCGACTTTGACATTGGGGTACTCTTCTTTCACGTTATTTTTCATTGTTGAAAACAACTTGGAGTATGTAAACATATACTCTTGAGCGTTAACGGGAAATGCGTTAGCAAAGCATAACGTTGTCAGTAATAAGGTAAGCGTTCTTTTTTTCATTATTATTCTGTCCAGAAAGGCTGATTGTGACGCATCATAGATTGAAGATCTTGCACATAAGCTTCTCCGCGCTCTGAGTATTTCAGTAAGCCATTGGTCATCTCCATGGCACTGTCAGCACTCAATAAATCGGCATTATTTTTTCTTAATCGAAAACGAATCTCTCGTAAATCATGATAAGCGGAGTTGCGGTTAACATTCATGAAGTAACCGTGGATTGACTCTTGAACAGAACCAAAACTCGCCACTTCGTGAGTCATACCTTCCACTCGTTGCAAAGGTACCAACCCACACCCTACACTGTAACACCATTGACCGAAATAGTTGTTTCCTTCAGTTGCAAAGCGAGAGGTTCCCCAAGCTGATTCATTCGCTGCCTGGGTCAAGACTAACGCTTCGGGTAAAATGTCAACTCTATGCAGCATGTTTTCTAACCAGGCGCTAGTGATGCCTTCCGCAGGAATCGGTACTTCATATCGCTTAGAGAGTTTTTGCGCCTCACTATAGTCACTTTTGGCTATCTGATTGCTTAGATGATGTTGTGCAATCCTCTCTAATATTTCACGCTCTCGCAAAACACGTAAATTTTCCCAAGCTATCCCTGGTTTTAAGAAAGAAAAAAAAGCATGCTTTTTCTCATTCACATCATCGATGGCTGAGAAGTCAGGCGCTTTTCCAACAGCTCTAGCACCTTGCAAAGATGGAATGTCGCTTTTGTAAGTCGTCTCAGTTGAGGTTTGCTTGACGTAATAAACGCTGCAGCTCACAACCACGAGCGAGATGGCGGTAAGTAAGATTATTTTACGCATTGAACACCTGAGAATTTGGATTATTGTCGGATTGATTAGTCGCTATGATCTTTAGTTTGATGCCGAACATATTGCGATAAATAATCCCTTTAGCATGGAAGAAGAAAGGTAATACAAAAATGAAACCTATCCCATAAAAGAGCGCGGCGGCAACGAACATCAGCATGATCACGGAATAAATCACGGCAATAGGAACGATTTTTTTATTTACTGCGCGTAAGGATAATAGCAGTGATTGCATAGGTGGAACCCGTTTTTCGCAGATCAATAAGATGGATTGGCTAAACGCAATACTCAAATACATTGATAGCAATGGGAAAATCATTCCTGCTACACCTTGCAGTAATAAGCTGAATAGCGTTGCTAAAATCACTGGGATGGTGAACTGTAATCCCTTACCTATATGTCTTGGCTGTGTTCTTAACCCAGCGACATGACTCATCGCCATTAAGCTCACGCCAGCATAAATAGGTGCACTAACGACCTCATAGCTAAAATTAGCCACAAAAATAGCTTGTACAATATTGCCTGTGAAAGCTTCTGGTGTTTCTAACGCATCCAAGATTAGTGATGGATCACCCAGTTGCAATTTTAAAGCAATATAGAAGATCGCAAGCTGCACAAATAAAAGAATCACGATGGAAGGAGAAAAGGAGATAAATTGCTTGATCGTACAATCCCATGCCTCTTTGAGCACGGCGTTGACTTTTAGCTCGTAATCTCCCTTGAGCGCATGCTCTACACTACCGCCTAAATTGAAATCTTTTTCAATATCATTATTCATAAAATGTCCTAGGCAACGGAAAAGCAAGTTGCCTGTATTTGGGTCACAAAGTTATTGTCATTATACTGCAATACACTCTAGTCCAAAATCAGAAGCCTAAACTGATCTTGCATTATTATGTGTTTGGTTGATAATTAACCACTTGAAAGCATTGAACAGTTAGTTAGTTAGTTCTGTATGGTAATCAATCTTTACTGCTACCTACAAAACTTTTTCTGTATCAATATAAGAAAACGCTTTGAATTCACTCTTTTGGTGATTATGATGCGCGCCTCAATTGTGTATAGCGACAGGTCGTAAGATAGGCATCCCTATAGACCAAGGTGGGAGAAAAACAGACGTTGAACGTAAAAAAATCAGTAGGAAAACCAGTAGTTCGTCTTTCTGGTATCAGTAAAAGTTTCGATGGTAAGGAAATCATTGGCAACCTAAACCTTGATGTTAATCATGGCGAATTCTTAACGATACTTGGTCCTTCTGGCTGTGGTAAAACAACAGTACTAAGAATGATTGCAGGTTTTGAAACCGCAGATCAAGGTTCAATTACTCTTGATAATCAAGATGTTACAAAAGTTCCTGCTGAACAGAGACACGTTAACACCGTCTTTCAAAGCTATGCACTTTTCCCACATATGACAGTATTTGAAAATGTCGCGTTTGGTTTGCGTATGCAAAAAGTGCCAACGGCGGACATTGAACCCCGTGTGATGGAAGCACTGCGGATGGTACGTCTCGACGCGATGGCCCAGCGTAAACCAAGTCAACTTTCTGGTGGTCAACAACAACGTATCGCGATCGCGCGTGCCGTTGTTAATAAACCTAAGGTTCTGTTGCTAGACGAATCTTTATCCGCGCTTGACTATAAACTTCGTAAGCAGATGCAAATGGAGCTTAAGCAGCTTCAACGTCAGCTTGGGATCACCTTTATCTTCGTTACACACGATCAAGAAGAAGCTTTATCAATGTCGGATCGCATTATTGTTATGCGTGAAGGGAAAATTGAGCAAGATGGCTCTCCACGTGAAATTTACGAAGACCCTAAAAACCTATTTGTTGCCCGCTTCATCGGTGAGATCAACGTATTTAATGCTGAAACGATCGAACGAATTGACGATAAGCGTATTCGTGCACATATCGAAGGTGTTGAAGCGGTGGTTTACCACGATCAAAATGTACAACCCGGACACAAACTACAAGTTTTGCTGCGTCCTGAAGATCTTCGCATCGAAGAGATTAAAGAGTCAGAAGAAAAAGGCATTGTTGGACACGTGACAGAACGTACCTACAAAGGCATGACTCTAGAATCTGTAGTCGAATTGGAAGAATCAGGCATGCGCGTGACGGTTAGCGAATTCTTTAACGAAGATGATCCTGATGTGGACCATTCTCTCGGTCAGAAAGTCGCTATCACTTGGGTTGAAAGCTGGGAGGTAGTACTCGATGATGAGCAAGAAGCTTAATCTTCAAAATGCTATTATCACATTGATTGTTGGGTGGTTAGTGCTGTTTGTGCTAATCCCTAACGTTATGATCATTGGTACTAGCTTTTTGACTCGCGATGAAGCCAACTTAATTGAAATGACCTTCACGCTTGATAACTATACACGCTTATTGGATCCACTTTACGCCAAAGTGCTCATGCACTCTTTCTATATGGCAATTGTGGCTACCCTTCTCTGCTTGGTTATTGGTTATCCATTTGCTTACATTGTCGCAAAAATGCCACAAAAATGGCGTCCAATTATGCTGTTTTTGGTGATTGTTCCTTTTTGGACGAACTCTCTTATCCGTACCTACGGATTAAAAATAGTGCTGGGTACGCAAGGCATCCTAAACCAAGCTTTAATGGCTTTAGACATCATAGACAAACCACTGCGTATTATGTACACCGAGACAGCGGTAATGATTGGCTTGGTTTACATCTTGCTGCCTTTTATGATTCTTCCGCTCTATGCTGCTATTGAAAAATTGGACGATACCTACATTGAAGCCGCGCGAGATCTAGGGGCAAATAAGCTTCAAACTTTGCTGAAGGTAGTATTGCCATTGACCATGCCGGGTATCATCGGGGGCTGCTTGTTGGTGTTACTGCCAGCATTAGGTATGTTCTATATTGCTGACTTACTCGGTGGCGCGAAAAACCTGCTGATTGGTAACGTGATTAAGAGCCAAGTATTGAATGCTCGTGATTGGCCATTTGGCGCCGCGACCAGCATTGCCTTGACTCTGGCGATGGCTGTAATGCTTTATGCATACTATCGTGCTGGTAAGTTATTGAATAAGAAAGTGGAGCTAGACTAATGGGCAAAACAGTTAGATTTAGCTTTATGAGTTTAGTGTATGTATTTCTATACCTACCGATCATAGTGCTGATTGTAAATTCATTTAATGACAACAAATTTGGTATTAAATGGGGCGGTTTCACTACTAAGTGGTACCACGCGCTAGTTGCAAACGACAGCTTAGTTCAGGCCGCATGGCACTCGCTGAATGTAGCGGTTTTTTCAGCCACAGCAGCGACGCTGATTGGCAGTTTAACTGCTGTAGCTCTTTTTCGTTATCAATTTAAAGGTAAACGTGCAGTTAATGGTATGTTGTTTGTTGTGATGATGTCCCCAGATATTGTCATGGCAATTTCGCTACTTGCGCTATTCTTAGTGTTAGGTGCTCAGCTAGGTTTTCTTACTTTGTTGATTGCACACATTACATTCTGCTTACCTTTCGTTGTTGTGACTGTTTACAGTCGCCTCAACGGATTTGATGTAAAGATGCTCGAAGCTGCCAAAGATCTCGGTGCTGGCGAATGGGTGATTTTGACCAAAATCATTTTGCCATTAGCGAAACCGGCAGTTGCGGCTGGTTGGTTGCTGAGTTTCACACTGTCATTAGATGATGTGATCATTAGCTCGTTTGTAACCGGCCCTACTTACGAGATTTTACCATTGAAGATTTATTCTATGGTTAAAGTTGGCATTTCCCCAGAAGTTAACGCTCTGGCGACCGTGATGTTAGTTGTCTCATTGGCTCTAGTAATCACATCACAGTTGTTAGCAAGGGAAAAAGTGAAGTAGAATCGACATCTTGTAATACATTACGCGAAACAGAATGACAAATCGTCATTCTGTTTTTCTATCTAACGCCTAAAAATAGGCAACGTTTGGTTTGGAGCTAACGTCAATGAAAAAATGGGCTACTCTATTAGCTGGTAGTGCATGTGCGCTTTCTTTGTTCTCTGGAGCAGTAACAGCGGATGAAAACAAGGAACTAGTATTCATGAACTGGGGGCCGTACATTAACAGTGGTCTTCTAGAGCAGTTTACGAAAGAGACCGGCATCAAGGTCATTTATTCAACTTATGAATCGAATGAAACCCTGTATGCAAAGCTAAAAACTCACAACCAAGGTTATGATCTTGTTGTTCCATCCACCTACTTCGTTTCTAAAATGCGCGATGAAGGTATGTTACAAAAGATTGATAAGTCCAAATTAAGCAACTTTAAAAACCTTGATAACAACTATTTGAATAAACCTTACGATCCAAATAATGATTATTCAATTCCACACGTGGTTGCTATCACTGGGCTTGCGGTTAATACCGATATGTATGATCCCAATGATTTCCAAAGCTGGGGTGACCTATGGAACCCAGAGTTGAAAGGCCAGCTAATGTTGATGGATGATACTCGTGAGGTATTCCACATTGCCCTTCGTAAGTTAGGTTACTCAGGTAACACTACGGATGAAAAGCAAATTGATGAGGCCTACGCTGAGCTGCAAAAACTAATGCCTAATGTATTGGTATTTAACTCAGATAACCCTGCCGCTCCTTACCTCTCTGGTGAAGTTGGCTTAGGTATGCTGTGGAATGGCTCTGCAGCAGCTGCGCAAAAAGAAGGCTTGCCAATTAAGCTTGTTTTCCCTAAAGAAGGCGGTATCGGTTGGGTTGACAACTTTGCTATCAGTTCTGGTGCCAAAAACGTAGAAGCCGCACATATGATGATCGACTTCTTGCTACGTCCAGAAATTGCAGAACAAATTTCTCGCGACACGGGTTATTTAACTGGCGTGAAAGCGTCTAATGAGAAATTTAAAGACAGCCCTGCTCTTTTCCCATCTCAAGATGATTTAGATCGTGTTGAATGGCAATCTGCCGTTGGTGAAAAAACTGTGCAGTATGAAGATTACTTTATGAAGTTAAAAGCGGGTCAATAATTCCGCAAAAAGTATGAAATAGGCAGCACTAGCTGCCTATTTTCGTTAAAACTGGTATACTTTGCACTTTCGTATCACGCACCCTTGCCTAGTTAAGCTTTGGCACCGACTAAAATGGAAACGTAATGAAAAGCACACTGTATGCTGGCGCTATTTGCGCAGCAACTCTATTCACTACGCCTGCAATGGCTGCAGATCAAGAGCTTTATTTTTACAACTGGTCTGAATATATCCCCCACGACGTTCTCGAAGATTTCACCAAAGAGACAGGAATTAAAGTCATTTACTCAACCTATGAGTCTAATGAAAGCATGTATGCCAAGTTAAAGACTCAAGGTTCCGGCTACGATCTTGTCGTGCCATCCACCTACTTTGTTTCTAAAATGCGTAAAGAAGGCATGTTGCAGGAGATTGACCACGCTAAGCTTTCTCATTTTGCTGATCTGGATTCTAACTATCTCAATAAATCGTTCGACCCAAACAACAAATTTTCTATCCCTTATATCTGGGGCGCAACGGGGATTGGTATTAATACCGATATGCTTGATAAATCACTGATCAAAAACTGGGGCGACTTATGGGATGCCAAATGGGAAGGTCAGTTGATGATGATGGACGATGCTCGTGAAGTGTTCCATATTGCACTGAGTAAGCTTGGTTACTCACCTAATACGACGGATCCTGACGAAATTAAAGCGGCCTATGAAGAGCTTAAAAAACTGATTCCAAACGTGTTAGTGTTCAACTCCGACTTTCCGGCAAACCCTTTTTTAGCGGGTGAAGTTTCTTTAGGTATGTTATGGAATGGCTCGGCGTATATGGCCCGCCAAGAAGGCGCTTCAATTGACATTATTTGGCCAGAAAAAGGCGCGATTTTCTGGATGGACAGCATATCCATTCCGGCCGGGGCCAAAAACGTTGATGCGGCTCATAAGATGATTGATTTCTTATTGCGCCCTGAGAATGCAGCAAAAATCGCATTAGAAATTGGCTACCCAACTCCCGTTAAAACAGCCTATTCACTGTTACCCAAATCTTTCGCCAATGATCCTAATATCTTCCCTCCACAATCTGTGATGGACAGCGGGTTTTGGCAAGATGAGGTGGGAGAAGCGAATGTGTTGTACGACGAATACTTCCAGAAGCTCAAAGTAAATAATTGATCATATTCAATGTTTAGATAACACGCCTACTCTAGGCGTGTTTCTTTTTTGGCATTTCTAACCCTAATATCTCTTCCACTAACCGCGGAACTTCAATACTGGCTTTACCGTAGCGTTTCTCCTCAAACTCACTTTCAACGGCACTCGGTTCTAAGTTGATCTCAATGGTGTGCGCGCCATGCATTCTGGCATCATGAACAAAGCCTGCAGCAGGATAAACAACGCCCGATGTACCGATAGAGATAAAAAGATCAGCCGTCTCGAGTGCTGAATAAATATCGCCCATGCGTAGTGGCATTTCGCCAAACCAAACAATATGAGGTCGCATTTGAGCTGGAATTTGACAGCAATGACAAAGCTCTCCGCTCATAATGTCGTCTTTATGCTCTATTACTTGGTTAGAAACGCTGCAGCGTGCTTTAAGCAGCTCACCGTGCATATGAATCACCTGTTTGCTACCACCCCGCTCATGAAGGTTATCAATATTCTGCGTAATAATCGTTACGTTTCCCTCTAGCTCTTGCTCTAATTTACCAAGCGCGATGTGGGCGGCATTAGGTTGTATTGATTCAGATTGGAGTTTTCGACGACGCTGATTATAGAAATCCTGTACGAGATCGGGATCACGTGCGAAACCTTCAGGGGTCGCGACATCCTCTATTTTATGGTTTTCCCATAACCCATCTTGAGCACGAAATGTTTTGATGCCTGATTCCGCTGAAATGCCTGCCCCCGTGAGGATCACGATATTCTTGTAAGGGAAATTCATACTATGTCCTTATTGCACGCTTTTTTGCTAGCTTAGCACCGATGCAATAACAACAGTAGTTTTGAGGGTTAGACCATAGTATAAAATAGCCATTGATTGCTTATTTTCTGTGACATAAACCGAGCTACGAAATAGACCGAAGTACCCCGCGACTTCGGTCTATATGTAATCAATCTTCGTTAATGGCGGAGATTTTATGGATAGCCAAATCCGCGCCGTTAAATTCGTCTTCTTCAGATAAACGCAATCCAGTCAATACATTGAGAGAGCCATAAACGATTGCAGCGCCTAATACTGCCACTGAAATACCCAATGAGGTTCCTAGTAGTTGAACGGCGAGGCTGACACCACCTAGGCCGCCGAGTGATGATTGGCCAAAAATCCCAGCGGCAATCCCGCCCCATGCACCACAAACACCATGTAATGGCCATACACCTAATACATCGTCTATTCTCGTTCGGTTTTGCAGTTGAGTGAACAACCAAACAAATAAAGCACCCGCAACTACTCCCGTCACTAAGGCACCCAGTGGGTGCATCAAGTCCGATCCTGCACACACCGCGACTAATCCCGCTAGAGGACCATTGTGGATAAAGCCAGGGTCATTTTTTCCGACAATTAACGCTGCTAAAATACCACCAGTCATGGCCATTAAAGAGTTCATCGCGACTAATCCACTAATTCCATTTAATGTTTGCGCTGACATGACGTTAAAACCAAACCAGCCCACACAAAGGATCCACGCGCCCAGTGCTAGGAACGGAATGTTGGATGGAGCAAAGTTGGTGTGCTTTCCTGCACGTACTCTTCCCTTACGCATTCCTAGAAACATGACAGCGGTGAGTGCAATCCATCCTCCGACCGCATGCACGACCACCGAACCAGCGAAATCGTGAAAAGCAGCACCGAATTGAGCTTCAAACCAGCTTTGCACGCCATAATTGCCATTCCAAATCATTCCCTCAAACAGCGGATAAACAAACCCAACTGTGAAAAAAGTAGCAATGAGAATGGGGTAAAACCGAGCGCGCTCGGCAATGCCTCCAGAAACGATAGCAGGAATAGCGGCGGCAAACGTCAATAGAAAAAAGAACTTAACTAGATGATAGCCGTTCCCTTGGGCAAGGGTTTGTGCATCAGCAAAGAAATGAGCGCCGTAGGCTATCCAATAACCGATAAAAAAATAGGCGATCGTAGAAATACCGAAATCGGCGAGAATTTTTACCAGCGCGTTCACTTGGTTCTTTTTACGCACTGTCCCCACCTCAAGAAAGGCAAATCCGGCGTGCATTAAAAACACCATGATTGCACCGAGCAGCAAAAATAGCGTATCAGAACTTTGAGTCAGGGCTTGTACGGTACCTTGAACCTGACTTACGGTTTGAGTCATCTTAGTGATTCTCCATTGAAATGTTGTGCACCAATCCTGTGCTACTTGATTATTTTCTCACCAATATAGTGAGTTATTGGTATTGAACAGCCTTAAAGCAAAATACATTCCAAAATAAACAAATGAATCAATAACTTTTCAATATCAAATAATTTATTGAAATAGAGTGAATTATATAAATATCAAGGGAGTTGTTGCATGATGGAAGAATAAACGCATTCATAAAAAGCGCACCAAATTGGAACGTGCGCTCCATTTTAATGCACTCTATTTTTTGGCTCGTTCCAGATTGCAGGCATTAAAAAGGCCTCCCGCAGGAAGCCTTTTCTTAAGAGTAAACTGTGGATTAGTTTACGCCACGAGATTTCAAGAATTCAGCATAAGTGCCTTTGAAATCGGTCAGTTTGTTATCACGGATTTCAATGATGCGCGTTGCCAGTGAGTCCACAAATACGCGGTCGTGAGATACGAAGAACAGAGTCCCTTTGTAGTTCTCCAAAGCCGTGTTGAGTGATTCGATCGATTCCATGTCCATGTGGTTGGTTGGCTCATCCATCAACAGCATGTTTGGCTTATGCATCATTAGTTTACCAAGCAACATACGACCTTGTTCACCACCAGAGATGACCTTAACGGATTTCTTGATGTCATCTTGGCCAAACAACATGCGCCCTAAGAAGCTGCGGATCACTTGCTCGTCATCCCCTTCTTGACGCCATTGGCTCATCCAGTCAAACAGGTTCATATCTTCGGCAAAATCGTGCGCGTGATCTTGAGCGTAGTAACCAATGTTCGCGTTTTCAGACCATTTATAGCTGCCGCTACGAGGCTCAAGTACACCCGCTAAGGTGTTAAGCAGTGTCGTTTTACCGACGCCGTTTTCACCAATGATCGCTACGCGTTCGCCCACTTCAAAAATGGCGTTGAAGTTACTGAACAGATCGTTTTCAAAACCTTGGCTAAGGTTTTCAACTTCTAACGCGTTACGGAACAACTCTTTCGATTGTTCAAAACGAATGAAAGGGTTTTGGCGGCTAGACGCTTTAACTTCGTCCAATTGGATCTTGTCAATCTGCTTAGCTCGTGACGTCGCTTGCTTCGCTTTAGATGCGTTCGCAGAAAAGCGTGCAACGAAAGTTTGCAGTTCAGCAATCTGTGCTTTCTTCTTGGCATTATCAGAGAGCAGACGAGCACGCGCTTGCGATGCCGCTGTCATGTACTCGTCATAGTTACCCGCGTAAAGACGTAGTTCACCATAATCCAAGTCAGCCATATGTGTACATACGCTGTTTAAGAAGTGACGGTCGTGCGAGATGATGATCATGGTGCAGTTACGTTGGTTTAGCGTATCTTCTAGCCAGCGAATGGTATCCATATCCAAGTTGTTGGTTGGTTCGTCAAGCAGCATGATGTGTGGTTCAGCAAACAAAACTTGCGCCAATAGCACACGCAGTTTCCAACCTGGTGCCACTTCGCTCATCAAACCAAAGTGCTGTTCAAGAGGAATGCCCACTGCAAGCAACAATTCACCGGCTTTAGACTCGGCCATGTAGCCGTCCATTTCCGCGAATTCAGTTTCGAGATCCGCAACCTTCATGCCATCTTCTTCGGTCATTTCAGGCAGAGAATAGATACGGTCACGTTCTTGTTTAACTTTCCACAACTCTTTGTGGCCCATGATTACCGTGTCGATAACCGTGAACTCTTCGTAAGCGAATTGATCCTGATTCAGTTTCGCCACGCGTTCGTTAGGATCATAGCTAACGTTACCACTCGAAGGTTCAAGCTCTCCGCTTAGAATCTTCATAAATGTTGACTTACCACAACCGTTAGCGCCAATCAGGCCATAGCGATTACCTTCGCCAAACTTAACGGAAATGTTTTCAAACAGAGGCTTTGCGCCAAATTGTTGAGTGATATTCGCGGTGGAGATCAAAACCAGTACCTTAATAAATGTGAATTGTATAAAAAACTGCGCAACGTTACTTGTTCAAGGCTCGAACTGCAAGCGATGTTTTTGTTTCACTGCCCTCGTAGTGCGAGTAACTCGCTCATTTAATGCCTACCTGCCACTGATCATAAGTTTCGAGAGAGCAATCACATCCCCTGCGCTGGTTTTTGATACTTATTGATACATCTGCGACTATCACTGCAAACCTATAGGATACCCGTATGATTTCAGTTGCTTTGGTGGATGACCACCTCATGGTTCGCTCTGGTTTTGCACAACTGTTATCGGTTGAACCAGACATTCATGTCCACAGTGAGTATGGTAGCGCGCGCGAAGCATTTCGTGCGCTGGTGAACGCTTCTATCGATGTGGCAGTTATCGACATTTCAATGCCCGACGAAAGTGGGCTTGTGTTGTTAGAGAAACTGCGCCGCGCTCAGCCGGACTTTAAAGCCATCATTCTCTCTATTTATGATTCAGCGTCCTTTGTCAGTAAAGCGTTAGAAGCTGGCGCTTGTGGTTATTTATCAAAACGTTGTGGGCCTGGAGAGTTAGTGAGCGCCATTCGTACCGTGGCTAATGGTGATCGCTATTTGTGTGCCGATGCCTTAATTAACCTAAGCAATGCTTCAGGTACGCCATCTGTCCTTGAAGGGTTAACTAAACGCGAAAGAGAGGTGTTTGATCACCTGATTTTAGGCAAAGACGTCAAAGAGATTGGTTACGATTTATCAATTAGCCACAAAACGATTCACGTGCATCGGGCAAATATTTTAAGCAAACTGGGGCTTACCAACAATGTGGATCTCATCCGCTTTGCTATTACTCACCAACTGTTGGTTAACGAGACGTTATAGAAGCGACTATGCATTTTCATCATCGATTTTCTGAAGCTTTACCTCGGTTGTCTCTCTCCTCTGGCTTTAGCTATGCATTTGCATGTGTTTTGTATTCAATTGGTTGGTTTTGTTTATGGAACATCAGCCGCTATTTAACTCCTGATTTATTGCTGGCTGGTCTGTTTTTGCCCACAGGCTTAAAGCTGGCTACACTCGCTCTTGCACCGCGTCGTTTTTGGCTTGGGATCACTTTATGCGAAATGGCTATAGTGGTGTCACTTGGGCATGTGTTGGCTATCGCTGCTCATGAATATCTATTACTGCTGTTTGCATTGATCGCTTATTGGCTGGCGATTGCCTTTCAATCTCTCTGGACATCACTGCACGTTTATTGGAAAAAACTATTGGCGCTTACCGGGTTGACGGTCGTTTACGGCATCTTATGTGGAAGCTCGGTTTTGCTGTTGGTCAAACCGCTCAACCTCGAACTGCATTACGTGGCACAAGCGACCGTTTCAGCTCTGACCGGCGGTATACTGCTCACTCCGTTCTTATTTCTCCTGTACGATTATCTACATCAGCAGATCTGGAGACCACTGTCACCCGATCTTATTCATCAGGACGTAACACTTCGCCCCTCTGCGTTGCTATGGTGTTTGCTTTTTTTTAGTGGCGGATTGATCGCGGAGTTAACCTTGCTAGAGCAGCTCAAACCGATCGCCCTGCTCATTTTCCTGCTTCCCAATATTTTTATGGCTTATAAATACGGTTGGCAAGGCGGCGTATTGGCTAGTCTAATGAACAGTATTTTGCTTGCTACGGCACGGCAAATGACAGGTTCATTTGAATCCGATATTGAACTCCAAAGTTTTATAGCGACGCAGGCTTTTGTTGGTTTAGGGCTTGGTATTGCGATTAGCCGTCAATATTTCTTGGCGCAACGCTTAGCTAAAATTAACCAAAAGCTAGCAATCGAACTCGCGAACAAACAGCAACTGGCTCGGCAATTAGTCAAGGTTGAAGAGCAAATCCGAAAATCAGTTGCACGCGAACTGCATGATGAAATTGGCCAAAATATCACCGCGATACAGATCCAATCCATGCTCGCTAGTCGCTTAGCACAAAATGAAAAACAAACCAACATCGCTGAGACGATCAACACGCTCGCGCTACGAATTCACTCATCGACACGTCAATTATTAACCGAGCTTCGCCCTCATGCGCTTGATGAATTGGGGCTTGAGAGCGCAATTCGGCAGCTTGCAAGTGAAATGAAATTTGCGGAACGACACGTCGATTTTCGTCTGAATTTCGGAATTTTTGCAGAGCGTTTAGATGACATTACGGCCGTTACACTGTATCGAATTATTCAAGAGCTGCTTAATAACGTGTGCAAACATGCACAAGCATCAGCCGTGCAATTAAGCCTTGTTCCCGGTGACATGTTCAGTGTCGAGCTGCGTGATAATGGCATTGGTTTAGCTTCCAATTGGCGCAGCAAAGGCCAAGGCTTACTCGGCATCGAAGAACGCGTCAGCGCACTGGGTGGCACATTTTTAATTGAATCGCAGCGTAGCCAAATACCACTTGGGACGCGCATAACTGTTAACTTGCCCACAAAACCGCTCACAATATCAACAAACTAGGAAAATTTCCTAGTCACTTATAACTTTGTCTCATTCATTTGGTGAATCACTCCGATACCATCTCTTAGCACTAGGGAGAAACATAGCATGCTGGGTTTTCTGATTTCAAAACCGACATCAGCACCTATAGAACCACAGGACATTGATGCAACTTATCGTTACTGGCGCTTGCATTTAATGTTATCGATGTACGTCGGCTATGGGGTGTTTTATTTCACACGCAAAAGTCTCAATTTTGCCATGCCTGCGATGCTCACTGATCTCGGGCTTGAACATTCCGATGTGGGTCTGCTTGGTACGCTCTTTTACATGACCTACGGTTTGTCAAAGTTTGTTTCTGGCATGGTCAGCGACCAATCAAAACCGAGTTACTTCATGGGTTTGGGGCTGGTTGCAACGGGTGTGATTAATGTGCTGTTTGGTTTGAGCTCTTCCCTAGCCGCATTTACCGTGCTTTGGACATTGAACGCTTTTTTCCAAGGTTGGGGATGGCCGCCGTGCGCTAAATTGCTCACCACCTGGTATTCCCGATCTGAACGTGGGTTTTGGTGGTCTATCTGGAACACTTGCCACAATTTAAGTGGCGCGCTCATTCCGATCAGCATTGGTTTTATCGCTGTGACTTTTGGTTGGCGGTACGGATTTATTGCACCGGGTTGCTTGGCGATCATCGTTGGTTTAGTGCTCTGCTTTCGCATGCAAGATAAGCCCATAACGTTAGGGTTACCCCCAGTGGGTGAGTGGCGTAACGATGAATTAGAAAAGCGCCATGAGTCTGAGGGTAAAGGTCTTCCATTTCGCCAAATTTTAAGTCGTTACGTTCTAGGGAATAAGTACGTTTGGCTGTTATGTAGCTCCTATCTACTGGTGTATGTGGTGCGTATCGCGCTAAATGATTGGGGTAATTTATACCTCACTGAACGACATGGTTATGAGCTTTTTTCGGCCAACGCTGCCGTATCGATGTTTGAAGTCGGAGGATTTTTAGGATCGCTATTTGGTGGTTGGGGCTCGGACAAATTTTTTAAAGGCAATCGAGCGCCGATGAACTTGATTTTTGCGCTAGGTATTTTCATTTCAGTGGCCGCGTTATGGCTAACACCGATTGACAACTTTGTGGTGTTGTCGGGCTGCTTCTTTTCCATCGGATTTTTTATTTTTGGTCCGCAAATGATGATAGGAATGGCCGCCGCTGAATGTTCGCACAAGGATGCGGCTGGAACCGCGACCGGTTTTGTCGGCTTATTTGGCTATCTTGGTGCAGCGTTAGCCAGTTACCCATTGGCTGTCATTATTGAACAATTTAGTTGGGAAGGATTTTTCAGTGTCATTACCCTCTCAGCCGCACTGATTGGATTACTGATTTTGCCCTTTTTAAAAGCGCAACAGCGTGCAGGGAATGCCGTCACTATATCATAACCTTTCCTCACGTTGTTCTGATTTCGCTGTGTCATGCAGCAAAAACGAAATCACAGGAATGTGATGAAACTTAACGCTGCCCTACGTCTACGTTAAGTAATGAAAATAACAAGAGGAAACAGACATGAAAGATAGATTACCTCGCAGTGTACTTGCTACCTGCATTCTCGGTGCTTCGCTTGCCGCGCCTCAAGCATTTGCTGAAGGCCGACTCGTGGTTTATTGCAGTGCCACTAACGCCATGTGCGAGACAGCGACTAAAGCATTTTCTGATAAATATGACGTAAAAACCTCTTTTGTTCGCAATGGCTCTGGCAGCACGCTGGCCAAAATCGAAGCAGAGAAGAAGAACCCACGCGCGGATGTTTGGTATGGCGGCACGTTGGATCCTCAATCACAGGCGGGTGAAATGGATCTCTTACACGCTTACCAATCCCCGCAGCTTGAATTCATTATGGATGGATTTAAAGATCCAGCGAAACGCAAAGGGAACTACTCTTCGGCCGTTTATATGGGTATTTTAGGTTTTGGGGTGAATACTCAACGTTTGGCTGAAAAAGGATTACCGATCCCGCGCTGCTGGAATGATTTAACCAAACCTGAATACAAAGGAGAGATTCAAATCTCTGACCCACAAAGTTCGGGGACTGCCTATACCGCATTAGCCACCTTCATTCAACTTTGGGATGAAGATAAAGCCTTTGATTATTTCAAAGCACTCGACAAAAACGTCTCTCAATACACCAAATCAGGTGTTACCCCTTCACGTAACTCAGCGCGTGGTGAAATTGCGATTGGTATTGGTTTTTTGCATGACTACTCACTCGAACAATCGAAAGGAGCACCGCTGGAGCTGATTTCGCCTTGTGAAGGTACAGGTTATGAAATTGGTGGTGTGAGCATTATCAAAGGGTCGCGTAACCTTGATAACGCGAAACGGTTTGTTGACTGGGTCATGTCAAAAGAAGGACAAGAGCTGGCATGGAAAGAAGGTCAATCTTTCCAAATTTTAACTAACACTCAAGCGGAACAATCCCCCAACGCCCTCGACCCTAAAAAGTTAACCTTGATCGATTATGACATGGATACCTATGGATCCTCTGATGAACGTAAGCGATTGATTAATAAGTGGGTTAATGTTGTAAAAATGGGCGAATAGCCAACGCATTCCCTTGTCTTAGCCTCGATGGGCAGTGCCTACTGCCCTTTTTATAAAGCCAATACCAGGCTTATCACCGTGTGGCTACAAATAACTTTGGTACAGAAAAATGAATGAATTTACAGCAGGCACTGCACCACATCGGCCGCTAAAAACCTCGCATAGGGACCCGATTTTTTATTGGATCCTGACGTTATTGTGTGCGTTTGTGCTGTTGCCCTCTTTTGCACTTGATTACGGAGTGTTTGATTCAACATCGCAAGAGTTTTATGCCGCTATGGGTTGGAGCCGTGCCAATATTTCTTGGTTATGGTTTGCGCTTCCGGGTGTACTTCTCATTCGCCCTTGCTATGCAGGTAATAAGTACGCCAAACACCGTCACTATTTTGATATCGGTTATTCAGCGGCATGCATGTTTTTCGTGTTGGTCAGCTCTTGGTATACCCAGCAAGGTTTAGGTTATTCAACCATTGCACTATTTATTGCCTTAAGTGCTGTCATGACATTGGCATTGGCTCGTCTTGAGTTTTTGGGCGGTGACAGCTTCGTGATTGGTGCTCTGATCTCGATTGTTCTCTTGATCACGATTTTTATTATCTTTCCGAGTATCGCCATCTTTGTACCGATGTTCCAAGATGAAATGGGGAACTTTGTTGCGTGGCAATTCATTGAAATTTTGAGCCGAGCGCAGATCATACAAATTGTTTGGAACTCCGTACTGCTTGGCGTATCTGTGGGTATAGGTGCCACTTTCTTTGGTTTGATCTTTGCTATCTATACCACACGCATTGCCACTCGCTCCGCTTTCATTGCGCGAATTTTTTCTATTCTTCCCATTGTGACTCCCCCTTTTGTCGTTGGGCTTGGGGTGACTTTAATGCTTGGGCGCTCCGGTTATATCACCGAACTCATGGTGGATTGGTTTGGGTTACAACAGACAAACTGGCTGTATGGTTTTACAGGCATTTGGATGGCACAAGTGCTTGCCTTTGCTCCTATGTCATTCATGATTTTAGATGGCGCGATGAAATCCCTACATCCATCATTGGAAGAGGCGTCCTACACGCTGCGTGCTAATCGTTATCAAACTTTTTTTAAAATTGTCATGCCATTGCTCAAGCCTGCTTTGGCCAACAGTTTCTTAATCATCTTTGTCCAATCACTGGCCGACTTCAGTAACCCGCTTGTACTTGGGGGCAGTTTCGATGTGTTAGCCACTCAGATTTACTTCTACATCGCAGGAGCTCAATTAGATTACGCTTCCGCCAGCACACTTGGGGCCGTCTTGTTGCTATTTTCGTTGGCGATCTTTGTTGTCCAATATCTGTGGATAGGAAAGCGTTCATACGTCACCATTTCCGGCAAATCATATCGTGGCGATGTGCAAGCGCTGCCTACCTTACTTAAACATACGGTTTCGGCACTGCTCTATTTTTGGATGGCATTTAACATCTTGCTTTATGGCAGCATCATCTTCGGCAGCTTCACCGTGAACTGGGGTGTGGATTACAGCTTAACGCTTAAAAACTATATTCATCTGTTTGGCATGGGAATGAGTGAAGGTGCTTGGCCATCACTCATCACGACGATGATTTATGCCGGCGTTGCAGCGCCATTGACCGCCTTCTTTGGTCTGTTGATTGCGTATATCGTTGTCCGTCAGCAATTTTACGGTAAGAAAGTGATTGAGTTTGCAACCATGCTTTGCTTCGCCGTTCCGGGCACGGTTGCGGGGGTATCTTACATTCTTGCATTTAATGATGCGCCTATTTACCTCACCGGTACCGCGGCCATTGTTGTGATTTCCATGGTGATGCGTAACGTGCCAGTAGGCATTCGCGCAGGTATTGCAGGGCTAGGCCAGCTTGATAAATCGCTCGATGAAGCGTCACTCAGTTTGCGGGCTAACTCCTTTAAAACCATTACTCATATTCTGTTACCGTTATTACGACCAGCAATTCTCTCAACACTGATTTACAGCTTTGTTCGAGCAATGACGACCGTCAGCGCCATTATTTTCTTGGTGACACCAGAAACACGGGTGGCAACGTCTTACATCCTGAATCGTGTAGAAGATGGTGAGTATGGCGTTGCGATCGCATATGGCTCGATTTTGATTGTTGTGATGTTGGCTATTATTTTAATTTTTGATTTTATCGTTGGCGAGGCACGTGTTTCTCGTTCTAAAGCCAATAACCAAGAATAACCATTGGAGATATCACCATGGAAAATGAAAACTTTGTTGTTTTAAAGAATGTCTGCAAGCGTTTTGGCGATAAAACCGTCATTGGTAATTTGGATTTAGAAATCAAAAAAGGCAGCCTTGTAACACTGCTCGGCCCTTCAGGATGTGGAAAAACAACCGTGCTGCGTTTGGTCGCAGGGCTTGAAAAACCAACCAGTGGCCAAATTTTTATTGATGGTGAAGATGTCACGAGCACCTCCATCCAGCAACGTGACATCTGCATGGTGTTTCAATCTTACGCTCTGTTTCCTCACCTTTCTTTACATGACAACGTAGGTTATGGCCTAAGAATGATTGGCTTGAGTAAAGATGAAGTGAAACAGCGAGTGGATGAAGCCTTGAAATTGGTTGATTTAGAAGGCTTTGGGGAACGTTACGTTGACCAAATTTCAGGAGGTCAGCAACAGCGAGTAGCGCTCGCTCGCGCGTTGGTGCTTAAGCCTAAGGTATTGCTATTCGATGAGCCGCTCAGTAACTTGGACGCCAATTTAAGACGCAGCATGCGTGAAACTATTCGAGAGTTGCAGCAGCGTTTTAATATCACCTCTTTGTATGTGACGCACGATCAGGCGGAGGCCTTTGCCGTTTCTGATACTGTGATTGTGATGAAAGATGGCGACATCATGCAGCAAGGGTCACCAACTCAACTGTATAAGCACCCAACCTCAATGTTTATGGCCAACTTCATGGGCGAAGCCAATATTTTTGAGGGTCAATATGATGGTGAATATTTGATCATCAATGGCTATAAGATCCCCGCTAATGATGACAGTGTCACGGCTTTGCCTGCGGGAAATTATCAAATTGGTGTTCGACCAGAAGCTATTTTGCTCTGCGCGGACGGTGATGCCTGCCAACAGTGTCAAATTACCAGTATTGCTTACATGGGGTCGATGTATGAAGTGTTGGTTAAATGGCACAACAAAGAGCTGTTACTGCAACTCAACTCGTCACAGTTTGACCCCAGTTACGCTGATCACCCTTACCTGACGATCAACCCCGTGGGGTTATTCCTACTACCTGAAGATGCTTAATACTGCCTAGCTTGACCAACCGCCTCCAAACTAATGGAGGCGTTTGTGTCTTAGTGAGAGCAATGAACAACTTAACGAGAGCAATGAAAAAGATCCACCCGCACAAGTGAGATTGGTTATAATCATCAGCCAGTTAGCACCAAGGCATGAGTTGCGTTATCATCCTTACCTTGGTTTGTCGCCACTAAAAATGGGCGAGTGATGCTCAATCAATGAGTTTAACTTGTCTGTACGGCGCTCTTCTCATCGCACAATTAAGAGACATTTCATGTTACTTCCCACACAAACAAGTTGGGTTATTTTAGCGGGTGGGCAAGCCAGCCGTATGGGTGGACAAGACAAAGGGCTGATTGAACTCAATGGCCAACCTTTGATTCAACATGTCATGAATAAGCTTAAGCCGCAATCTACTAGCCTGACGATTAACGCTAATCGTAACCATGCACAGTATCGTCAGTTTGCGCCTGTCATTTCCGATACTATGGCTGATTACCCTGGGCCACTCGCTGGAATTCAGGCAGGGTTAGCCCATGCACAAACCGATTGGGTAGGATTTGTCCCTTGCGATTGCCCGTTGATCAATGACGATCTTGTTGCGCGTTTTTGCCATGCAGCTCAAGACTCGCATGATATTTTAGTCGCCCATGATGGTCACTTCGCTCAACCCGTATTCACCCTTATTCACCGACGTGTGCAGCCAACACTGACTGCATTTTTAGAACGTGGCGAGAGAAAAATCACCCGTTTTTATCAAGAATGCCACACAGATTACGTTGACTTTAGCGACTCGCCAAACTGCTTTTTGAACCTCAACACGCCTCAAGATCTGGCACAATTTGGAACTTTGACATCATGAAATATCAAGCGCCTTCATGCCCTTTGCTTGGCTTTGCGGCCTACTCTGGCACAGGAAAAACGACCCTGCTTGAAGCCTTATTGCCCAAGTTAAGGGCAGCAGGCCTAACATTAGGCGTACTTAAGCACGCGCACCACGATTTTGATATTGATAAACCAGGTAAAGATAGCCATCGGCTGCGTAAAGCGGGGGCAAGCCAGATGTTAGTTGCATCGCGCTATCGTCATGCCATGATGACTGAGACGCCAGAAGCCGAACCCGATTTCGAATATCTTTTGTCTCGCTTTGATTGCGATAAACTCGACGTAATTTTAGTTGAAGGGTGTAAAAACCTCACCTTTCCAAAAATTGAATTGCACCGTGCTGAAGTAGGTAAACCTTGGCTATATCCAAATGATGAAAATATCATCGCTATCGCCGCGGATGAAGTTGTGAAAAGTGCTTTACCACAGATGAACATCAATGATCTCGATGCAATAGCGGCGTTTGTGATTGAATATGTACAGCGTTGTAAATGAAATATCCTGCGCTATTTCGGTGGTGAAAGCGTGACAATTATCCCACTTAAAGGCAAAATCTAGCTCATTACATGTTGGTTAGTCATGTTTCAGCGCTGCCAACGCCCCCATTTTCAATTGGTTGATAGTAAGCGATCAGCCTTTGTTTATTTTCCCGAAATTGGGAATGACGATTTTAGAGAGATGATCATGGCTCGCACCATTTTGTACACTTACAAAAATGAAGATAAAACGCTGACTTTTTCTTACGAAAAGCATCACAACATTCAAGAAGCAGTAGCCGAAGCAGAAGGTATTGATATTACTGATTTTTTAAAAATGGAACAGCAGCTGGAAATGATTTCTGACGCAAAAGCGGTACGCAATTACCGCGATAACCACTTTAAAAAGTTAGGTTTTAGCAAGCTAACACTGCAACAAAAAGAAAACGTAGGTGTGGGTAAAAAAGGCGCTAACACCAAATAAACAGAACTTAGGTTAAAGAGTTAACTTTTGACTGATATAAAAAAGGGCCCGTTTGATTATAGGCCCTTTTTGTTTGATTTTATGATTTGATATTAAGGAAAGCCGCACCACGTACGCCGCCTGAATCACCATGTTTTGCTTTGATGATCTTCGGACATTTCGCGACAGAAAGCAGGTATTTCGGTACGCGTTTAGGCATCTCTTGGTAGATCAATTCAAAGTTTGATAAACCGCCACCGAGTGCAACAACGTGTGGGTCATTGGCTGTGAAAATGTTGGCAAAACAGATGGCAAGTAGTTCCATAAAGCGCTCAACATGCTCAACGGCTTTCGCTTCACCTGCTTCATTGGCGTGAATGATATCAATCGCTTTTTTGTGCTCGCCATAATAGTGCTCGTACAATAGCTCAAAACCGCGGCCAGAGAGATAACTGTCTAAGCATCCTTTCTTGCCACAACCACAGCCGAGCATCGGCGCGTTATCGCCAAGATGTAACCATGCATCAAGAGGCAGACGCATATGACCAAACTCCCCCGCGACGTGGTTACGGCCAGAGAACACTTTCCCTTCATAGATAAGGCCGCCACCAAAACCTGTGCCGAGAATTAGGCCTATAACCGAAGGCTCATTTTTCAGCTCATCGTCCCATGCTTCAGAAAGCGCAAAGCAGTTTGCATCGTTTTCAATCTTCACGCTGCGGCCAATTTTTGCTTCTAAATCAGCGCGTAACGGCTTGCCTTTTGCAGCAGGAACGTTGACGGTTAATACCGTAGCATCATCAGCATCTTCCATACCCGGTAGGCCAAGGCCTATTTTGCCTTCCACACCCAATTGCGCGTCATATTTACTCACCAACTGCGCAATGGTTTCAACTAGCAGATTGTAGTCGTTTGTTGGGGTAGGAACGCGCTCCGTTGCTACGCGTTCTAACTTCTCATTAAACGCACCAAACTCAATTTTAGTGCCACCGACATCAAAGCCGTAGTACATGCAATCTCTCCTAAAATTTGCTCATCAATGAGCTAAAAATAAAACTTTGGGCATTATCCACAGAGCTCAGCCTACAATCCGTGACCGAGTACCAATTTATCTGGTCTATAGGTTCGATTGAACAATTACTCATCACCGAATCGATCAACTTTAGAGTCACGTCTCGCTTTGCTGCTGGTCGATGAAACGTTTCAAGACTGGCCTGCTCAAATCATGCTTTAGGCGGGTTTTGCTCAGCAAGTAACTTTCTCGAAACACTTCAAACCATTGGCTTAATAGCAGAGAGGCTTGATGCTCACCCACTTCAGCCAATACCAACGACGCCACTTCAGCCGTTGATAGATGCTGCTCATTATCAGATTTACGCATCATATATTGCGATACGCTTTTAGGTGCGATAGACATCACCGGAAGCGCATCCAAATAAGGTGATTTACGAAACATTCGTCTTGCCTCGCGCCAGCTTCCATCAAGCAATATCAACAGTGGTTTGCGTTTATCGTGCGCGCTGGGAGGGCTTTGCATTACTCGAGGCTTTTCATCCACATACTCTTCGGGAAAAATGACGACTGGTTGATAGGCGGGGTTATTCAACAGTGCTAGCATTTCCGCGTGAGGTTCGGTGCGGTTCCACTGATAAACGTAAGTTTCTTTAATCACATCGGCAATTAGTCGACCAGTATTACTGGGTTTAAATACTTCATTTTCAGAAACCAGCAGTAATACTGCGATATCCGTATCCATATCCGGTTGATGACCACATAAGCAGTATTGCGTGGCGACCTGACAATAGGCGCAACGTTCAACTTTCGCACCACGAGCTTGAAAAGGTTTGGTCGATAACGCTAAGCGATGTTGGAACAAATGGTTAAATGCGTGGATTCTCATAAATCAGGGCGGCAAGCTGGAAAGTGCTGCCGATTGTACTTACAGTACAAGCAGATTCCTAGCACAAGACCATTGAAGATGAGCCATTAAGCATGAACCTGAACCCTGAATTGATCCGTTTGAGCGTATTTTTTGCTGTATTTATGCTTTGTGCGCTGTGGGAATGGTCTTGCCCACGTAAAACACTCACCCAAAGTAAAGCCACTCGCTGGCTGAATAATTTAGGTTTGGTTGGTTTAAATAGCGTGTGCTTATCGCTATTGATGCCTGTGTTAGCCATTGAAGCGGCTTATTGGGCGCAGCAAGACTCGATTGGCCTTTTTAATTGGGTGGATTTGCCACAAGTGGCTGAAATTGCGCTGTCAGTTATTATTCTTGATGGCGTGATTTACGCCCAGCATGTGCTTTTTCACTTCTCTCCTTGGTTATGGCGTTTACATCGCATGCACCACGCTGATCAAGATATTGATGTGACCACTGGCTCGCGGTTTCACTCATTCGAAATGATTCTCTCTTTGTGGATCAAAATCACTTGCGTGATCATGTTGGGTGTCAGCCCATTCGCGGTATTGATATTTGAGGTTGTGCTTAATGCGAGCGCGATGTTTAACCACAGTAACGCCAAATTACCGTTGAAAATGGACCGTTGGCTTCGTTGGTTGGTGGTGACACCTGACATGCATCGGGTGCATCATTCAGTCATTGTGCGAGAAACTCACTCCAATTTTGGTTTTTTCTTGTCATGTTGGGATCGGCTATTTCGTACTTATCGTGCGCAGCCAGAATTGGGCCATAAGCAGGTCATTATCGGCCTACCACTCTTTCGAGAGAAGCGTGAGCAGTGGTTGGATAAAATGCTTACCCAACCATTTAGAAAAAAGTGACAACGTCATGAAAATACAGAAATCCGCGCTGGATAAGCTAGTTGAGCGTATATTTATGCAACATAGCCTGCTGTTCACCCGCAACTTCAGCCACCTGCTCTGAACTTTCGACCATGGCTTCAAGCTGTAATTTAGTTTGCTCACCTTGCGATGAAACTTGGCTGATAGATTGGCTTACATCGGCCGTCGCTCGCTCTTGCTCTTCTGTTGCAACGCTTATCTGCTCAACTCGAGCACGAATCTGTTCCACTGCTTTTTCTATCTGCTCAAATGTTGTTTTGACTTCTTGACTCGATTGCAGCGCATTACTCATCTCTTGGCGCGAATCCGATACCGCTTGACGAGAGCGCTGCGTTGCATTGGTGAGTTCATTCATCATGTCCCGGATATTGGTGGTTTGCTGTGATGTATCGCTGGCTAATTTGCGTACTTCATCGGCTACAACCGCAAAACCACGCCCTTGTTCGCCAGCTCTTGCTGCTTCAATCGCGGCGTTCAACGCCAGTAAGTTGGTGCTGTCAGCAATACCGCTGATCATATCCACCATCTCGCGAATTTTCTTCACGCGCTGGTCAAGCTCGTGCATTGCTTCATCGTTTAAATGCAGTGTATTTTCAAGAGATTCCAAGCGAACACGGTTTTGTTCCACAACTTTCACCCCTTGCGTAGAAAACTGGCTGGCAGCCACTGATTCTTCATAAGATTCACTGGTCACAAGCGCGATATTCCGAATCGCCGATTCCAACTCACTCACTGTGGAAACCATGTTAACCAACGAATCATTTTGTGCGGCTAAACTGCGGTTGGATTTATCGGCTGCATCGTGACTGGTTTCGGCATTTTGGTAGAGCACTTCACAATTGCGCGTTACGGTAGAAATTGAATATTTTGTTGATTCAATAACTTGGTTTAGTTGTAGAGCAACTTCTTTAAATTCACTCGGGCCAATCAAGCGAGCGGGTTGAGAAAAATCGTGTTGAGTTAATAATGCAAGCTTGGCCAATAAGTTATTCAGCCCCAGCTTTAGCCAGTGGCGTAACCCTAGCCATGCAAGTAAAACCAAAGCGACCAGAATAATGCCGCCAGTATATTGTACTTGCTTAACCATTAGCATTGCGTCATGAACCACGTTCTCACTATGTTTGATCAACTCACTTGCGGTGGCAGAAATCGTATTTAGCAGTGCTACCGTGTCTTTGGCTAGCTGCGCAGCTTGTGCCATTTCTTGTCGCTGCTGCTGTGCTTGCTCAATTTTATTTAAGATCAGTGCTAAAATGCCATGCTCAACAAAACCCGCTTTAACCATTTCATAAGGTGCCGTCAGGCTTGCAAACTCCATAACATCAGGATGCCACTCTTTGAAATCATCAAAGGCTAGCTCAATTCCTGCCATGCGATTACGGATTTCCTTAAATTGCACTTTGGCCTGTTCAGGATCGCTTTGCATCATTAACAGTAAGAAGGTACTTTCCATCGAACTTGCACTGGCAATAAAGCGGTTAGCCGCATCCATCGATTCCGGGTTATCTAATGCGAGAAATGAACTGATCCGGTTCATCTCCGGTCCAATGGAGCTTAATCCGTAACGAAACGCGGTGGCGGCGTTATCGATAGCATTCTGCTGTTCAAGCAAAGAGGCCTGCGTTGATAAAATAGAATAGGTGAGCTGCTGAAAAGCCGCACTTTTGCTGCGTAACGACACTTGATGATCTTGAGTAATCGCGTTACCGATACGAGTAGCGATGGAGAAAAGCTGGTCAGTAAGTTGGTCCGTTTGCTGGTTTAAGTGGCTTAATTGCTGGTTTACCGCTTCTAATTCTGCCGATTCCGTTGTGCGAATGCCATCTCCGAGAGATTGTACTTGTTCTAATATATTTTGCGTCAACCTTGCATTATTTAATGCCAAAGGTAGTGTTTGTTCAGACAATCCAGAAAACTGTAGCCCTACCTTATCGATGCTTTTTAAACTGGTGATGGATAAAAGGACCACCAGTAACGTCATCGTGATGAAAATGGCACTGATGGTTTGAATCAACGACAGTGAATGTCGATTATTTATTGAGGAATTCATGATAAATGCAACTAAGTGATTAGAGAATGTGTTAAGGCTCAACCATAGTAGGAATGCAATATTTCAAAAATGTTTCAGTTACATTTCATTGGGATGATAAATGATTAAAAGTCCAATACTCTTCGCATTATCAATAACTAGTGTGCTAACGGGTTGCGTAGGATCGCCTATTTCGTCCAATTTTGGCCCTACTTATGTTACTCAAGAAGAGATTCTGTCAATTGTTCAAGATAAAGACGATGGATTAGGCACGGTTTTTCAGCGCTGGCAAGGAGTGCCGTACCGATTAGGTGGTGAAACGTTGAACGGAGTCGACTGCTCAGCATTTGTGCAAATAGCGTTTAAAGATGTATGGCAGATCCCTCTACCACGAACCACACGCTCACAGAGTCAAACGGGGTTTGAGGTAAATTATCAAAATGCGCAGCGCGGGGATTTGGTCTTTTTTAAAACATCAAGGACGAGCAATCATGTTGGAGTCTATCTAGGAGACAAAAAATTCATGCATGCCTCTACGTCTAAAGGTGTGATGATCTCAAGAATCGATAACCCCTATTGGGCTTCTAAATTCTGGCAATTTAGGCGGATTATAAGCCCGCCTAACTCTGATTAGTCATACTTCAATTAGTCGTACTTCGCAACGGCAGTATCGAACAGATTCTTCACTAAGGCGATGTATTCATCAAGAAAAAGGATCTGTTCGTTGGTCGCAGGTTTACTCCAAACACCCGCCAATACTTCACCAAGATCTTCCACTACAGAATCGGCTTCTTTGAGCAACTGGAATCGAACACTGGAATGTAGCTCAGGGTTTTGTTCAAAAATAGCCATGATGTTGCTTGAAACCATGTCGGTCACAACATCTTCTACACTTTCAGCGCCAATATCTCCGCCTGATGTGAACACATCCATATTAAAAGAGAGATGCTCTATCAGAGCCAAATAACCATCGGTTTCTACAACCACTTTAATTCTCCGCTTTACCGCTAAATTGCTAGTAATCACTGTACCTTCAATAATACTAAGCCATGTCAGCCCATTTTCACAGATTTGATAGTTTAGACGTTCAAATTTCCCGCGATTTCTTGATAAGCATCTATTTCACGAGCATTTATTTTCCTCAAAGTAGGATACGCCATCCTATAAATTGGGTTACTAGCACCTAAGCAAGATCAACTTATGAAAAATATAGCGTTATTTTTAATACTATTTCTGTATTCGTATCTGCAAATTCTTGCACTTAATCACATTTATGAGCATTGGTGCTCCCTCAAAAGGAAAGTGGCTAAATTATGTGTCACGCACTTCTGAAATATTCGTAACCATGACCTAAACTACGAATTATTAAGTAAATCAAGGCAGAGGTCGTTATGTGGCAAACTCTCATTCAGCAGTTATCCGATACGCTCATGTTTGAATTTAACCCTGTTGAAAAAGAAAAAGTCAGCGGTGGTGACATTAGTGATTGCTACATGATCAGCGATGGCGAGCAACGCTATTTTGTTAAAGTGAACACACGAGACTTCTTAGCTAAGTTTGAGATTGAGGGTGAAAACCTACGTTCGCTTCGTGAAACGTCAACAGTACAGGTTCCCGAGCTAGTGATGATTGGAACCAGTAAAAATCATGCTTTCATTGTTCTAAACTATCTACCAACCAAACCCCTAGATAACGCGACGAACAGCTATGAGTTCGGTGTACAACTGGCCAAACTGCATCAATGGGGAGAACAAAAAGAGTATGGGTTTGATGCAGACAATTATATTGGTTCCACTTTGCAGCCAAATCCGTGGGACAAAAAATGGGGTCGTTTTTTTGCAGAACAACGTATCGGCTGGCAATTGCAATTGTTGCGTGAAAAAGGAATTGAGTTGTTCAATATCAGCGAGTTGGTCGATGTTGTCCAATCTCGCTTAGCTAACCATAGCCCTCGCCCATCTCTGCTGCATGGAGATTTGTGGCACGGGAATGTGGCAAACTCTGTATTTGGTCCAATTTGCTACGATCCCGCCTGTTATTGGGGTGATCGTGAATGCGATATCGCAATGACAGAGTTATTTGAAGGTTTTCAACCTGAGTTTTACCAAGGCTATGAGAGTATCTTACCTTTGAGTTTGGACTATGTGGAACGTAAGAATATTTATAACCTCTATCATGTCCTCAATCACTACAATCAATTTGGTGGCCACTATCTGGTCGAAGCGGAAAGTTTGATCAAGAAAATCCTCTCCTTTTAACGGTGTAAACAACCGAGCTGTATAGACAACAAATGAGCCTTAATAAATGGCTCTTTTGTTGTTTTATGGGCCAATTCAAAGTTTGAACTTAATTTACCGCTTAAAGGAACTTAGCGACTTAGTATTAAGGTATCTCCAAGGATGTAAGGAAAGAGATATGAAAAATTATACGGAAAGAATGGTCAACTGCCCTCACTGCGGTCATTCCATTCGGATCACCCTAGATGCATCAAATGGTAGCCAAGAGTTTTATGACGATTGCCCCGCCTGTTGCCATGCGATTCATCTCAATATGATGGTCGATGAACGTTTAGACAAAATAGAGTTGTTTGTTGATGCCGATGATGAACAAATCTTTTAAAAAGTGAGCGCTTGGCAAGCGCTCTTCTTAATGGTTACGTGCAACACGCCAAGCCCTCCTATCTAGCCTAATCAAGCTTTGTCTGAAATAGATTTCACCGCATATAGCGCGACGAGCAACCTTCCCAATAAACATTAGGTAATTTCATCAGTTTTTCATGGAGCTTAGTGTGACATTTCTTTATCATCCATGCCTACGCGATAAGTTGATTATTGGTCGCGATTTTTGCTTGTCCTTCCTCTGGAGATATTTGTGCATCGTTATAAACAAGAAGCTTCAAATTTAATCAAATTGGCAACACCTGTGTTGATTGCCTCTATTGCTCAAACTGGAATGGGCTTTGTAGATACTGTCATGGCTGGTGGTGTGAGTGCGATTGATATGGCTGCGGTATCGATCGCGGCAAGTATTTGGCTACCTTCGATTCTGTTTGGTGTTGGGTTGTTAATGGCGTTGGTTCCCGTTGTGGCACAACTCAATGGTTCAGGGCGGCAAAAGAAAATTCCTTTTGAAATACAGCAAGGCGCAGCGCTAGCGTTGTTTGTCTCTATTCCCATTATTGGTGTTCTTTTTCAAACTCAATGGATTTTGGGGTGGATGGATATTGAGCCGTTGATGGCTGAAAAAACTAACGGGTACATGTACGCCGTGATGTTTGCCGTACCTTCTTATTTACTATTTCAAGCATTGCGCAGTTTCACGGATGGTATCTCACTGACGAAACCCGCTATGGTGATTGGTTTCGCGGGCTTATTAGTTAACATTCCACTTAACTGGATTTTCGTATACGGAAAATTTGGCGCACCAGAGCTAGGCGGTGTGGGTTGTGGTGTGGCGACGGCAATTGTCTATTGGTTGATGTTTTTTATGCTGCTGTTTTATGTCGTCACTTCTAAACGCATGGCGCACATTAATATCTTTGGTGAATTCCATAAACCACAATTGAAAGCGCAAATTCGCTTATTCAAGCTTGGTTTTCCTGTGGCGGCAGCGATATTTTTTGAAGTTACTCTATTTGCTGTGGTCGCATTGCTGGTCGCTCCACTCGGTTCATTGGTGGTGGCGGCTCACCAAGTCGCTTTGAATTTCTCATCATTAATTTTTATGTTACCGATGAGTATCGGTGCGGCAGTGAGCATCCGTGTTGGCCATAAGCTGGGCGAAAAAAATATTGAAGGGGCAACCATCGCTTCACAGGTTGGCTTGTTAGTCGGTTTATCTACTGCAATTATCACGGCGACGTTAACGGTTCTATTTCGTGAATATGTGGCTTTGCTTTATACGGAAAACCAAGCCGTTGTAGCCATGGCGATGCAGTTGCTTATTTTTGCGGCTATTTATCAATGTATGGATGCGATTCAAGTCGTTGCAGCAGGAGCGCTACGTGGTTATAAAGACATGACGGCTATTTTTAATCGTACCTTTATCGCTTATTGGATGATTGGCTTGCCAACGGGCTATGTATTAGCAATGACAGATTTCATTGTCGAACCTATGGGTGCCAGTGGGTTCTGGATAGGATTTATCGTTGGCTTATCTTCTGCTGCTTTAATGCTGGGTATCCGCTTACACTGGATGCATCAACAAGCCGATAGCGTGCAACTCGATTTTGCATCGAAATAACAGCTTGATTCTCTGAATTTCAACGTGGCGAAAAGGCGTTGCGATGAAATAATAAGGTCAGACATTGTCTGGCCTTATTTATATTGCTGGCCTTTCTCTCATAAAACGTGCAAATCTTGGTTTTCCTTCTGCAGTGAGATCATTAAAACGAAAAGTAATAATGGATCCGATCTTTGGCGGATTATTTCTGATCTCATCAGAAAAACCGCTGCCGATATAGAACTCAACACCGTTTTCTAAGCGCACTAGCACTGATCCCATCATACCTTGATATTTGCCAGAACCCAGTTTATAACCAATGACCGTAGCTTCAGCATCTTGGTGTTTTTTAAGCTTAAGTAAATCGTTACTGCGGCCGGCTTGGTAATGGGCATTAATTTTTCGCAGCATCACCCCTTCACCCTGCCCATCACTTACGTTGTCTAAATACCCAAGCAGCTCTTTTTCTGAGTGAATTGGTGAATGTTCAATATAGGTAATGTGCGGAGCATTCATGAGTGAGGATAAGTGGATGAGATTGCGGTATCGCTTTTGGTAGTCACCGATCGCTTCGGGCATATCAAACAGCATAAAGCGGATGCTTTGCCACGCTTCATCGGTTGGTATGGTATCCAATACCGTTTGTTGAACGTGATGAAATTGACCTCGTCCAGCCCAAAGCTCTCCTTCTAATGCTTTATTAGGTAATGGTGCAGTAAACCAAGCAGGCGCATTTATCTTATTACCATTACGCGTATGAAGATATTGTCCATTCCAGACGGCGCGAATTCCATCCAGTTTTTCACTTTTCCAGTACTCAGCAACATCAATGCCATGTTGGTAACTATTGGCTGCTGTGACCGGAATAAACATCTGAGAGTTTTCCGTTGCAGTGACAGGAATTGTGTTCAATAAAGCGATGGAGAGTAGCGATAGTTTCAGTTGCATGCCATCAGGCTCGATCAATCAAAATGTGGTACATACTTAGCACGTGCCACTCATATGAAAACCATAAACAAGATAAATTGCGATGAAATTCATACTCAATCATCTCTAAAAAACAGCTTATTACATAGACAGTTACGACATGTAGATAGTGTTTTATCAGCCTTTAAAACCTAAGCGTTTTTAGGCTGCATGTGTGTATTCAAGCCACTCCAAATGATTTTGCCCTGCTTTTAAGCCCATGTCATAGCCTATGTTGAGCAAAGGTAACTTCATCGTCAATCTCTTTACGGGAAACCCTTCAGGTGGCGCGATTACTCGAATGATGGCATCAGAAGGTGGGTTACGAATAAATTCAAGTGATTGGTTGTAATGTTTCGCACGAAATAGCATTGATTTAGCCATATTTGGATGGCGTGAAAAAAGTTTTTTCATCATCCACTTACTTTTAGGGGGCGACATGATATAGCTAAGTGGATGTGATAAAACAACCGTAATATCTCGTGCTCCACGGCGATACGCTTCTTTAACAGGGATCGAGTCAGCAACCCCTCCATCAGTGTAGCAACCACCATGGAAACAAGGCGTGTGCTTATAAACTATCGGTAGCGCGGATGTTGCCTCAATGGCCGTGCTCAAGTTTTCTTGAGTCACTCGATAATAATCGACTTTACCCGTTTCGATATTGGTTGCAACGGCAAAGAAAGGGACTGAGTTAAACAGTTTGTCTTCATCAATCGGATAACGTCGGTTGGACTCATCAATTAGCCAACGCACATCGACGAGATTTCCCCCCTTAATAAAGCGAATTGGGTTAAAAAAAAGACGGTCGGTGGCAAGCTGAGTTACAACGTGATAACTGCGTCTCGGTTGCTGCGCAAGGTAGCCGATTAAGTTTGAAGCTCCAGCTGAAACACCTAATACAAAATCAAATGGGTTATGCTGATGTTGTAAAAAACTATCCAAGACTCCACTGGCAAAAATGCCGCGCATCGCACCACCTTCAACCACTAACGCTTTCATCATGATTCTCTCTCTGTACTTCATCGTTAAACGTTATGGTACGGAAAAAATCAGAAAGACAATAATAGGTTCTCTTTATCACTAAGATAGGCAAAACCGAACCAATGTCAGTCTTGATAATGACGATTCAAAAATCGTAAAAGGTCAGACGCCTCATCATCGGGCCAGATGAGGCGCTATGATCAGATATTAGCAGTTTGCGCTTGCTGAACTTTTTGTAAACGAGAAAGGAATTTGATCCATCCTTTGGCATGGCTTGATGGATTTAGGTTTTCAGCTTGCTTGGCTTGGTATAGAGCATTATCGAGTTGATTGAGTTTGTACAGCGCATGAACTCGCGCTAACGCGACATCGGCTTTTTTCTCGCGCGTGGTGACTTTATCCAACGCCTGTAACGCTTCTTTAAATTGCCCTTGCTGGTTGTACAGCAGCGCCACTTGCCAATAATATTGCTCATCCTGTTCAGCTGCTTTTGTCCACGTTCTGATCGCGGCTTGCCACTCTTTGGCTTGCTGCCAGTAAGTGGCTTGCTCTTTCAGTAAAGTTAAGTCTTGATCAGCATCAGATAATGTTTGCAGAACTTGCGCCGCACGTTCTGGAATGCCATTTTGCGCATACAACTGCGCGAGCAAGTGTTTATCCTTATCGGTTAATTCCACACCTTGTAATTTGGCTAACGCTAGACTGTTTAATGCTTGACGACGCTGATCTAAACGCAGATGTAAACCGACCAACTGTCGCCACCAACTGGCTTGGTCAGGCTCCAGCATGATCAGTTTTTCTAAAGTTGGAATGGCCGCCTTCCATTGTTCTAGCTGAAGCTGCGCACCTAATTTAAGTGACAGTGGGTTTTTAGTATTAAGTGGTGTCACGGTTTGGTATTTATCCAACGCATGCAGCACTTTTTTCCATTGTGCAATTTGGTAGTGGGTCTGTGCGATACGCAACCACAGATCGTCTACTTTTTGTGAAGGCGGAACGGATTTCAATAATTGGTAGTAGTGCGGTAACGCCTGTTCAAATTGTTGTTCATTAACATACAGATCAGCCAGCATACGTTCGGTGGTCCATGCCTGCTCATCTTGCAGCTCTCCACTCTCTACAGCGTACTTGATCTGTTTGATAGCCGCTTTGGGCTGACCACTTTGCCAATAAAACACACCAAGCATTCGGGCGACAAATGCTTTATCGTAAAGACGTGACGTTTCAACACTGCTCAGTACCTCAATGGCTTGAGTGAGGTTCTCTTCTAATGCAAATTGCTGTGCTTTTTGCACTTTCAGGACTGTTGTCGCACTTAATTCGCTCGCATTTAAAGAGAGCGAGCCGATAACAAGTGATAAGCCAATCAACATACGTTTCATCATTTGGCGATTTTAAACTCCACAGTCACGGTTTGTCCCGGCTGCTCAATGGCTTTACCGTCGACAATCTGAGGTTGATACTTCCATTTTTTCAGCGCTTGCATCGCTTCACGCTCAAACATACGTTTAGGATTGGCATCGACGACATTGATGTCGACGGCTTTTCCTGTTGTATCAATGGTAAAGCTTAATGTAACGAAACCTTCTACACCTCGCTTTAGGGCTCGGCTTGGATAAACAGGCTCGATACGATATAACGGCATTGCTTGCTGGTTTGAACCGAAATCACCAAAAGTTGGTGCGCTAATCGCCACCCCATTAAGCGCGGTATCCAAACCCAAAGCTGGTAAACTAGTGAGTGATGTAGCGGCCGTAGCGGTAGTTTTTGACTGTGTCACTTGTGCTTGCGGTGGCGGCTCAGGCAACTTTAAAGGTTCCGGAACGCTACGTTGGCGACGCTGTAAATCGTGTTCTTGTTCCATCATCACCATGTTAAATCGCAGTGCTTGAGTTGGTTTTACAGCGCGTTGGTTACCGTTATCCACCATCCACGCCATAAAACTGAACAACGCCAGCGAAATCGCTCCTGCAATTGGCAAAGCAAGCAGTAAACGTCCCATTAACGCTTCTCCGCCGCCAATGCGATATTTTTCACTCCGGCCCCTTTGGCCGCATCCATCACTTTAACAACCGTACCGTTATAAGCATGTTCATCCGCTTGAATCACTAACGCCGCATCTGGTTGTTCGAGTAGCAGATGTTCTAGGGTGGCCTCTACACGTTCAACATCAATCAAGCGTTTGTCGATGTAAATATCATTGGATGCATTGATAGCGACAAAAATACCCGCATCTTTCTGACTCACCGCGTGAGAAGCTTGAGGACGGTTAACCTCAACACCTGATTCACGAACAAATGAGCTGGTGACAATGAAAAAAATCAGCATGATAAAGACGATGTCGAGCATCGATGTTAAGTCTATCTGCGCCTCATCATTTCTTGGTTGGCGTCTGCCTAATCTCATCGCAAACTCCTTAACGATTTTTCTAATTTTAATTCAAGTAGATGACACTTTTTTGCAAGACGAGCATGCACAAACATGCCCGCAAGGGCCGCAACCATTCCGGCCATTGTCGGTAATGTGGCCAATGAAATGCCAGATGCCATCAATTTAGGATCGCTACTGCCTTGATTTGCCATCACATCAAACACAGAGATCATTCCGGTGACTGTGCCGAGCAGCCCTAACATTGGGCAAAGTGTGACGAGCAGTTTGATCATGTTAAGGTTGTGGCGCAGCATCTGCTGTGCTTCACCAAGCCAACCTTCGCGAATCGCATGGGCATACCATGAATGATGTTCCGTGCGTTGATGCCATTGTTCTAACCACCCTTTTCGATATTTAGGAAAGCTCAACACCACAAACAGTACGCGTTCGATGATCAACAACCAATAAAGCGCCACCACCCCAGCTAGCCACCATAAGACGATACCCCCTTGCTGCATAAACTGCTGCAAGGTTGTTAGCCAGTCATTGCTGAGCAGTGCGCTTGGCAATACGCTGTTCATTACGCCGCATTCCTCATTGAAGCTTGGCATTCTTGCTCTGCTTGCGCAGCAACGAGGCCAATCCCCTGTTTTTCTAAAATAGAGCGAATATTTTCGGCTTGAGAGCTTAAGATATTATGAGCTAATAATAGTGGAATCGCAGAGACTAAACCCAGAACGGTAGTCACCAAGGCCATTGAAATACCGCCCGCCATTACTTTTGGATCACCGTTACCAAATTGTGTGATCACTTGGAAGGTTTCAATCATGCCGGTCACCGTACCCAATAGCCCAAGCATCGGCGCAATCGCAGCTAATAACTTCAGCATCGATAAGCCTTTTTCCAAATGCGCTTGTTCATCGACCACCGCTTCCAGCAAGCGCAGCTCCAACGCTTCTACGCTGCGATTTTGCTCTTTGTTATAGACGCTGAGTACACGCCCCAATGGGTTATTACCAATTTTCTGTACATCTTTAAGCTGCGCTTTGATCTTGTGGTGAGTCATCACCAATGCGAAGCCGCGATAGAAAGCGATGATTAAACCAATACCAAGCAGTACCAAAATGATGTTACCGACCGCACCACCCATTTGTAGCCGTTCGGCTAACGTTGGCGTAAGGGCTAGCTGTTCAAGCATGATGCCACGCGAAGGATCGACCACTAAGCTTTCGATTTCTCCCGTATTTAGGCCAGAGAAAATAGGCCCATTGTCCGGTTGTTTCAAATAAGCGGTGGCGGCTTGTTTATCCCCGTTCCATTTGACATAACCTTGCTCTGTCACCAAACCAAAGGTTCCAATACGATAAGCGGCCACATTTTTCGTGACACCGTCACCATTGATAAATGCGATCTGAACGCGGCTTAGCTCACCACTGGCGATGATCTGTTCAACATAGCTGTGCCATAACCCCGTCAGCTGCGGCATCGAGGGTAAAGATTTTGCGGCGACAATTTCTTGTACCCGCGATGTATACTGATGGCGATCAACCGCAGTGATGGAAGATTCCAATTCACTGCTTAATGCTTTGGCATTTTGGCGTACCACACCAAACAGCTCTCCAAGGCTTCCTGTTTCTAAGCGAAGCTGCTCTTCTAAACGTGCTAGTCGGTTTTCATTATTACTGAATTGCGTGTTTAGCTTATCCGCTTGCGCTTGTAAATCTTGGCGCTGAGCTTCTAGCTCTGCTTTGGCGCGGCGTAGCTGCTGTTCGGTTTGTTTAAAATCCGCTTCGCGTTCGATATTGTGCTGCTGCTGCTGTTTGTTTTCCACTTTGGCGTTGCTGACTAATTCCGTAGAAGCAAAGCTGTTGAAAGCCAATAGTGTTAAACAGAGTGATGAGAGAGAGAAAACCATCTTCATTTGCTTTGCTCCTCTACTAACTCAAGTGAAACAGGAACCGTCATTAAGTTCGGTGTGATTAAATTGTTGGCCATTTTGAAAGCGGTATCTAAATCGGCATATAGCCCACTATCGACATCGGTCCATTGGTGCGAATGTTGGCTCCAGTTCCAATACTGTTTGCCATTTAAGCTACGAGCCACCAGCGATAAACGGCCAACGTATAAAATGTCAGCTTCAATGGTTTTGTTTTCATTGAGCACCACTGCGCCTTGATAAACACCCAGTTTAGTGCCGTAGTCAATTTCGATTTGGTACGCTTCAAGAATACGGCGGTATTTTTCAGCATCGCTGACATCCGCTCGCACCATCATCGATTCCAGCTTTTCTAAACGCTCTAAACGCGTTTCGCGCTTTAATGGTTTGTCGTTTTCGATTAGGGTACGTAGCCCGTCGATCATCTGATACATCAAAGGAACGATGCCTTGGCGAGTCAGTTTTATCTCATCAATTTGTGACGATAGACTTTGCGCTTCCTGATTCTGGTTTTCCACCAGCGATGCCAAGTGATTACGATAAATAGTGAGATTTTTCACTTCTTCTTTTAACTGATCGATATCAGCTTGCATCAGCAACGCTGATTGAGAACTGTGATTGATGTTCTGTTGGCTGGCGACTGAAGCCGAATTGGTTTTATTTTGGATGGCATTCGCGTCACTGAGTGTAGAAGCATTTACTGCGAACAAACTGGTAGTCGCCACCAAGGACAAGCTGATTTTTAAAAGATTCATAGACGTTATTCATTACCTTCAACGAAGTGTTATCACCTTGTTGATAAAAGCTCTCATTATCATCAAGGATCGCATTCTAACGATTTTTTCCGGTGCAAACAACCACAGTATGCGGCGAACACTCTTTGCTGATGAGTTTTAAAGCCACCTACCCTTTATTTACCTTTGCTGACCCCAAATTGCCAAACAGACTTCATTAAACTTTTGACTTTTATTTTGACCACTCGCCAATGTGTGATGGGTCGTATAGGTGCGGTATTTAGCAGGTGTTGGTAGGTTTTTTCGCTCAAACGCCCCTCTTTGCCGTGTGCAAGAAGCAGTGTTTCTGGGTTGAGCTTGAAGATCCGTTCAAGTGACTGGCGATATTGATTGGGATGGAAAATCGGAAAAGGGGCAATCAACTGCTTTTTCACTTCAACCATTAAATCGGCAACATACACAATGCCTTGTTGTGCATGGTAGACAGACAAATCTCTGTCGGTATGCCCTGGGGTTTCTAAGATTTGCCATTCGTTAAAATGAGGAATAGTGTCGCCATCGTTGAGCTTAATGTCAGGCTTTAAGACACGTGGATACCATAAATTCTGCCGCGGGCGGCCTAGACGATTCGCCATCCAACGCGCAAGCGCAAGATCGGCTAGATGCATACAAAATCCGTCCAAACCACAATACCAATCATGATCTTTATTGGCAGAGATAATTTTACAACCCGTTAATGCACGCAATTGATGAGCCGCCCCAGCGTGATCTGGATGCATGTGAGTTACCACAACGGTATGAAGATGAGAAAAAGGACGGTTCAGTTCATTCTCAATGAAGTGCTGCAACGTAGGAATGTCTGCTCGACTTGCACCGTCTAGCAGTAATAATCGTTCTGGATATTCAGCCAGATACATATTCTGAATATAGCCTTTGATCGTATGTAGCTTCACCGTTATCCCTACTTGACAGATCAGACCTCCTGCCTGATGTTGGATAAGCATAGCATTAGCGAAAGTGATGTCCAAAGCGCGTCGTCTCTCATTTCCATCAATTTGAAGACAAAATAGAAGGCGCGCGCTATGCTGAGCCGGTTTTAATTGTGTGGAGATAACGCTATGAAGCCTATGATTATTGGCCACCGCGGAGTGGCCGGCCATTACCCTGAAAATACGCAAGTGAGTGTGCAAGCCGCTATTGATTTAGGCCTAAAGTGGGTTGAAGTGGATGTGCAACCGACTCAAGATCACATATTGGTTGTTTGCCACGATCACACCATTAATCGTTGCAGTAATGGTAAAGGGCGCATTGATTCTTACACGCTTGAGCAATTACAACAGTTCGATTTTGGCGGTTGGTTTGATCCTCAATTTGCAGGCGAACCCATCATGACATTAGAGACGTTGCTGACACTCGCAAAGCAGCACAGCCTTGGTTTAAACATTGAAGTCAAAGTGGATAAACACGATGTTGCTCAAGTCGCTGCTCAGCTTAAAGCGCAACTGGATCAATGTGGATTACCAAATGAACAGATTGTTCTCTCCAGTTTTAGCCACGCTATCATGCGCGAGCTTTATCAGCATTGTCCGGGTTATAAATTGGCGGTTTTGAGCGAGCGATTAACGCGTAAAGATAAGCAAGTGTTAGCCGAAATTGACGCCTTTGGCTGTAACCTTAACTATCAATGGATCAGTGCAAAGCACATTGCCGAGTTACATCAAGCGGGTTACCAAATTTGGTGCTACACGGTGAATAATCCGAAAAAATTCAAACATCTCAACTCAGTTGACGCCATTTTTAGTGACGATCCACAGTGCTTTTTGTAAGCCTGCAAGCGTTTAGCTGACTGGTAGAATCTCTTTATTGAGAATGATTCTTCATAATGCGCCACTCTTCCACTCTGTCATCACTCAATAATATGGATGATTTCCTAAGGTACTCTCTATGATACTTGACTCATCATTATGGATTTGGATCCCGCTGCTTTTTGCCGTTATCTTCAGTTTTCAAAAGCAGTTACGTCCAGCATTCACCTTGCTAGCACTGTCGTTAGTGGGCGGATGGTTCACAGACCGATTATCGGTAATGGCCCTGCTGTATGTCGCCATTGGATTATGTGGTGCTTATTACATCCCACAACTGAAAGGCCGCTGGAAATGGTTTGCTCATGGTGCGTTGCTATTATGGGCAATTGCACTGCTGCTGCATGCTATTCCTGGTTTTAATAACCCTAAAGTGCTGGATAATGTGGTTGCTGGTGCCAATAGTTCCCCCTTTCGTCTCTACTTGAACCTAGATAAACCTATGGTATTTTTTGCTTTGCTACTCGCTTGGCCGCCACTCCTTGGCAACCATCAAACCATTTGTTGGGCCGCGATCGGTAAAGTGTCGATTCCTCTTTTTGCTTTGCTTTTTGTCGCATGGGCGCTTGGGGCGATTAAGCCCGAGTTATCTTTACCGACTTGGTGGTGGCTCTTTGCTCTCAATAATTTGCTTTTAACCTGTGTGGTGGAAGAAGCATTTTTCCGGGGCTATTTACAAAAAGCCGTTAGTGAAAAATTCGGTCTATGGCTCGGTATTGCGCTCGCTAGTACCCTATTTGGTCTTGCGCATTTTTCTGGCGGCGTGACTTTGGTACTATTTGCCACATTAGCTGGTATTGGCTACGGCGCGATCTATCATCTAAGCGGGCGTTTATGGACGGCTGTACTCTTCCACTTTCTCTTTAATTTTTCCCACCTTATTTTCTTCACTTATCCAGTATGGGTACAGCGTTAAAACCTTTAAGCCAGCTGAAGTTTTCGCTGGCTTTTTTCTTTTTTTCAGTCGATGAAATACCTTATTGATAGTTTAGTGACAACCGTTATGAACAACTGAGTATAAAACGAATTGTTCTCATTATTCCTATTTTTGGCCTAGGGTTTATGGTCAACATCATGTTGATAATAATACTCCAGGGAGGAGAGAATGAACCAGAAACAAACGTTATTGGCGATTGCGCTAGCAGGCTGTTTCAGTACCGCTTATGCAGAAGAAAAGGTGTGGATTTCCATTGGTGGTGACGCGACGCAAACGGCGCTTCGCTCTGGAGCCCAAAGCCTATTACCTGAAAATCTTATCAATCAAACATCAGTATGGGTTGGGCAAGTACCAGTAAGCGAGTTAGCGACGCTTTCACATGAAATGCACGAAAATCATCAGCGATGTGGTGGTTATATGGTCCACCCTTCTGCACAAAGTGCGATGAGTGTCAGCGCAATGCCGCTGAATCTAAACACTTTCAGTGCACCAGAAATAACTCAGCAAACCAGCGTTAATGCTTGGTTGCCATCAGTATCAGCGCAACAAATCACCAGTACCATCACCACCTTAACCCAGTTTAAAAATCGCTTTTATACCACCTCGACTGGTGCTCAAGCATCGAATTGGATTGCAGATCATTGGCGCTCACTCTCTGCGTCACTGCCCGCAAGCAAAGTGGAACAAATCACACATTCAGGCTACAACCAGAAATCGGTAATGCTCACAATTACAGGCTCTGAAAAACCTGACGAATGGGTGGTGATTGGCGGGCATTTAGACTCGACACTTGGCTCTCGAACCAACGAAAGTAGCATTGCGCCGGGTGCGGATGACGATGCATCAGGTATCGCGGGCGTGACAGAAATCATTCGTTTGTTGTCTGAGCAAAATTTTCGTCCTAAACGCAGCATCGCTTTTATGGCTTACGCTGCCGAAGAAGTGGGCCTTCGAGGTTCACAAGACTTAGCCAATCGTTTTAAAGCCGAAGGTAAAAAAGTAATGTCTGTGATGCAGTTAGACATGACTAACTACCAAGGTTCACGCGAAGATATTGTCTTCATAACCGATTATACTGACAGTAATTTTACCCAGTATTTGACACAACTATTGGATGAATATTTACCGTCATTAACCTATGGATTTGATACCTGTGGCTATGCCTGCTCTGATCATGCCTCTTGGCATGCGGTTGGTTACCCAGCTGCGATGCCTTTTGAATCCAAATTTAATGATTACAACCCTAATATTCATAGCCCGCAAGACACTCTGCAAAATTCCGACCCAACAGGATTTCATGCGGTGAAATTTACTAAACTTGGATTGGCTTATGTGGTTGAAATGGGTAACGCCTCAACACCGCCTACACCGAGCAATCAACTGAAAAATGGCGTACCTGTGGACGGTTTATCGGCCAGCAGAAATAGCAAAACCTGGTATCAATTCGAACTGCAGGAAGCGGGCAACTTGAGTATTGTATTGTCAGGGGGAAGCGGCGATGCCGATTTATACGTTAAGTATCAAACTGATGCTGATCTACAGCAATACGACTGCCGTCCTTATCGCAGTGGCAATAATGAAACGTGTCAGTTCTCCAATGCTCAACCGGGCCGCTATTCTATTTTGCTGCATGGATACAACAATTACAGCAATGCAAGTTTAGTGGCAAATGCTCAATAAACAGCGCAAAGAAAAGCCAGCCGCAAGGCTGGCTAATCGATTAACTCTCAGCATCGGGCTGGTTTTCTGGTGCGGCGGCAATAAACGCAGGATGAGCACGAAGCTCAGCAATGATTCGTTTGATGATCGGAAACTGCGCCATATCAAGATTAAAGCGCTCCGCGTTATACACTTGTGGTACTAAACAAACATCCACTAAGCTCAGTTGATCACCAACACAGTACTCCCCTGATACTGTCGCCAATTTCTTTTCCAAAGCATGAAAACCGATAGCTATCCAATGCCGATACCAGTCTCCTTTTTGACTTTCATCCACGGCCAGTTCACGCGTTAAATATTGTAAAACTCGTAGATTGTTCAGTGGATGAATATCAATAGCAATGTCTTGCGCCAGTGCTTTAACCTGATATTTCTCTTTACCTGATAGCGGAACCAAACGTACTTGGGGATATTGGTCATCCAAATATTCGATGATGGTTAACGACTGAGTAATGCAATACCCGTTATCTTCCAGTACCGGAATTAACTCACTCGGGTTGAGAGCGCTAAACTCGGCTGAATGTTGCACTCCGCCCTCCTTAACTAAATGGATAGCAATCGACTGGTAATCGAGCGCCTTGAGGTGAAGTGCGATGCGTACTCGGTAAGCGGCTGAAGAGCGCCAATACCCATATAACTTGAGGCCACTCATGACCCTTTCACCACGCGTTGATCGATTAAACCAAACAAGCTGTTCCCTTTATCATCACGCATTTCTAACGTTATCCTGTCACCAAACTTCATAAATTCGGTGCTTGGTTTACCGTCCCGAATGGTTTCAATCATCCGCACTTCTGCAATGCATGAATAACCGACACCTCCTTCAGCAATCGCACTGCCAAAATCGGTTCCCTGTTTATTAGAAACCGTGCCAGAGCCAATAATAGTGCCCGCGCACAAGGGGCGCGTTTTTGTTGCGTGAGCAATTAACTGTGGGAATTCAAACGTCATGTCCACGCCAGCATTGGGGCAACCAAATGGTTTATTGTTATAGGTTGATAGCAATGGCAGGTTGAGTTTTCCGCCGTCCCAATGGCAGCCTAGTTCATCGGGTGTCACAGCGACAGGAGAGAATGCTGAAGACGGTTTGGATTGAAAAAAACCAAATCCTTTAGCAAGCTCTTGAGGGATCAAACCACGCAGCGATACATCATTTACCAACATCACCAATCGAATCGCTTGCGCCGCTTCACTTGGGGTTGCACCCATTCTGACATCATCGGTGATCACAGCCACTTCGGCTTCAAAATCAATTCCCCATGCTTCATCTTGCATTTGAATATCATCACGCGGTCCAAGAAAAGCATCCGAACCACCTTGATACATTAACGGATCACTCCAGAAGCTTTCAGGGATCTCCGCACCTCGTGCTTTTCGTACTAACTCGACATGGTTAACGTAAGCAGAACCGTCGGCCCATTGATACGCTCTAGGCAGCGGCGAATGACACAAGGTTTGATCAAACAGCATCTCTTGCAGCAATTCGCCTTCATTCAGCGCCGTGTAAATTTTGCTGAGCATCGGTGCGGTTTCCTGCCAACGGTCTAAGGCTTGCTGTAAATGCTCGGCAATCTCAGGCACAGCAACGCATTTTGATAAGTCATGGCTGACCACGACCAATAAACCATCTCTTGTGCCGTTTTTTAGCGTAGCTAACTTCATGATGTCACTTCCTTATTCTTATTCGCTCTTCCAACTGTAGACGTACTGTTGATTTTCAACCTGCTGCGCCGCCTCACTAAAGTGTAATGCATGCCGCGTATCAATCATCACTGCCACTTCATCGGTAAATTTTTTCTTATACTCTTGCCCAGCTTGGAACGCTTTCGGATGTGGGCCATGGGTAAACCCGGCAGGATGAAAAGTGACCATGCCAGCTTCAATATTATCGCGGCTAAAGAAATCACCCGCATGGTAGAAGAGCACTTCATCGTAATCATCATTGTTATGATAAAACGGAACCTTTAAAGCGCCGGGGTCACTCTCAATCGGCCGAGGCACAAAGGTGCAGACCACAAAACCTTGGCCAACAAACGTTGTGTGAGCGGAGGGCGGCAAATGATAGCGATGCGACATCAACGGCCGAATGTCTCGCCAGTTGAGTTTCACCACAGAAAGATCACCGTGCCAACCTACTGCATCCAATGGGTTAAATGGATAAGTAATGACGCTGATTTTCTCATGACGTTTTAAATGAACTTGGGTGGTCTTTTCTGAATACTGCGCTTTAAACTCTGGATTAATCGACGGGACTTGCAAAACCGCAGGATCGAATATGGCGTGGTTCCCTACTAGCCCTTTTTCTGGCAAAGCATACGCCGCATCCGTATTCTCTATCATTAGAATGAACATCGGCTCACTTGGCTCCAGCCGCCAATTGGTTGAGCGCGGGATCAACACATAATCCCCTTGTGAAACGCTCAAGTGTCCGTAATCGCAATAAAAATCAGCGCTTCCTTGATGAATAAAAAGTAACTCATCACCATCGGCGTTACGCACTAAATGATCCATCGCTTGAGCCAGCTTCCATACTCGTACTTTACATTGTGCATTATGCAATAGGTGCGGCACGCTCCACGGTGAACTTTGTTTGGCTTGCTCGATCAAATTAAAATTAAAGGCTCTCGGCCTTAACTCACCTTGCCATTCACTCCACCCAGTCGGTGCATGTTGGTGATGGAAATGGGCCGCAGGGCCAAAAAAGCCACTGCGTCCTGCTTCTCTTTCATAGATGGCCTGTTGCGGGAAGTCGGCATGAGCTTGGTTTGAACATACCCCTTCTCGATGAGGAAATGTGATCCATTTATGCATCGCTGAGTACTCCTCGTCGAATTTGATCTTCTTCAATCGACTCAAATAACGCTTTGAAATTACCTTCCCCGAACCCTTCATTGCCTTTGCGTTGAATGATCTCAAAAAAGACTGGGCCAATGACGGTTTGAGTAAATATTTGCAGCAAAATTCCATCTTTCATCGGTGCACCATCAATCAGGATCCGCAGCGCTTTTAACTGATCAACATCTTCTTGATGCCCTTCAACTCGATCACTGACTTTTTCGTAGTAAGTATCCGGTGTCGGCATGAAATCCATCCCTCGCTCGCGCAGAGTACGTACCGTCTGGTAGATATCATCAGTGGATAAAGCGATGTGTTGGATCCCCTCACCATTGTATTCACGAATAAACTCTTCTATTTGTGATTTATCGTCAGACGATTCATTGATTGGGATGCGAATTTTGCCGCAAGGCGCTGTCATTGCGCGGCTAACTAACCCAGTTAGCTTCCCTTCAATATCAAAATAGCGAATTTCACGGAAGTTACCAATCCGCTCATAAAAGCCAGACCAAATGTCCATGTGGCCTTGTTTGACGTTATGCGTTAAGTGGTCAATTTCGAACAAGCCAACATTGGCGTCGGTCATTCGTTGATTAGCATCGGCATAGAACTTGAAATCCACATCATAAATGCTCTGGCTACCATAACGATCGACAAAATAAAGCAAGCTATCGCCAATTCCATAAATCGCAGGAATGCTCAGTTCCATTGGGCCAATTTGTGTTTTGTATTCTCGCCCGCCATTTGCCTGCACATGCTGCATGGCGACAGATGCATCATGAACGCGAAACGCCATCCCACACACTGAAGGTCCATGCACTTTGGCAAACGCTGCAGCTTGGCTATGGGGTTGAGAGTTAACGATAAAATTGATATCCCCTTGACGATATAACCACGCCTCTTTTGAGCGGTGCTTGGCTATCTCAGCAAAGCCAAGAGAAGTAAACAGCTCTTTTAACTGCGCGATTCCAGCGGGATCAGCCGCGGTGTACTCCACAAATTCAAAACCGTCTGTTCCCAATGGGTTAAATGTTGAGGTCATCTCGCGCTCCTTTTTTGTTAACGTTTGTGTTGAGTATTGCGAACATGGCGTAATTTTCAGCAAAAATGAACCCTATAACGAAAAACGGTTTAGCAGAGAACAAACAGTGTTAATGTAATAAAAATGTTACACAAATCTATTAATGAGCAGTAGGATAGCAAATTAGCGAATTTTACAGAGATAAATTGTTTTTATTTGACTGAATATTAATAACTTTTTCTTAATTGACCACGTTAATCACAAGTCAATCATAACCAGTTGCTCAGTAAGATAAATAGCACGGCGTAACATTTTAGCTACATTTATTAAAAGCCGACGCTACCTCTGGCAAAAAACACACAATCGGGCGAGGTGTTAGGCGCACATGATTTTTATATGTCGAGCTACACGAACAAAACATTAGGCCAACACAGGTGAATCATTAAGTTTAAAACAATAGTCATTAGCTATATATAAGCGAAAAATTCGGTTGTTTTGTCGTGCTTCTTTGATTTATCGCAGAACATCGCGTCATCCACACGCGATATGGTATGGCTTCTGTTTCCTACGAGATAACAAAATGACCATGATAAATGAACAGCGCTTGGTTGAGCACTTTCTGCAACTAATTCAAATTGACAGCGAATCGGGTAACGAAAAACAGATTGCAGAAACGCTGTCTGAACAATTGGGTGAGCTTGGTTTTTCAGTCCAAAAACTGCCCGTACCTGAACATGTTTCCAATGGCTTTAACCTTTATGCTCGCCTAGCAGGACAACTCGATGACAGTGTCGTACTGAGCTGTCACATGGATACCGTCAAACCGGGGATTGGTATCACACCCGTCATTGAAAATGGCGTCATTCGCTCTAACGGTGAAACCATTTTAGGCGGCGATGACAAATCGGGTATTGCGGCCATTATGGAGGCGATCCGAACGATTAAAGCGCAAAAACAACCTCATAAAACCATTGAAATCGCATTCACCGTCCATGAAGAAGGCGGGCTACAAGGCTCCAAACACTTTGATATGTCTCATATTCAATCGGCTAAGGCGATTGTGCTCGACACTGGTGGTCCAATAGGAACCATTGTTAAAGCCGCCCCAGGACAGCAAAAAATCATCGTTAATATCAAAGGCAAACCCGCACACGCAGGCCTTGCTCCTGAAGAAGGTATCAGCGCTATCGCCGTCGCAGCCGATGCGATTACCCAAATGAAATTGCTGCGTATTGATGAGGAAACCACGGCGAATATCGGCCTTGTTCATGGCGGTGGCGCAACGAATATCGTCATGCCTGATCTTAGAATTGTCGCTGAAGCCCGCTCATTGAATGATGATAAGTTGAGCCTACAAGTTGAACATATGGTGTCAACCTTTCAGGCCGCGGCGCACAAGCATGGCGCGCAGGTTGAGATTGAATCTACTCGTGCTTACAACGCCTTTGTATTGGATGAAGAGCATCCGCATATCGCTGCGATCAAAAAGAGCTTTGAATCGGTTGGGATTGCACCAAAAACCAAACGTACTGGTGGAGGCAGTGATGCAAACAACTTTAACGAAAAAGGATTAGTGACCGTCAATTTGTCAACGGGCATGGCGAAAGTTCACACCACCGAAGAGTATATTGCGATCAATGATATGGTGAAGATTGCAGAATTCCTAACAACGTATTTGACCGAATAAGCCTTACGATAAAACAGGCCTCATTTTCGCGAGGCCTGCTAAAGAAACATTGGTGGGATTTGTATAAATTATAAACCTATATTTTCCGTTAACGCTTTGATTTGTTCTAAATCCATGCGGTGAACTTGGATCATCTGATCGATTTGGCTAATTCTTGAATTCGCTTCATCTTGCTTATCACATGCGTCTGATTTTGCATCCCACGACTTACCTTCTAAGTAGACATCACAATCGATTTTGAGCGTTTTTAGCTTAGGTACTAAACTTTCTTTCTCTTTTTGCAGCGCTTCTAGCTCTTGCTTAATTTTCAATTCACGTTGGAACAGTTCGCGTGAACGTTCAAAAATCGTTGCTTGCATATCGGCTTGCCGATTTAATTTAGAATTTTTGTTCTCAACTTGCACTAGTGCATTTTCCTGTGTATTAAGCTTAGCTTGCAGCGCTTTATTTTCTGCCATTAACGCTTGGTATTGGCTCTGTGCTTGATCCAGCTCTTGCTGAAACTGCTTTTGTTGCTCTTCTAATGCTTGTTGAAGTTTATTTGCTACTTCAGCGTCGACACTGGCGACTTTTAATTGCACTTTTTCAGCTAATTGGCTTTTATCTTGGGTGAGCTGTTCATATTTTTCTTCTAGCTGATGGTATGTTTTTTGCCAGTTATTCGTGGTGATACTTGAACCGATTAAGCCACCTAATGCTAACCCCAACACCCCTGCTAACGCGATGTAGACGTAGGTGCGTTTGTCTCGTTCTTCAATCACTACGACATCGTCTTGTGCATCAATGTCCGTCTGTTTGTTCACTCTTTCGCTCCTATCTATCTCAGCGAGTTAATTCAGTAATCACAATTGAGGCAGCATAAATGACAAAAGCAGTGAGTAAAGAAACCACCACCCCTTTTTGCAACTTTTCGTTGGTACGATAACGAATAAAAATAAAAGCAATGGCGATCAATAAAATAATGGTGATGAGTCGTGTCATAAGCCTATCCTCCAACGTAGTGTATATCATTTATAACATGCGATAAGTCAGAAAAAAGTAGAACAATCGACAACAAGCGTAAAGTTTTCACCGCTCATCCTACATTCACGTTCAATAGTGGTTAACAAACCATCAAACGGCAGTAAATTGAGATCAAAAGCACAATTTTTCTTGTCTTGAAAAACGCTTTATGTAACATATCTCGCCTTGATGGTAAGCACACTTACCATCAGTTCCGATGAAGACTGCAGGAGAGTAGCCTTAGTTTATTCAAAGTATGAGTAAACAGGCTCGCCGAAGAAGTAAATCTTTCAGGTGCTAATGCTCTCTCTTATGAGAGCTGGCGAGGACTGTAGTTGGAGGAACCTCTGGAGAGAACCGTTTAATCGGTCGCCGAAGGAGCAAACCCTATTTGGGGTGAAACTCTCAGGCAAAAGGACAGAGGAGTGGAAAGTTACAATCATATATAGGTGTGGTTTCTTAACCACCGGCCTGCTGTGATCTTTTTGTGGGATCTTTTCAGATTACTGCCCTTTCCCTCTTCTCCTTAACTGTCGTTTTATTAAGGGGAACTAATGAACAACCTGCAATCTATTCTTGAATCTATAGACAACTTTGTCTGGGGACCACCACTTTTAATTTTATTGGTCGGTACAGGCATCTATTTTACGTTTCGTCTCGGTCTTATCCAATTTCGACATTTACCTACCGCACTTAAGATGGTGTTTAGTAAAGACAAAGACGCCGCTAAACAAGGCGATGTATCAAGCTTTGCCGCCTTATGTACCGCACTTTCCGCGACGATTGGAACCGGTAATATCGTTGGCGTAGCGACAGCGATTAAGCTCGGTGGGCCAGGCGCGCTATTTTGGATGTGGTTAGCCGCGCTGTTTGGTATGGCGACCAAATACGCTGAATGTTTACTGGCAGTAAAGTATCGTCAAGTGGATGACAAAGGCCAAATGGTTGGTGGCCCGATGTATTACCTGCAATATGGCGTGGGCTCGCGAACTTTGGCGGTTTTATTCGCCCTATTTGCCATCGGCGTCGCTTGTTTCGGCATCGGTACATTCCCACAAGTCAACGCGATTTTAGATGCTACTGAAATCTCTTTTGGTGTGTCACGCGAAATATCAGCAGTGGTTCTAACGCTGTTAGTCGCATTTGTCACGGTCGGTGGTATTCAATCAATTGCAAAAGTAGCAGGGAAAGTGGTACCTGCCATGGCCCTTTTTTACATCCTTGCGTGTTTGAGTGTGATCATCAGCAACAGCGATCAATTACTCACGGCCATCAGTTTAGTTATCACTTCTGCTTTCACTTCCACAGCCGCGACCGGTGGTTTCTTAGGAGCGAGCATCATGCTGGCGATTCAATCAGGGATTGCGCGCGGTGTATTTTCTAATGAATCTGGTCTTGGCAGCGCGCCAATGGCTGCGGCGGCAGCGAAAACTGACTCTTGCGTAAAACAAGGGTTGATTTCAATGACTGGTACTTTCTTTGACACCATCATTATTTGCACCATGACCGGGCTTGCGCTGATTTTAACTGGAGCATGGCAAAGTGATTTTTCTGGTGCCGCCATGACAACCTATGCATTTGCCGTGGGCTTAAATGCGCAAACTTTAGGCCCTATGATGGTCTCTATTGGTTTGATGTTTTTTGCTTTTACGACGATTTTAGGCTGGAACTATTACGGTGAGCGCTGCGTGGTGTTTTTGTTTGGCACCAAAGCAGTGATGCCTTATAAGCTGATTTTTATCGGTTTGGTGGCATCAGGTGCGTTCTTGCACCTTGATATGATTTGGATTATTGCTGATATCGTTAACGGTTTAATGGCTATCCCTAATCTGATCGGATTAATCGCATTACGCCATATTGTGCTTGAAGAGACCAAGCTGTTTTTTGAAAAACAGTCAGCACCTTTTACGCGTGATGCTCAAACCCAACATTAATCGTTTGCCAGCCGATAAGCATGTGGCAGTGCTTATCGGCAACTTTAGGTGACTAAAGAGCAACTTCTTAAGCCGCTTCATCTTCTAGTAGCAATTTCACCCCAAGCGCAACGAGCACAACACCTGTTGTCCCTTCCATCCATTTCATAAACGACGCATTCTTGAGTAAGTTTTTTGCAAAGCTCAATGCGCCCGCTAAACCGCACTGCCAACACATAGCGATAACAAAATGAATGGCAGCCATCAAAAGCGATTGCAACAACGGAGAATATTCTGGGTTAATAAATTGTGGCAAAAATGCGAGATAAAATACCGCCGTTTTAGGGTTCAACACATTGGAAAGAAAACCTTCACGCATTGACCGCTTCAGCGTGAATTCACTGTGTGAAATGGCCGTAACCTGCATACCTTGGCTATTTTTCAGCAACGCTTTTAAGCTGGATAGCCCCAGCCAAATTAAATACGCCGCACCAATCATTTTAACCACATGAAACAGCTCTGCCGATTGTGCCAAAATCGCCGAAATACCGACGGCGGAAAAGGTCGCATGCACAAATAGTCCCATGCAAATACCCAAACTTGTTATGCTGCCGTCAGTGAACCCTGCTCGTGATGTGTTACGAATCACCAGTGCCGTATCTAGCCCTGGAGTTAGCGTTAATATAGTAATTGCGATCAGAAAGGCTTCAACGTTTTGGATATACATACCCGTCCTTGTATAAAAGAAATGTCATCGTTTGCCTTTTTATACCTGAGCTCTTTTATAAAGTCTTTAACAGTTTTCAATGGATAAGAAAATAATGAAATACTCACAGCCTTGTCGGTTTGGGTCACGCTCTTTCACCTTAATTGACTTGGATGGCCTTGGTTAGACACTTAATGGTTGCTACACTAACTCCTCTTTTACGTCACGGAAGGCTAATTCCATGGATGCATTCAATCAATTAGTTCAACACTCTAAGAAAACTTCACATTTCAATCATTTAGCGGCTATTTGTGGCTGGGATCAAGCCGCAGTAATGCCTGCTGGCGGCGCTCAAGCTCGCTCGGAAGCGATGGCGCAATTGTCCGTTCATATTCATAGTTTACATACTCAACCTCAATTGGCTGAATGGTTTGATAAAGCACAAAATGAGCCATTGGACGATGAGCAAAAAGCAACTCTGCGTGAACTCAAACGCCACTGGCAGCAGGCAAACGTACTGCCTGAAGCTTTGGTGCAAGCGAAATCTCTTGCTGGTTCAAAGTGTGAACATGCTTGGCGTACCCAACGCAAAAACAATGATTGGGTCGGTTTTGAGAAAAACTGGGCTGAGGTGGTCACACTCTCACAGCAAGAAGCGCAGATCCGCGCTGATGCTACAGGTTTAACGCCTTATGATGCGATGCTCGATCTTTACGAACCGGGTACAACCACTCAATCATTGGACGCTGTTTTCAGCGATGTTAAAACTTGGCTGCCAACGTTAATCGATCAAGTCATAGAGAAGCAGCGCGCCGAAGAGATCATCATACCGACTGGCCATTACCCTGCTGAAAAGCAAAAGGCGCTAGGCTTAGAAGTCATGAAACTACTTCAGTTTGATTTTAAACACGGTCGCCTTGATGAAAGCGTTCACCCTTTTTGCGGCGGTGTTCCAACCGATGTTCGGATCACCACTCGTTATAATGAGTCGGAGTTTATTCAGTCTCTAATGGGCATTGTCCATGAAACGGGCCACGCACGTTATGAGCAAGGCTTGCCTAAACATCTTGCTGGTACACCAGCAGGAGAAGCGCGTTCGATGGGTATTCATGAATCTCAATCGCTCTTCTTTGAAATGCAGATGGGCCGCAGTGAACCCTTTATTGAGCACTTAGCCACCCTAGCCGCCCGCTATTTTTCAGGTAGTGAAGATAAAGTATTTGCACAAGCGAATTTCCAGAAGATCTACACTCGCGCTGAAAAAGGCTTTATTCGTGTCGATGCCGACGAGCTCACTTATCCAGCGCATGTCATTTTACGTTATGAAATTGAACGTGATTTGATCAATGGTCATATCAAACATACCGATGTGCCTGAGCTATGGGATCACAAAATGCAGGCTTACCTCGGCCTTTCTACCCAAGGAAATGACCAAAACGGCTGTATGCAAGACATCCACTGGACAGATGGCTCTTTCGGTTATTTCCCAAGTTATACACTTGGCGCGATGTATGCTGCGCAGTTTATGGCTGCGATGAAGAAAACGGTGGATGTTGATGCCGCCATTCGCAGTGGTGATTTATCACCAATATTTACTTGGCTTGCCGATAATATTTGGCAAAAAGGTAGCCTATTAACAACCGATGAATTGGTGAAACAAGCGACTGGGGATGTGCTTAACGCTCAATATTTCCAAGACCACCTAAAGAATAGATACCTTTAGCGCCAAACTTAAAAAGCAGCTTAAATCGCTGCTTTTTTTACACTTAGTTAACGCTCAATAACACGCAGGAATTCATGATGAACTTTTCATCAATGCATCTTTACGCAAGCGCCATACTGTCAGTAACATCGCCAGTAACGCTAGTACGCTCATGCCAATATAAACCAAGCTAAAACCTTGTGATAATGCCTGAGTGGAAACGCCGGCCTGCTCGGCACCGTGTTCAGCAACCATGACTTCGCTCGGCACTCTCAGATAAAAGAGCGCGGAACAGAACGCAACACCGAGTGCACCGCCGAGTTCTCGTCCAAAATTAAACAGTGACATGCCAATGCCGCGATCACGTGCGGGTAAGACACTTTGTACAACAACGCCTAAGGCCGGTAAGGTTAAACCAATACCTATACCCGCAAAACCCAATGCAAATTTCACCCACATATCGTAATGAACTTGCCACAATGCAGCCATAGCCAAAGCAAAACCGACGATCACTAACATCTTATAACGACCAAACTTCGCGATGAGCTTCCCACCCACATAAGCGCCAGAGGTAATACAGACCATGAAGATCACCATAATGGCACCGCTTTCTGACGGAGTGAGTCCTTTTTGCCACTGAAACTGCAGCGGCAAATAAACCAAAAGCGCAAACATCAGCATTTGCGACCCCATAATAAGAACAATCGCGGTCAGATAATTCGGAAGACGTGCTAAACGCGCCGGTAAAATAGGATCACTCACTCTGCGTTCAACAACCACCAAAGCAACTAAACACGCCAGTAATGCAAACGCGCCCCAGCCAGTAGGGATAAATGAATGTGAAGAAAGTAATAACAGCAGCAAAGTCGTCGCACTCATGAGTAACGCTGCTCCCACCCAATCAAAGCGACTATCTCTGCGTTTATTGAGATGCTTCAAATAGCGGTTAACCATGTAAAGTGCCACCAACCCTAACGGTAAATTAATACCGAATACCCACCGCCAACTGAGGTAGTCAGCAAAATAGCCGCCAAGCAGTGGCCCTGCAATACTGGACACCGCATAAACCGCTGAAATATAACCTTGGTACTTGCCCACTTCGCGCGCAGGAATTGAATCGGCGATAACAGTAAATGCCAGAGCTATTAAGCCTCCACCGCCAATCCCTTGAATCACACGAGCACCAATTAAACTGGGTAGATCAAAAGCAAAGGTACACAGCGCGGAACCCAACATAAAGATCACGATGCTGACATTTAGCATCCGAACTCGTCCGAACAAGTCGCTCAGTTTACCGTAGACGGGCAATACAGCGGTCGATGCTAATAGATAAGCAGTAATCACCCATGTTAATGCTTGTCCTGCCGAGAGATCTTGCCCAATAAGAGCCAATGGTGTGGTAACGATGCTTTTTTCAAGCGAGCCTAAAGCGATGACTAAAGCAACGCTGGCAAAAATAATTTTCGGATTAGCCGAATAAGTTGAATCGGTAGGCATGTGCCCCTCATATGAACTTGATTAGAATGCGCGACCGACACGATAACGTAATAGTGCACATCCTAAAATAGGATAGAATGGGATGGCTTATTGCATAAATGGGATTAATGATGAAACTTGATGATTTATCACTCTTTTTAACGGTAGTGAAATGTGGCAATTTTACGCTGGCAGCAAAACAAAAAGCCTTGTCCACCAGCACTTTGAGCCGCAGAATTCAGCAGTTGGAGCAAGATATTGGCAGCATTCTACTGATCAGAAACAGTAAAGAAGTGGTACTAACGAAAGAAGGCGAGCATTTGTTTGAAACCTATGCCAACCTATTTAGCCAAATAGAAGATAAACAAGCACAAGCTTTAAAAGCCAAACAAGAGTTTAGAGGCGAGATCGTCATTAACGCGCCAATCCTACCCATTCGGCATCAGCTAAGTCCATTAGCACTGGAATTTTGTCAGCAACATCCTAAAGTCAACATTCGTATTCAAGTCGGTGCAGGGCTGGATTATCATACCCAGCACGACCTTGATATAGCGCTACGTTTTGGTCCACAACCTCAATCCGATTGGGTTGCGCGCAAACTAGCTAATAACCCTTCCGTGTTATGCACAAGCCCTGACTACTCGGTCTCTTTGCTGCTAAAACATCCAGAGCAATTACTTTCTCTGCCACTACTCACTTTAAATACCAAACAAGCGTGGATATTTGAACATCAGCAAAGCAAAGAACGTTTTCAATTTATCCCTCAGGCACGTATTAGCTCTGAGGAAATTGATACGATTTTGCAAGCCACATTCATGAATATGGGTATTGCAAGGTTACCTAGAGGATTAATTGATAAGGAGTTAGAGGAGAAACGATTAGTGCCATTATTGCCTAATTGGCAGATTGAAGGAGCGGATGTTTATTTGCTGCACCCTCAGAGACGTTTTCTTCCTGAGCGAACTCAGGCATTTATTGACTACATCATCAATCACTGGTCGCGCTTTGCTTTCAGTTACTGGCGTACTTGAGAATGTACACCACACCATACTGCTCAAATAAAAAACCACTTCTTGCTACTAACGAGCAAGAAGTGGTTGAAAGCGATTGAGTGACTAGATTAAAGAAAGTGGAAGGTCGCGTTGAATGAAACCGTACCAATATCGTCATCGCCCAGAGTGTAATTCATGTAACTTGCACCAACTGAAATGGGCCCCATCAGGAAGTATTCAGCGCCTACACCGTACATGATGTCAAAACCATCATCTATTTTATTGCTGTTTAATTTTTTATCCCAAGAATGCAAACCACCCTTGGCATACACATGCAGAGGGCCAAAATCAATGCTTGGCTTTACCGCAAAATAAACAGAAGAGGCCGCGATTTCATTCGTGGCACTGACTTCAAATTTGCCATGGTCGGTGTAACCCGCTTCGAGGCCAATCAGAGGAAGAATACCCGTACCGGCATGAATGTTGTACGAAGTACCGCTTTTACCATTCAAATCCGATTGGCCTACCGATGCGCCGCCATAAATCCAAGAGTCAGCAAACGCCATTGAAGATGTACTGATCAGCGCCAGTGCGATTAAAGTCTTTTTCATGATGAACCTTCTTTATTTAATTTGGCAGTGGCCTCAAAACGGCGACCGATTGCCACATAGCGTCAAATTATAGTGAACTGTTGGTTAGATGCAAATCTTATACCTAACAAGCATCAATCGCATTTTTTATACGTTTATCTGAAACTGGATAAGGAGTGCCAAGTTGCTGAGCAAATAAACTCACGCGAAGCTCTTCAATCATCCAACGGATCTCTTTAACATTTTCAGGTACTTCTGCACCACGAGGTATCTTGTTTAGTAGCGCTTTGTAATCATTGGTTACCGCTTCAATTTTCAACATGTGCAAACGATCCTTATTTGGATCAATGGGTAACTTCTCCATCCGACGTTCAATCGCGCGCATGTAACGCAGAATATCCGGCAAACGCTTCCAGCCGCATTCGGTGGCAAAGCCTTTAAAGATCAAACCTTCGATCTGCGCTTTGATATCCGATAACGCAAAGGCCATCGTAAAATCGATTTTCCCTTTCAGCTTTTTATTAATGTTGAATGCCGTGGTAAGAATCGTCTCCACTTGTTGAGCGATATCGACCACAGTATCGCCCAATTCAGCGCGCACAAACTCTTTCAGTGCCTCAAACTGCTCCGGCTCCCACACTAAACCGCCTTGCTGTTCAATTAACTTATCAATCCCACAAGCAATACAGTCATCAATCAGGTCCAGTACTTTGCCATACGGGTTAAAGTAGAGCCCCAATTTTGACTTGTTCGGTAAATTGGTGTGCAGATATTTAATCGGTGAAGGAACGTTCAGCAAAATCAGACGCCGTTGCCCTGCTTTCATTGCATTGAGTTGTTCTTGCTCGGTCTCAAAAAGCTTAATTTCGACGCTCTCTTTACTATCCACTAACGCTGGATAGGCTTTAACCTCGAAACCGCCGCGCTTTTGTTGGTAAACTTTTGGTAATTCACCAAAGCTCCACGTATGCAAACCTTGCTGTTCAATATCATCGTCTGCCACTTGAGATAGTGTTTCTTGTACTTTCTCTTTCAAACTCTCTTTCAGCTGATATAAATCTTTATGCTCGTTGAGTTTGCGATTTTTATGATCCACCGCGCGAAAAGTGATTTTTAAATGATCCGGAACTTGCTCTAACTTCCAATCTTCACGCTTCACCTCGACGCCCGTCATGCGTCTTAACTCTTTTTCCATCGCATCCAATAAAGGCAATTCCATCGGTGTGACACGAGATAAAAACGCATCCGCATAGTTAGGTGCCGGTACAAAGTTTTTGCGCAGTGTTTTAGGCAACGACTTGATCAGGCTAACAACCAATTCATGACGTAACCCGGGGATCTGCCAATCAAACCCTGTCGGTTCAATTTGATTTAGAATCGGCAATGGCAAATGCACCGTGACACCGTCACTATCTACTCCAGGTTCAAATTGATAGCTGAGCTTCAGTTTAATACCGTTTTGGTGCCAAAAGTTGGGATAATCTAAATCAGTGATGTGGCTAGTATCACCTTTAAATAGCATCTCTTTTTCAAAGTTGAGTAGATCTGGGGTGGCTTTGCTGGCTTTTCGCCACCACGCATCAAAATGACGCCCAGAGACCACATCCGTTGCGACTCGCTGATCGTAGAACTCGAAAAGCTGTTCATCATCAATCAAAATATCGCGGCGGCGAGATTTATGCTCAAGCTCCTCGACTTCAAGCAATAAGCGACGGTTTTGCTTGAAAAACGCATGTTTGGTTTCCCAATCACCTTCAACTAATGCGCTGCGAATGAAAATCTCACGACATAGTGGCTCGTCAATGGTGCTGTAGTTAATCAAACGTTTAGGCACAATAGGAATGCCATATAACATCACTTTTTCATAGGCCATGACGGCGGCTTGTTTTTTTGACCAATGCGGTTCGCTGTAGCTACGCTTAATCAAATGCTGTGCCAGCGGTTCCACCCATTCAGGCTGGATTTTAGCTGCAATACGCCCCCACAGTTTAGAGGTTTCCACCAATTCGGCGACCATCACCCACTTGGGCTGCTTTTTAAACAGACCAGAAGCGGGAAAGATATTAAAGCGGGCGTTACGAGCCCCTTGGTATTCATTTTTCTCTTGGTCTTTGATACCGATGTGCGACAGTAAACCAACCAAAATTGCACTGTGGATATTTTGGTAATTGCCCGGTTCGTCGTTCAATTTGTAATCCATTTCACGCATCGATTGGTGAATTTGGAAGTAGACATCCTGCCATTCGCGTACCCGCAAATAATTGAGGTAATCTTGTTTACACTGCTTACGAAATTGGCTGCTGCTTAACGCTTTTTGCTCAGTTTGAATGTGGTTCCACAAATTCACTAGGCTCAGGAAATCGGACTCTTCATCAAAAAATCGGCGATGTTTCTCATCTGAGGCTTGTTGCTTATCTGATGGGCGTTCACGTGGGTCTTGAATCGAAAGTGCAGCGGCAATCACCATCAGCTCTTTTACGCAGCCAAGCTTTGGCGCTTCGAGCACCATACGCGCCAAACGGGGATCAATCGGCAAGCGTGCTAATTTGCGCCCCATATCCGTCAACTGCTTTTTGCTGTCGTGACCATTTTTATTGGTATCAGGAACAATCGCACCAAGCTCTTCAAGCAAACGCACACCATCTTGAATGTTGCGTTTATCCGGCGCTTCCACAAACGGGAATGCTTCAATATCACCCAGCCCAAGTGCGGTCATTTGTAAAATAACCGAGGCTAAGTTGGTACGCAGTATTTCCGGATCGGTAAATTCTGGGCGTGAAAGAAAATCCTCTTCGGAATAGAGGCGTATGCAGATCCCTTCTTCAACACGGCCACAACGTCCTTTACGCTGATTTGCACTCGCTTGAGAAATTGGTTCAATCGGCAAACGTTGGACTTTGGTGCGGTAGCTATAACGGCTGATACGCGCCGTACCAGGGTCGATGACATATTTGATACCCGGAACGGTAAGGGATGTTTCTGCCACGTTGGTGGCTAAAACAATGCGCCGCCCTATATGGGGCTGAAAGATTTTATTCTGCTCTCCGGCGGATAATCGTGCATAAAGCGGCACAATTTCAGTATCACGTAAGTTACGTTTACTGAGCGCATCGGCCGTATCACGAATTTCTCGTTCACCATTCATGAAGATCAGAATATCGCCAAGTCCTTCAGTACAGAGTTCATCGACGGCTTCAAAAATACCTTCAAGTTGATCGCGGTCTGCGTCCTCTTCACCAAGCAGTGGTCGATAACGCGTATCGACCGGATAAGTACGACCCGACACTTCAATGATAGGCGCACCGCTAAAATGGTTAGAGAAGCGTTCAGGATCGATGGTGGCCGAAGTAATGATGACTTTGAGATCCGGACGACGCGGCAGCAGTTCTTTCAAATAACCTAAGATAAAATCGATATTTAAGCTGCGCTCATGCGCTTCATCGATAATGATGGTGTCGTACTGATTGAGAAAACGATCATGCTGGATTTCGGCCAACAATATCCCGTCAGTCATCAATTTGATCTGAGTCTGCTCGGAAATTTGATCGTTAAAACGAACTTTATAGCCAACAAAGCCACCCAGTTCTGTTTCCATCTCTTGCGCTATTCGGCTCGCGACCGAACGCGCAGCAAGACGACGTGGTTGCGTATGGCCAATCAGGCCATATTTACCGCGCCCAAGTTCTGCGCAAATTTTGGGTAACTGAGTCGTTTTGCCTGACCCTGTTTCACCCGCCACAATTACCACTTGGTTTTCAGCAATCGCTTTGGCGATATCATCGCGTTTTTGGCTTACGGGCAATAAATCAGGGTAGTCGATGGTAACGCGGTTGTTGAGACGCTGCTGCGCCACCATCATTGACTGAGCAATATCGAGCGCAATTTGATCAAAAACGGCATGTTTGGCTTGCTCATTTTTTATTTTGCTCGCACCAGAGATGCGTTTACTCAGACGAAAACGATCACGCATCATGCATTCTTTCAATGCATTGCGCAGAGATGCCGCACTGTTGCTGCTAGCGTTCATTGACTTGTGTTGATTGGGCTGTGACGAGGTCAAAGCATTTCCTATTCATTTCATTACATAAAACTGAGCGGATTGTAGCATAATCAACGCTCCTGCAATCAGTTATCCTTTCACAAACGGCGAGCATTTATTCGCTTCCTCCTCGATTCCGGTATGTTTTGCCATCGTTCGTATGATTAAGCGATTTAAAATTGGGCAATCGGATCAGGATTTCTTATGTTTATAAGAAAATCGCCGCTACAATAGCGACATGATTACTGAAACGATAAAACTGTGAAAGCATCTGAACTGAAACACATACTCGATTCCCTACCCGATAACACCGATCCAGAATTGGTGATGGGTGAGGCTTGGTTGCCTGAACGTCTTATTGACACACAATTGGACGGCCATTTTCTGTTTCTGGAGTTTGATAATGCGCCCGAGGAAGGTGAAGGAGAGGAAGAAGGTCGCGGTTTTGTTGAACATGAGATTGCCATGATACGGCGACGCTTTGAAGAAATTTTGCTAGAAAAAGCGGACAATAAATCCAAAGCCGATGCCATGTTAGCGCTTTTCCTGATGGGGCATGAATACTCAAGTTCAGAAGTCATTGAAATACTAGAAGACCCTAGCGTTCCTCAAGATCCGAATGATTTTTATCACGAGAACGATGAAGATGAATCTCGTGATATTTAGAATCTCACTTTATTCTGACTTGTGTTTTGCTCAATACGCCACTATTTAAACAATAATGACTCGAAATTTTCAGTAGGTTTTTTTATGTTTAATGCCATTACATCGCTATTCAAGCAACTCTTGGAAGGAGAAGATTTAGGCCAGCGCTCCAACACTAACCCCAACCTAGCGATTGCTTGTTTGCTCAGAGAAGTGGCAGGAGCCGATCATCAAATTGACACACGAGAAAATGACGCTAAGTTTCAATTAGTTAAACGACTATTAGCGTTAGATGATACAGAAACCACGGAACTGCTCATTCGGGCAGAACAAAGCGTCAAACAGTCAGCTTCATTGTATGATTTCACTTCACAATTACGCGAGCTCTCGCAAGATACGCGATATGAACTTATCAAGGCGATGTGGCAAGTGGCGCACGCGGACGGTGAGATAGACCCACTCGAAGAGGCGGTGATCCGCAAAGCGGCAGAATTATTGTATGTCGACCACAGTGAATTTATCCGTGCTAAACTTTCCGCTCAAAAATAGAGCGGATTACAACATCGTTAACGCCAATTTCGCAAGGTTGTAGGCATCAACATAAGCGGAGTGCTGTCGCCCTTCCCACTCAATACCTTGCACTTCTTGTGCGGCGCGGTGACCAATACGTTTTTCTTTCATTCTCTGCTGAATACGGTAGAGCGTTGCTAGGTTGATGAACTCGCTAAAAGGCATAACGATCCCCTTCTGCTCACACTCTTTAGCTAAAATTTGGTCATCACGCCCCCACGAAACATAAATCTTGTTTGGGCCGCCAAAGTTCTTGACCATTGATTGAATGACACCCGCGAGTGGTCGCCCCTGTTTTTCAATTTTACGCGGAGTTATCCCGGTTAACTCACTACAAAACAGCGAAATTTCGTCTTGCTCTGGCCTGACATAATATTGAGCGCGCTTCACAATCGTGCCCAACTGCACATCAATTTCAGCTAAACCCACTTCAATGATTTCACCCGTTGTCCCAACCCCATTTTCATTCCAGCAGCACATTTCTAAATCGAAGCAGACAACTCGGTTATAGTTCATTGTTCAGGCGTATCCTTTAAATATAAGTAGTCAAAGAACGTTATCTTACTCGACTCCTCTCAAAAACTCGATTCTCGCCCTTTCGTTCGGACAGTTATTGGGCGATTGAAACTCGGTTGCGGCCATTTTCTTTACTTTCGTATAACTTACTGTCTGCCAAATGTAATAAAGACTCTTGATCATAAGTATGATTGATCGCCGCCCCAATACTGAGCGTGCAATACAGCACCTCATCCATGAACTCATATCCAGTTGATTCAACAGCCGCTCGTAACGTTTCTAAATAACACTGCAAAGGTTGAAGTTCTGACAATTCACAAATAATGCAAAATTCGTCCCCACCTAACCGAGCTAAAACATCATTATTTCCCATATGACGTGAAATAACCGTTGTGATATGTATTAGCATCTCATCGCCTGCAATGTGGCTATGGTTGTCATTAATCAGTTTAAAATCATCGACATCAAACATTACCAACGAAAAAGCTTTTTTCTGTAAGACGTTCTCTTGCAGTAAACGTCCGAATGCACGTCGGTTATACAACCCAGTCAAACTATCGTGGTCCGCTAAAAAGCGCAGTTCTTCAGTACGTTCTTCTAGCATCTCGCTAAGATGAAGTTTTTCTCTCATCAACAAATAGACAACATAACCTAACAAGATCGAAATAATTAAACCACCGACGCTGAGCGCCACTAAAATCCACTGTATGTTGCTCGCTATTGGTTCTGAGAACTTAAAATCAATTTTCCAATCACGGTTAGGCAGAGATAAGCGTTTCTCTATTTCTATGCCTTTGATTGAATCCCAATCTGGGCTTTGGAATAGAATCGGATCATCTTCGGCATCAAATCCGAGATCGGTTACTTTCATATACAATCGATGATCGGATGCCGTGCGGCTCACCAATCCATCAAAATAAGTAGAGAGTCGAATAACACCCACTACCACACCAATCATTTCCTGTTTGTTGTAGCTAAAAACGGGATGATATACCAATAATCCATCCTTTTTGTGGTGTGCTTCTATGCCATCTTGCAATAGGCGGACCTTATCGGATATAGCAGGTAGCCCCGTACTCTCAATATGTGCAGCAATTCTTTGAAAGCGAGGACGTAGCGAATAGAAGCCGAGCAATTCAAGGTTACTTTTGGTTTGAGGATAAATATCACTCAGAACATAAACGGGTTGTTCATTCTCTTCAGAAAATCCAATCACCTTTTGACCCGCTTTAGGTACTGTAAATAACTCAAATTGAGGCAAACGATCCCTCATTAATGTTACAAATTCGTCAGCATCATCTTTCGTTACTTTCGCTAACCATTGCAAACCGATAAGGCTGTAGGATGTTGACATAACCCCATGGGCAAAAACGTCAAATCCTTGCACATTACCCCCCTCGGTAGCATGCAAAAAATTGGCAGCCGAACCAATAAAACTGACATCATTTCCAACCAACGTGTCTAATATGCTTGCTTGATGTTCAGCGTGGCTATCAAACAACATGACAATATGATTCTTTTGATTAATGTAGAGTAATGAGATGACTGACGCTGTCATCATTAAGGTAATAATTGAAATACATAAAGGGTAGATCACCTTTTTGTCGCTCTCTAACATAACAGCCTCTCCGTGGCTCAGGACTCAGGACTCAGGACTCAGGACTCAGGACTCAGGACTCAAATTACTCTTATAAAAGTAGGTAAATCAATAGCCAGTCACCAATTTATTAACCAATTAATCTTAAAGTTGAACCAGAATAGAGAATTAATGATTGATACTGCTCAAAACGCAAGCAATCACTTTAGCTTAAACGTGATGATGCGGACTTTCTATCCTGTATTCGCCTTGAATATGGTAAGCTGCGCCCCTATTTTTAAGTCTATTCACCGTAGGCTCACGAGAATTCCCACGCCTACTTCATTGTGTAAAGAGAATTGTGATGAACTTCGATTTAAATATGATCCCTACCACCTTTGATATGCTGCATGCTGGGCTCAGTGCATCAAGCCTTTTGCTACTTCTCATTGTGGTATCACGCAAATCAAAAGTCGTTGAGAAAGTTGTTGAAAAACCTGTCGAGAAAATTGTCGAAGTCGAAAAGCCGGTTGAAACGATTGTTGAAGTCGAAAAAATCGTAGAAGTAGAAAAAGTGATTGAGCGCGTAGTTGAAGTCGAATCTAAATTAGCGACAGCGCCAACCGATTCCGCCCTACAACTTTTGTCGTTAATGCAGCAAGAAGCTCGTCTGATTGACTTCTTAAATGAAGATGTCACCGCTTTTTCAGATGAGGAAGTTGGAGCCGCGGCGCGCGTGATCCACGCAGGTGGCAAAAAAGTCCTACAAGATTACATTCAGCTCACGCCCATTCGCGGCGAAGATGAAGAGAGCCGAATTACCATTGAAGCCGATTTCAACCCGCAAGAAGTTCGCTTGACGGGTAATGTAACAGGTTCAGCACCCTTTAATGGCACCTTAGTCCATAAAGGCTGGAAAGCAACAGCTATCACTTTGCCTAAATTGGCTGAACAGTATGATGCTTCAATCATCGCCCCTGCCGAGGTTGAATTGTAATGGAACAGACAGCGCCAAAATTTAGTATTGGTATTGACTTAGGCACAACACATTGCGTGCTCTCTTATGTTGATACACAGGATGAAAACGCTCGCGTTTCAGTAATGAGCATCCCTCAACTTACCGCGCCCGGTACGGTTGAAAGCCGTCATCAATTAGGCTCGTTTTTATACCAGCCTCATGAACATGAGATGAGCCCTGCCGCACGCGTTTTGCCTTGGTCGTCCGAGCCAAAAGCTTTAGTCGGTGCCATTGCGCGCAACCTTGGTAGTAAGACACCGATTCGTTTAGTCGCCAGTGCCAAATCATGGCTATGTCATGGTGGCATCAATCGACGTGATGCATTTTTACCCGTGGGTAGCAGCGATGAAGTGGAAAAGATCTCGCCATTAAAAGCCACTGAGTGCTATCTAGAGCATTTAAAAAGCGCTTGGGATCACGCTCACCCTGACTTCCCCTTAGCTACACAAGATGTCACGTTAACAGTACCCGCTTCATTTGATCCAGCCGCCCGAGATTTAACCGCTGAAGCAGCACGCAACGTTGGTTTTGAGCAATTAACGCTGCTTGAAGAGCCACAAGCGGCTTTATACAGTTGGATAGATAATAGCCACGATGCGTGGCGCGATGAAGTCAAGGTGGGTGACATTGTTCTCGTGGTTGATATTGGTGGGGGAACCACTGATTTATCCTTAGTGGAAGTGACTGAAGACGCTGGTAACTTAACGCTCAATCGGATTGCGGTTGGTGAGCACATTTTACTTGGCGGCGACAACATGGACCTTGCCCTTGCTTACCGTTTAAAAATGAAATTGGCGCAAGAAGGTAAAGAATTAGCCCCTTGGCAAGTACAAGCGATGACGCACGCTTGCCGAGATGCCAAAGAGGCGCTTCTGAATGACAGTGCCCTACATTCCGTACCGATTGTGGTACCAAGTCGCGGTTCAAAACTGCTCGGTACAACGCTTAAAACCGAATTGACTCAACAAGAAGTGCAACAAACCTTGGTCGATGGTTTTTTCCCACAAGTGAATATCACAGATCATCCCGTACAAAAAGCACGTGGCGCATTAACGCAAATGGGCCTTCCCTACGCGCAAGACGCTGGAATTACCCGCCATATCGCCGCGTTCTTGGCAAAACAAGCCCATGCAATGGGTGGTGAAATATCCGCTCTAGAAAAATCCGCTCTGAATGATAACCCATTTGCTGGCATGCCCGGTATGGGCGAAGCTCCGGAGATGGATTTTATCAAACCGACCGCCATCTTACTAAACGGTGGCGTGTTAAAATCCGATTTATTAGCAAACCGTCTTCTCAGCACTATTAATGCTTGGTTGAGCACTGTGGGAGCACCACAGATGAAGCGCTTAACAGGCTTAGACCTTGATTTAGCCGTCGCATGTGGCGCAGCGTATTACGGCGCAGTTCGTCGTGGACAAGGTGTGCGTATTCGCGGGGGCATTGCCTCGAGTTATTACGTCGGTATTGAAAGTGCTATGCCTGCCATTCCGGGGATCGCACCACCGATGGAAGCCTTGTGCGTCGCTCCATTTGGCATGGAAGAAGGAAGCAGTGTCCGCGTACCAAGCCAAGAGTTTGGATTGGTCATTGGTGAGCCTGTACATTTTCAATTCTTTGGTTCAACAATACGCCGCGATGACGAAGCTGGCATGCACTTAGATTATTGGGCTCCAGAAGAACTTTTAGAGCTGCCCGAGATCCACGTCACCTTGCCTGTTTCTGAAGGACGTCGACAAGGCGAAGTCGTTCCGGTTCACTTAGCCTCAACGATCACAGAGCTCGGGACACTTCACTTAGAAGCCATTGCGACAGACAACGGCCAAACATGGCACGTTGAGTTCGATGTGCGTGAAGATCCTCAAGTCACTCAATAATCCCCACACGGCATCTTCGGATGCCGTTTTTGAAATTCAGGAGCCTCCATGTCTTCTCCTCGCTTTCTCGTCGGTATCGATTTAGGCACCACCAATACTGTGGTGGCATTTTGTGAAATCACCGAATCGCTAGAAGACTCACCCGTGCATCTTTTTGAGGTCGACCAATTGATTGGCCCCGGTGAAGTGGTTCGAAAACCACTCCTTCCGTCATTTCGTTATCACCCAGCCAACGGGCAGATCGCACCTGATGCCCTATCGCTCCCTTGGCAAATTGAACCGGTTATGGGCGATAGCAAAGAGATAATTATTGGCCAATGGGCAAGAGATTTAGGTGCAAAAGTAGAAGGGCGACAAGTATCCAGCGCGAAAAGTTGGCTCTCCCATCAAGGGGTTGATCGCAAGCAAGCCATCTTACCGTGGGCTGGTGCTCACGATGTAGCGAAAGTATCCCCTGTCATTGCCAGCGCCAGTTATCTCAATCACATCCGGCAAGCATGGAACCACCGTCATCCAAGTCATCGACTTGAAGATCAAAATGTCATTATCACCGTGCCGGCATCATTTGATGAAACGGCTCGTAAGCTCACCATCGAAGCTGCAACGCTGGCGGGATTAAGTTCAATTGTACTACTTGAAGAGCCACAAGCCGTTTGCTATAACTGGTACGCACGTCACCGCCATTGTGCCTCACAGCAACTGCAATCACTCCCTTTGATCTTGGTTTGTGATGTGGGCGGAGGTACGACAGACCTCAGTTTAATTGAAGCAAAACACAGCGCAGACAACCAACTTTCTCTTGACCGAATTGGCGTGGGCGAGCACTTAATGCTCGGAGGTGACAACCTTGATTTAGCATTAGCTCATCTAGCTGAGCAACGCTTTGACGGTTCGAAAAAATTAACCGCCGCCAGTTTGAGCAAACTAATTCAGCAAACTCGCCAAGTCAAAGAGCAACTCTTATCAAACCAAGCCCCAGAGCAGCTAAAAATTACGCTCCTTGGCAGTGGTTCAAAGCTATTAGGCGCAGCAAAAAGCATTTCCCTGACGAAACAAGAGGTGCATGAGATTGCACTGGAAGGCTTTTTCCCACTTTGCTCGGTACAAGAACGTCCAAATAAACGCCGCAGTGCAGTGGTGGAATTCGGTTTGCCCTACGCAGCCGACCCTGCCGTGAGTAAACATATCGCTGAATTTTTAGCTGAACACCAAGCCGTTTCTCGCCTTGCGCTCAAGCAAGAGTCAAACGCAACGGCCATTCCAGTTGGATTACTACTTAATGGCGGCGTATTTAATAGTGAGCTTATCACAAAGCGCATCACTCAATTATTGACCGATTGGCGCGGTTCACCGATCACCCTGCTTGATAATCCTCATCCTGATTGGGCAGTCGCACTCGGTGCTGTCGCGTATGGTAAAGCTCGCCAAGGTGCACAGCTTAAAATCGGCGGCGGATCGGCACGCTCTTATTTTTTACACCTGCCTGAAAAAAACAGTGCGGGACATGCTCTGTGTGTCTTGGCTAAAGGCACCGAAGAAGGACAAGAGATACGCTTAACCAGCCGTCGATTTTCACTGACGTTAGGTGAACCAGTACGCTTCAACATCCTGACCTCGACTCACGATATGTTTGCTGATCGCCGCGTTCAAAATGGTCTGTTATTGGCTGTTGAACATGAGCTTTTTACGCCACTGCCTCCTTATATAACGGCGTTAAAAGGAAATGATGATGCTCTATTGCACGCTAACCAAAAGCAACGAGTGGAAGTTCAACTGGCTTGTCAATTAACTGAAGTCGGCACGCTCAAGATTGAATGTGTCAGTGTTGAGGACGAAAAAAACCGATGGCAACTTGAGTTTGAAGTTCGCAAGCACAGTGAGTCAGACAGTGAAATCCAACGTCATCCTCGCTTGTCAGAGGCGATTTCGCTCATCACACACCTTTATAGTGGCAATAAAAAAGCCTCTGATAACCAAGCCATTAAAACGCTTGGCAAAGATTTAGATAAGCTTTTAGGGCCACGTGATGAATGGGATTTCGCCACGCTACGACCGCTCTTTGATGCATTTTCTCAAGGCCGTAAACGTCGACGTCGCTCAGAGCAACACGAGAAAAACTGGTTGCGTCTGGCTGGATTTGCCCTGCGACCAGGATTTGGCGATCCAACTGATCCTTGGCGTATGGAACAGATGTGGAATCTGTATCAACAAGGTATTCAATTCCAAAATCATCAAGGCTGGAGCGATTGGTGGGTATTTTGGCGGCGTGTGGCTGGCGGACTGAGTCAAGAGCAACAAGAAACGATTCTAGCGGATATCGCTAAGTATCTTCACCCTAGCGCAATCAAAAATCCAAAATCAGCTCAAGAAGCGCACGACAAAGGGTACGAAGCCATGGTACGGCTTGCCGCTTCGCTGGAACATCTAGAAGTGGAAGATAAAGTATTACTTGCAACGTGGTTTTTGAACAAAGCGATTAATCAAACTCAATGTGAACAAGCACACTGGTGGGCCGTTGGGCGGTTAACCTCTCGGACGCTACTGTATGGTAGTCAACATTCAGTCATCCCAAGAGCGCAAGTGGAACAATGGTTACCGAAGTTGCTTGATCAAAACTGGCAAAAAGAACCGATGATTGCCTTTGCCGCGGTAATGATGTGCCGCAAGACAGGAGATCGTCTTTTTGATATTAGCAATGATGTTCGTCAGCTCGTTTTAGCCAAGATAAAGCAAAGTAAGGTTCCAGAAACTTGGTTTACTTTGGTTAATGAAGTGCATGACCTGTCTGACACAGAATCCAAACGTGTTTTCGGTGATACTCTGCCAAGTGGGTTGATACTGCTTAAAAAATGAATCGACCTAATTTGACCACTCTCGTTGCTGTGATGACGAGAGCGGTCAAAAATAATGCTGAATGTAGATTACAATTTCCTAAAAATCGCTTCGCAATCCGTTTGCTGCATATATTTTGGCGCAGGATAATTCCAAAACGCTTCACGAAAAGCTTGTTTGGCCAATTCTGGAATATGCTCTGGCATGACCCCCTGTAACTGTTTAGGGATATGCAGTGTGTGATTGAGCTCTTTCACATACCCAATGAAGGCGTCCGCTTTCATTGAATCGGTCAAATGTGGATCGGTTATTTTGAGTACGTCGGCCAGTTTAGCCAGCTTATCTTTCGCCGCCTCTTTGGAGTATTCCAATACATGTGGCAACACAACCGCATTCGCTAAGCCATGCGGGAAATGGTATTTCGCCCCAACCGCATGGGCGATGGCATGTGTATACCCTAAACTGGCTTTGGTAAAAGCAAGTCCAGCGTAATAAGAGGCCAGTGCCATGTTTTGTCTCGCCGTCAAATTTTGGCCAAAGAACGCCGCTTTTTCCAAGTTATCGTGGATCAGTTTAACCGCAGCGATAGCATAGCGATCAGTCTCTGGCGTAGCATTACGCGATATAAAGGCTTCCACTGCATGCGTGAGTGCATCCAACCCCGTTTGCGCAGTAATATGAGTAGGCAAGGCCATCATCAGCATCGGATCTAACGCTGCAATAAGTGGCACAAGTTTCGGGTCAGTAATCGGTGTTTTTTGCTGAGTTTGAGGGTCAGAAACCACCGCAATGACGGTCACTTCAGAGCCCGTTCCTGCCGTGGTTGGGATCACAAACAGCGGCGCAGGTGTTTTCCATACTTTTAACAACCCCACTAAACGTTTGATCGACTTGCGGTTAGTAGCACAAGCGGCGATCACTTTTGCACAATCGATTGAAGAGCCGCCACCAATAGCGACAACGCCTTGGCACTTCTCCAATCGATACTGATGGAGGCCGGCTTCAACTTGATCATAAGTAGGATCAGGCAATACATGGTTAAACACCACACAACTGACACCAACGCGCTCAAACTCAAAGGTTAGTTTTTTTACATAACCAAGCTTTTCAATGCCTTGGTCTGTTACGACAAGCACGCGTTCAATACCCATCAAAGAAACCGAATAACAGAGTTGCTTGAGCGATTCTTTACCAATAAACAAGGTTGGCTTGGAGATGGGCAGAATCGCTGCGGCCAATTTGAGCACTTTCATGTATAGCTTATGCTGCCACTGCTGGTACTTGATCTCCATGATTGGTCTCGAGTTGTGAAGTTCTATTAGCTAGACTAGGCAATACAACGAGTTATCTCTACCTAGAAAGTCAAATTTTGCAAGATAAGGCAAATAATCGCTGATCATTATTAGATTTAACGCCAACTTAAGCTCGCATTTTAATGCAAACCTTGTAAAATCCACCTCGCTCACTTTTTATACTTATAATTGAAATCATTAGCTGAGTACTCTGCACATAATTTTATGTGTCATAAAATAATCGACACGTCGTTTGGCTTTCGTCTTTGAGGTGCATTCCCTGCACTCAAATGGCATTCAAAAATTGTATTTTATTCAACCAATTACTGTAGAAGTCATGAACGAAGATAAGTTTACCAATGTCTATCGCTTGCCTGGTTCATTGCAAATTCGCATAGCCACATGGCAGCAAACCTTTAAAGGCACTTCTGATTTAGTGCTTCATCAAGTATTAACTGCTAGAAATAATCAGTATAAACAGGCTGACTTTTGGCCTAAGGGCTGGTGTGTGAATCTGTTTGATGAGAGCGATATTTCCATTACGCAGCACGGTACCTACATTCAAACCAGTATGCGAACGATGATTGATCGTAAAATCTCATATAAGCGCGTTTATCTCTCTCGGCTACCTTTAGAAAAAGCCGAGCCCGCCTTGCTTCGCTTTAAGAAAGAGTGGATCCGCAACTACAATAATGTCGCCCAAGAGTATAACAAGAGGAAAAAGAAAGAGTTTATGGCCTTTGCCAGAGAAGAGGTCGAAACACTTTATCCTGCCATTCCTAAAGAACCTTTTGATAAAGCGCTATGGAACCGTTTAGTGGTTTCGATTGTTGGTCACGCCAATAAATTCAACAATCCTTACTTTGTTAAACATGCTGATTTTTAACGTAATAAAATTTAGCGTAATAAAAAAGCCAGAGTGGTTTCACTCCGGCTTTTTTGTCAGACATCGCAAATGAAAAGCACTGGCTGAATAACGTAGAATAGAAGAGCAATTAAGCGTAATTGGCATCCACTAATTCACCAGCAACAACTTTGCTCACTTCAGCACGATTTTCTAACCATTTTACAACCAACGCTTTATCTTCTTCTGTTGCTGAACGGTAGCGATCGGCTGCGCACACAAAGCCGTCAAAAATCTCTAATCCACCACCACCGAAACAAAGACCGATGTTATCAACGTAATCAATAAACTCATCAACGAAGAGATCGTATTGTTCAAAGTCTTTGATAGACGTTGTACAGCTAACTTCAAAACCGAGGATCGCAAATTCACCTAAAAACAGTTTCTTACGGATACGGCGGTTTTTATTTTCTAGCTTGTCGATTTTCATCATATTTTCTCTCTCTGTTTGAATGCGGCATTTATACACCTTTCAGCACCATTTCCAAAATGATTCTTTATATAAACCGCCACAAGCGGACACTTTCACAACAAATTGTTTCAAGATGTGCCAAGGCAAAACAAGTTAAAACAAGCCGCTCGTCAAGCTTAGTGACGTCAAATTAAAGTCAAGAAAATCATAATTATTGACTGCTTCGCAACTTAATCTAAAAACTTCGCACAACTTTTGAGCCTGCCACCCATGCACATTTTTATTTCATAGTGCATGGTTAAATCAGCTCATTTAGCCCTTGTAAATCGTATTTTTTGAGGTGGATTTATGTTTGATTTAAACGGTGAATGGCGATTGAGCTCACCCGAGTATCCCGAGATTAAAATCGCGATGACACTGCCCGGCGACCAGTATCATGCATTACTGCAAGCGGGTTTGATCCCTCATCCCTATTATGCATCTAATGAATCTCAAGTTCAGTGGGCTGGTTTATGTCATTGGGTATTAACAAAAGCGATCACTTTAAATGCGGCAGACCTCCAGTGCCCGAACCACTTACTGGAGCTGAATAAGGTCGATACGTTTGCTGATCTATGGATCAACGGACAGAAGGTTCTACAGTGCTATAATGCTTTTCAAACCTATACCGTTAATATTCGCCCTTATCTGCAAATTGGCGTAAATCATTTTGAATGGCGATTTGAACCTGCCGCTACGATAGCAAAGCAAAGAGCCGATGAGCTGCCCTTTCCCATTCCTTGGGCGCAAGGGAATAATCAACTTCCTCACATGAACACAGTGCGAAAACCTCAATGCCACAGTGGCTGGGATTGGGGTATATGCCTTGCTGTTTGTGGTGTTTTCGCACCAATGCAATTAAAAACGGTACAAGAATATTCACTGCTGGGTGTGGATATTGAACAAGTTTGGCATGCTTTAACACACGTTACGCTGCACGTGAGAATACGGCATAGCGAATCGCTCTCAACCCCCATCACACTTACTTTTGGCGATCAAACCATTACGATCGATAGTGAGGCTTTTTGCAACCAAAGCAGTGTGGATATTGATGTCCACCATCCGCATCTCTGGTGGCCAAACGGTTACGGTGACCCTTATTTATACACACTGTCTATTGCCATGGCACAGCAGCAGATCAGCCGCCAAGTTGGCTTAAGACGTCTCACGTTGCGCACTGAGCAAGATTCCATCGGCAGTGAAATGACCTTTATCGTGAATGAGGTCTCGATATCAGTGAAGGGCGCGAATTGGATACCAATGGATGCCATGCCAAGCAAAGTCAATTTTTCCCGTTATCAACAGCTGTTACGAGCCGCACAAGAAGCTCACATGAATATGATTCGTGTGTGGGGAGGAGGTGATTATGAACACGATCATTTCTATCAACTTTGCGACCAACTCGGATTATTAGTCTGGCAAGATCTGATGTTTTCCTGCGCGCAATACCCTTCAACACCGAGTTTCTTAGAAGAGGTAAAGCAAGAAGTCACACAACAAATACAGCGTTTGAAGCACCATGCTTGCCTTGCCATTTGGTGTGGTGATAATGAGGTGATTGGTTCACTAACTTGGTATCCAGAATCTCGAGAAAACCGTGAAAAATACTTAGTCAATTACGACCGACTCAATCGTTTTTTAGAAATCCTCGTCAATGAACAAGATCCAAATCGCCGCTTTTGGGCAAGCTCACCTTGCAATGGTGAGTTAGATTTTGGTGACGCTTGGCATGATGATAATAAAGGTGACATGCATTTTTGGGATGTATGGCATTCAGGTAAATCCTTTGACGCTTACCATTCAATATCCCCACGGTTTTGTTCGGAATTCGGTTATCAGTCTTGGCCTTCATTTAGTGAAGTGAAGCAAATTATCCCAGCAAGCGACTGGAATATCAGTGCGCCTCATTTTGAACATCACCAAAAGAATGGTCGTGGTAATAGCATCATCACCGAAATGTTTACTCGCTATTTCCGTTTCCCGAATGGCTTCCAGCAGATGCTTTATTTGAGCCAAGTTCAGCAAGCCATGGCAATTAAAACGGCTGTCGAAGCGTGGCGGGCAACCTCACCGATTTGCCGTGGCATATTATATTGGCAACTCAATGACAACTGGCCCGTCGCGTCTTGGTCAAGCATTGAGTATTCTGGACGCTGGAAGCAATTACATTATCACGCCAAACGGTTTTATAACCCGCTTTTGGCCTGTTTTTCTGAAGATGAGAAACACCTATCACTGAGAGCCATTAATGATGCGCCCGGTGAGCAATACCTTGTGGGTGACATATATTGGTTTGGATGGGAAGGAGAATTGCGAAAGCATTGGTCAATCAATGAACGACTGCCCCAAGAGAGTAACCAAATCGTGTGGCAACACACAATAAGGGATTTCACACCAGAAAAAGGCGCGATCTACTTTGTCAGTACGGATGGCCAACGGGATAATTTTTGGCTGCCGGATGTACCAAAACGTTTGCCCTTAAAATCGGCTCGCATATTGTGTGAATATCGTGCGGGCAGTCTCTGTTTGACCACTGACCGACCTGCACTTTACGTTCACCTAGAACATGACAACGTACTACAATTTTCTGACTCCAGCTTCTTTTTGCTCCCCAACCAAATGCGGACAATCGCCTTTAGATCAGACGATAAATCTGACTTAAACTGTACTATTTATCAACTGGCTGAATGAACTGAGCCGAATAAAGACAAACGCTCAGCCTTAAAGAAGGAAACGAAAAAGAGCTGCGCATCAAGCAGCTCTTTGCAAGCTAAACCATTTTTGCTAATGCATGTTAAACATTGGCTCATGTCAAACACTGACTAATGTTGAACACCAGATGGATTTTCACCAAATTCAGTCTGTTGATAAATATCTGCAAGGGTTTTTGCACGTTTTGCTGCCTTGCGTCGTTTCGTTGGTTCAAAGTATTGCTCGACCTGCTTCAATGTCTCTTCATGGTCTTGCGCGGATTGGACAAAGTCTGGGTTGGCTAACGCTTCTTGGCGAAGGCGGTTAACTCGTTCTAGCGTTTCCCACAACATATTTCACCTCCAACTTCACTGTGCATACATACAGCTTAGTAAAGAGTGACATAATGTCAAGCAATTAACTGTGGATTTATACAGTTAATTAAAATAAATGCTCATTATTTCAATGAGTCATTAATCTGCGAGGCCTCTTAAGGTGCGCACGTTGATTCTCGAAGCACCAGCTTACCTAGATAGCGATGTATCTTGGCATCATCCGAGCCCTTCCCTTCAGCCAATTGTAGGGCCAAGGCTACTGCGTCCTTCGTCAGTTGCTCAATGGGAAGCGATATTGTTGAGAGATTGGGCACCGAATACGCAGCCGCAGGCTCATCATCAATCCCCATCACAGAGACCTGATTAGGTACCAAAATGGCATGTTCGTAAAGTGCGCGCATTGCTCCTAGTGCCATATCATCGTTACAGGCAAAAATAGCGCTGAACTCACTCTGTTGTTCTAATAACCGTTGAACCGCGACATAACCCGCCAGCATAGAATTATCACCTTCAACAACGAGCGTTTGATTGAGCTTAATACCAGTCTGCTGCAAGCCTGACTGGTAAGCAGCAAATCGCTGTTGTCCTGTATCACTGTCCAAAGGGCTAGTGATGCAAGCAATGCGGCGATGGCCAAGTTCAAGCAAGTGATTAATCGCTAAAGAAGCGGCTTGATGCTGCTCAAAACCAAAACTATGTAAACCGACTTCTTCCAAGGTTCGATTGAGTACAATCAGTGGCACTGAAACATCAGATTGCAATGATGCCAGCTCATGATTCGACAAATGGCGGCTGTAAAGCATGATGGCGTCACAACGCTGAGTGAGCAATGAGCGCACTGCTGCTAATTCGCCTGTCGCATTATCGTGACTGTCCATGACAAGTAAGGTCTTACGTGCTTGCTCGGCACCTTGTGCTGCTTGATGCAATAAGCTGCCAAAATAACTCCCTTGAAACTGAGGAAGTATCAGCCCAATCGCATTTGCACTGTTTGTGGCTAATGCTTGCGCCAACACATTAGGTTGATAACCCAAGGTGGACATGGCTTGTAAAACGGCTTCTCGCGTACTTGCTTTTACTTGGCCAGTTTGATTGAGTACGCGCGATACGGTGGCTTTAGACACGCCCGCAGCTTTACAAACGTCATTGATTGTCGCCATGGTGACTCCTAATAAAAACCCCCGACTCTTGGAAGCCGAGGGAGGTTACCTAATTTCCTAAGCTGGATGAACGTTCTCAATCAACAATTATTATTGTTATTCTACGTTTATAATTGTTCGCCATTGGTTTTGATCACAGACTGATACCAGTAAAAGCTTTTCTTTTTACTGCGAGCCATTGAACCAGAACCATCATCGTGTTTGTCTACATAGATGAAACCGTAACGTTTTTTATATTCACCAGTGGTGAACGACACACAATCGATGCAGCCCCAAGGGGTGTAGCCCATGACATCAACGCCGTCTATAGCAATGGCATTCTTCACTTCTCGTATATGTGCTTGTAAATACTCAATCCGATAATCATCTTGCACTTGGCCTTGGCCTTGCTCATCGACTTCATCGATCGCCCCAAAACCATTTTCGACAATAAAAATCGGTTTCTGGTAGCGTTCATGCAGTTCAGAAAGCGCGTAGCGAAGCCCTACCGGGTCAATTTGCCATCCCCAATCAGACGCGGTGAGATAAGGGTTTAAGCGACTTTGTTTGAATAAACTGGTTGTTTCGCCTTCAGCGTTGCGATCATCAGAGACAATATTCGTCATGTAATAGCTGATCGCAAGGTAGTCGGCACAACCCTTACGCAGTATCGCTTCATCGCCATCGAGCATATCAACGGTTATCGATTTTCGCTCCCATTCACGCCAAATATAGCTTGGGTAATAGCCACGAACTTGCACATCGCTGAACAAGTACTTCTCTCTCATCATTTCTTGAGAGCGGATCATATCTTCTGGACGACACGACGCGGGATAAAGCGGCATCATATGAATCATGCTACCCATTTGAAATTGAGGGTTGATCTTATGACCGAGATCGACCACTAAAGCACTGGCAATAAATTGGTGATGCATGACTTGGTACATCACCTGCTCTGGGTTGTCATGTTCAGTGAAGATCACCCCTGAGTTACAGTAGCCAAACAGTGGGAATTCCCAATTTCGCTGGTTATTGATCTCATTGAAGGTAATCCAGTATTTCACTTTCTGTTTATAACGCTCCATCACCACTTGGCTAAAGTTAACGAAAAAATCCACAAGCTTGCGATTTGTCCATCCCCCGTATTGTTGTACAAGGTGGAATGGCATCTCAAAATGCGAAAGCGTAATAACTGGCTCAATGCCGTATTTCAGCAATTCATCAAAAAGATCATCATAAAATTGTAGCCCTGCTTCATTGGGCGAGACTTCGTCACCTTGTGGAAAAATACGAGTCCAAGCAATTGAGGTTCTAAAACATTTAAAACCCATCTCAGCAAAAAGTGCAATGTCACCTTTGTAATGACTATAAAAATCAACGGCTTCATGATTAGGATAGAAATAATTTGCATCCACACCGGAGGTCATCACCCTAGGTACTTCATGCGCTCCTTTTGAGAGCACATCGACAATGCTGACTCCTTTTCCACCTTGGTTCCATCCACCTTCAACTTGATGTGCTGCTACAGCCCCACCCCATAAAAAATCTTTTGGAAAACCATTCGTTGCCATCGTCATCTACCTCGTCTTTATTTGCTGACTCAATGTACCCTTATATGTCGATCTAATATGCTATTTCACGCCATGTGGACACGTGGTATAGAAATCCATCATCGCTTTGCTACTTTGCGTGACATCATAAACGATTATCGGGAAAATGTAACCGGTTTCGGAAACCGGTTACATTAGAATTGTTAATTTTAATGTTCTCGGAAGAAAATACGCACTATTTGTTACTGACAAGTGGCAAACAGAGACATTCCGTAGCACTTTTGCTGTGACTACTGTATGCTTGCGCCTTTCCGCAACGTGATGCGGATCACTTCCTTATTTACATATCGAGACATTTTAATGAGTTTTGCCTCTCTGGGTTTATCCCATGCCATCCTGAAAGCCGTTGCTTCTCAAGGTTACGAAACACCATCGCCAATTCAGGCGCAAGCTATTCCAGCCGTTCTTGAAGGCAAAGATGTGATGGCAGCGGCCCAGACAGGTACCGGGAAAACAGCAGGATTTACCCTGCCCATTTTGGATCTATTAGTTAAAGGCCCAAAAGTAGGCCCCAACCAAGTGCGTGCATTAATTCTGACGCCTACACGTGAATTAGCCGCGCAAGTTGCCGACAACGTGGCAACTTACGGACAAAACCTTCCACTACGCTCTGAAGTTATTTTTGGCGGTGTGAAAGTTAACCCACAGATGATGAAAATGCGTCGTGGAGTAGATATCTTGGTCGCGACACCGGGTCGACTGCTGGATTTATACAACCAAAATGCGATTAAATTTAACCAATTAGAAATTTTGGTCTTAGACGAAGCGGATCGCATGTTAGACATGGGCTTCATTCGTGACATTAAAAAGATCCTTGCACTGCTGCCAGCAAAACGTCAAAACCTACTCTTTTCGGCCACTTTCTCTGATGAAATTCGCCAACTTGCGAAAGGGTTAGTTAACAACCCAGTCGAGATTTCGGTTACGCCACGCAATAGTACCGCCAAAACCGTCAAACAGTGGGTGCATCCTGTAGATAAAGCGAAAAAACCAGCGCTATTGATTCAACTAATCAAAGAAAATAATTGGCAACAAGCGTTGGTATTTACACGAACTAAACACGGCGCTAATCGCTTAACCGCACAACTTGAAGGCAGTGGCATCAGCGCCGCCGCGATTCATGGCAACAAAAGTCAAGGCGCACGTACTAAGGCATTGGCCAATTTTAAAAGTGGTGAGATCCGCATTTTAGTAGCAACGGATATTGCCGCTCGCGGCATTGATATTGACCAATTACCACAAGTGGTAAACTTTGAATTGCCTAACGTCCCTGAAGATTATGTTCACCGAATTGGCCGTACAGGCCGCGCAGGCGCTGAAGGAAATGCGATCTCTTTGGTCTGCGCCGATGAAGCAAAAGACATGTTTGCCATTGAGCGCCTTACCCAAAATTTACTAGAACGAATTGAGGTTGAAGGCTTTGCGCCAGTGAACAAATTACCGGCATCTTCTTCGCTACAACCGATTAAAGCGAAAAAGCCGAAAAAGAACAAACCAGAACATAATGACGGACAGCGCTCTGGTGATGTAGCAAAAGGTCACAGCATAAGCGCAAATACCAAAACTAACGACAGAAAGCCGAAAGCGGCCAATTCCACTCGTTCAAACAGCAACAAACCAAGTGCAAACCAACCCACGAGAAGCGGATCGGCTGGACAAAATAGACCTCGTAGAACAAACAAAATCGCGGCGAGCTGATATTACTCACTGACTACGACTCTCTGATTAAAAAGTAAAGGCCACTCTCATCTAGTGGCCTTTTTGCTTTTACGCGCCTTTGGGCGGTGTGAATGCGGTTAGAGGAAGTGGCTCTCCTATATATTTCTCTATTTTCACAATTGAAGAGTTACCAGCACAGCCATTGGCTAACCTTGAAGTAGGTATGTCAGCGGTCAGTACGTTGCATCCACCGTTTTTACATAAACCATGAGGTTTATCAAAATCGGGCCATGCCCCTTCATGAATACAGACCGAACCTTGCTTAATTCCATCCGTGATCAGCGCGCCAACTAAGACTTGGCCACGTTGATTATAAGCACGGACAAGATCGCCATCTTTGATCCCTCGAACTTTTGCATCTTCTGGATGAATCCAGATCGGTTCACGGTTTGCTATCGCATATTGCTCGCGTAGTGCCGCATAGTTTAACTGGCTATGGAGACGATGAGCCGCATGCGATGTCATCAATTGCAGTTCATCGGCTTGAGCATTCCCTACCCACTCCGTTGGCGGCATCCACATAGGATGTGGCGGGCAATCGCTATATTTGAAGCCTTCGATGGTTTTGGAGAAGATCTCAATCTTGCCACTTGGTGTACCAAGAGGGTTCAGGATAGGATCCTCTCTGAAAGAGGAATAACGCACAAACTTCGCGTTCGCTTCGTTCCATTTCATCTCAATGAGCTGATTTTGTTTCCAAAAATAGCTGAAGTTAGGCATTGCAATCCGATTCTGGCGACCGATAGCTTGAGCTCCTTTATAGAAACCAGCCAACCATTCCATTTCGGATTTATTTTCCGTATACACTGCACGTCCGCCCGGTTTTAACAGCTCCGCCATATCAGCAAATACATCAAAATCATTTCGCGCTTCAAATTGAGGCTCAATTGCTTGTTTCATCGGCACTAAATGTTGATTGCTATAATCCCCTGTCATGGTGAGATCATTACGCTCAAATGACGTCGTGATGGGCAGTACAATATCAGCGTGTTTTGCGGCCGCAGTCCAATAAGGCTCAGAGATAACGATGAGTTCCGGCTTTTGCCACGCTTTAATCAAACGGTTGGTATCTTGGTGATGAGTAAAGTTTGCACCGCCTGCCCACCAGATCATTTTGATGTTAGGAAATGTTTTCTCATGCCCGTTGTGTTGATATTGACCGGATGGGTTTTCCAACGCTTCAACAATACGAGCCACAGGAAAACTATTTACTGCTCCAGAAACGGCCCAATCATTACCCGCAGATGAACCACCATCAATAGCCGCTGATATAGCAGGTAAAACACCCGCAGTTCGCGTTGGGTTACCGCCATTGGAATAGTGATATGAAAAACCAAACCCACCACCGGGTAAACCGATCTGCCCTAGCATTGCAGCCAGAGTGACAAGCATCCAGTGTTTTTGTTCACCATATTGCTGACGTTGGATTCCCCAACCAGCCATGATCATGGTTCTATTTTTGCTAAAAATATCAGCCAATAGCTCTAGTTGTTTGGCAGGAACGCCACAAATTGCCTCAGCCCATTGTGCTGTCTTTGGCGTGCCATCAGAATGACCTAGCAGATAAGCTTCAAACTTGTCGTAACCAGCGGTGTATTTATTCAAAAATTCGAGGTTATGTTGGCCCTTTTCAACTAGTGAGTGGGCGATCCCCAACATCATCGCAACGTCAGTACCAGGATGCGGTGCAATCCACTGAGCGTTTTCACCAAAAAATTCGATGGTTTCCGAACGCATAGGATCGATAGCGATAATGGTTTTTTTAGAATGTTTGAGTTGATTAAAAAACTCAAGCCCCGCGCCGTCGGTACTGCTCCATGCTATTTTCAGTGTATTAATAGGGTTGAGCCCCCAAAGCACCACAACATCACTACTTTCAAGTACAACAGGGTAAGTTGTTTGTTGTTCATACACTTCTATTGAGCCTACAACGTAAGGCATGATGACTTGCGCAGCCCCCGTAGAATAATCACCTAAATGACCCGAATAGCCTCCCGCCATACTCATATAGCGTTGCAGTAGGGTTTGGGCTTTATGTAAAATTCCACTGGATCGCCAGCCGTAAGAGCCCGCAAAAATTGACTCGGCTCCATAAGCAGTGCGAATACGAGCATGCTGTTGGTGGATTAATTGCAGCGCTTTTTCCCAACTAACGCGGACGAACTCATCGTCTCCTCGTTTACCATCTGGCATATGGGGATTTGCTAGAAAACCTTTACGCACCATCGGGTATTTGACCCGAGCTTGAGTATGCACTTGATCTGGCGCTGAGGTTTGTAGACTATTGGGTACGGTTTGCGGCAATGCATTCTTTGAGGAAATAATTTTCCCATCCTTAACTTCAACCAGCATAGCGCCCCAACGCCCAGCAGTCAGTACACCAGCTCCTCGCGGTGCGGAAGCGAGAACTGGCATGGGTTTAACCGAAAAAATAGCGACCGCACCTGCAGTTGCACCAGCGCTTTTTAGAAAACTTCGACGTGTGAGAGTAGTCATCACTGAATCCTTATTTCATTTTTTATTGGGCAACAACATCTTTCGCATTGTATTGGAAATATTTCGTGAGGATTTCTAGATCCTCTGCGGAAATAGAGGTACGGTCCCCCATACTTTTTGCCACAGAAGGCCACGCGTTAACCGTAAAATGGTTACTCGGAATTTTGGCATGACATGTTGAACAGTAAACATTGTCCAATTGCTCAGCGTATGCCCAAAGCGAATCCATTTTACCCAACACTGGCGTGTCGATGTCCCCGGCAAGTGTTACTTGACGCCACTGATTTCCGTAGGCATCTTCGTTATACTCTTTTACGCTCAATGCTTTTTGCCCTGCTTCAGTTAACATAGCAATCACAGCACGCTTACCTTCACCCATATACAAGACTTGTTCTGCACCTTGCATCTGATAACCACTCAATTCAACGGTGCGTTTGCCATCGCTTTCATTCAATACTTTCAGCGGCGTCGCTGGATTGATCGTTCCGAAATCAGAAATGGGCGTAGATTGCATCGCATAAACAATAGAAGTGCCCACAGGGGTTAACTTAGCCTCTTCGACTAAATGGGCTAATGCTTGGCTGTCCATTTTGACTTCAGGAAGCATGTGCGCCACACCTTTATGGCAATCAATACAGGTTTGATTATTGTCGATACCGTACTGATGCATTTTTTGTGCTTGCACCGTTTGGTCGTAAATCTCCATCGCATCTTCACTGTGACATGAACGACAGGTCGCAGAATCGTTCGCTTTTAATTGCGCCCAGACAGTTTCAGCCATCTCGGCTCGATGCGCTTCATACTTTTCAGGTGTGCTGATCTTCTTGGTAATGAACTCATGATAGATATCTTTGGACGCCCTGATTTTAGTGACTAAATAATCCATAGTATCAGTGGGGATATGGCAATCAGCACATTCTGCGCGGATGCCTTTGGCATTGCTGAAGTGTACCGAGCCTTGATACTCCTGAAAGGGTGCTTGCATAGTATGACAAGAGAGACAAAATTCCGTACTCGACGTTTTTTCTAAGATGACATGAGTCCCTCCAAGGCTTAACCAACCGAGCAGCACCCCAATAGCAAGAACTCCCACTATCATTCTTTTTTTAATATTCATTATTCCTCACAAATCTCAACGGATGTGGTTTTGACAGAACACGTTGCATTTATGTGATGCGCATCGTATTCCATAAGGAAATCATACCCCCAAAGAGGGATGTCAACTTGACAGTAGTCAATTTAGACAAGGAACAGGCGTGACCTATGTCACCTTTCCTATAAATTGATAAAATAGAAAATAAATAGCCACACAAATTATAGAAATTAAAAACACATGAAACATAACTGATTGATATTAAAAATAAAAGACAAAAACCCCAAAGATAGGCAGAGCCTTATCACTGATAATGTTGACTAAAAATGGTTTGAAAAGTAACAAAAATCACGAATAACCTGCTCAGATTCCTAATGCTCAATTATTTTAAAATAAATGCTTTACTTTGATTGAGGACCATGCGATTATGTGTCCGCTCTGTTGAACAGGGTTATTAATGTAACAAGTAAGCCAAAGTTCCCTTTCAGATTCAATTCAAAGTGTCCTCTAGTTTCATGGTCTCATTTAAATAATTCGTCTCAAAGCAACACCTGTATTTTAAAATTTTTTATTTTTATAAGGGACATAACATGTCTAACACTACTACTGGCACTGTAAAATGGTTCAACGAAACTAAAGGTTTTGGTTTCATTTCTCAAAGCAACGGCGGTCCAGATGTATTCGTACACTTCCGCGCTATCGCTTCTGAAGGTTTCAAAACTTTAGCAGAAGGCCAAAAAGTATCTTTTGTTGTAGAACAAGGTGCTAAAGGTCCTCAAGCTGCTAACGTACGTGCTGAATAATTTCGCATGAATGTGTGAGCGTTGGCACCACGCCAGCGCTCTTATTTTTACCTAGATTATAAATTATAGTTATCAACGTTATCGCTCAAACTTCTGCTCCGTTCCCTCTGCTTATCCCGTTCGAACATTCAGCCATTTTTGCATAAACCGTTTTGACAATCCTATTTCTATCTATGTAATATTTTCATTTTTACAAAGGAGATCTACTATGTCTCGTACAACTGGTAGAAAGCGTTTTTGGTTTGCTAAATCTAAAGCAACACAAAAATTACGCTCACTATGAATATTCATTTTCATATTAAACATTGCTCTTGGAATGCGACTATTCATCAACTTAATAGTGACATATTGACACGTCATATATTAAGTCAGATAAATTGCAATTTAGACACTCTTCATCTCAATTTTATTTATGATGAAGAATCTTCTCAAGGACAAATATTGAATGCTGATGACAAGCTTATTGGCCATTTTAATATCATCGATTAATACCCAAACACTTTAATAGCCGCCGTTAAAGTTATTTGGGCATTATTCACTTATCTCAGTTTTGCTAGCACTATTTTCTGATCTAATTCGTTGTGATAGTCTTTATAATCTAAACCTACTTCAAAGATGAATTCTGTCACTAAAGTGCGAACACAATCTACCAGCTCTTTCGCATTCCATGGTTTCTCAAAATACCTATTTACACCTGCAGTGTTAATCGCATTGATCGTATCTGTGTGTGTTGCTTGCCCTGTTAACAGAATTTTCTTTGTTTTCTTAAATCTGGAATCTGCTGCGACCTCGGTTAATAATTCGACTCCTGTCTTTCCTGGCATCACATGATCTGACATCAGCAGTGCAATATGCTCACCTTGTTCGTCAAACTCATCCATTAGATCCAATACTTCATAAGCCGATTCACAATCTTCAATATTCAGCCAAGAAGTGAGTGGTTGAAGATCTTGCAGTATCGCACTTAATACTTCCCTTTGATCATCGACACAAATGATATTAAGCTTCTCCATAATCGCTCTCCGTGGGTAATTTAATTCTAAATATTGTTCTTTCATTGTCACTTTTGAGTACGACATTTCCACCATACCCAGAAACAATGCGTTTCACTATTGATAACCCTAGTCCCAAACCAAACGACAACCCTCCTTTTTTGGTGGTGAAGCTTGGTTGGAATATTTTCCGTCTAGTGGCTTCGTTAATTTCAGGACCGTTATTAGCAATGGTTACCAATATACGTTGTTTACTTAATTTGGTTTGTATCTCTATCATTGGCTCTGCTATGTTAGCCATCGCATCACAGGCATTTTTGATGATGTTTACCCAAATTTGTACCAGCTCTGTCTGAGATCCTTTAAATAAGGGTAATGCAGCAGGCCTAATACGGACACTGACACGTCGTAAATCACTCTGTAATAGTGCCAATGCTCGATTGATCGTATCGTTAATATCGAACTCTTCATCTTGAGTAATTTCAGTTCGGCCCAGTTGTTTTACTGATTTAACAATGCCAACAGTATGTTTAGAGGCCAAACGTAAATCATGCAAGTCACGGCCCATTTGCCAATAACGGATAGCTAAATGTGGATTTTTCAGCCAGTGCGAAGATAAGTAGTCTTCTGGAACCGCTTTTGCTAAATCTCTTGCCACATTTTTAGGCAGGGCGTATTGCTTTTCGAAAAGAGCACCTCGCCTTCTAGCTTCGTTTGACGATACTTTCTGACCATACATCAAGCCAAAATCGAAAAAGAGGCTCGCTTCAGGATGAACCTCTTCGAGCAGCTCCATAAACAGTACTTCTAATCGCTCAGATTTGCTACTCACTACCCCGATGGCATTGTTCAATTCATGGGCAATGCCCGCCGCTAACTGGCCCAAGGTCGTCATTTGCTCAGCCGAATATAACCTTTCTAATGCTTTTTCTTTTGCCACTGATTCTTGAGTTGCGCGTCGTTGACGGCGGGATAATTCATTCACAATAACGGGGGTAAACTGGGCGGTTAAAGGTCCATATTGATCTTCTTCTAAGACGGCCGTAGTTCGGTCGATCCAGGCAAGCTCTACCGTAGATTCAGCCACCACTGTTGAAGAAGCTATCCATTCACCAGAAAAAAAACTGTGTACGCCAATAAAAGCACCTGCACCGGCTGAAAAAACTTTTATCGGTTTATCGCCTTTTTCGTTGTAATAGCCACTCAATTCTCCCGACCATACGAAATAGAGTCGATCATTATAACCTTCTTGCTCAATGACAATACTTCCCGAAGGCAGTTTCACCATCCGTTCAGGATGGCGAAAATAACGATCAATGAGTGCAACAAGTCTTTTATCCGACATAATGCTACCTAACCGATATGACCAACCGCATGAAGTAACCAAACCATAACAAAACTGAGCAGCACCCCTATCACACCGAGGACAACCCCTACTTTAGCCATTTGGTTACTTTGAACGTGCCCGGTAGCATGCGCCAACGCATTAGGTGGTGTACTGATAGGTAATGACATACCAAGTGATGCAGCAAAGGTAACCACGAGAATCAACGTGATTTCTCCACCTAATGGAGTAAGCGAAGTCATTGAAGCACCAAGCGCGGCCATAATCGGCATTAATAAGTTCGCGGTGGCGGTATGTGACATAAAATTGGCCATAATGAGACACAAAAATGCCGCACCAAATAAAACAACGTAAGGTGAATACTGTGCAAAAGGAATGCTGTTCACCACTAGTTGCGCTAACCCCGTTTTGTCTAATGCAAGTCCTAGCGCAATACCACCAGACACTAACCACAGCACATCCCAAGAAATTTTCTTTAGATCTTCTTTGTTGATGATGCCAGTAAGAGAAAAGACAGCCACGGGTATCAGTGCAACAGTATAAGAGTTCATACCATGGGTTGAGCCCATCAACCAAAGAAGAATGGTCAGAGCAAAGGTGACATACACAATAATGGCTTTTGGTGTTTTTAAAAATTTACCTTTAATGGTCAATTCAATTTTTTGTTGCTCTGCTTTAAACATGGCGCTAATCAATACCCATGCGAGTGCCATCATTATGATCACAAACGGCACCCCAAAGGCCATCCATTCACCAAAGGTAATTAAATTTTCACCGACCAGATATTTCAATGCGATCGCATTGGGAGGAGTACCTATTGGCGTACCTATACCGCCAATATTAGCGGCGACCGGAATACACAAAGCAAAAGCAATTCGCCCTGGATCTTTTGGGCCAAACACTGCGATGACTGGCGTTAAGATGGAAAGCATCATCGCTGTTGTTGCGGTATTGGACATAAACATCGAGAAGATGCCAGTAATTAACATCAAGCCTAACATGACATACTTGGGATTCTGGCCAAATGGTTTGAGCAGCACTCGTGCAAGGTTGATATCCAAGCGATACTTAGTGGCGGCCATGGCTAAGAAAAAGCCACCCAAAAACAACATAATAATTGGGCTGGCAAACGTCGCCATGATATCAGTATGTTTTAGCAAGCCACCAAAATGAGCTTCTCCCTCAGCAAGCCTCATAAACCAGATACCTTTATCCGATACCATTAGGAGCTCTAGCACGATCACGACTACCGATGTGGCATAGATTGGGATCGGTTCAAATACCCAACAAAGAGCGGCGAGCAAAAAGATGGCAATCACTCGCTGCTGTATTACGGTCATCCCGTCAAAAGGGAAAGCGGTCATAGGCAACAATAAAATAAGTAATGGAACTAAAATAGGGATGATAAATTTTAAGTAAGGACGCACCATATAAACTCTTCCTGAGTACTCATAGAAACGATAATTAGAGGTGTACTTGAATCTCGAACAACGTTGCCATTATGTTACAGTTACTCAGCAAAAAGTTTGGTGTTAGATCAATGAACAACGATTACCACTAAGGCAAATACTCAGAATGAGGGGTCGCTTGCAAATCCTCTCACCACTCTTAGGTGTTAAACCAATAATCAACCACCCTCACATCATTAAAATTAATCGTTTTATCTTTGCACAATCAAACATCTGCTACTTTAATAGTATAGGTATCGTCAATTTATAGATAACATGATAATATCCGCGACCAATTAGGATGTAGATCACATTGTCGGTAAATGGATGTTGTTCGCTCAAGCGACTTTTGACAAAAACAATCAAAGGTAACTCATTCATGTTTTTAAAAAATCTATCCATCAGACAGAAAATTGCAGGCTCATTTAGCCTCATCGCTTTAATCAACATCCTCTTCGCTTGGTTTTTATATAGCGAACTCCAAGAAGTCAAAAGTCAGTTGGTGAATTTTGCCGACGATACACTGCCTGCACTACAACACGTAGATTCAATGGGAGATAAACTCTCCTATTGGCGTCGTACGCAGTTTGCTTCCTTGCTCACCGATGATATAAACGAAGTGAAACAACGCCTAGTGACTAGCCGTCAATTACAACAAGAGGTTGATGCAGGTTTAAAACAGTATGGTAAAAGTGTTTGGCCAGGCGAAGAAGAGCAGACATTTAGAAAACTGATGAGTAACTGGGATAGTTATATAAACATTGTGACTCAGTTTAATCAGGCTTTAGAAAGCAATAATAAAAGCGATGCCCACAAACTACTGAATCAATCGCTTGAAACTTTCACGAAAATTGAAGCCGACATAAAAACGCTGATTGGCATCTTGCAAAAAGCAATGGATGGCAACAAAAGCTATATTCTTAAAGCAGTTGACACACTGAACACTTCATCAAGTATCAGTAATGTTTCCATTATCGTCGTCATGGTCATTATCACCCTCTTCTTGACTCGCATAATTTGTGGGCCTTTGCGTTTGGTTGTTGACCAAGCAAACGCGATTGCAGAAGGTAACTTAGCAAAACAGATCGATCGTAATGCTATTGGCAATGACGAATTAGGTGAACTTGCCGATGCCTCACAAAAGATGCAGAACAATTTACGTCAACTGATCGAAGAGATCATCTCCGCTGTAACACAACTGAGCAGTGCTGTGGAAGAGATGAGTCAAATCTCCAATATCTCAGCTCAAGGTATGAAAGAGCAGCAATATCAGATCACACAAGTCGCAACAGCGATGACGCAAATGAAAGCCGCAGTGGCCGATGTAGCACGCAACACGGAAGACTCAGCATCACAAGCAAGTAGTGCCAACACTAAAGCCAAAGAGGGTGCGACAGACAATGCCGCGATGGTGAGCTCCATTCAACAAGTGGCTACAATTATTGGTCAGGCTGGCGAAACCGTTGCAAATTTAGAACAACAATCCACACAAATTAACGTGGTACTTGACGTTATTCGTAACATCGCTGAGCAAACAAACCTATTGGCACTGAACGCTGCGATTGAAGCAGCCCGCGCTGGTGAATCTGGCCGAGGCTTTGCTGTTGTTGCCGATGAAGTGCGCACCCTTGCGGGAAGAACTCAAGCTTCAACTGGCGAAATCACAACCATTATTGAAAAATTACAAACCATGGCAGGCGAAGCAAAAGAAGCAACCGAACGTTCGCGCGTCAGCATTGACTCTTGCGTCGTTCAAGGAACCCACTCGCAGCAATTGATGGTTTCAATTGAAAACTCAGTAGCTCAAATTGCGGATATGGGAACACAAATCGCCAGTGCTTGTAGTGAACAAGATTCCGTTGCCGATGAACTAAGCCGCAACATTGAAAATATCCATACGGCTTCACAAGAAGTCGCGCAGGGTTCAGAACAAACGGCGCAAGCTTGCCACGAACTCAGTCAATTATCGGTCACATTGCAAGACGCAATGGGGCGTTTCAAACTTAACTAAAATAGAGTCAGCCCCTAACGGGGCTTTCTTGTTTTTACTTACCTAGGAGATAGAATGAATTTCAAAGCCTCTTTTCTTACACTGTCAATTGCCATGGCTTTACCCTCTTTTTCAGCGACTTCTGCACCTTTGAGCCTTAACGTCAGTGAGCCTTCTATACAAGAAATTCAGCAATCCAATACTTGGCTTGAGATCGATCTTGGCCAATTCAAACAAAATATTGAGCAGTTTAAGAGCCACATCAACAGCCAAACTAAAATTTGCGCCGTGATGAAGGCTGATGCTTACGGCAACGGTATTCGCGGTTTAATGCCAACTATTCTCGCGCAAGGGATCCCTTGTATCGCAATTACCAGTAATGCAGAGGCTAGAGCCGTACGTGAGAGCGGGTTTAAAGGCCAGTTGATGCGTGTTCGCTCTGCGAGCATTGATGAAATCGCACAAAGTGTCGAGTTAGATATCGAAGAGCTCATCGGTAGTAAAATACAAGCTGAGCAACTCGCTCAGCTAAGCCAGCAAAAAGGTAAAACGATAAGAGTACATTTGGCATTAAATGATGGCGGTATGGGACGCAATGGTATCGATATGTCAACCGATGCAGGAAAACAAGAATCGATTGCGATTGCTACTCAAAGTGGCATACAAATTGTTGGGATAATGACGCATTTCCCCAATTACAACCCAGACGAAATCCGCAGCAAGTTGGCCAGTTTTAATACCAATTCAGCTTGGTTGATTCAGCAAGCAAACCTAAAACGCGATGAACTGATTTTGCATGTTGCCAACTCCTACACTGCTCTCAATGTACCGGAAGCACAACTTGATATGGTACGTCCTGGCGGCGTCCTATATGGCGACTTACCAACTAACCCGGAATATCCGTCAATCGTCTCATTCAAAACACGTATTGCGTCATTGCATCATCTTCCTAAAGGAAGCACTGTTGGCTATGACAGTACATACCGCGTAACCAAAGAGAGTGTTTTGGCAAATCTGCCTGTTGGCTATTCAGATGGTTACCCAAGAAAAATGGGCAATCGCGGTGACGTATTGATTAACGGTCAACGAGCAAAGGTGGTTGGAGTAACCTCAATGAACACCACATTGGTTGACGTAACCGATGTGAAAGGCGTCCTTCCTAATCAGGAAGTCACCTTGTTTGGCGCGCAAAAGCAAGGCCGAATCACTGTCAGTGAGCTGGAAGAAAATGCAGAGCTCATATTCCCTGAACTGTATACGATTTGGGGAACGGCAAACCCTCGTTTCTACATCCACTAAGCCAAGCCCACTTAATTTATCTTTTGGTCCGTGAGTGTTTTGCACTCACGGTATCCCCTTTTAATTCACCGCTCGTTGTTCCTATTAACCCCTTTATTTTTCAGGCATAATCGGCCCGTTCCTTTTATTTCATATGGATGCGCATGCAACCGATTAAATCCCCTATATTCTTGGCTGTGTTAACTCTACTCTTGGCCATGACCACCATTCAATCTGGCGCGTCACTAGCCAAGCAGTTATTTCCTATTGTTGGCCCAGGTGGAACAATTGCACTGCGCGTTGGTCTCTCTGCATTAATACTGTTAATGATTTTTCGCCCATGGCAGTTACGACTTTCTCTTTCACAATGGCGCTCAATGATCATTTACGGAGCAAGCCTAGGTGGCATGCAACTGATGTTCTATTTTGCTATTGAACGAATTCCTCTTGGTATTGGGGTTGCGTTGGAGTTTTCTGGGCCATTACTCATTGCATTTCTCTCATCTAAACGCAAAAAAGATCTGATTTGGGTTGCGCTTGCTATTTTGGGCATTGTTTTTTTATTGCCCGATCTAACGGGTGTCGATGCACTTGATCCGATTGGCGTTGCACTGGCTTTAGCGGCCGGCGGATGCTGGGCAGCCTACATATGGTTTGGTCAAAGGGCGGGGAGTGTCGGTTCTGGAGGCGCAACCGTTGCGATAGGGATGACAATTGCGACCCTGTTTGCGTTTCCAATCGGCGTTGTATTATCAGAGGCGTCTATTTTTACGTGGTCAATACTGCCTATGGCGTTATCTGTCGCGATTCTTTCAAGCGCCGTACCTTATTGCCTAGAAATGTCGGCTTTAAAGCGTTTGTCTACACAACACTTTAGTGTGTTAATGAGCTTAGAGCCCGCCATCGCCGCATTAGCTGGATTAATTATTCTTCAAGAACAATTAAGCTTAACGCAATGGATCGCCATTACGATGATCATCACTGCCTCAATGGGTAGCACGCTATCGGCGAAGAAATAAGGTGAACCGTTCAAAATAGTTCGGCACTACTGTCCCCCTCTTCGTTTTCAATGAATACACCGCTACGCAACAAGTCTTCATAACATTGTACTTGATTGCGGCCGTGGTTTTTGGCGAAGTAGAGTGCTTTGTCTGCTCTATCTAGAATCGTTGAGAGATATTCTCTTGGCGAGATAGAGCAGATACCAATGCTAAGCGTGATATGTTGAACCTGAGGAAAACGAAACTGCTCTATGTGCTGTCTAAACCTCTCGGTTCTGTTTAGCACGACCTCATACTCACTGGCAGGAAAAATAATGACGAACTCTTCTCCACCAAACCGAAACAGTTGTTCTTGATTAAGAAAAAAATTCTGCATTTGCTGAGCCACCAAGAGCAAAACTTCATCGCCAATCAGATGGCCAAAATTATCATTGATCCGTTTAAAATGGTCGAGATCAATGATGGCAACCCAAGGCATCACTGAACCTACTGTCGTCGTTTCAGGAAGCACATCAAAGCTAAGGCGCAACCTATCCTCTAACGTCCTTCGATTCAACAACCCTGTCAGTTTGTCACGCTCATTTTCATGCAATAATAAAACGTAATTTTGGTAAATTTTAACAAAGCCTTCAATGAGCATTCGATATTGTTTGGGCGGAACTTTTAGAATCAGAGACAACCTAGCAGAAAAACTATCGTTGATCGCAATAGGGTAAATGCAATGGTATCCGTTTGTACCTAAATCTTCTATTTTGGGCTCGATATCAGAATGGTTATGTTCATAACTTGGAACCGTCTCGCCCTCATATTCCCAGTTAATTTCAAATTTTCCAGGTATACGGCTACAGATAGTAGCTTTTGCAATGACATAGGAATGAGGTCCAATATAATGTTCTAAGCAGGCCGATTTCAGAGGCAACATCTCGACTAGAGCGCTGATGACACAATAACCCAATGACACCGCATTTTTCTGCCCCGTAATTTCAACAACAGATTGGAGAATTTTATCGTCCATGCGCCCTCCCGAACATCTCTTATGATCAGTATAGGAAAGAATGGATAGCGTGATGTTATAAAGTTTGTATCAATTAAATAACTCTCGAGTACTGTAGAACGAATAAAAAGCAGCCTAGGCTGCTTTTTATTCGTTTATTCGTTACTTTCTATTACCCAATTTGACTTTACCATTTGAACCAAACCATAACGCTTGAGCACGGCGACGCCCCAATAAGATTGGTCCATCATCGTAAAATAAGAAATTTTTCCAGTATTTTTTAAATACCGACCATTGGGTTTCGATAATATTGTACTTTTCATAACAAAAATAAACGGTCACGTCATTTTGCCAATCAATATGGGCCAAAATATCAACGGGTAATGATTCATCGTCACTTTCCCATTCTTTCATCCAACTGATTTCATTGATCCAACTGCCTGCTTTGCGAGGCCAATCTTGAGAACTTAACCTCTCTGAATCGGGGCTTTGAGCACTGATATTTTCCAGCCAAAACTGAGCCGCTCTGGCTTGAGACATGGGTTTAATATGCACCAGATCTTGCTCAGGAACTGGCATTGATTGGTGAGTGAAAATCCATTTTCTTTGGTATTGATCCAAAGGCAAATACGACATTGAATTTCCTTAATGTTTTAGCTGACTTGTGAATATAGCCGCTTTACTTTTAAAACGATAACCCATTAGCTTGGGCGCCAATCAGCATTAACCAATGCTGTTAGGTTGTGATCTTCCCATTGGCCATCAATGAGCAAATAATTTTTAGCGTGACCTTCGGCCTGAAAGCCCATTTTCATCAACACCGCTTCACTGCGTTTGTTGATTGGCATATAACCAGCCATGATACGGTGTAGGTTTTGTACCTTAAACATGTAGTGGCACGCCATTTTTAATGCACGGCCCATGATGCCTTTACCTTGTGCATTCTTCGCTAACGAATAGCCGAGATTACAAGCATAAAATGGAAAGCGTGAGAGGTTACTAAACGAAATGGTGCCAAGCATGTCACCACTGTTAATATCGATGATGAGCAAATAATAGCCTAATTGCATTTTATGCAGCTCACCAAGTTTAATCAGCCGCTGTGCCCACCCGTGAGCCTCAAAAAACGCCGCTTCTCGCTTAGGTTCCCAAGGCCGTAAATGTTCACGATTACTCGTAAAATAGGCGGCGATCATCTCCGCATCTTCAAGTTTTGCGGTTCGCACTAAAATATCATTGTCCACTTCATACACTTGGGACAAGGTGCTGCATGACTGCATCAATTTTTCCTAATTCCGTAGTCGCGTAGCTTATTGGCGATAGAGGTGTGTGATACGTTTAAACGCTTAGCCAACTTACGGCTTGAAGGGAAAGACTGATATAAACGTTCCAAAATTTGAGATTCATACTCTTTCATGATGTCATCTAATGAGCCATCAAGATTGACATGGGTATTGCCAGTATGAACGGTTTCAAGCTGTGGCAGATGGAAGAGATCCACTGTTAACTGATTATCAGACATCTCCGTTAGCGCCCTGAGCACCATGTTGTCCAACTGTCGTACGTTGCCTGGCCATTGGTAATGAGAGAGCTGATCCGCCAAATCTTCCGCTAGTAGTGGTTTGGCCATACCCATTTTCTTAATGTGTTTCGCCACGAATAGTTCAAGCAATGGTTGAATGTCATTAGGCCGCTCACGCAAAGTAGGAATACGGAGAGTTAACACATTCAGACGATAAAAAAGATCTTCACGAAATGCGCCTGATTCGGCTAAATCTGCCAACTTGTGACGCGTCGAAGCAATCACACGAACATTAACATGAACTTCATGCTCCTCACCAACGCGGCGGAATGTACCATCTTGCAAGAAGCGCAGTAGTTTAATTTGTAAATGAGGGCTCATCTCCCCGATTTCATCGAGAAAAACAGTGCCGCCATTCGCCTGTTCAAAAATACCTTTATGGCCTTGTTGATGATTAAATGACCCTGGCGCATGACCAAACAACTCCGTTTCCGCAACATCATCCGGCATTGAAGCACAACTCAGAACTAAGAAAGGAAAGGAGGCACGGTGAGAGCGATTATGACAAGCCTTGGCCAACATCTCTTTACCCGTTCCGGTTTCGCCTTCTATAAGCAAAGGTTGATCAAGCATTGACAGCTTCTTAGCTTGGCTAATGAGCGCTTTATGGCGGTTAGAAACTCCGACAAAATGTTCAAAACCAAGGTTATTGTGTAAGGGCAAAGCATCATCGACGACGCCGCTAGGGCTTTTAGAACGAATCATCATCATGGTACTCGCCAAGGTGGATTCTTTCGACTCACCCGTAATATAAACAGGCATCATCTCCATCAGATAATCGAGACCATCGTGCACGATCTCCTCACGTTGTCGTGCTTTGTTGCCTTCAAGCCAGCGTGATAGGTTAAAGAAAGGTAATAATGCAGAAATCGGCTGCCCTATCACCTCTTTCTCTGTTTTGTTAAACAGCGATAACGCTGAATAGTTTGCCATATCAACAAACCCTTTCAGATCAATCGCCAGCACCGCATCAGGCACGTTGTTGAGTAATGAAATTAACTCGGTGTTATGCCGCTCCATGGGCATGAATTGAATTTTCCGAACATCTTTTACGCCAGAAATTCGGCGAATTTCAGCCATCAATTCACTGAATGTTTCAAAATCAATGTCAGGGCAGTTGAGGTAAATAATGCCGATGACATCGATTTCAATCCCACGCAAATCAATGTTTCTCGATGCAAGAATATCGAGCAGTTCTCGGGTTAAGCCGAGTCTATCTTCACAAGAGACTTCAAGACGCACTTAAAAATCCTAATAAAAAGTGTCAGGAAAAGTTGACAGTAGTTTCTATCAAGCCTTGTATGGCGTCAAGTTATCTCATGTTTTGAGGTTCACATTCGGGCATATTATTTGATAAATGTTGCTTATTTCACCGTAAGCGCGGCAATTCTTGCGACGATCTGTTTGCGAATCGCCCCTAATTTTACTTTTCTGTCTGGCTGCCATGTCATCGGCCTGAGCAGTGCCATGGCTTTCAAACCAAGACGAGCGGTCAATATTCCCACCCCTAAACCTTGCCCTGCCCGCGCGGATACTTTTCCGGCTAAATCCATAGAAAGGAGATCCATACTGGCGTCGATGGCGAGTTCGCTGGCACCTGCCTCTGCCATATTAACCAATACTGACTTAAATAAAGAGAGACGAGACCAGTAACCCAATGGCACTCCATACAGTTTTGCCAGTTGATCAATCATAGTAAAATTACGCCATGCCACTAACAACATATCTGCGATGGCTAAAGGGCTAATTGCCACTAGTGCTGCCGCTTCTGTTGAATATTGTGAGACGATTTTGGTTGCTTGTTTATCTTGTTCACTCATCACCATAGCATCGTACATATCGAGTATTTCAGCATCGCTGTGTGAAGCATTAACGCTGTTTAACCAACGATCATAGGCTGGGCTTTCGGTTTTTATGCCACTTTGTTTAGCTAGAGCTTGGCAGAACGCGAGCCCATGACCAACGCTGTCGGTTTGCATAAGCTGTTCGCTTTGCTCTTGAATACTAAAATGATGGCGAAGTGCTCGTAACTTCCACAGCTCTTTGATTAAGGTACTTAAGCCTAACGATGCCAAACCAGCAATAAATCCCGCCCAGCCCAATGCTAACCAGTCCGCTGATTGAATCGCCGTGATAACTGAATCGATAGCTTGCCAACCGATTAAACCTGCAAAGCTTATAACTAATGCCGCAGCTCGCCATTTCCGACCTTGTGGTGGACGAATGATTTGCTCCAACTCTTTTTCCGCAGCACTCTCTTCATTGCTGATCGGCATTGGAATGAAGGCTTCATTATTTTGAAACTGCTGTTGAGCCGTAAGCTCTGGCGTACTCTTCTGTTGTGGTTCTAATTTTTGATTAAAGATTTGCTTGGTTTTTAAATCACTCATTTCAGCTTATCTCCAATTAAATATTCCAACGCTTTATCTAAACGGATATGAGGGCAAGGTTCATCACAGCTAAATGCTCTTGGTTTAAAACTGGTGAATTCAAACCCTTGATGCTGCCAATACTCTTTGTTAGGTAACTTTTTCGGCACATCGCCGGGAAAAATGGTCAAGGTTTCGCCATCGAGAGTCACACCTTGTAAGGCTGGAATGGTGCGCTCACCGCTATCAATAAAACCCGCTTGTGTGGCCTGTATCGATGCCATACTGATGCAACTCATCTCAATATTCTCATAGGCGGCGCTTTGCCAAGCAGGATGAACCATCTGCTGCAGTAACGACACCAAATGCGGGTGTTGTTCAGGGGTGACATGATCCGCTTTGGTTGCGGCAAACAGCACTTTGTCTATCTTGGGTGCAAACAGACGCTTGAGTAAGCCATTACGACCATAACGAAAGCTATGCATAATCTGCTCAAGCGCACGACGCATATCCAAAAAGGAGCCGTAGCCATCATTGAGTGGAGATAAGCAATCGACTAACACAATCTGCCGATCAAACGTGGCAAAATAATTTTTGTAAAAAGCTTTCACAACCTTGTTTTGGTATTCTTCATAGCGTGCTTTTAACATGCTGTAATTACTATTGGGAGCCGGCTTGTCTTCACCGTACGGATTACGGCATGGGAAAAATTGCAGAACAGGCGCACCTTCTAGCTCTCCCGGCAACACAAAACGCCCCGGTTGCACCCAATGTAAACCGGCATTTTTACACGCGTGCAAATACTCCGTAAACAGCATCGACAGTGAAGCAAGCTTTTGCTCATTGGCGTCTTGTGTTACATCAAATTTAGCTAACCCTTCAAGCCACGGCTCGGCTAATGAGGAACGTAGTTCACTTAGCGCTGAAAACTGCTGTTCTGACCACTGTTCATAGGTCATTTCGAGCAGAGGCAGATCCAACAGCCATTCCCCCGGATAGTCGATGATATCGAGATAAAGTGTGGCCGTATGACCAAATAATTTTTTACTGCGCTTTTTAGGTTTGTATTTGATCGCTAGGCGAATTTCGCTGACGTCACGAGTGGGCACAGGCCAATGTGGCGGTTCGCTGTGTAACTGTGACATCGCTTCATCGTAAGCAAAGCGTGGAACCATTAAGTTAGTTTGAGGGACACGTTTTGCACCCACAATGCGTCGGTCACGCGTTGCGGAAAATAGCGGTAAATTATCATGGGTAGAGGTGTGCAGTAATTGGTTCACTAATGAGGTAATAAAAGCCGTTTTCCCCGCTCGCGATAACCCCGTGACAGCAATTCGAACGTGCGAATCTAATCCACGGTTAATTAAATCAGTCATTTCTCGACGAATGTGCTTCATTCACTCACTCCACTTCATTTGATGACGCTACTTTATGTGTATTCACCTTAATCAGAGATGAACAAAAAGCCCCTGACAAGAATCAGAGGCTTAGGCTTTTTTGGCCAAAAAATTCGCTGTTCTGTGTTGAGCCGCTCACATCGGCTCAATCATCTTCTATTAATTTATAAATCACAAACAATGCAGCCTCAAGCATCACCCATAACACGCAGGTGATTGTGACGTACTTATCATCGAAGATGCTGATGCCATGTAGAATAAGGTCATAGCCGAGGAAAACCCCAACCACAATAGCGATAATAATTTGTAATATTTTAATAAAACGAGGCATCTACCCTCCTAGTTTTGCAAATGAGCATTTCAATTATCTACTGATTTATAGACGATAACTGCAGCCTAAGCTGCAGTTATCGTGAGAACGCGATGAGATCAGATTAAGCTTTCTTTTGAGCTTCGGCAATCTTCACTTTCCATGTGTCTGGGCCTATTTGGTGAGCATTCGCGCCACGCGAGTCCACCGCAACCGTGACTGGCATGTCTTCAACTTCGAATTCATAAATGGCTTCCATACCTAAATCTTCGAATGCCACCACGCGTGCTTTCTTAATCGCTTTCGCCACTAAGTAAGCCGCGCCACCCACCGCCATCAAGTAGACCGCTTTGTGGTTTTTGATTGACTCCACCGTCGCAGGTCCACGCTCTGCTTTGCCTATCATCCCCATAATGCCCGTTTCATCAAGCATCATGTCGGTAAATTTGTCCATACGTGTCGATGTGGTCGGGCCTGCTGGACCAACAACTTCATCACCCACCGCATCAACGGGGCCAACGTAATAGATAAATTTACCTTTAAGATCGACGCCTTTAGGCAGCCCTTCGCCATTTTGCAACATTGCTTGGAGTCGTTTATGTGCGGCATCGCGGCCCGTTAAAATCTTACCGGAAAGAAGCAGTGTTTCACCGGTTTTCCATTCTTGAACCTCTTCTTTAGTAACCGCATCAAGGTTGACGCGGCGCGCGCTTGCTCCTGCGTCCCACACAATTTGTGGCCAATCTTCTAGCTTTGGTGGTGTAAGTTCAGCAGGGCCCGTACCGTCTAGCGTAAAGTGAACATGGCGGGTCGCCGCACAGTTAGGGATCATACAAACAGGTTTAGACGCGGCGTGAGTCGGCGCTGTTTTGATTTTTACATCCACAACGGTGGTTAAGCCACCAAGCCCTTGCGCACCAATGCCTAAACGGTTCACGCGGTTAAAAATATCTAACCGCAGTTCTTCTTCCGCATTTTGTGGACCACGATCAATCAGTTCTTGAATATCGATATGCTCCATCAGTGATTCTTTAGCAAGCACAGCCGCCTTTTCCGCGGTGCCGCCAATACCAATGCCGAGCATACCCGGAGGACACCAACCCGCCCCCATCAAGGGTACGGTTTTTTCTACCCATTCAGCAATGTCATCGGAAGGATTGAGCATTACCATCTTGGTTTTGTTCTCACTGCCGCCGCCTTTGGCTGCGATTTGGATGTCGACTTTATTTCCTGGCACCATATTGATATGAACGACAGCAGGCGTATTGTCTTTAGTATTAATACGCTTACCAGCAGGATCCATTAATATAGAAGCGCGCAATGGGTTATCTGGATTGGTGTACGCTTGACGAACTCCTTCATCAATCATTTCTTGCACCGTGAGATCAGACTCCCACTGCACATTCATACCAATGTTAACAAAACAGGTTACGATGCCGGTATCTTGGCAAATGGGTCGATGCCCTTCTGCTGACATGCGCGAGTTAATGAGAATTTGTGCGATCGCATCTTTCGCAGCTTGGCTCTCTTCTCGATGATAAGCCTTTTCTAGCGCTTGAATGAAGTCCAGAGGGTGGTAGTAAGAGATATATTGAAGAGCGTCAGCGACACTGCTGATCACATCCTGCTTGCGAATTACCGTCATTGCGTGCCTCGTTATTGTTATGCTTCCCTTGACTGTTGCGTGTTCCTCATTCAATAAGCGGTAAGCTTCTCAGCAAAAAATCAACTTATTGATGTGATTCAATCAAGTAGCAGCTTTTAATTTGCATTTTATGATACTCTTGCTTTACTCAACACGCCATGCAGTGATCGGTCTCTTTGTCACAAATTACGCAAATGAACAACAACGAATTCAATCATATCCAAGTTAACGCACTGACTTACCATGTCGAACTCGCTCACCAATTGTTTTCTAAAATCGAAGACTGCCCGTGGGCTATGCTGTTGCGCTCCGCCTCTAAGACGCATATCGATAGCCGTTTTGATATTTTAGTCGCTGAACCACTGGTCACCTTAGTGACACAAGGGGATAAAACGACGGTATGCGAACCGCAGTCTCGTTATGATTCTCAGGTAGACCCATTCCAACTGCTCAAACAGTTGCAGCAGCAGTATTTGCCCGATGTTCAAAGCGATATAGACCTTCCTTTCGTGGGCGGTGCACTCGGTTATTTTGCCTATGACTTAGGGCGGCAGATAGAACGAATTCCAACGCTTGCTGAGCACGATCTATCCACACCTGATATGGCGATTGGTCTCTATCAATGGGCTGTGGTCGTTGATCATTTGCACCAAGCCGCCTATGTGGTAGGCAATCATATTGATGAGGCATGGCAATGGCTCAACACCCAGAATCCAAAAAACAACGGCCATTTTGCATTACGCTCTGATTGGCAATCCAACATGAGTAAAGAGAGCTACCAACGGAAATTTGAGCAAATCCAGCACTATTTGCTCAGTGGTGATTGTTATCAAATCAACCTTGCACAGCGTTTTCAAGCGCATTATGAAGGCAGTGAATGGCAAGCTTATCAAAAACTGGAAGCGTTTAATTGCGCACCATTTTCGGCTTTTATTCGCTTAGAGAAGTCAGCGATTTTGAGTGTCTCTCCCGAACGTTTTATGCAGGTCAAACACAACATTATCGAAACTAAGCCGATAAAAGGCACCCGACCAAGAAGCGATAACCCCAGCATTGACGCCGCTAACGCGGCAGACCTTGCTTGCGCAGAAAAAGATCAAGCAGAAAACTTGATGATCGTTGACCTATTACGAAACGATGTTGGCCGTGTGGCAAAACCGGGGTCTGTACATGTGCCTAAGCTGTTCGATATTGAAAGTTTTCCTGCCGTGCATCACCTTGTGAGTACCATTCGCGCAGAACTTGATTCTGCCTATTGCGCGGCCGATCTATTAAGAGCCAGCTTCCCCGGAGGCTCAATTACTGGCGCACCAAAAGTACGTGCAATGGAAATTATTGAGGAGTTAGAGCCTCACCGCCGTAGCGCTTACTGTGGCAGTATCGGCTATATTAGCCGCCACGGGATAATGGACAGCAGTATTGCTATCCGAACTTTGGTGGCAGAGAAGCAACAACTGCACGTTTGGGCTGGTGGCGGTATTGTTGCCGATAGTCAGTGTGAGCTTGAATATCAGGAGACACTGGATAAACTGAGCCGAATTTTACCTGTGCTCGAACAATCTCGTTAACCTTTCCAAGGTTTATTGAACTAGGCTAAAAAGAGGTAGACGCAAAATCCGAATAGGTAACGAAAATGAAGAGAAACAGCGTACAGACTGCGACCCCCTTGACAAAAGATCGGCTTATCCAGCGCTTTCAGTTGCAACAACCTGAGCCTTATCATGAAGAATCTATCCGTCGTGTGGCACACCTTGCTCCTCAAACCTTGCGTAAGGCTTCGGTGTTAATTGGTTTTGTTGAGAGGCCAAATGGCCTAAACGTAGTATTAACCAAAAGAGCTGCGAACCTTAAACATCATCCGGGACAAATCAGTTTTCCTGGCGGGAAATATGAGGAAGTCGATGGCTCGCTGCAGATCACTGCGCTTCGTGAAGTAAGAGAAGAAATTGGAATTCTAGCAAACGACATTACTATTTTTGGGCAACTGCCTGAATTGGTTACCGTCAGTAAATTTGTAGTGACGCCCTTTCTTGCTTTTATCAACCCCAATTACAAGGCCATTATTGATACCAATGAAGTGGACGAAATATTTGAAGTTCCCGCCCACCACCTGTTTGATCGAAACAAACTCTATAGCGAATTATTTCAAGTAAAAAATCAACGACATCGCGTTTTCGCCATCCCTTATCAACATCATTTTATTTGGGGGATGACAGCGCAGATCATTCATGTTTTGCAAAAACAAGTTATTCAACCTCATTAATATTCAAACTATTCAACCATAAGTTTAAATAACACGGATGATTATTTTTCCTTATCCCGTCCAAAAGCAAACGTTTGGCATGAATAAATGTTAATCGAAGCATTATATTGATAACTTTTACTAATCCAAATCATTAACATTACTCACATGTAGCACGCCATTTTCGTGATCAAAAATGGGTTTTTGACATATCATTCAATAAGCCAGAACGTTACATGATTTAGATCTAGTTTTCGAATGAGAAAATTATGCAAAATGCGCTCGACTTATTTCCTGTTCCAAAAAATGAGTAATACAATATGAACACAACAACTTCGTCGGCATCTGCCGTACAATCCTCTAGCAAGTGGACTTATAAAGATTTCACTTGGTGTCTTTCACTTTTTGGTACAGCCGTTGGTGCCGGTGTACTTTTCCTTCCAATTAAAGCTGGTGCGGGTGGTTTTTGGCCATTAGTAATGTTAGCCCTAATTGCGGCGCCAATGACTTGGTTCGCACATAAAGGCTTAGCTCGCTTTGTTCTTTCTTCAAAAAATGTTGATTCTGATATTACTGACACAGTAGAAGAGCATTTTGGTAAAACTGGCGCAAACCTTATTACGTTCGCATACTTTTTCGCCATCTACCCTATCGTTCTTATCTACGGCGTTGGTATCACAAACACCGTTGATTCCTTCCTTGTTAACCAAGTTGGCATGGAATCGATTCCTCGTTGGTTACTTTCTGGTGCGCTGATTGTGGCAATGACGGCTGGCGTAGTATTTGGTAAAGAGCTGATGCTAAAAGCGACGTCTGCCATGGTGTATCCGCTGGTTTTCATTTTATTAGCTCTTTCTTTCTACCTTATCCCAGATTGGAACACTTCAATGATGGAAGTAGCGCCTGATTGGTCTGCCATGCCAACCATCGTTTGGCTTGCTATTCCTATCATCGTGTTTTCTTTCAACCACAGCCCAATCATCAGCCAGTTCTCTAAAGAACAACGCCTACAATACGGTGACAATGCGGTAAAGAAAACAGATATGATCACTGGTGGCGCGGCCATGATGCTGATGGGTTTTGTGATGTTCTTCGTGTTCTCTGTTGTGCTGTCTCTGTCGCCAGAGCAGCTCGCGTTAGCAAAAGAGCAAAACATTTCTGTGCTTTCTTATCTAGCAAACATTCATGAATCACCAATCATCTCTTACATGGGTCCTCTTGTTGCCTTTGCAGCGATTACCTCTAGTTACTTTGGTCACTTTTTAGGGGCGCATGAAGGCCTAGTTGGTTTGATTAAATCTCGCTCAAATAGCTCAGTAAGCAAGATTGAAAAGATGTCACTGATTTTCATCGTGTTGACTACTTGGATTGTAGCGATTGTAAACCCAAGCATTCTAGGCATGATTGAAACCATGGGTGCACCGATGATTGCTGGTATCTTGTTCCTACTGCCCGTATTTGCAATGCACAAGGTTCCTGCAATGGCGAAGTTCAAGACTTCAGCACCAGTACAGATTTTCACAACTATCTGTGGTCTTGCTGCTATTACTTCTGTAATCTACGGCGCTCTTTAATCTGGTGGTTATATCAACCGTCATGAATACTGCATACAGAACATAACTATAATAATGAGCCTCCCTCTTAGCTAGGGGGGCTTACTTTTGAGGTAATCGATATGATTAGTGTATTTGATATCTATAAAATCGGTGTTGGTCCTTCAAGCTCACACACAGTGGGACCAATGAAAGCGGGTAAAGAGTTTATTGATGATTTACGTTCAATGGGAAAATTGCGCGACATCACTAAAATCACCGTGGACGTTTATGGTTCATTATCACTGACAGGGAAAGGTCACCACACAGATATCGCTATCATCATGGGTCTTGCTGGTAATACCCCTGAGAAAGTTGATATCGATGCTATTCCAGGCTTTATCGCACGCGTTGAAGAAACCGAGCGTCTTCCCGTTGGTATGCACTGTCATACCGTATCGTTTCCTAAAGAAGGTGGAATGAATTTCCACAAAACGAATTTGTCCTTGCACGAAAACGGCATGCAGATCCACGCGTGGATCGATGATGAAGTCGTTTACTCAAAAACCTACTACTCTATCGGCGGTGGTTTTATCGTTGATGAAGAAAACTTTGGTAAAGAAAAAGAGAACCCTATTAAAGTTCCTTATGTCTTCACTAGCGCTGACGAGATGATGAACCAATGCAAAGAGAGTGGTCTTTCCATCAGTACGCTGGTTATGGCTAACGAAAAAGCACTGCATTCTGATGAAGAAGTTCGTACTTACTTTGCCAATATTTGGAAAACCATGCGCGAATGTATGGACCGAGGTATGAATACTGAAGGTATCTTACCAGGGCCTCTTCGTGTTCCACGCCGAGCAGCAGCACTTCGTCAACAGTTAATGACCTCAGAAAAAACCACTAATGATCCAATGGCGGTCGTTGACTGGGTAAACATGTACGCTTTTGCAGTGAACGAAGAAAATGCCGCGGGTGGGCGTGTGGTGACGGCACCTACTAATGGCGCATGCGGTATTATTCCTGCAGTGTTAGCCTATTACGATAAATTCATTCAAACCGTTACTGAAAAAGACTATATCCGTTACTTTGCCGCCTCTGGAGCTATCGGTGGGCTTTACAAACGTAACGCTTCTATTTCTGGTGCGGAAGTGGGTTGTCAAGGTGAAGTAGGTGTTGCCTGTTCGATGGCAGCCGCAGGCCTTGCAGAACTGATGGGTGGAAGCCCTGAACAAGTTTGCATGGCCGCTGAAATTGCGATGGAACATAACTTGGGCTTAACCTGTGACCCTGTCGCAGGACAAGTACAAGTGCCTTGTATCGAGCGCAATGGTATTGCTGCAGTGAAAGCGATCAACGCAACGCGGATGGCGCTACGCCGCTCATCGGCACCTCGTGTTTCGCTTGATAAAGTGATCGAAACCATGCTTGAGACAGGTAAAGATATGAACGCCAAATATCGTGAAACGTCCCAAGGTGGTTTAGCGATTAAAGTCGTTTGCTAACGAACACCTATCTATTTAAAAACCTCGTTCATTAAAACTTAACGCCACTCGCTTAACAGCGAGTGGCGCATTTTACGACTTTACCTCACGATCCAGTGAGGAACTTAAAACTGACCGAGATATTCCCAGCTACTGTTGGTTGGATTAGGATCGGTTGGGTAAGGGAAATAACCGTACTTAGTCACTTTCAAGCGGTAATAATGATAGCCGCCACGGAAAGCGTATTGATAAATATCGTTCACTTGACCACGCTGGCCATCACTGCCCCACACGCCCATCGCATCTTGTTGATACCACTCCAGTAGCGTACGTTCAAAGCTTGCCAAATCACGATTTAATTCCGCAAGATAAGCTTGAATGGTGCTGTCGCTGCCAAGATAAACCCAATCTAGGTTTGACTCTCCGAGCATCGGGAAAGCTTCCCCCTCTCCTGGGCGTTTTTGGATAAAGTAATGGTTTTCACCATCGATTTGCCCAACAAACACCGCATTTTGCGCCTTATCCCAAGTGGTTGAGGTACGCTCATCCCATGTCAATAAGCGGGATACACCAAAATAGCTTTGTACACGCGCTTCAATGCTCACACCAGCCGCTCTATTGAGCTTGATTGGGTTGAAAGCAAAGTTCACATAGCGATCTGCCGAACCTAGGTATTTCCAACCTTGATTACTGGTTTGATCGGCCGGGAATGCGCCAGCATCTACCATACGCATTACAAAGTAATCACGCATGCCCGTTTCTGGGTTCGGGTAGACATACAATGCCCCCGCTCGGCGCTCCGCTTTCGTCACGCCATTGTTTAGAACGCCACGCCCATAGTGTTCGGCCACAAAAGCATCAAACTCAGCGATCGTTGCAAAATCCGTGTTCAGCAGAGTTTCATTCTGTGCGAAGGTTGGTGTCATATCTACCACTTGGCTGTATCCGTACTCTTGGCCAATGATGATTGGGCCTTTGAGCTTATCCAGCGGCGGGTTCTGATCTGGCGTCATTCGAGTCAGTTCTGTTTCACCACCTCGATCCGAACAATGCAAACTCACTTGAGTTGGTACTCCATTCTCCATCGATAAGTTAACGTGGAACTTGTTACTTTCATTGCCAGCGTGGCGAGAGGCACTCAATCGAACTTGTTCGCGGATCCCATCTGCAAATTCAACATCCAACTGACACTGGCCCTGAACCTGGTAAGTAGGACGCAACACTTCATCGCCACGAATGGCATAGCGCCACGTTTGGCCATTTTTATGCATCACACCTGCAACCTGTTCACAGTGATTACCGACGACAAATCCAGCTCCATCGTGATCATTTCCAGACTTATTGAGTGTACATAGGCTCACTTCACCGACATCGGCCGTCGGTGTGTAAGTCACCGTTCCGCGACCATACTTGGAAAGCAGTTCATACTCGCCTTGTGCAGAAGTCATGTTCACGTTGATGTTCCATGTCACATCGCGTCCAACAGAACAACGGTCGGTACTGGGTTCAACTCCACCGACAAACTGCGATCTATCGCTATTGGCCGCTTGGAAAGTAAACTTACACAAACGTTGCTGCTCACCATCTATGCGTAATGTTTGCCAAATATCGCTATCGAGCAGTGCCTGAGTCAGGTTCGCCACCGCTTGCCAACCTTCCAGCTGATAATCCCCTTGCTCTGGCTGTGGCAGCTCAAACACGTTGCCATAATTCGAGTAAATCAGAGGATAGATTTGGCTAGGGTTCTCATTCTGCGGATCGTAAATCCCCAATAAAGTAACTACGGGTACGCCCACTTGCTGCGGTTTCGGTGTATCGGTTTCTACCGCTTTATAACGTTGGGTACTCTGATCCCACTGCACATAACCGCTTGGGCTGTTGCTATCAAGGTTAAAACCGTTGTTCATCCAACGCTGTGCTTTGCGCGACTGAGCCGGATGCTCCAAGGTAAAGCGGCTGATGGTGCCAACGTACTCTTGTTCACCGCCATTTTGTGCATCACGCAGGAAACGGAACGCATCTTTAAACGGCGGTACAATATCGTCACCTTGCTGTTGGGTGTAAACGTCGCCTTTCCAGTGCAAGTTACCGATAAAGCGTTGCTGGAACGCATCCCAACCCCAGCCAGATTCCATATCGTGAATCGACGCCATATATGGGTAGTGGCCAAGCCCATAGTTATGGCCCAGTTCATGGGACCATTCATTGCCGGTAGTATTTTGCAGGGTTACTTTACCGCCACCGCCACTGCCGCCATGAACCACAACTTGAGCTAAATCTGTACCTTCTTTGGTATACACCCCGACGTTGGTGTGTGCGGTAATGTGGTTGTAGCGGCGGTTGTATTGCTGCGAATAACCCGCACTACTCACAATGCCGACGTTGGCGTTGTTAACACCTGTAGAGACCAACGCTTTACCGATCGCTTCACGCATATCGCCGCTGTGCCAACCACCCGTACTCGCACTCTTATCGGTGTACACCACACCATTTGGCATAGTGACAACAGGGAAATAGGCAGGAGTGTAGTCAGCCATCACCAATTTAGACGCGGGTATTTTTTGGAAATAATCCGCGGCCAAAGTTGGAAGATTTTGAATCATCGTATTGCGGTTACGCGGTTGAGTCAGCATGCCCATGTCGATATTTTGAATCACCAACTCAGGCGCACCACCAACCTGGATGTCTCCTTGGCTGAGCACACCTTCACGGCCTAAGTTGTCGGTCAAGCGCAGTGAGAGCTCCGGCTTCATCCAGTTCCATTGCAGCGGCAGTGACCAAGCGTGATGAGAGAACACCACCTTCATACGGCCATTCTCTGGCTGATCCGATGCGGCCAGAGCACTGGGCGGCAGCATCAAGGTGGTGTGCACTAATTCGCCATCGAGGAACACTTCGGCGCGGACTTGGTTAATCTCTTCCCCTTGTTGCGGGGTAAACAGCAGCATCGCTTCACGGTTCATGATCGCATCGAGATGACCTTGACCAGTTAACTCATTGCTATTCGGCGCGACTGATGTATGGGTTTGAGTAATGCCCAACCCACCCTCTAAACTGCCTTGCAAATGGTTCGGGGTTGGGATTTCATCGGCAAAACCGACTCGAGCATCTTGAGTAGTAAAGCGCACTACCTTGGGCTCAGCACAATCCACTGGATTACACGAGTTCAACACCATCTCATATGATGTGCCTGGCTTAAGGTCACCGATAAAAAAGCCCGCAGAAACCGAATCATAGCGGCGAACATCCTTCGCATCACTCAAATTGGTTAAGGTGAGCTGAGTCTTATCGGCTTCATTTTGCCCAAGCCAGTCAAATGACACACCGACATCAGACAGGCTCGAGACGGTTAACGAGGTAATCTCTGGCTTCACTAACGCACCACAATCAGAGGTTTCGGTACGATAGATGACATCACGTTGCCAGATGTAGCTACCATCGGCGCGCTTAGACCCGTGTGCCGCAGGAATGTATTCGACAAAGCAGCCTTGCTCGTCCGATTCGTAAACACCAAATTCGCGGCTCATCAGATAAAAACCGCCGTCGTACACCATGAATTCCCAACTCTGATCGACAAAGTCGATCACGTTGCGATAAGGCGTATCATCGCCACTTTGATAAGGTATAAAGGGGAATTGCAGATCATTTTTGTAACTAAGCCGATAATCGAAGCCTTTATACTGGATCCAACGCTCACCGTTGCGTTCAAACACCCCTTCTCCACGTTCGGCGGTCGCTTTAATCGATTCTAACCGCTCGACGATTTTTTCCCCGATCTGGATCAAGGTGAGCTCATTTTGCGCCCAAACGGGTGCGCTTCCCAGTAGCCCTGCTACCAGAAGCGTTAATGGTTTCTTATTCATCATTGGATTGCTCATTTTAGTTTATAGTGACGTGCCTGAATTTCAGCAGCAGCAACCCACGAAATCTGCGCTAGTTAAGCAACAATCGATTCCGGATATAGACAACTGGGTTACCGATTCATTATTAGTTACCTAATTTCATTTCGATAGAATCACTATGTCCGTAACGAGATAAGGGTTCCAACCCAATGAGGTTGATGTCTTGAAAGTGAGAATTCACGCGAAAAAGTGTGCAACAAAAATGCATACAAACAATAAATAATTTTATTAAAATCAATCAGAAACAATGATACTTAAGAATATAACACGCACACCGAAAGAGAATGATTACGATTGTTCATGAGCATTGAGAGGATTAAGCGATCAACTTTTTAGCGATTTTATTGCACAGATATTGACTAAACGGCAGCGTGTCAGTCACGGTAAGAAAAGAGATTGTACATATGCAGACTGCGTAGGTTTTTATGAACACCTTTTTGCACAGCCTTCTGAACGTGAGATCTCCTGCATAAATAATGAAACATCACATACATAACAAATTAAAATGCGATATAGGTTTAATTTATTGGCTGAGCAAATGGTTATCTTAGTTGCGATTTAACCATCCAATGAGAAAATTATGACAACGAAAATTTCATACCTTACCCTACTGGCACTGCTTTGCTCTCCCCTTATCAGTGCGCAGACAGAAAATAGTAACGCTGAGCAACCATCAAGCCATGTGACATGTCGCGCTCACAACCTGACTCTGAATTTAACCACCGATCAATACGCTTCTGAAACAAGTTGGGAAATAAAAAACAGCCTCTCACAGGTTATTTATGCGGGTAATAATTACTCAGACTCCACATCTTATAGCCAAGAAATATGTTTATCGGATGGTGAATATCAATTCACCATCCATGATAGCTATGGTGATGGTATTTGCTGTGGCTCTGGCAATGGTCTTTATTCCTTAGCCAAAGGCTCGGAAATACTGGCCTCTGGTGGAGAATTTCAATACAACCAATCAAACAGCTTATTACTTGGTGAATCAACACCTCCCGCTAACCATGACTATTATCAAGCCGCGATAGGAAAAACAGGTTTTGAACTAAAAACGGCATTATACAACATCATAAAGAATCATAATAGCCGCGGTTATTCCGCAATTTGGACACTATTACAAAATGCAGACATAGATAACTACTATGAGAATGACGGTTCAATATTAGATATCTATTCTGAGAAACCTGACAACAACGACAGTGTTAGTTTTACTAAAGTCAGCGATCAGTGTGGTCAGTATCGACGAGAAGGCGATTGTTACAATAGGGAACACTCTTTTCCTAAAAGTTGGTTTGGGGGCAGCGTTGAGCCAATGAATTCCGACGGTCACCACTTGTTTGCCACTGATGGTTTTGTCAATGCAAAACGCAGTAACTGGCCATTTGGCGAAGTTGGTCATATCACTTATACCTCAAGTAATGGTTCAAAACTTGGCAGTGCAAGCAATACGCTAGGTTATAATGGCACCGTATTTGAGCCTATTGATGAATTTAAAGGCGATCTAGCGCGCGCCTATTTTTACATAGCAACCCGCTACGAGAACCGTATCGGCAGCTGGCAAGGAAATACTGACAACGCTGATGCCATACTTGATGGTACTAGCACGGTGGTTTTTGAAGCTTGGGCTCTGGCGATGCTAAAGCGTTGGCACCAAGAAGATCCTGTGAGTGCTAAAGAACGCCAGCGCAATGACGCCGTTTATCAATTTCAAGGTAACCGAAATCCCTATATCGATCATCCTGAATATGTAAGCCAAATTTGGGGTTATTAGGCTGGCTCTTTATATTGGGTAAGTAGATAGGCGCGATAGTAGTGCCTATCTACTTGTTATTTATTGTTTGTTGTTCGGAATTGTCTGCTGGTATTAGCCTTTATAAATACAACCCGCCGTGCAGGTTTCTTTAATTTCAACTTTGCTGAGCAGTGGTAAGCTTGGCTTTAATTGTTGCCAAATCCATTTCGCAAGCACTTCACTGGTTGGGTTCTCTAACCCTTCAATGTCATTCAAGTAATAGTGATCTAAACGATCATAAATAGGTTTAAATATCGCTTTAATTTCAGAAAAATCAATCACCCAACCAATATGAGGATCGACCTCACCTTCTACATACAGACGAACTAAAAAAGAGTGCCCATGTAAACGGCCGCACTTATGCCCTGCAGGTACATGAGGTAAACGATGCGCGGCTTCAAACATAAACTCTTTGTATAATTCTGTTTTCATCTTGGTTCTCAAGCTTTTAAAAGAGAGGCAATACTAAGGAATATAGACGTACGAGACAAGTTCCTAGACAGCTTTGTTTGCATGGCAAGGCAGATAAAATCATTCGATTGCGCACAATAACACCTCTTCATAACTCAAGCCTTTCAGGCAATATGTTAAGCTACGATATGCAACCAGAATGTGCCACATCACATTTGTTAAACCTATAATATGTATAGAATCACACTCCAACGACTACAACTTTTGCACTAGTGCATATTAACGCTATATTTACATAGTCATCCTCTCAATAATAATAAAATTATCATGAACTCAACAATTACATCCAAATTGCTACTTACGCTCATCACAGTTTTTGCTTTTGTATTAACGGTGTCAACGAGCTATCAATATATACAACAGCGTGACCTGCTCAATTCGGTGTTGAGTGAGCAGTTACACGATAAAGCGAGTAACTACTTTGATAGTCTCAATATGATGATGTTGACTGGTACCATGGCTCAGAAAGAGACCTTACGCCAAAAGGCACTCGCGCAAGATGGTATTGAACAGGTGCGAGTATTACGTTCAGAGGCGGTCAGTAAACTTTATGGTCCTGGAAAAGAAAATCAACAGCCAATGGACGAGATAGATAAACGCGCACTGGCCGGGGAAACCGTCATTGAACCATTCAATGCTTCCTGGGGGAAAGGATTGGTCGTCGCCTTACCGATGAAATCAAGCCTAGATTACCGAGGCACAAACTGCGTATCTTGTCATATGGCGGAAGAAGGAACCGTTTTAGGAGCTATTCGTCTTGAATATAACCTGAGCCATGTAAACCAAATGATCAGTACTCACACTGTCATTGCCGTTATTATTATGGCTTCCATTGCCTTTATCGGATTTATGATCACGCTTTTTTTGATCCGCAAGATGATTGTTCGCCCTATCCAGCATACGTCACGATTCATGTGTGAAATCAGTAAGAGCAAAGATTTATCAAAACGACTTATCAGCACCAAAAAAGATGAACTCGGACAACTCGCGGTCTCCATCAACTCTTTAATGGACACGGTTTCGGACAGTTTGGCAAAAGTGCAAGAGACCTCTCATTCGCTTGCCGATTCAGCAAACCAGTTAACCGACGTAGCACAAACAACCAACCAAGCGGCAAAAAATCAGCAGCGTGAAACCTCTGACGTCCAGCTCAATATTGAAGAGATGCAATCTCAACAACAGACGGTTAATCAAGCTACGGTTGATGCATCAAAGCTTATCAAACATACCGCTAACGTCGCTCAACAAAGTGCACAGCAAGCACATACAGCTAGCGCAGATATCAAAGGTTTGGTAAGCGATATCGAGTCCGTGAAAGATAAAATTTCTGAACTTAATAATCAGACAGGGCTGGTTTCCTCCATTCTTGAAACGATTAAAAGTATCGCCGAACAAACTAATTTGCTGGCTTTAAACGCGGCGATTGAAGCAGCACGAGCGGGTGAACAAGGAAGAGGCTTTGCGGTCGTGGCCGATGAAGTGCGAAAACTCGCCTCACGAACGGCAGAAGCGACTGGAAACATTGAGAAAATCATCGCTCAATTCCAACGTGACAGTGAAACATCGCTCGCCTCAGTTGATTTGGTCTGCTCACATGCGCATCAACGTTCAAATGAAGTCGAAGTTTTATCTTCCGCAATGAGTAATGCAGTACAAGAGATGCAGCAGGTGCTTGATCATGCAAACAATATTCAAGATCAAACACGAACGACCACACAAGTCAGCCAAGAAATTCAAGGGAAGATCGAAGTCATTACTCAACATGCTGATGATACGTCTCAATCGGCAACGCAAACCCGAGAAATCAGCGTCAATTTAAAACAGCTATCGCAGCGCTTAGAAACATTGATGAATCAATTTACGCTTTCTGCTAAGAATTCGGCCACGAATCGACAATAAAGGTTGATGCGAACGAATTGACAGGTAATATGTGCCATTGAATTAAAAAGTAATAAGCAACCCAATGTTTCGCTTGTTTTTTGTCCACTTTATAGAGTGAGAATACCTTTGAACATTGGGTTGAATTTTTACCTCAATGGAGACTATATCAAACATGACTTACGCGCCTGTAACAGACGTATTGAGCGGTAAGCTGGCCGTTGACAGTGAAGTGACTGTCCGAGGCTGGATTCGTTCTCGTCGTGATTCCAAAGCTGGAATCTCTTTTCTTGCCATTTATGACGGCTCTTGTTTCGACCCGATTCAGGCCGTGGTCCCTAATAATCTGAATAATTACAATGACGAAGTGCTAAAGCTCACTACTGGCTGCTCTGTCGAAGTAACAGGTAAGATTGTTGAGTCCCCTGCTTCTGGTCAAGCATTTGAACTTGCAGCAACTGAGGTGAAGGTTGTTGGCTGGGTTGAAGATGCTGAAACCTACCCAATGGCAAAAACTCGCCATTCAATTGAATATCTTCGTGAAGTAGCGCATCTTCGCCCACGCACCAACGTGATTGGCGCAGTGGCTCGTGTACGCAACTCCCTTTCTCAAGCCATCCACCGCTTTTACCACGAGCAAGGTTATTTCTGGATGTCAGCGCCGCTGATTACCGCTTCTGATGCAGAAGGTGCGGGTGAGATGTTCCGTGTTTCAACGCTGGATTTCGCTAACCTTCCTCGTACTGAGCAAGGCAATGTCGATTTCAATGAAGACTTCTTCGGCAAAGAGACATTTCTTACAGTTTCAGGACAGTTAAATGCCGAAGCGTATGCTTGTGCATTAAGCAAAGTGTACACTTTTGGCCCAACGTTCCGTGCTGAAAATTCAAACACGAGCCGCCACCTTGCAGAATTTTGGATGGTAGAGCCAGAAGTCGCGTTTGCTGATCTAAACGATGTCGCGAAACTGGCTGAAGATATGCTGAAGTATGTCTTCAAAGCCGTTCTTGAAGAACGTCGTGATGACCTTGAGTTTTTTGCTTCGCGTATCGACAAAGAGGCAATTACTCGTCTTGAGCAGTTCGTTAATTCAGATTTTGCGCAAGTAGACTATACCGATGCTGTGAAGATCCTAATCGATTCAGGTCGTAAGTTTGAATTTGATGTTGAATGGGGCATTGATCTTTCTTCTGAACACGAGCGCTTCCTTGCTGAAGAGCACTTCAAAGCGCCTGTGATCGTCAAGAACTACCCTAAAGACATTAAAGCATTTTACATGCGTCTAAACGACGATGGTAAAACTGTCGCTGCAATGGATGTTCTTGCCCCAGGTATTGGTGAAATCATCGGTGGCTCTCAACGTGAAGAACGTTTAGATGTTCTTGATGCGCGTATGATTGAAATGGGCATTGATCCTGAACACATGAGTTGGTATCGCGACTTACGTCGTTACGGTACTGTACCACACGCGGGTTTCGGCCTTGGCTTTGAGCGCTTAGTATCCTATGTGACCGGTATGGGCAACGTGCGTGATGTGATTCCTTTCCCACGTACACCACGCTCTGCAAACTTCTAAAAATCAAACACGATTTTTGTAAAAACCACCGACGTTAAACTTGGTGGTTTTTTTATTTCCCCAACAATCAGTGTTCATTCTCAATAACAATAGAGTGAATTTCAAATAAACATGAGATCAAAATCACCTCAATTTCATCTTCCTTTGTTACATTTAGTTCAATTACATGATCATGTTCACTCTATTGTGCTATGCAACCGAGTTACATTAACCACGTATTCAGATCGACCCATGGCGAGAACTTATATGAAAAAAAATGATGTAGATAATTTGCAGTACAATGGTGAAACAAACGGTGTTCATGGCTGGATGACCCCTTCTGGTCAACCTTACTACTGGCATCCTGATTGGCTTCATATCGCAGAAGATGCTACTGGCTTAAAGCCTAAACAAGCGTTAGATGTGGCAGAAAATGAGCAAGCAACAAAAAAACATGCCGTGTCGGCTATTTTGAAGCATATCAATCAATGGGCTTCAGAAAAGCTCGCCGAACACCCTGAAATAGAAACCGAAGCCATCGAATCTCAAATTGGCTTAAAAAAGTAACTACTACGACTTGTTGGGAGCCTCTCAACAAGTCGGTTTCAACTAAAAATAAATGAAGATCTGATCTATAAGTGCCTCGATGAAGCTCGTTGCAATATTTCCTGCGCTATTTGATTGAGTGGTAGCACCGAACAAGCACCACCACGTTCGATTGCCTCTTTGGGCATACCAAAAACGATACAGCTTGCTTCATCTTGTGCAACTGTATAGGCACCGCTTTCTTTCAACTCATGCAAACCTCGTGCGCCATCATCTCCCATTCCCGTCAAAATAAAACCGACAGCGTTAGGGCCTACATGCTTTGCCGCTGAGCGAAAAAGTACATCGACTGATGGTTTATGCCTGTTAACTGCGGGGCCATCTTTGATTTCGACTTGATAATGTGCACCACTTCGATTCAGTTGCATGTGACGGCCACCCGGAGCGATCAATGCCAACCCCGGAAGAACTCGGTCGCCATTCTTTGCTTCCCTGACCTCTATTTGACAAAGCCCATTGAGCCGGTCAGCAAACATCGCGGTAAATTTTTCGGGCATATGTTGCACGATAACAATCCCCGGAGAGACTGCTGGCAATGCTGTTAAGATCGCTTCTAAAGCTTGTGTCCCACCTGTAGATGTGCCGATCACGACCACTTTTTGTGTGGTCTTCAATGTTAATGTCGAGTGATTCGGATTCGGCATTGTTTGCTGTACTTTCTTGAGTACATGAGGTTTGGGTTTAACAATATTTTCTAGCTTTGCTTGTGCGGCGGCGCGCACCGCACTTAACATTTCCTGCCGACTTTCTTGTAGAAAATCTTTCAACCCTGCTTTGGGTTTAGTGATAATCGTCAACGCACCCGCTTGCAATGCTTGCATAGTCACTTCCGCACCACGTTCCGTCAGTGTAGAACAAATGATGACAGGCGTCGGATGCTCCGCCATCAGTTGCTTAAGAAACGTAATACCATCCATACGAGGCATTTCTACATCTAAAATAATCACATCTGGCCATTGAACAGCCATTTTTTTTTGAGCGAATATGGGATCAGAAGCGGGAGTAAGCACTTCAATATCAGGTTCATTACTCAACAAAGCGCTGATCACTTGCCGAACAACCGCGGAGTCATCCACGATTAATACTTTTATTTTTTTCATGTAATGCCTCTATAAGTCGACACTCAATGGCTGATTAATAAGCTACCTCTCTTGCAGAAGATCGCCCATATTGAACCCAAACATCACCATTTTGGACATCAAAAAATACTTTACGATAACGCTTTCCACCCACATCATTGCGGCTTACTTGAAAACCGTGCTCTTTCAGTAACTGCATACCCAGTCGCACATTTTGTTGTGCAACATTTATCGAAGCGACTTTGCTGTAGTGACCTGCAAACATAGTGCTACCTCCAAATACTTTAACAACACATTCCTTAGGATTGATTTGATGTCGTCGACACTGAAGGGAAAAGTACGCCACAACATCGCTAGCATAATAGCCTTCAGGTTGTTTGGCCTCTTCACCTAGGGCGGATCGCTGGCTCAACAGATAATGGCACATACCCACTAACTGCGTTTTTGGATGCCATAACGTAATGGCAACGCACGAACCCAGTAGCGTATGAATCCAACCTCTGTGATGACCAAAGAATATCTCGCCAGGCATCAAGTTCAGAGCCTCTGTTTTAGGTAAAAATTCGTTCGCCATTAATCACGAATCCCTCGTTTTTGATAGATAGACGGCTGCAGTAATTGCAAGTCATCGCAGTTGAGTCCGTTTAATGTTTCTGAGTGGCCTATTAATAAAATACCGCCATTTTTTAATCGGTTCGTAACGTTACTGATGACTCTTTGTTTGGTATTTTGATCAAAATAAATCATAACATTACGTAAAAAAATAAGATCAAAGTGACCAAGTTCATCCAACTGATTTTGTAAGTTCGCTAATCCGAATTTCACTTTTTTCCTTAATGAATTAACGATTTTCAATGTGTCATGCTTGGTATCGATGCCTTTTCGGCAATACGTTTTGAGATAGGCTTTCGGTATATGTTCATGGCGTAGCATCGGATAGATACCCTGTGATGCAATTTGCAACACTTGACTATTGATATCGGTACCAACTATTTGCCATTCTCCTTGGTAACGGCTGTCTAATAACATTGCCAGAGAATAAGCCTCTTCACCTGTCGAGCTTGCTGCGCTCCAGCAACGGATCTGTTTTTTCCCCCATACAGTAAAGAGATGGTGCTGGATGTAAGCAAAATGGGCCTCTTCTCTGAAAAAGTACGTTTCATTGGTGGTCAGTAAATTGATGACTCGTTGCCGCTCAAGTTTGCGTACTTGCTGATCGCTAAATTTCGTCAAATACTCAAAATAGTCCCGATATGAACTTATACCGAGCTCTCTTAAGCGCCCGCTTAGACGCCCAACCACCAACGCTTTCTTACTGGGTGTTAGTGCGATACCTGCAGATTGATATATCCAGCCACGATACAACTCAAAGTCTGCATCACTGATGATGGACATTTGCTCCATGGCTGAATTCCCAAGTTGCTGAGATTTGTGCTTAACTTGCAAGTTCATTCTGCTCTTTGACCTGTTCCATCATGGCCAACTCTTCAACAGATAGGACTTTATCCTCCGCTAAAATAATGACAAACTCTTCATCGAATTGAGCCATACCACAAATAAATTCGGTCCGGATCTTGGTACCAAAATTAGGGGCAGGTCTCATAAACTTACCTGATATTTCAATGACTTCAGAAACACTGTCAACCATAACACCTAGGTCTTGACGCTGTTCTTCATTCGTCACTTCGATAATGACAACACAAGTCTTTTTATTCACTTCTTGCGGTTTAAGATAAAAACGCCGAGCTAGATTGACGACAGGTACCACTTCACCACGCAAGTTAATAATGCCTTGAATGTAGTCAGGCATCATTGGCACCTGAGTTACTTTGCCATACTCTAATATTTCCTTAACATGCAAAATCGCAAAGGCGTACATTTCACCATTGAGCTGAAATGTTAAGTACTGTTGATCTTGTGCTAATTCTGTATTGGACTTAGCCAATATCATCGAGTTAGCCTCAACCGGGATAAGATTAGCCACATTCACCTCCAGCCACTAAAAGCGCACATACTCAGGTTCATCGTCCATAGAGACAAACTCAACATCTTTCTTCTGTTTAGGGCGTTGCTGCTCGTGGTGAACTGAAGATTTATTTACTGCTTCACGGCGATTATTTTCTGTTTTGAAGAAGGTCATTAGTTGCTGGAGCTGCTGTGCTTGGCTGCTCATCTCTTCAGAGGTCGACGCAAGCTCTTCTGATGCGGAAGCACTTTGTTGCGTGATACTGTTGAGCTGTTCCATCGCTTGGTTAATTTGTGTTGCTCCGGTTGCTTGTTCCATTGAAGCTGCGTTGATCTCTTGTACTAAATCGGATGTTCTTTGAATAGAAGGCACCATTTCATCCAGCAGTTTTCCGGCTTGTTCCGCTAAACCAACGCTATTTTTAGCGACCTCACCAATTTCTTGAGAAGCAACCTGACTGCGCTCTGCCAATTTTCGGACTTCTGCAGCCACCACTGCAAAACCTTTACCATGCTCGCCAGCTCTAGCAGCTTCGATTGCGGCGTTGAGCGCAAGTAAGTTAGTTTGATAAGCGATATCATCAATAATACCAATTTTCTCAGCTATCGATTTCATCGCTAACACGGTTTTAGCTACCGCTTCTCCACCTTCTTTCGCTTCTTTAGCCGCTTTACCTGCCATGCTATCGGTCACTTTCGCATTTTCAGTGTTTTGCGCGATTGAGGCTGACATCTGCTCTACCGACGAGGTAGTTTGTTCAACACTGGCCGCTTGTTCGCTCGCCCCTTGACTTAAGTTCTGAGCGGTAGCTGAAACTTCTTCGGATGCCGAAGCCAATGCATTACTTGAGCTATTCACTTCACCTACGATGTCTGACAACTTGGCCACCATTTTTTGCATGGCTTCAAGCAAGCGACCTAATTCATCGCCTGACGTCGCTTCAATTTTACCTGTTAAATCACCCACAGCGAGTCGGTTAGCCAGCGACACTGCTTGCTCTAAAGGATTACAGATCCCGCGGATCAAGGTAACCGCAAATCCAATACCAAACAGTAGCCCCAATATAATTGATCCAATGGCTATCATTTGTAGGTTGTCATAAAGCTCAACCTCATGGTTATAAACATTCTGCGCTTCATTAGATTGCAGCTGAATTAATGCATTTACTGTTTTTTCAACGGGTGCATAGAGTGGGCGTACTTTATCAACCGCAAGGCGAGTCGCTTCATCAATGTCTAAACGTCGCAAAGCATCAATGGTGGGCTGTAGAGCTTGCTCAACAAAGGCTTTGTTCTGTTCCTCAAACTGTTTGGCTAACTCAGCTTCCTCTTTAGTTAAGTTAGTTAACTTGTATTTGCCCCATTTGTCATCAATCACTTTGAGGTGGTTCTCAACCGTCTCAATCTGAGCACGAATAATATCCGCTTCTGGGTACAGTTGTGAGAAAGCCAGCGCTATACGATTGCTCAGAAGACGAGATTTAATGTCACCTATAGACAGTGCTGGTACGGTTCGGTCATAGTAGACCGTTTCTAGCCCATGCAGTGTTTTTTGCATGCCATAAAGCCCTAGTGATCCGACCACAATGAGTAACAAACTTAAGATGCCAACTAGCATACTTAGTTTGAATTTAACTGAAATATTTTTAAACATAGCCTATTCCTTTCTGACGATGTAATTGAGCCAAGTTAGTGCATTGCCAATAAGCGATGCTTCGACTCTTCCTTCATAATATGTTGCGATAAACTGGCGATATCTAAGATAAGAGCAATATCCCCGCTGCCCAAAATAGTCGAACCGCTGATTCCTTTAACCCGTGAAAAAATCGGCCCAAGTGGCTTAATTACGGTTTGTAATTCCCCCAACAAATTATCCACGATCAAACCAGCACTTTGCCCCGCACTACTGACCACCACCACATTTTGGCGTTTTGAGCGACGCGCAGTGAGGTTAAATTGCACTCTTAAATCAATTAAAGGCAGCACTTGTCCCCTGAGATTAATATAAGGTTTGCCTTGGCCATCTTTGAGCCACTGGTCATCAAGTTCGACGCATTCTTGAACGGCATCCAATGGCACAACGAAGGTTTCGCTACTCACTTCAATTAGGAAACCATCAATGATCGCGAGTGTGAGCGGCAATACAATGCGGATAGTTGTTCCTCGATTAAGTAGGCTGTGAATCTCTACTCGACCTCGCAAATCAGTAATATTTCGCTTCACTACGTCCATACCGACACCGCGACCTGAAATATTGGAAACCTGCTGGGCCGTTGAAAAGCCGGGCTCAAAAATGAGCTGAAAAATCTCGTCATCGCTCACGAGTTGGTTTTCATCAAGTAGCCCTTTTTCAATCGCTTTTGCGCGCAATTTTTCGCTGTTGAGCCCTTTTCCGTCATCGCTCACATCGATCACTATATTGCCTGAGTCATGGTAAGCATTGAGCGTGATGGTGCCGTGAGAAGGTTTACCATTTGCGACACGCTCTTCCTCTGTTTCAATGCCGTGGTCAATCGCATTGCGCACTAAATGCATCAAAGGATCGCCAATTTTTTCAATCACTGATTTATCTAATTCGGTATCCGCACCGGTAATCGTGAGATGAATACTTTTGTTTAGCTCCTTCGCCATATCACGAACAACGCGTTGAAAACGGGCAAATGTCGCACCGATAGCCACCATTCTAAGCTGTAGTGCCGCGTCTCTGACTTCTTCGAGAAGGCCATTGAGCCGTGCAACAGATTCAATCATTACATTTTCGCCAATTAGCTCCGCCTGTAATGCACTGCTGGCACCTGCGGTGACCAATTCCCCGACTAAATTAATTAAGGTATCTAACTTTTCAGCATCCACTCGCAAGCTTTTTTGCTCTTTGGTTAGCGCCTCTCGGGCTTTACTTTGTTTATCGACCGCCGCATTGAGTACGGGTGCTAATTGAGCATCAGCCTGAGTGATAATTTCGCCTATGGGTATCGCGTCCGAACTCGCTTCTCGCCGCTCACTTTGTTGCTGCAATGCACGCTTCAATTCAGTCTCAGTGAGCGCGCCACAACGAACTAATATTTCGCCAATTCTATAATTTTCATCGGGCATTGATTGAATGTGCTCAATGAAGTCACCCACTTTGGCACTGGGCGGAAAGATGCGAACGTCACCTTCTTCACGAATGAATTCAAACACGTCTTCGATTTGTTGTTTAGATGCCGGCGAATAGAAACGCAGTTCAAAACCCAAATAACAACATTCCGGATCAAAGTTGTGCCAATCAGGTAATTTTCGGTCGACCGCCTCGATATAAATAACCTCTCCCAGCGTAGTTAAATAAGAAAGAAAAGAGAGCGGATCCATACCATCTTGGAATGCATGAAGCGGGAAAGTTAAAGAGATATGCCAGCAGAAATTGTCGAGTGCGGTGTGATCAGGTTCAGATTCCGTGGCTGGTGAATGACTTTCTGGTTCAGATTGACCTAAAAACTCAGACAATCGGGCTCCTAAGCGCTGTCCGGTAACGTCATCTTCTGATGACTCTTGCCCCGTTTGAGCATCATCAATCAAGCTCACCATGTGATCGCGGCACTCAAGCAACAAGGAAATATGCTTTTCATGCAACTTAAGTTGTTCTGAGCGCAATAAATCAAGCAAGCTTTCTACTTTATGAGTAAAACGAACGATCTCATTTAAGTTAAATATCCCTGCTGAGCCTTTTACAGTATGCGCTGCTCGGAAAATTGCGTTTAATCGCTCATTTAAGCCATCAAGATTTCCGCTATCCAGTTCAAGAAGGTCAGATTCCATCCCTTCAAGCAACTCCCTACTCTCATTAAAATAAGTTTGGAGCGCCGCAGCCATCATTTCGTCCATAGTATCTCCCTGGGGCTTCGTCATTAGCTTGTCACTTTGTCTTATTGTGAACTCGAAAGAACGATAGGGTCATGAAACCATCCCACTAGCCCCAGTTTACCCAGCACATCCACCACGACTTCACTGTGATGAATCAGTTCACATCCCTGTTCTATTCTTGCTTTTTTAAATGCCATCAATACTTGTACGCAACTGCTGTCCAGAGCAGTGACTTGGGAAAGTTCAATGGCGATCTTCTCGCTATGAGACACAAAAGGGGTCAGCTGCTCAAACAAATTTCGAGCCTCATAAATCGTCAGTTCACCGTCAAGTTTTAACATTAATTGCTCATCGGTTTGGTGTGGAGTCAGCATAATCCCCCCTTAGGCTTGGATCAGTTTTGCTACGGCGGCAAGCATCTGTTCAGGTGCAAAGGGTTTTACAACCCAAGCTTTCGCACCCGCAGCACGACCCTGTTCTTTCTTCGATGCCTCAGATTCAGTTGTGAGCATAATCACCGGCGTAAATTTTGTGTCTGGCCTTTGCTTCAGCTCTTTAAGTAAGGTAATGCCATCCATATTCGGCATATTTACGTCGCTGATGACCAAATGAACACGATTCCCGGCCAATTTGGATAATGCATCTTTACCATCATGAGCTTCGATCGTCTGATAGCCTGCTCCTTTTAAGGTCATACTCACAACCTGCCGAATTGAAGCCGAATCATCTACAACAAGTACCGTTTTGTTCATCACAGAGTTCCTCATTTATTCATTTACGGTTCTCAAAAGAAAGTAATGTCCGTGCTAGTCACCTTGCTTTTCACCTCAGTAACCTTGCCTTTGTGGCTTTCATGTTGTTCTATCATGGTGTAGTTCTTGGTCATTTTTTCCAGCCATTTTTGCGGGGATAATTCGCCTGCGATCGCATGATTGCTGTCTTGTTTGAGCAGCTCTAATGAGTCACTGAGTTCTTTGAGATTGGTGCTGATTTGCTCTAATATTTGGCTTACTCGGTCTTGAAATTGCAATTTCACAATCACACTACTGATTGTTTCCTTCACCGAAAATGCATCTTCTTTTAACCGCTCAGACTGTTGCTGTAAGGTTTGTGCCATATCTTGGAAGTGGTTAATGACATAATCGATACGCTGCTCGGTTTGTTCCATTTGTTCACTCTCAGCCGCAATAGCCATTTCAGCCATCTTAAATGTAGTATTAATCGCATCACTGACAACGTTCACTTTCTCCGTCATGCTGCTAGCGATCTCCCTTGAACGCTGTGAAAGGTTACGCACTTCATCGGCCACCACTGCAAAACCTCGACCTGCCTCTCCTGCTCTGGCTGACTCAATGGCAGCATTAAGTGCTAATAAGTTGGTTTTTTCAGCAATGCCCACCACATCGGTTGCCATTTTTTTTAAATCGACTGTGTATTGATCAAGGCTGCGCATTTCATCAAGCATATGCTCTCTTGTCTTTTGGCTTTCTCTAAGCTCATCAACCGCTTTAGAAAGCATCGCTCGACAACGCTCAATTTCGCTCATTAAATTACGCTCATCTTTTAAGGTTGAGCCTTGCGAGAAGGAGAGTGCTTGTGAAAGCTGCGTGACAAGATCACCAAATTGCTGGCTCAGTTGAGTAACAGAATCGGTAAGTTGCACATTGGCTAAATCAATATGACGAGACCACACTGGCAGAGATTGAGCAAAGAGAGGCTCTAAAGAATGATATCCATCCAGTTGGATCTCTTGTGTTTGAGAAAGGTGTTCAATTGTCTTTTTTTGCGCTTTGACTTGGGAAATGAAGGATTCGTAATTCCAAATTGCATAGCTAACACTAGCAAAAGTCACAAATAATAGAGCCCAAACACCAAAATGTGTTGGCTGTGGCATAAGAGCAACTATCGACAATAGCACTAAGGGCACGTAAACACGTACCAGCCTAATGAGGAGCATGATTTATTATCCTTTAGCCATAAAACACTGACGAAAGCTATGACGTTATGTAAGAAGTTGTTATGCAACGCCTGGAGCTCATAACTAAAGATAGGAAAGCTTGGAGGAATCTGCAATGTAGTCGGCAGATGTAATTTTACTTTTGTTGTTTTAGGTAATTTTAAACAGTCCACTCTTATCAATCAGAGTAACGATTGACTTTCGTTAAGTTCGGCTGAGTAACGTCATTGAGCCCTCTCCTCTGTACTCATAACATGACGCACTGATCGGATCACATTGGCTTTATTTTATTTAGCTATCTTTCCTAGAAATACATCACTAGAATCCATCGCTTTTCTGATCCTCCGCACATCGGTTAATCACGAAAACACAACATTGAACGAATTTAATCACCTAAACTTAAGCATCACATACTGTAATGAAATCAAATTCATGAATAATACCAAGCGAAACAACAGCCAACTCACCGCACTGCTCTACCTCTTAGCTGCGCTGCTATTTGCCACCTATGGCGGACGAATCTGTCCGATGTTGTCCAGTTTAAGCGCATTAGAAATCACCACTCATGTCACGATTAGTGTATTTTGTGCATGGGTAATGCGTCGATATGTCTTTATTCACCATCATTGGGCAAAAACAGAACAGTATGCAAAACTCGATAGTGTTTTGTTTTTTCTTGTCAGTATTCCACTCGCTCTTTATTACAATCAGCACTATCAATTCACCATCGATAGCAACGTAAAAGTCCTGTTTGGTTTAACACTGTTTGGTTTCTTTACCGGAAGCTTATTACAACTCATCGCTAAACGAGCCCAATATCGCCAGCACGCAGTACAATTGAATCGTCAACAACTCCAAGGTGAAAGGCATTCGATTGTTAAGCAGATGATCGGGTTAATGATGCTGATGATCATCACTCTGACAGCCACACTCACGATGGTCGCGGTGAAAGATCTTTTTTGGCTTGAACATAACCCTGCCAGTTTAATCAATGGGCATGGCAAGATAAGCATTATTAAAGAGTTTATTTATGTTTCTTTGGTTTTGGGCGGTTATGTGATCGCTATCCTCTGGCAGTGGGGAAGGCTGATGAAGCAAATATTGCACGCTCAAGAGCATTCGCTATGCCAAGTGACTCAAGGTGATATAGCACAACGCTTACCAATTTTTGAAAATAACGAGTTAGGTTCTGTAGCTTGGTTGACCAATCAAATGTTGGATAGCCTACAAAACTCACAGGATGAAGTAAAAACCACGCGTGATGTCGCCATCGTCAGCCTAGCCGCTTTAGCTGAATCTCGCGATAATGAAACTGGCGCTCATATTTTACGTACTCAAGAATATGTCAAAGTACTCGCGCAATATCTAAGCCAAAAACCGAAATATCAGCCTTTATTAACGCCCACTTATATTGATTTACTCTACAAATCAGCCCCATTACACGACGTCGGCAAAGTCGGTATCCCTGATGCCGTCCTACTGAAACCCGGCAAGCTCACCGATGATGAGTTCATTATTATGAAGGGGCACCCAGAGATCGGCGCACAAGCACTGTCGATTGCCGAGCAGCACCTTGGCACAAGTTCCTTTTTAGCAATCGCGAAAGAAATCGCCCTCACTCACCATGAAAAATGGGATGGATCGGGCTATCCAAAACAACTCAAAGGGGAAGAGATTCCACTCTCAGGCCGTTTAATGGCACTGGCTGATGTATATGATGCGCTCATCTCAAAGCGCGTTTACAAACCCGCGTTTTCTCATGATGAAGCAAAAGCCATCATTCTACAGGGCGAAGCGACACATTTTGACCCACAAGTCGTAGAGGCTTTTTTGAGTGTTGAACAACAATTTGTCGCCATTGCCGCTCGCCATCAGGATAAACATTAATCTCTTATTACAGTAGCTCCTCCGCTCAATGGCAAAATATCGTATTTGATGATGAATTTTGCCGTTGAGCTGACTACTTCTCAAAGTAAAACCTATTTAATCTCCCCGCCTGAAAACGGTGGATGATAGAGTTTTTTTAAAAAAATCGCCTTTTTGTTCATGATTCTTAGCCAACACAAATTATTTTCAGTTTTTCTGTTTTGTGTGTTGTAACGGATATTTCATAAAGGTATAAATACCTTAATTTTATGTTTCTAAAATCCCTTCTAACACTTTACATGGATGATGATTATGTTTGAAAAAGTTGTCGCAGCTCCGGCTGACCCTATTCTTGGTTTAACCGAAGAGTTTAAAAAAGATCCTCGCACTGAAAAAATTAACCTCGGTGTTGGTATCTACAAAAATGAAGCAGGTGAAACACCTGTTCTTGCGACAGTAAAGAAAGCGGAAGCGGCGTTGCTTGAGTCTGAAAAGACCAAATCTTATCTCACCATTGAAGGTACTGCTGAATATGGGCTCGCGGTACAAAAACTGCTGTTTGGCGATGAATCTGAGATTGTGACGCAAAAGCTCGCAAAAACGGCGCAAGCGCCGGGTGGTACTGGTGCACTGCGTGTAGCTGGTGAATTTATTAAGCGTCAAATCGGCGACGTGAAAGTGTGGATCAGCAACCCAACATGGGCAAACCATCACGGTGTTTTTAATGCGGCTGGTTTAGAAACCACGCAGTATTCGTACTACAATGCCGAAACGAAAGATAAAGATTTCGCAGCGATGCTTACCGATCTTGAGCAAGCTCAAGCGGGTGATATTGTTCTTCTACACGGGTGCTGCCACAACCCAACTGGCATTGATCCAACCGATAAAGAGTGGGAAACGTTAGCAAAATTAGTCGCTGATAAAGGGCTTCTTCCTCTGTTTGACTTTGCTTATCAAGGTTTTGCGAAAGGTGTTGAAGAAGACGCACAGGGCCTACGTACTTTTGCGAAATACAATAAAGAGATCTTAGTAGCGAGCTCATTCTCTAAAAACTTCGGTTTGTACAATGAGCGCGTGGGTGCGTTTACCATCGTTGCTGGCTCAACAGATGTTGCTGAAACAGCTTTCTCACAAATCAAAGCGATCATTCGTTCCATTTACTCAAACCCACCAGCGCACGGTGCTGCTGTGGTTACTTATATCCTCAACAACGCCGAACTGCGCGCAGAATGGGAAAACGAAGTGACTGAAATGCGTGAACGTATTCAAGAGATGCGTGAGCTGTTTGTTACCACCCTAAAAGCCGAAGGTGTGAAGGCTGATTTTAGCTTTATTGAACGTCAAAATGGCATGTTCTCTTTTTCTGGTTTGAACAAGGAACAAGTTGCTCGTCTGAAAGATGAATTGGCAATTTACATCGTCGGTTCCGGCCGTATCAGTGTGGCAGGCATGACGAAATCGAATATGGGCCCACTGTGCAAAGGTATTGCAGCGGTTCTATAATCGATAATGATAAGAAATAGACAACAATAGCCGCCACTTGTCGGCTATTTTTTTATCTTCAATTCACTGAAATGACACTTGATTCACCTCAAAGCGCGTACACTTTCCCCTCTTGCCTGCAAAGCACGTTCTTTTCATGTACTATAACTCTCTGAATCCTATGTCCAATGCCACCGATGTAACCGGATCCCTTTGACAAGTTACATCGTTTAGCTGGCTCACGACGTCAGAATCCCACAATATGAATTCCGAAACACAAGGAAGCCTCCATGGAAGCAGAATTAATTGAAATCAAGAACTTCCTTGCTCAGTATCCACCGTTCAATGAACTACCTGAAGAAACACTGATCGAAGTGACGCAGAGCGTAGAAATCTCCTATTTTCGACAAGGTACACCCATCATTCATTTTGGTGATCATATCCAAGACTTATATTTGATCCGCAGCGGCGTCGTCGAGGTATACCGTCGCAAAGGCGAATTATACAACCGCCTAACCGAAGGCGGTTTATTTGGTCAAATGGGGCTATTGACCAATAACCGTGTTCGTTTTCCGGTCACAGCGATTGAAGATACGCTGGTTTATTGTATTCCAGAGGCAAGGTTTCAGGATTTATATGACAACTATGATTCCTTTGCTGATTTCGTTGAAGTGCAAGATAACGCACGCCTTCGCCAAGCCGTACTGAGTAAAACAGAGCAGAATGATCTCACCACCTCGAAAGTGCGAACCTTACTCAGCCGAGAAGCCCCTTTCGTTTACAAAACAGAAACCATTCAACATGCGGCGATCAAGATGGCGGAAGAGAGTATCTCTTCACTGCTGGTGATTGACCCTGATATTTTGCAAGAGAGTGACGACGATAACAGCCCAGTAATCGGCATCCTGACTGACCGAGATCTCTGCACGCGTGTATTAGCCGTTGGCATCGATCCTAATCACCTCGTCACGGAAGTGATGACAACGGAGGTTATCTCATTAGATCATAATGCTTATGTCTATGAGGCCATGCTAAAAATGCTTCGGTACAATGTTCATCATCTTCCTATACTCAAAGAAAAAAAGCCGATCGGTATCATTGAAGCGACCGACATTGTTCGCTACGAATCACAAAACTCATTGCTGCTCGTCAGTCGCATCTTCCAGCAACAAAGCGTTGAAGAGTTAGCCACACTGTCGCACCAAGTCAAAGACAGTTTTGTTCGTTTAGTCAATGAAGATGCAAACTCACATATGATCGGCACGGCGATGTCAGTGATTGGCCGTAGCTTTAAACAAAGAATCATTGAACTTGCTGAAGAATTACTAGGCTCGCCGCCTATTCCATACTGCTTTTTAGCCTTGGGTTCTATGGGCCGTGACGAACAGTTAATTGTCACGGACCAAGATAACGCTTTAATTTTGGACGATAGCTATGAAGAAACACAGCATGGTGCTTATTTCGAAGCGTTCGCCAAATTTGTCTGCGACAGCTTAGATCAATGCGGTTACAGCTACTGTACGGGGGACATTATGGCCAGCAACCCGATGTGGCGTATGACTCGTAAAGAATGGGAAGCCTGCTTTGCCGATTGGATAGATAACCCTAACCCTAAGGCGCTATTGAATGCATCCATCTTTTTTGACTTATACGGGGTGTGTGGCAGGACCAAATGGGCAGAACAACTGAATGGGTTTATTGTCCGTCGAGCACGCAAAAATAATCGATTTCTTGCATGCCTTGCACGAAATGCGCTGAACCGCACGCCACCATTGGGGTTTTTCAAAGACTTTGTGATGGAAAAAGATGGACGACACAATAACACCATCAATTTAAAACGTCGCGGCACTGCACCGTTAGCGGATTTAATCCGTGTGCATGCATTGGCTGTCGGTTCACGTTCTACCAACTCGTTTGAACGTTTGGATGACATCATTGAAGCCGGAATTCTACCCAAAGGACGGGCGCAAGATCTGCGTGATGCAATGGAGTTTATCGCGATGGTACGCATTCGCCACCAAGCGGCTGACGTTGAACAAGAAATAGAGCCAGATAACAATATCGAGCCAGAAAACCTATCTGATTTTGAAAGACGTAACTTAAAAGATGCGTTTCAAATCCTAAGCAATGCGCAAAATTTCTTGAAATTCCGTTATCAAGCCAGCAATAACTTTAAGTGAAAGTGATGATTAAACAATGGTTTCAAAAACCGAGCATCGATTGGGTAGCAAAATATGCCAATAAGCAGTCGTTGGTTAACCATCCGTTACTCAAAGATTTTTATTCAAGGCCGATTGCTAAGGGTTGCACGCCAATCGATGAAATAGAGTTTGTCGCTTTAGATTTGGAAACAACCGGGTTAAGTGCGCAGCATGATGACATTATCACCATTGGCTTGGTGCCTTTTACCTTAAACCGTATCTATCTCAACCGCTCTAAACATTGGATAGTTCGGCCACGCCAAGCGTTAAAAGAGGATTCGGTGGTTATCCATGGCATCACACACAACGATATTTTAGATGCGCCAGATTTGGCAGAAGTGCAGGAGTCGATACTGAAGGCCTTATCTGGAAAAATTGTTGTGGTCCATTACCGTCATATTGAACGTAACTTTCTCAATCAAGCATTAAAAGTGCGATTGGGTGAAGGCATTGAGTTCCCGGTGATCGATACTTTGCAATTGGAAACGCAAATTCAACAACGGTTACATGGAGGTTTATGGAACCAGTTAAAAGGGCAAAAACCACAATCAGTGCGTTTAGGGCAAGCGCGAGCGCGTTATGGGCTACCAGCGTACACTCCACACCACGCTTTAGTTGATGCTATTGCCACCGCGGAATTATTCCAAGCACAAATCGCTCATCATTTTGATCGGCAGCAAAGTGTCCGAACGTTGTGGCTATAACTTTTTGATTATCCTTTCAAGGGATTCTTTCAAGGTTTAGTACCGTGATCGACACGAGCAAAAAAAGAGGAACCCATGTTAGGTTCCTCTTTTTTAATCACATCTCGCCTTGCTGCTTTTACGCTTAGAACTTACAGCTTAAAGCGACGAATTTCATTTTCTAACTGATGCGAAAGCTCAGAAAGTTGTGATGCTTGTGCGGCTGCTTCATGCGCTTCTTGTGCAAGATCGTTAGACACATCGCGGATCCCTTCCGTGTTGCGAGTAATTTCCGACGTCACAGAAGCTTGCTCTTCAGCGGCCGAGGCAATTTGCGTCGCCATGTCACTGATGCGCTCAACTGAATTATGAATTTGCATCAAACTTGCTGCAGCGGCGTTCGCATCATCTACACTGGTTCCAGCAAGCATACGGCTATCACCCATAATGCCAACCGCTTTACCCGTCGTTGATTGCAACGTTTCGATCATCTGCTGAATTTCTTTTGTCGAAGCATGTGTACGTTGACTAAGCACACGAACTTCATCGGCAACCACCGCAAAGCCACGACCTTGCTCACCAGCACGTGCAGCTTCAATCGCAGCATTCAATGCTAGCAGGTTAGTTTGCTCTGCTATGTTTTGAATAGTCGCCAGAATCGTATTGATGTGTTTACCGTGTGCTTCCAGCTCAAGGATAACATCAGTGGCCACTTGAACTTCTTGAGCCAGATTTTGAATCGAACCTTGTGTTTGTGAAACTTGATTCGAGCCATGTACGCAAGCCGTTACCGCTTCGCCAGAGTTCTGAGCGGTATGATCTGCGTTACCGGCAATCTCTTGTGTAGCTGCGGCCATTTCATTGATGGCCGTAGCCACCATATTAATTTCATCTTGTTGTAAACGGATACGCGCACTACGCTCTTTGGCTTGAGCGGCCGTCTGTTTTGACTGTTCAGACAACGCAGCAGAAACAAAGCTGAGTTTAGAAACCATGGTGTGCATATTACCGACAAAGGTATTAAAGTTTTGTGCTAATTGCCCAACTTCATCATCACTTCTTGGTTCAAGACGTTGAGTTAAATCACCGTCTCCGGAAGCAATTTCCTCTAAGGCTTTGGATACTCGGCTAAGATCTCTAAACAGAAAGCTCACTAACCAAGAGACGATCACAATCACAGCGATAGTAATCACAAGTGCAGTCACAATTAGGTCAATGAGCAAGGATGTATGCGCTGCTTCTTCCGTTGCACGATCCATTTGGATAGCAAAGATCCAATCGGTTTGCGGCACTTTGGCGAAGTAAAATAGCTTATCAACACCTTGTAATGACGCGTCTTCAACGGTACCTGAAGCCACTGCTTGCTCTATCATGTTCATCGTCAACGTCTTCGACAATGACGACACTGGTTTTAATAAGAAATTTTTATCTGGATGCGCTAAAAAGGTTCCATCTTGCGCATCAATCAACATCGCGTAGGCATTTTTGCCCGCATCTAAACTGATGACATCTTGGATCAACTGATCGATTAACACATCGGCACCAACGACGCCGACAAATTGCCCATTGCGACGCACAGGATCTGCAATTGTCACCAACAGTGCATTGGTGATCGCGTCTTTATAAGCGGTGGTGATAATTTGTTTATTCGCTGAAACGGCATCTTTATACCAAGGACGTTGGCGAGGATCATAGTCAGCACGGTTACGCTCAGGGTGTGAACGATACATCTCACCTTGCGGTGTGCCAAAGAAAATATCATCAAAGCCACCCGCTTTGCGAGCTTGCTGTAAGAAAGGAACGACATCATCTTGAGCGGTGTAGTCATTAAAAGCGGTTGAGATCTCTTTACGGACCACAATCCAGTCCGAAATGCCTTTCGCAGCGGCAGCTGACAAGCTTTCTGCCCGCGAATATACGCCATTTCGAGTTTGTTCAAAGAGTTGATCAGCGGCTAGCCAAGTCAACGCGCTCGCCATAACGACGACGGCAGAAAGACTGGCACCGATTAACTTTTGCTTTAAGGTTAATTTCATTGGTTTGCAGAATGTTAGATACAGGAACGGAGGCGAATATTAACCAGATTTAACACAAGATGCACGAAATATATGTCGAATTCTGACACAAGATAACCATTTGCTTTTCTTAGTATTTTAGCAAAACACTCTAATGACGATCGTCAAAAAAACATCAAAAAAGGCGACTTTCGTCGCCTTTTCAAATCAATGTCGAAATTAACGTTTCAAGAGCTCGGTTCGCATTCCCAACAGTAGGCTGACACACATCAGCAGCAGCAAGATAGTAAATGGCAGCGCCGTTGATATGGCGGCGGCTTGCAACGCTTCAATAGCATTGGTGCCACCAATCCATAACAAGGCTACGGCGATAGCGCCTTCCATCAACGCCCAGAAAATACGCTGTAGGACAGGGGCATCCACTTTGCCTCCAGCAGTAATACTATCAATGACCAGTGACCCTGAATCTGATGAGGTGATAAAAAATACCAACACTAACACAACCGCAATCACTGAAAGTAACGTGCCATAAGGCAGTGCATCAAACATTTGGAACATCGCCAGTGGCACTTCGGTCAAACCATTCGCGCCTAATTGGCCAACATTGTTGATGACTTGATCAATCGCCAAACCACCAAATACAGACATCCAAATCAAGGTAACAGCAGTAGGTACTAATAATACGGCGGTGAGGAACTCACGGATAGTACGACCTTTTGATACTCGCGCAATGAACATTCCAACAAATGGTGACCATGAAATCCACCAAGCCCAATAGAACACTGTCCAACCTTGGAACCAAGCCTCATCAGTTCGACCGTGCGGGTTACTGAGTGGGATGATATTTTCAATATACGCCATTAATGTGGTTGGAATGGATGAAAAGGTTACGGTATAGCCAATCAGTGCAACCAAAATCAGCAGCAAGAACGCAACGATCATATTGATGTTACTGATGACTTTGACACCACCATCAATACCACGCACCACGGAGACCACTGCTAATAAAGTAACGACGGTAATCACGACAATTTGTAAGCCCATTCCGGCATCAATGCCAAATACATGATGGATACCACTAGCCGCTTGTTGAGCACCCAGCCCTAATGACGTTGCTAAGCCAAATAATGTTGCTAATACAGCCAGAATATCAATGATATGCCCTGCCCAGCCCCAAGCACGATCGCCAAGCAACGGGTAAAAAATAGAGCGAATAGAAAGCGGAAGCCCTTTGTTGTAAGTAAAGAACGCAAGGGAAAGCGCTACCACACCGTAAATGGCCCAAGGGTGTAGACCCCAATGGTACATGGTTGCACCTAATGCTAGTTTAGCCGCTTCGGGTGTGTTGGCTGCAACACCTAAGGGTGTCTCATACCAACCGGTAAAATACGCCACAGGTTCAGCGACACTCCAGAACATGAGACCAATGCCCATCCCTGCGGCAAACAGCATAGAGAGCCAAGAAATAAAAGAGTAGTCTGCTGTCGCCTCTTGGCCACCTAAACGTATTTTACCAAAGGGAGAAACAATCAAGCCTAAGCAAAACAGCACAAAAAGATTACCCGACCAAATAAACAGCCAGTCAAAAGTGCCAATAATTTTCCATTTAACGCCATCAAGCACGCTCTTCGCAACCTCAGGATCAACAACTAAAGCGGCGACTAAAAATAGCGCAATAAATCCGGCGCTAAAGCCAAACACTGGGTTATGAACATCAAACCCCCACTTTTGCACGTTATCTTGCCCGACAGTGTAGTCAGTACTGTCGATACTGTACTTATCAATACCTTTTGTCATTTTACCTCTCTAGAAATCTAGACATGATTTTTCAGTTGAGATTAATAACCATGAGAACGAAACAATTTTAAGATAAAAACCAAAAATAACTTCGTACTCATAGCAATTTGTTTTTCAATATGCTGAATACCCTACCAACATCACAGAAAAATTCCACTAAAAATCAACAAAAAATGCCATAGAAGGCAAAAGTCAAGCCTAAAAGGTTAAATATCAACCAATGAAGGGTGGGAATTGAAAACAAAAACATTCGAGCACTAATCATTTTACATCTCAACTTATACACTCATCATCTTAGACCAAAACAAAAGAGGTCGAATGCTACTTTTCAAGTGAAAAGAACTGCGCTATGGTCCCCGCTTATTAATAACTTTCTTTTTGGGACAATGAGTTTGGAAAAACATGAAGAAGTTTTGATCTCAATTCGACAAATTATCCGCGCAATTGATCTGCACTCTAAAAAACTGAATAGAGACGCTGGACTTACTGGTCCCCAGCTTATTTTAATGCGCTCAATTCAAACCCTTGGTGAGGTGACTATCCGCACATTGTCGGATCATACGAACATGAGCCAGGCCACTGCCACCACCATTTTGGATAGATTAGAGCGCAACGGATACGTACAGCGAATTCGCAGCAATACCGATAAACGAAAAGTGCACGCCCATTTAACGGACGAAGGTAAGAAGCTGCTAGAAAAGGCACCGCAACCATTGCAAGAAAGCTTTGTCGAACAATTTAGGCAGCTTCAAGAGTGGGAGCAAAGCCTGTTGCTCTCATCAGTACAACGTTTATCTTCTATGATGAATGCCGAAAACATCGATGTCGCACCGATGCTCGAAATTGGCTCTATTACCAAAGAAGAGTAGCTTTGATTGCATTTTAAAATTTGATCGTAAAAAAGCCTCGGGGCTACCGAGGCTAATTCATTCACAACGAACAGCAGATTAAATGGCTTTATAGATAACTTTGTTGCCTGCTAACTGCTCTTTCACTACCAGATTTTCTTCTACTAGTTTCTTGAGTGCGCCAGTGGCCCAAGCGGCAGCTTTCGCATCTTCTTGACCAGCACTTAAGCCGATCGATTTAGGATTCATACCTTCTGCGTGGTTAGCGACGATATCTAAAACCTGTTGCTGTTTTGGCGTTAACGCAACATCCACTTTTTTAGAGTTCGCCGCAGCTTTCTCCACAACTACTTTTGTTGCAGCGGTTTTTGCTACGGTCGATTGCGCTGTTACAGGCTTTGCTGATTGAGAGGCGATCAAGTTTGCAACAGTCGCTTTAATACGCTTTTGCAATTTTGCCTGCACCTTACGCTTATGAGCAAGTCTCATCGAATATTTCTCCATTTCACTGCGTTTCAAGCAGTGGTGAAAATTTGAAGCGCGTTTTATATCAAAAATCGTCCTCGATTTGTAGGGCATAGCACAGATTGAGGGGCAAAAACGCATTTTGATGCGGTAACTGACTACAATTTATACAGGTCGCAACAGCCAACAACGATGCTGTAGCTCGAAGGAGTTTCACTGTTTTATGCACACCCAACATTTGTCTAATACGCGCTTTTCTCTGCAATCACCTGTGGTTAAATGGATCAATACGACTTGTATCATCGCTTCAATTTGCATTGTCATGTTCTCATCCAACATTATTCATGCGCTGCTGTTAGTAAGTGCACTGGCAGTGACTCTAATCACCTTCTATCTTTTGATTTTGAAAGGAAAAGTTAGCTACACCCTAACCGCTACCCATTTTCAGCAGCATCTCTTTAAAGGAGGTTGGGTCGTAAAATGGAACAATATCAGCCGCATTGGGGTATGCAGTTATGAATATCATGGTTGGCACCAACCTTTGCCTTGGATTGGGATCAAACTGAAGGATTATTCACCTTACCTTGAGAGTGTGTGTCCCAGAATCGCTAGTGAGATCTTGCTCAGCCAGCGCGCGCTGCTCTACTTAGGAGCAAAACAACAGCGCAAAGAGACTCAATTTGAAGATTTGGTACTCGACAACGCACCTTACACTGCGCCAAACGGTAATTACTATCATGGGCTTATGGCAATGTTAGCCAATCGGATGCGCTATCAACGGCAATTTTTTGATTATGATATTTTTATCTCAGCGCACGATCTGGATCGTGACGCCGAGGCGTTTGTGGGGCTGATTCGGCGCTACCTCGCGGCGGCCGAACCAGACTAAGACATGGTTTAATGGGCGCAGAAGGAACACTCTGAGCCGAATCAAGATCAATACAGGGGCATTTCATCTGCGACATAAGGGTTATTGGCACGTTCACGGCCAAAAGTCGATTGCGGACCATGGCCGGGCACAAACGTCACATCGTTGCCAAGTGGCCATAGCTTAGTTTTGATCGAGTGAATCAGGGTATTGAAATCACCTTGCGGGAAATCCGTACGGCCGATACTACCGTTAAACAATACATCACCAACAAACGCCAATTTCGCTTGCTGGCTAAACAGCACCACGTGACCGGGCGTGTGGCCGGGCGTGTGCAATACTTGTAGAGTTTGAAGGCCAAACTTCACTTCATCACCGTCATTAAGCCATTGGGTAGGTTCAAAGGCTTCCGTCAGTGGAAAACCAAACATTTGGCTTTGACCTTCGAGGCCTTGTAGCCAGAAGTTGTCTGCTTTGTGTGGTCCAATAATATCGACGCCGCCCAACTGCTGCGCCAGCGGTTCGGTTCCACCGACATGATCTAAATGACCATGAGTAAGAACCAAACTGACCACTTTTACCCCGAGTTCATTGATCAACATCACGAGCTGTTTCACATCACCGCCAGGGTCAACCACGATCCCTTCCATGGTGTCATCACACCAAACGATAGAGCAGTTTTGAGAGAAGGAAGTGACGGGCACCACTTGATACTTTAACGACATACTAAAACCTTGTTCGAATTCGCAGTTGGCCGAACTATGACATTGACACTTTCATTTGACAAGTCACGAACAGCCTTATGACCAATGACGTACAGGTCCAGTATCAATGTGCACAAAATCACTGCTAGGATAATAACCAACACCGCCAGCGCCCAATTCGATCGCCGCTTCGCGTACTTGACTCAACTGAATACCATCTAACCGAAAATCAATTGCTTGGCCTAGCATATGGAAACTTTTCTTAGCAACCCCAGAGGAGTGAGTGCGCAACATTTCATTGGTGGCAGGAGATCGATAACCAGAGATGATTTGTACTTCCGCTTGCGTACCAAGTAGAGATTGAATTTTCGATATTTGGTCAAATAGATTTTTGTCCATTGGATGGACTTCGTTGCGGCGGAAATCACGGCAAATATGGTTGAGCCGATCAAGCTCAGATCGAACATAGCGAACACCGTTGAAATAACAGGTTTCAAGTGTTTCACCGGTATGTAAATTATTCATCGCGAGTATGCGAGAGGTTTCAGGGTACGATGCCAATACTATTTGGGGGGCACACGCCGCTACAACTACACCACTACCAGCCAATTTTATAAAATGACGACGAGAAACTAACAAGGTTGGATACCTTCACAACTGAATTTATTTTCAACAAGCCCGGACACTACCGGACTCCATTGTGAAGATCAAATGCATAAATTGTGCTCGAAATGCTCAAGAGAGAGCAACTGCATCGTTACTCTTTGAACATAAAAGAGATCTTTATTAAGTGATTTTTTGGTAAATTGAGAGACGCAGCCCTGCTTACTTAGGTGACCACCGTTCTAGCGGTATCCATTCACCCATTACTGGTGCTGAATGCATCATAACGATAGATATCATCTCGGTAGTGCAGTTCCCCACCTTCATACCAAACGGTTTGATAGATGATGTGTACGGGGATGCGCTGCTTTAATGGGATCGTGCCATTCGCAGGCCCTTCTTTACCCGTTAATTTATCACCATTAATACCTTGGGTTTCTAATATCATCGAAGCAAACTTATCGGCATTTTGTACTCGAATACAACCCGAACTAAAGGCTCGCGACGTATTATTGAATAGGTATTTACTCGGCGTATCATGTAGGTAAATCGCTCTACGATTGGGCGTATTAAATTTATACAGACCTAACGCATTATCTTGCCCGGCTTGCTGACGCATTCGGTAGGGAAAAGAGGCCGGATTCACCGCAGACCAGTTGATGTTGCTTGGGTCAATTTGATCGTTCGAGCGCCAGCTCGAAACAATATCAATATTGTTTTGACGCAAATAGTTTTGATCTTTTTTTACCATCGGCAGAATATCTTCAACCATGATTTTGTATGGCACATTCCACGTCGGGTTTAGGATCAAAGAATCCAATTTGGTGCTCATGAGTGGCGTTTTGCGTGAAACTCGGCCCACCACCACTTTAGACTGAAAGACTTCTTTACCTAAATACCAGTAACGCATATCAAAACTGGGAACGTTGACTACGATCTGTGTCTCTTTTGATTCTGGCCACAAACGAGTTCGCTCTGCATTTAATGCCAACATGGACAGACGTGCCTGCAAAGACAAATTTAACCACTTTAAGGTCTCGGGGCCAATCATGCCGTCAGCTTTTAAACCGTGCATCGCTTGAAACTCTTTCACAGGTTTGACCAAGCTGTTGTCATACCAAGTTACGTCGTCACGCACTGTGCTAACATCGATATTAACTAATGATAAGCGGGCAATAAGCACACTACGTTGTGAGAGCTTATCGCCAGGTTTTTTTAACCCTTTTTGGCTGTACAACGAGAGCGCTGCATTTTCAGTACTGAGCAGAAAATCATAGGCATGTAGCAGTTGATCATAAGCCGCGTTGTTCGGCGCATAGCCATTGAGCAGATCGCCGATACTGTTAACTTCCACCGCAACATGAAGGGCGAACAAGGCTTCTTGGCTTGGTGGAGCGATGGCAGAGTTGAGCTTACGTTCAAAGAACCAAGCCATACCGACTTTGGGAGCTTGCTCGGCATAACTCAAATACAAAAGTAAAGTATCGGTCGCCAGCAGATCGTATTCGTTGAACGCTTGCTGATTCCGGTACGCTTTCATTTGCGCTAACTGGCGTGAAAATAAAGGGCTAAACCCCGCTCGGCGAATCACTTCCAATTGATGTTCAAATTGACGAACAATCTGCTCATCTTGCCAAATGCGCCGATTCTCATTCTCTTGGTAAATTCGTTCGACTAAATGCGGATATTGGATAAAAGATTGCAACGAGGCATTCTCTTGCGAGACAGCAAAAGGCTGTACCTTCTCGGCAGAGTAAAGAGAAAAGCTACTAAAAATCAATAATAAAGCAAATAGGATGCTTTTACTCATTCCGATCTATCCAACAACGCTGATTCACGTTTCAGTATGGCAAAAGAAACGGCTATCTGCTAAACGTTGTTGTCGATATCAACAATATATTCATAAACTCTCATGCAATGAGAATCATCATTAAACAAATTTAGTTCGCTTACTCAGCTTTTTTGGAGAGAGTAATCAATGGCAGACCAGTGATTGTCCCATTGGACATTACTACGCGTGCGTATTTCAGGTTGAGGATAGGGTGAATTAACGACCAAGCCAGCTCCTGAACTGACTTGGAACTGCTGATCTTGCACTACCACGCCAGAAGCATCCGGCAAAGAGGCCAACTCAACCAGTTGCAGTGTCTCTTTTGACCAAATACCGTAACAGTTACCTCGTGGAGAAGTCGCTAAAATCCATTGGTCGGTCGCCGCAATACTGGCAATGTAATGGTTGAATCTTGCCCATTGTTCAGGCTCTGCCAAGAGCGGAATGAGTTCGCCACCTTGGTGATGTAGCGCTACCAAAGGTGGATACTCTTCCGGCTGACCTCGGTATTGTTGGCCGCACAGCACAGTATCTGCACCATCATGAGCAAGATGGCGGATGCTCAAATGGTGGTCGTTCAATATCCGTTGCTCAAGCACTTCTCCTTGATGAGAAAGGTAGGTCAAGCTTGGCATCATGCTCTCTACGTTGAGTGGCTCTCGGCCGAAGGTATGCACCCCACCCACCCCAATTGCGAGCCTGCCATCTGGCATCACAATGACTTCGTGAGGGCCAATACCAAACCCACTGAACTCAGCCACTTTTTGGTAACTGTGTTGCACATCATACACACCAATAATGCCGCGACTTGTCGCTTTCTCACCTTCGGTTGCGTAAAGCCACGCACCATCATTTGAGTAAACGCCGTGCCCATAAAAATGTCGCGTGGGTTGCGCCAGTTGCAATTTGATGAGTTCTCCATTTTGATAGTTAAACACCATCAAAAACTCGCCGGGACGACGGGCAAAAGCGACTGCATGCGTCAAGGTAGGATGGATAGCAACACCGTGTCCCCTTGCAGGCAAAGGTAATTGGTTAATCGCTTGGCCTTGGGCGTCGGCTACAACGGCGCGAAACTGCGAGCCTTTATGAATAGCGCAACCAATCAAAGCGGGTTGTGGGCCACGGCGCGTAGTGGCACACCCCAGTGGCAGCAGGGGCGTTGATGCGCTCAATAACGCCGCTTTCAGTAGCGTACGCCTTGTTAGATCAGTCACCATCGGTTGCATTAAATCCTATCACTACACCTAGCTCTACCGCGACTTCATCATGCAGTAAATAATTAAGTTGCTCGAACTTGTTATAGAGCGCAAGCACCTCACGGTAGCCTGTTTTCGTTTGCAATAAATCAAATAAGCTGGCCGTTTGCGGCCACGTTTCCAACATCAAGGATAAATGTGCTTTTACGCGTTCGGCCATGACGACTTGATCTCTTTCCCGCAACATCTGATCTAAACCGTCTTTTGCTAAATAGAGTGCTTGCATCGCTTGAACATTCTTTTGCAGGTTATTCAAAGAGACTTTGGCGCGCCACGATTCTGAAAAATAAGGGCGTGGCTGGCCGATATTGGCTAAGGGGCGACTCAGTTTTTTCATGCTGTAATCAAGCTGATTGGAGAGCAACGCAATGTATTCGGCTTGCCAAGCGCTCAGATCCAGCATCAACCATGGATTCTGTTGCCATTGCTCAGCAATCAAATGAGATTTCGTCGCCAAATTCGCGCTGATCGCTTGTCCAATCATACAGCCAGTTTCTAATTGCTGGTTTTTCATAAGCGGCGATTGAGGGTCATAGAGTAACCATTCCAATGCGCCAATCCCCTGCACTGTGACACTCTGGTTTGCAATCTGCTCCTCACTCCAGTGCTTGCCACTGCTCGTTAACAGGCTCATTTTTCGCCCGGTAGTGTCTTTTTTATCTGGCCAAAATTGTACGTTCCAACTTTGCTCGAGTGCTTTAGCTGGCCCTCTCTCTTGCCCTTGTAAAAACATCCACGCCCCAATAGTTTGCTGCCACTGTTCTTTCAGCAAGGGCAATGCGATATCGCCCAGCTGACATTGCTGATCAAATAATTGAGCAAGCTGGTGCGATTGTTGAGCAAAACGCTGCACCGCAGCAAATTCAACCTCATAAACACCTTGGCTAACATGATTGTTTTTTTGCGGCTCAAGCGCTGATTTCGGCGTGGGTTGGCAAGCCGAAAGTACGCTGGTAACCGCTATCGAAAATAACAGAGGAAATTTCATGCTCGCACCCTATAAAGAATTAAGAAAAGCGATCAACGCGTTGCGTTCGCTGGCATTGAATTGACGTACTTTCTCTTTGGCACTTTGCGCTTCACCACCATGCCAAAGTACCGCTTCCATGAGATTACGCGCTCGGCCATCATGTAAAAAATAAGTATGGCCGCTCACCTCTTGCGTATAGCCGATCCCCCACAAAGGCGGGGTACGCCACTCTTGTCCATTAGCTAAGGCTTCTGGACGATTATCGGCTAACCCTTCGCCCATATCATGCAGTAGTAAATCACTGTAAGGATGAATTTCTTGCTCTGACAAGGCTGGGCGATCCGTTCTTTTTACCGTTTTAAGGTCAGTGCGGTGGCAACTCTCACAGCCAACTTGTTTGAACAATGATTGACCCAGCTTCACTTGTGAATCGTCGACATTGCGACGCACTGGAACAGCTAAATGCTGAGAATAGAATTCGACAAAATCAAGAATGTTGTCACTAACCTCAGGATCGCCACCATTAGGTAAGGTTTGACAGAGTGTTTGCTTCTCGGTGCAGTTTTCTTTTGGGAATAAACGGCTGGTCAATCCTAAATCGCCGTTAAACGCCGCGGCATTCTGTTGCATTAAACTAGGCTGCCCGGCTTTCCAACCAAAACGCCCGATGGCAAAATCTTTTTTTTCTACATCCCAAACACGGTTCACTTTGCCAGAGATACCATCGCCATCACTATCTTCAGGGTCTGCCATTGCTAATAAGCTGGCATCCGCGATGCTTTCAAGCAGGCCAAGGCCAATCATTGGCGGAGCGACACGCGCCGAAAACTGAGTGTCAGGATGAATATCGCCATAACCAAGTTCAGTAATTTTTAAATTGGGTTTGCGTAACATCACTTGGTGGCCATCCGTAAAAGCAACCGCAATCTCTTGATAAGTGATGTGGATTTGTCCTTCTGCTTTTTGATCGGGCAAAGCGAAATCTTGTAACTGTCCACCATAGACGGGTTCGGGGATCCCCCCTTCTTTGGCGTAGATCGCTTTTTGTTCATCCGTCACCGCTGGAATACTCAGGCGAACCAACATCGAAACGGCATGTGTGTCATTTTTTTCTGGCGGATGGCCGCGACCATCTTTGATGTGACAATTTTGGCAACCATTGGTGTTAAAAAGCGGCCCTAAACCATCTCTTGCATCAGTGGATGATGGCGCTGGCACCCAAGGGTTACGAAAGAAACTGTTTCCCACGCTAAAATCGAGCCGTTTGCTCATCGGCAAATTGGCCGCAGGAAGCGAGTAAGCATTCGGCCCAGCTTTGGTTGTACTGGTTTTGCCACCCGATTTCACCTCATCGGCATAAACGGGGTTGGCAAACAAGGTTAGGAGCGCGACGGTAAAAAACGATCTCATTGGGCTTTTCTCAACATCTTTATTCAGTGTAAACGTGGAAAAGGGCTCATCTGAGCCCTTGGATCTTTCATCTTATTATTAGAATTCGTGGTCTGCAGTATCTGGATTAAGGTTATCAATCCCAATCACTGAAGCGGTACGTTCTATCGAAGCGGTTTGAGCCACTAAAGCCATAATGGCTCCATTGACTATCGCGTTGCCTTGAGGATTGTTAGCCGCGATCAATTGATCGAAATGCTGATTATCTTTTTCAGCCGACGTGACTAATTTACCGACTTCAGCGCGCGCACTGTCAAACTGCTTTTGAATCTCTTTAGCTGCTTGTGCATCCTTTTGTGCCACTAAATCATTCAGGCTTGGGCCTGTTAGTACCTTTCCGTCTTGACGCTGGTAAGAACCCGTATAAAGGTTGTAAATACCTTGTTCATTGTAGTAATGAGAGTTATGGGTATTATCCGAGAAACAATCGTGCTCATCTTCAGTCGAGTTTGCTTCTAGCGCCACTTTCATACGCTCGCCCGCTAATTCGCCCAGTGATAAAGACCCCATACCAAATAACATCTTACGCAAACCATTGTCTGCTGATTCCGCAAGCAATTCATGACGGTAATTGGCTTTTTCATCCGCAGACCACTGTTTTTCCATCCATGCCAAATCTTGCACGAGCAGTTGAGCAGCCGCTTTTAAATATTGAGCACGGCGATCACAATGGTTATTGGTGCATTCGCTACCCACGACAAAATCCGTGTAAGCACGAGCACCAGCTCCCGCATTGGTGCCATTTAAATCTTGGCCCCACAGTAGAAACTCAATGGCATGATAACCTGAAGCGACGTTAGCTTCAGAGCCACCGATTTCGTTTAAGCTGGCAATCAGCTCTGGTGTGATAGTGGAGACATCAATCGTTGTCGCGCCAATTTTCAACGTTTGGTTGGCAATGATGTTAGCGCTGGCGCCTTCATTGCCCAGTTCATATTGGTAATCAGTAGCGACGTAGTCAATCAGCCCTTCATCAAGAGGCCAAGCATTGAGTTGCCCTTCCCAATCGTCAACAACGGCATTGCCAAAACGGAAGACTTCGGACTGCTGGTAAGGCACTCGCGATGCTAACCACGCTTGTTTCACCTCTTCCAATTTAGCCGCCGAGGGTGTCATCAAGAACTGATCAATTGATTTTTCTAATGATTGAGCGGTCGTCAGCGAATCTGCAAACACGGCATGGGCAATATTGGCATAATGTTCGACCACCTGCTCCTTAGTGACGGTAGCGGCAAATGACGCACTACTTATGATGGCAAGTGAGGCAGCAATTGACTGAATAAGAAGCGTGTTAACTTTCATGGGAGCATCCTTGTTGAGGCGATTTGAGCTTTATCTTGTGGTAGTGCTAATTATTAGCATTTGCACTTTTAGTCGCCGATAATACAAATTATCCATTTTTTTGCAAGGTAAAAACGCCAAAAACCTCACCGAAATGAGGTTTTTGGCTGTCATCTATAAGTCTGGATTATAGTTTTAAGTTGTGTTTGCCATGGGAAACTTTGGCCTTGAGGTAATTTTCATTACCCGACTTAATATGTGCCGCGGTATTCACGACCTCTACAATTTCAATACCATGCTCCTTCAGCTCACGACTTTTTTTAGGGTTATTAGTGACTAAACGAATCTTGGTCACATTTAACGCTTTCAACATCTGCGCCGCTTCAGTGAAATCACGCAGGTCGTCACCAAAGCCAAGATGATTGTTGGCTTCATAGGTATTCATCCCCGCACTTTGTAAGCGATAGGCATCAATTTTGTTGTACAGACCAATGCCTCGACCTTCTTGACGCAAATAGAGGATAATGCCGCCAACTTCACCCATTTTATTAATGGTTTCTTCTAATTGTTCACCACAATCACAGCGTGATGAGTGAAAAACATCGCCCGTTAAACACTCTGAATGCATACGGACTAAAGGAGTTTCCTGAGTAACATCAGCGGATTTAAAAATGACCGCAACATGTTCTTTGTCTGTTTTCAGTCCTCTAAAAGAGAGTATTTCGGCGTCAATATTGCTTTTTAGACCGACTTTGAAATCCACTCTGGCTCGTACTTCCGCCATATCTACACTCACTTGAATAATTGCTTGTTGCAATGCTGAATTGATTTGCATTCGAATTGACCCATTAATGACCTAACTATGGGGATAGATACTCCCCTTTTCAATAAAAAGATCACTTGCTGAGAAATGTTATAATATAACAATTTTCAGCAATCAAAAGAAAAAATCTCACCACTTCACGTTATCTTGTTCGGTTCAAAGACAAAACACGTTGATTATTAGACTATATTCCATAGTCAGGACTCACACTCAACATCCAAAATAAGGAAAAATCATGCTGATAGGTTTCGACATTGGTGGCACCAAAATTGAAATTTGCGTACTGGATAAATCAGGAAACACCCTCTTTAAACACCGAACCCCTACCCCACATGAGTACGATCTTTTTCTAAGCACCTTATGTCAACTGGTTGCAATGGCCGAAAGCGAAACGCAAACTCACTGCCAAATCGGGATTGGACTTCCCGGAGCCATCAGCCCAGCGACAGGGCTTATCAAAAATGCCAATTGCACTTTTTTAAATGGTCGAGATTTAAAAGCCGATCTGTGCACTCGCCTACAACGCAATATTGTTATTGCCAATGATGCCAATTGCTTTGCGCTGTCTGAAGCGGTCGATGGTGCCGCCAAAGATGGCAACGTAGTCTTTGGCGCGATTTTGGGCACAGGTTGCGGCGGCGGTATTGTGATCAACAAGAAGGTATTGGTCGGTGCGAACGCCGTATGCGGTGAGTGGGGGCACAATCCGCTGCCAAGTTTTAGCAATGAACGTGATGGGCCTAATCGCCACTGTTATTGCGGACGCGATAACTGTATTGAACTCTTTATCTCCGGTTCTGGCTTAACAAAGAGTGCTCAGTTGATTGGTCAACAAGAGTGGAATGCAGCCGAAATTATCACTCGCTACCAGCAGCAAGACCCACAAGCAACAAAGCTTTATCAACAATTAATTGATCAAATGGCGCGCAGCTTTGCTTGCATCGTCAATGTGTTGGATCCTGATGTGATAGTGCTTGGCGGAGGATTATCAAACGTAGCATCGCTGTATGTTGATCTACCTCGGGCAACAGCGAACTACGTTTTTTCTGATAGTGCACAGATTGTGTTTACCCAAGCAAAATATGGTGACAGCAGCGGCATCCGTGGCGCAGCTTGGCTAGGTTTGAACTAGCAGAAAGTGATTAAAGTCACAACTTTAGTCATCGAAAAATTAAGTAAAGCAAGTGTTTTACATATCAAATGACTGATATTTAAAACATATACTCCTAGTTCTATTTACATTTCACCTTAACACATAAACACAAATGATAGTAATTACCATTTAGATCCAATATCATTGCGCACAGCTTGAATCTGTTATTGATGAATAAGGTAATAACTCAGATGTACACTAAAACACTACTATCAGCCTCCATATTGCTAGCGCTTTCCCCTGCTGCTCTCGCAGAAGAAGTTTCTCGATTCGATGAGGTTGTTGTTTCGGCAACGCGAACCGAGCAGAGTAAAAAAGATGTATCGTCATCCATTGAAAGTATCTCCTCTTCTGAGATTGCAGAAGTAATGGCTGATAATATTCAGCAAGCTCTAAATTCCACCCCAGGTGTTGAAGCGGAAGGTAATGGCCGCTTTGGAATAGCAGGATTTAATATTCGCGGCATGGATGGAAGCCGTGTAAAAATGATGGTTGATGGTGTACAGCAACCTGTACCTTATAACCCTGGCGCAACTGAACAACGAAAATATCCAAACGCAATAGAGATTGACACTCTACAAGCTATTGAAGTGAACAAAGGTGCGTCATCTACACTGTATGGATCTGACGCTTTAGGTGGTGTGGTATTGCTACGCACTAAAAATCCAGAAGACGTTCTCGTCACAGAAGGAAATGAGCAACGCTTCGGTATCAAGTCTGGTTATACGTCCGCTAACGAGCAATTTAAAACGACATTAACGTGGGCAATGCGTCAAGATAAACTGGAAACCTTACTGATGGCAACTTATGCCAATGGCAGTGAGACCCAAACTCATGGCTCAGGTTCAGAAATCGAAGGCCCTGATCGCGGCGCTCAAAACCCGGCTGACTCCAAACTTGGCAACCTGTTGGCAAAAGCATTTTATCAAGCCAATGATAACCATCGACTTGGGCTAACCGCCGAGTATTACAACAAACGGTATGATGAAGACGAGCTAAACTATAACGGTTATTCCATTATGCCCGGCTTTACCTATACCGATAACTACAACCAAGATACCAATGAGCGTCTTCGTGTCGGTATAGAGCATCAATGGTTGATGAATACCCTGCTTGCTGACTCTTTAGATTGGTCATTGAATTTCCAAGATTCTAGCGCTCTCGCTAAGAACTACGACACAACGCCATCTAATGGCCGCCGGTTACGTGAACGGGAATCATCAGATCAATCGATTCAATTTGATGGACAGCTCTCCAAAGCCGTAGATCTCAATGGCAACCTTCATGAATTTACCTATGGTGCCAGCTACATCAACAACGACTTCGACCTCGATAATACTGACTATAAATTAGATGCAGGTACATCTACCCCGGGTAGCTCTGGCATTCCTGATGCGACTATCGTGCAGTGGGGGCTATTCCTACAAGACCAAGCCTACTTCATCCAAGACCGTTTAATATTAACCGCTGGTCTTCGATACGATTCTTTTGAAGCGACACCCAGCGTTGATGCTGGCTACACTCAGTCTTATGAAGCCAATAAAGACAGCGCATTCACTGCTCGATTGGGTTCTGTTTACCACGTCAATCCTAACCTAGCGGTATTTGGTCAAATTAGCCAAGGATTCAAGGCACCAACTGTTTACGACCTTTACTACTTCTATAATCAGGGGGCAATCATTGATGCGAACCCAGATCTTAAAGCAGAGAAAAGTTTGTCCTATGAACTTGGGCTACGTGGTCAAAATGACTCAACTAATTTTGAAATCACCACCTTCTATAACGAGTACACCGATTTTATTACTCAGTCAAAGACAGGCAAACAAGGTGGCAAGGATATCTTTACCAAAGAGAACTTGGATGAAGTCACGATTTATGGTGCGGAATTTAGCTCTCGAATTGACTTAGATAAAGCGTTTAATGCCCCACAAGGGACTTACACCCGTCTAGCCATTGCTTATGCAGAGGGAGAAGATAAGAAAACAGGTGATGCTTTAGATTCAGTCGCGCCTCTAACCAGTAATGTAGGCTTAGGGCTGGATCGCGACCAATACGGAGCACTGCTTAATGTTAAGATGGTTGCAAGTAAGACGGACTGGCAATCAAATACAAATGCAGATACCGCTGGTTATACACTTATCGATTTAACGGCCTACTATAAACCAATGCAAGACCTAACCATCCGCGCTGGTCTATTCAATGCACTCGATAAAAAATATTGGCTGTATAGCGATCTCACGGGCCGAGATGCTACTGGCGAAACCTTTAACATCGATAGCAAATCACAGCCTGGGCGTAACTGGGGTTTAAATGTAGATTATCAATTCTAACGTTCTCTCATCCAAGCAACAAGGCCAAGCTCTACGCTTGGCTTTGTTTTATCTACATTTCTCATACTCGATTAACGATCCCACGAAGTCACAGATAAATCATTAACTCGTAACAACGGTAAATCACGATCAAAAAAGGCTAGATAACTAGCCTTTTCTTCCAATGTCCAATGTATCTTGAGCGATTAAGATTACGCGTTGGAAATTTTCTTATGTCCTTCATCAAGGTGCACAAAATCAACCATGTCATCACCAGACACTTGATACGCCTGGCCAAAGCCTTTCACATAAAGACCTTTTTCTACTTTCAATTGGAATACAGCAAAGTCTTGCAGCTGGCTTAAGCCGTCAATGATCTCACCAAAACGAGCTTGCATTTGGCCAATGACTTGCTGCCATAACGCCGTTTCACGTGGTACAACACTCGCAACGGCGTCAAACGTCAGCCGTTGACGGGCAAAAATCTGTTTTGATGATTCTTCATCTGCAATCATCATCAAGGAGACGTGCGGGTTCACCTCCAAGTTACGCGCATGACGAGCGATGTGTGAAATCAGCACAAAGTAACCTTCTTGGTTTTGCACAAATGGCGCGTAGCTCACATTCGGACGGCCTTCCGCGTCCACTGTAGCCAATTGCAATGTACGACGTTCTTGACGAAACTCTTGGATTTCAGGTTCCAATCGTCCTTGTAATCGCTCTTGTTTGATCTGCTGATCCATGACTTTCTCCTCGGCCCTTTCGCTCAGCGTTCAGGGCTTATCGTTATATCAATATTATTGGTTGGAATGAACGTCTTGTTGTAATGCTCTAAAACGTGCGACTTGGTCTGCAATCAGTTCGCGCTTTTCATCTCGGCCTAGATAAATTTTAAAAATGTTATCGCCTTGCTCACTAAAGAAACCAAAGTAATGACTTTCACGTCCCATAAAAGGCTTACTGACTAAAGCAACGTGTTGGATGGATTCCAACTTTAAGTGGCCGTGTAACTCACCCTCTTTACCCATCAAGTTATAATAGCCACGAGCCAACTTCCCTTTTGGAAAAGGCGCTTTCACTTCAAATATAGAGCCAAAAGAGTGGACAATCGTTATGACCATTCCCCAATCCGCTAATGATTCCAACAGCGATTGAGCTTGAGCACCATCAACAATCGCAACCATCTCTTTAGGCAATGCCTGCACCACTTCAAATTCGGTCACATCCAACTCTTGCGCCATCGCTGCCGGCAATAAGGTCGGTTGTTGCTCTAATAAAGAGGCCACTTTCTGTTCAAGTAAATCCATATTCATTTCCAGTTCGTTCTTCGCTTTAAATCGCCTTACGCTGGCTCAGTACATCACATTAATCGCCACTAAAAACCCGATCTAGTAAGTAAAATTATGGCAAGGGTGAATTAATTCAGGTTGTTTATGATTGATTATGGTTGATGGAAACCCCTGTGCTAACAAGGCATTTCTAACCCAGCTTTTAAATTCGTAAAATCATAATTTGATGCAAATGATAATGCAATTGATAATTGATCTTATTTTGATGTTGAGTAATAATCCCTTCATCAGACAGAACGCTTTGTTGTTATATGGAGTACCACGTGAATTTCACTAGATATCTTGTCGCTGGCAGTCTATCTCTCGCGATTCACGCGGCGATCTTGTTTGTTGATGACGAATCAAAAGTGTTTGCCATGCCTGCGGGAAATCAATCCACCTCAGTGTCGATTAACTTTGTGGCTCAACCTCAAGCTCAGGTAGTACAAGAGCAAGCAACAAAAACCCCACCTCCAGAAAAGAGAGCCAACAAACCCAAACCAGCAAAAAAAGAGCCGCAAAAAGTGGTGCAGAAAAAGAGCCTGTCAAAACCGGTAAAAGACAAGCCGGCTCCTAAAATACCGACAAAATCAGCACAAGTGCAAACTCCTGTAAAGGAAGCTGTGACATCCTCTGTAGAGAATGAAAATAGCGCTGAATCGACACCGAAAACCGCCGCCGCCCCAAGCAGCAGCGGCGCAACTAATCAACCGAAATTAGTCGATGCGCCGTCTTTTGTTACTCGCCCAGCCCCTCCTGTTTATCCAAGGCTTGCACAAAAACGAGGAATTGAAGGGGTCGCTATGTATGAGGTGTGGTTAGACGAAAACGGCCGCCAAATCAAACAGGTTTTGCTCTCTTCGTCGGGCGCGGCGCTGCTAGATGAATCGGCTCTTAATGCCATCAAACAATGGAAATTCTCTCCTCAAGTGGTGAACGGTGAAAAAATAGCCCACCGAGTGCAAATCCCAGTACGTTTTAAATTGGAAGGATAATGGAACTACTTACTCAACTAGAACAACAACTTGGCCTGATGGCCTGGCCTCTTTTTGTCTGCTCAGCACTTGCGACCATGATCATTACTGAACGGCTTTTCCAAGTACTGCTTAGCCTTGGTGTTGGAAAAGGTGCGATCGGTAGTGCGCTCAACCAAATATCACCGACCCATACAGCGCAAATTGAGACGCTAGCCAGTGAATTTTCCAGCAAGCGCCCATTGCTTTATAAAGGGGTTGCCATGCTGCTTGCTCATCACGATTTCTCCAAAGGATTACGTGAAGATGCGGCGGGCATTTGGTTGCAAGAAAAGCGTCATCAACTGCATTCCGGACTGCGTATTTTATCTTTGATTGGTGTGATCAGCCCACTGCTAGGCTTACTTGGCACTGTGTTAGGTTTAATTGAAATGTTCAAGGGGGTGGCGCTCTCTTCTGGCAATATTACGCCAAACGACCTTGCGGATGGCCTAGGCATTGCGATGCGAACCACGGCTGCAGGTTTGCTGATCGCGCTTCCCGCAATTACCGGCGCTCAATTGCTTGGCGTATGGGCTGACAGAGTGATGGCAAAACTTGAGCACACACTAAATTATGTCAACTTATGGCTCGAAGGTGTTTCTTTACAGCATGATTGCACCACCAAACAAGAGCGTGTAGCTAAGTATGAAGACGTCTCTGATAATGATGTGGTTAATGCATCATGATTAAAACGCCGCACTCTCACTCATCCGCATTAATGCCAGATTTAACGCCATTGTTGGATATCATTTTTATTGTCATGGTGTTTTTACTGCTTACAGCCGCGGTTAAATTTGAGTCATTAGACGTTTCACTGCCAACAACCGACTCACCCACCGTGAGTGAAGTGAACAAGCAGTCAATCACAGTGAATCTTCTGGCGCACGAACCTTACTGGGCTATCGATGGCAAACAGTATATCGATTGGAATAATTTCACATTGGCGTTGTTAGAGCAAAGCAAAGCGAGTGATCGCCCGATCGTGATTGGCGCAGACAAAACCGCCGAAGTGCAGCAGTTGGTTAAATTGCTGGCGTTCTTGCAAGACAATGGCATCGCTGCCACTCAGTTATTAACCGACCATCCCCAATAGCCTATTCATACGCGCTTTTAAAAACCGTATGATTTTCATGAGTACAACACGATGACACACAAATCTCTTTCTCATTGGCTTGTTGCCATAACGCTCTTCATCTTCTCACCTTGGCTCTGCGCGCAAGAACGGATCATCAGTGCGGGCAGCGCGGTGACCGAAATCCTCGTTGCGTTAGGCGCACAAAATAAACTTGTTGCGGTCGATGTCACCAGTGAAATTCCAAACGATCTTGCTCTCCCAAAAATCGGTTATCATCGCCAATTATCCGCAGAAGGATTATTAGCCTTAGCACCAACACAATTGATTGGTTCTAGTGAAATGGGGCCAGAAAGCACATTGCAACAGCTTAAAGGCGCTGGCGTTAACGTCGAGGTGGTGAATGATGAATCCACACCACAGGGGTTGTTGGCACGCATTGACCAAATCGCGACGCTCGCTGATGCAAAGCCTCAAGCTAAAGCGCTCAAACAGCAAGTTCAAAGCACAATAGCGGCGTTAATCCACCATCAATCTACCCACAAGACTCCGAAAAAGGTGCTATTTCTTCTTATCCACGAAGGAAGAGCAGCTAACGTGGCGGGCAGTGACACCACGCCAAACAGCATTATTGAGTTGGCTGGCGCGGTTAACCCAGCCGCTGAACAAGTGACGTCTTATAAACCACTGTCGATGGAAGCGATAATTGAGATGCAACCAGACGTGATTTTAGTCAGTGGCCGCAGTTATGAAAAACTCGGAGGAGCAGACGCCATTTTGCAATCCATACCGACGTTAGTAGCAACTCCGGCTGGGATAAATAAGCAGATCATCACCATCGATGGCCACGCTCTCGTCGGCGGGTTAGGCCTTAAAAGCTTGGCTGAAGCGCAACGTCTAAACGCATTGCTCTATCCTTAAGGAGCTTATTTTGTTACGTCATCTCTCAAAAAATGTGGTGAATGCAACGCTGTTAGTTTTGGTAATCTTAGTGAGCCTTTATTCTGTCACCGTTGGTCCAATGAATATCAGCTTCAGTGACAGCATAAAAAGTCTCGTGCTGCACTCCAATGACATTGCCGCGCACATCAATTTAGTCATCCACGAAATACGCTTTCCGCGTACCCTGCTCTGCTTGTTGGTCGGCGCAATTTTGGCGCTGTGCGGAACGGTGATGCAAGGCTTGTTTCGTAATCCATTAGCTGAGCCTGGCATTATCGGTGTTTCGGCAGGTTCAGCCCTCGGAGCCGCACTTGCGATTGTGCTATTCGCCAATTTAGCGCTGTTTTCCAACCCGTGGATGAGCGCTGCGGTGGTACCTATTTTTGCCTTTTTAGGCGGTGCATTGACTACCTTGTTGGTTTATCGATTAGGCACCAGTAAATTTGGTACTTCCGTCACCATCATGCTACTCGCAGGCGTCGCCATCAGCGCGCTATCGGGGGCGGGTATTGGCTATTTGAATTATGTTGCAGACGATCAAATGCTACGCGATCTCTCATTGTGGTCAATGGGATCACTGGCGGGTGCAAACTGGCAAAATATTCTCTTGTGCGCTGTGACCTTACTGCTGCTGCTCGTCTGTTTCTCCCGTCAAGCGATGGCGCTCAACGCACTATTACTTGGCGAGTCTGAAGCGCGTCATCTAGGCATTTCTGTGCAACGGCTTAAACGTTCAATGATTTTACTCAGCGCACTCGGCGTTGGAGTGACCGTCAGCGCGGTGGGTATGATTGGTTTTATCGGTTTGGTCATCCCTCATCTAGGCCGGATGCTGGTTGGCCCCGATCACCGTAGTTTGATCCCCATTTCGGCTTTACTTGGTGCACTCTTACTCACTGTCGCCGATATGTTTGCCCGTATAGCAGTGGCACCTGCGGAGCTGCCTGTCGGGATTGTGACTGCGCTGGTGGGTGCACCTTTCTTCCTTTATCTTCTGTTTCAACAAAAAGGCAAAGTATTTTGAGTACAACGGCAGCGATCCAAGCCAGTAATATATCGGTTAAATTTGGCCATCGAACCATTTTGGATAAGATTGATATTGAGATTTTTTCAGGTCAAGTCACAGCGTTACTTGGCCCCAATGGTGCTGGAAAAAGTACCTTGCTGAAAATACTCAGCGGTGAAATCTCATCAACAGGCAAAATGGCTTACTTCGGTGTTCCGCAAGCACTGTGGCAACCGAATGAGTTAGCAAAGCACTTGGCTATTCTTCCGCAGCAAAGTACGTTGAGCTTTCCTTTTATCGCTCAAGAAGTGGTGGAATTAGGCGCACTGCCATTAAATTTAAGCCACCAACAAGTCAGTGAAGTGGCGCTACACTACATGCAACAAACCGATATCAGCGATAGAGCGAACAATCTCTACCCGGCTTTATCGGGTGGTGAAAAACAACGTTTACATCTGGCGCGGGTATTAACTCAACTTCACCACTCCGGTGACAAAAAAATCCTGATGCTGGATGAACCAACGTCAGCGTTAGATCTGGCTCACCAGCACAATACACTGCGCATTGCACGTTCATTAGCACGCCAAGAGCAGTGCGCTGTTGTAGTCGTGCTGCACGATCTCAACCTTGCGGCTCAATATGCAGATCGCATGGTGATGCTGCACAATGGCAAACTGGTTTGTGATGCGCCACCTTGGGAAGCGCTCAATGCAGAAAGAATTGAGCAGGTGTATGGCTACTCGTCGCTTGTCGCCGCACATCCAACCATGGATTTCCCAATGGTCTACCCCATCTAATATTGTCCTTAATAATTGTCCGTATTTGTGGGCGCGTCCCTTCGCTATAATGCGCCTCAATTCTTTATATCGTTTTTTAAAAGGTACCCCATGAGTCAGTACGTCGTCTGTGCACTCTATAAGTTTGTTGAACTCAATCACTACCAAGAGCTGCAAGCACCGCTTCTTGAACTAATGGAGGAAAACCAAATTCGTGGCACGCTATTATTAGCCAGTGAAGGAATTAACGGCACCGTGGCATCAACACGCAAAGGGATAAATGTGCTACTGGCTTGGCTTGATGCTGAACCGAATTTGAAAGGCACGGTTTACAAAGAATCACAAGCCTCAGAGCAGCCATTTAACCGTACCAAAGTGAAGCTAAAAAAAGAGATTGTCACTATGGGTGTTGAAGGCATTGACCCTCGTCACGTTGTGGGCACTTACGTGAAACCAGAAAACTGGAATGCGCTAATTTCAGACCCTGATGTGCTGGTTGTCGATACCCGTAATGATTATGAAATCCAAATCGGCACCTTCAAAAATGCGCTTAACCCACACACTGAAACCTTTCGTGAGTTTCCTGATTATGTGAAGAAGAACCTCGCACCAGAGAAACACAAAAAAGTCGCGATGTTTTGTACTGGCGGGATTCGCTGTGAAAAATCCACGGCTTATTTAAAAGAGCAAGGGTTCGATGAGGTGTACCATCTCGAAGGTGGCATTTTGAAATACTTAGAAGAAGTGCCGCAAGAAGAGAGCTTATGGCAAGGTGACTGCTATGTGTTTGATGGCAGAGTGGCTGTAGGGCACGCTTTAAAAGAGAGTCACTACGATGTATGTAACGCTTGCCGTTTGCCGATTACCGATGAAGACAAACAGAGCGAAGTCTACGAGCAAGGCGTCAGTTGCCCATCCTGCTTCGGTACTCACTCTGCGGAACAACTGGCCCGTTTCCGTGAGCGAGAAAAACAAGTTCAGCTCGCAAAACTGCGTGGAGAAGCACACATTGGCGGCGATACCGCATCACTGATCGAGCAAAAGCGTGCGCAAAAATTAGCACGTAAAGCTGAGCAGCGGGGTTCAAAGCGCTAATATTTACCCCAATGCTTACTTCAAAGGATTCAAATCCTATTGGAATAGAAAAAGGCCGCAGCGTTAAAACTGCGGCCTTTTTTTTAAAAAAAAAATCACTGAATACCGTATTTCGCTAAAATGGCATCAAATGTTCCGTCAGCTTTAATCGTAGCTAACCCTTTGTTATACGCATCAATATATTTCTGCGCATTAGGGTTTGCTTTACCTGAGGTAACATGTAAAGGATTTTTAGACAAAGATGCAGTGGTAAACTGAAAATCACTGCTATTTAAGCCCGCCTCTTTCATGGTCGATAACGCAACCAACTTATCTTCAAGGGTAAGATCAATTCGTTTGGCTTGCAGTTTCTTCAAGTTAGTCGTGAGATCATTAGCGTCTGGTTTGTTGAAATTAGTGGCGGATAAAAAGTCATCCCCATAACCATAGCCCCTAACGATGCCAACTTGTTTGCCACTCAAACTATTTAAACCTGAAAATTCGAAAGCATCGCCTGCTCTTTTAATAAAGCTCAGTTCATTCTCTAAATATGAATCACTGTAAAGTAAATAAGCCGTTCTCTCCTGCGTATACCAAGTTGCAGGCAACAGATCAATTCTGCCTTTACTCACCTCATCTAATGCTCGTGACCAAGGCATGATTTGAAAATTGACGTCATAGCCCTGTGTTTTCATAGCCGCAACAGCGATTTCTACCGATAGCCCCGGCATGCTTTTATCCGGTGAAATAAACGGTGGCCATGGATCTTGCGCAGCCGTAATAGTAGCAGCAAAGCTACTCGGTAAGGCCATCATCATACTGAAAATAAAGATCAACAGACGCTTCATACTTTCTTCTCCTTGAAGGTGGAACTTATGTTTTGAACTTACGCATATGAGTTTTAATGTTTGAGCTCAGTTGAAGAACTTCTTTCGTTCTCTGAGCATTATCTTGACCACTACTCGACAGCTCATTAGTGGCCTCTGATGCTTCAACAATCGCCTGACTGACTTCATCAATGGCTTGTTTCTGCTCTTCTGTAGCATGCGAAATCTCGCCATTTCTTTCAGAAATTTCAGAGATAGTATTTTTCACCTGCTCAACAGAATGTTGTGACTCTGATACTCGCTTAGCGGTGCTTTCTAACAAATTAGAGATGCGAATAATTTCTTGCTCAACCGATTCTGTTGCACTGCTAAGTGAGCGAATATTGGTTTGGATTTGTTCGGTGGATTGGCTAGTTTTGGTCGAAAGGTTGCGCACTTCGTCAGCCACTACTGCAAAACCACGGCCATGCTCACCTGCGCGTGCCGCTTCAATAGCAGCGTTCAGTGCCAGCAAGTTGGTTTGCTCGGAAATGTCATTAATCACCCCGACTACCGTTGATATTTTTCGCCCTTCATCAAGCAGCTTATGCATCTCCGCGTTTACCGAACCCATTTCGGAACGCATGTTTACAATCTCGGCGGCAGAGCGTTCTATTGAGTGGTAAACATTATCGACCAATTGAGAAGCCTCACTTGCTTGCCTTGCGGCGTCATTAGCGGTTTCAGCCACTGTTGCCACCGACTGACTCATCTGTGTGGAAGCGGCAGCGACGGTCGATAAACTGTGTTTTTGTTGATCAATTTGCTGCGCATTTCTCATGGCAACCTGACCACTCATCTCTGCGGTGTCTTTTAACTGCACAGAAGCATTCGTTACTTGTACAACTATCTCCCTTAGCGACTCCGTAAAATGATTAATACTGCGGATGATCTGCGAAAACTCTCTATATTTGGGTTCTGGAATGATACGACTTAAATCTCCTTCACCGGTTGCAAGATCGGCCACTCGCTCTGTTAAATCGTTGAGCGGGCGAAGGACGGTTTTCGTTAACGCCAAAATTAGGAATACAATCATTACGCTATCTAAAATCAGCAACTCAATCAGGCTATATTGCAGACTTTGTAACAAGGTTTTTTCTAGCCTATCTGTGTTATAGAAAAGCTCTACCTGACCAACTTCATTTTCCTTTTCATACTCAACAAAGGTGAGCTTTTGCACCGAAGAGAGCATGGATTCGTATTGTTTCCCCTCATTGGGCTCCATCTCTTTCACATCTTGAGAGTCGGGTGATGTACTCAGGAAAAGAAGCGGTGTACCACCCGCATCTTTCACTCTAACCGCTTGTATGTCTGGGTTATTTAACTCTGCTGAAATAGTGAGTTTGGCGGCATGTAAATCAAAATCCCAAACTGCTTTAGGTAGGCTGTAGCTCAAACGCTCTTTTGCATTCAAGATTGATGTATCTAGGCTATGCTGTAGCTCCGCTTTCTTTGACTGGTAATCAATGTAACTAGAAATGCCCAACACAATGGACACTGCCAGAACAACTTGGGTAACAAAGATCACTTTGACACTTTTCCACATACTTCATTTCGCCTTAATCAATGGTATGAGTTAAGCACTGTGCGTTGGCTTCATCGCACCGCATGATAACCATCTGACTCTTGTGTTTAATGAATAGGACAATGCAGACCAGAAGAGAGGTCAATATCATCTCTGCTATTGTCTGAACTCATACCGATCATGTTGATCTCACTTATCTTTTACTTAAGGATAGACCAAGAAAGAAAAAGGTTATTATTTTTTGAGCCGAAAGTTTACTTTCGGCTTAATTTAGAATTGAGTAGCGAATGAAGAAGCGCTGACGGGCTGGATAGGAGAGTATTTGGCCGTAACCAACGCATTTAATAGTGATACTCCTGTCGCCTCTTGTTCGGTAAACACTCTTGCACTCATCACTGCTTTTCCGCCGTTGATGAACACTTCTAATGAAGAATTATCCGCGAGAATCTGCAGCTCAACCTGTTCACATTCTAAGGCCAATTCACGAATCACATCACCTTGGCGTATCAAAGTATGGGAACGATCAAAGCGTAATACTTTTTGCTGGGCATCCAAACTCAGTTCAATGTATTGCTCATCTTTTTCAAACAAACGTAAGCTTGCCCCCCACGGCAAAGTGATACACATTTCAAAACTTTTGGTGTTGAGAATGGTGCATTTATCGCTTAACTCCAAACTTACCGGCTGGTTGCATAACTGCTCTAGCTCCTTTATAGGCCTTTGAATAAGTTGACCATTCTCAACACTCAACTCACGCAGTGCCGTAAGTTGATGCAGCCAGCCGTTGTCACAACTAGGATGATTAATTTCGTCAGGCAGCCCCATCCATGCACACAAGACGCGCCGCCCGTCTGCCGTTTGCATTGTTTGAGGAGCATAAAAATCAAAGCCGTGATCCAGTGGTTGCAGATGACAAAAGTGAGGATGATCATTTTCATCCCATAAGACTTTTGCAATACGATTTTGATGGACAACTGTGTGGTTCACGTTATCTGAAATAATCCCTTGAGGGCCAAAAACAAAATAACTTTGGCCCGCAATTTCAAACATATCAGGGCATTCCCACATGTAACCTAGCGGTGCGATTTCTTCACCAAATAGACCATCGAAATGCCACTCTTTAAGATCATGTGAATGGTAAATAGCGATCCGACCTTGCAACTGCGTTGTTTGCGCGCCAAGCAACATGAGCCATTTGCCTCGGTGGCGCACTATTTTAGGGTCGCGAATGTGTTCCGTGACACCCGTTGGCAAATTACGGATCACTGGGCCACGTTTTTCAAAACGGAGGCCATCTTGCGACACAGCTAAACACTGCGTTGTTTGACGCAATCGCTGTTCACCTAACCGAACATTGCCAGTATAGAAAAGCATCAACTCATCGTTGTGACTTAAAGCATGACCAGAAAAAACTCCGTGACTGTCATACCAATCTGATGGAGTCAGTGCAATACCTTGCCATTGCCAGTGAATAAGATCAGTACTCGTCAGTTGTACCCAATATTTATCCTTGTGCTCACACCCATAAGGATACCACTGATAAAAAAGATGATATTTTCCTTGGTGATAAATGAAACCGTTTGGGTCATTGAGCAGCCCTTGCGGCGGAGAAATATGCCACGTTGGACGAAAGGGACAATCGTTTGGCGAGGAATAGGCGTACGCATTAAGCCGCAGCTGAGAGTCAATCATTCGACCTAAACTGTTGATCAGTTCATCGGCATATTCATTGATGCTATCTTGTTGAATCAAAAATGAAAGCTGCCATTCACCGAGCACTTCACGCAATCGCATGTGGCTAGGCAAAACATTGACTAAAGCTGGATCTCGCAGCGCAATAACGATTTCGCCTCTTGGTGCGAGTACTCGCTGAATATTGGCCGGGCCGCCAACTAATCTCACCATCTCTTCAAATGACATTTTTTCCACTGGCACTGTTTCTAATGACATGACTTACACTCAATTTCTGGGAACGATTGCAAAATATAAAAAAATAAGCCTGCTTGCAAGCATTGGTGAAATATTGCCCTCAATTATGCGGGCTTCCCCTCAGCAAGTACCTTCAGTCTTAGCCGGTTTCACGTTCGATATTTTGGAATGTTAACACGACTTTACTCATCTCCTGCCCACGACCAGCAATACGTTCAAGCAACATCTTGGCTGCATTTTCACCTGCTTTATCAAAGGCATAGTTGAATGTTGATAAGCTTGGGTTACTGACAAATGCGAGCTCATCATTGCCAACTCCTAATACTTTTATTTGCGATCCAACCTGAACTCCAGACTCTTGTAGTGCTTTCACCGCTCCAACCGCAATTCTATCGGTTGCGCAAAAAAGACCATCTAATTGTGGGTATTGCGTGATTAATGTTTTAGCTTGTAAGTAACCAGATTCAATCGAAAAATCACCACGCACATGAAACAACAGGGTTAAATTGTTGATACCCAGTGCTTGCTCTAACCCTTGAGAACGCAAGCAATCCACCGCTACGTCATCGCTCTGAACACCAATAAAACCAATGTGTTGACAACCTTTTGCTATCAACCGTTTACCCGCTTCGAATCCAACGCGAAGATCATCATGAACAATACTTGGGATATCGTGCAGTGAACCATCTTGCCCAACCAATACCACCGGGACATTAGATTGTTGGATTGCTTTCACTAATGGCATATCAAGGTGTGTGGCGTAAAGTACAATGCCTTCGACCCTCTTTTGATTAAATATTTGAATATATTCCAACTCTTTAGCGTGATCTTGATGAGTATTGGCAAGCAACACGTGTTTGCCCGCTTGTTCAAATATGGCACTTAAACCATCAACGCCTTGTGCTGTCGCATGCGAAGAGACTCGCGGAACGATGACTCCAATTAAATTGGTTTTTTGTGATTTGAGATCTTTAGCGACTTGGTTGACCATATAGCCGCATTCGGAAATTGCCTTTAACACTTTGATTTTTGTAGACTCTTTAACACCATACTCATCATTTACAACGCGTGAAACCGTCGATTTAGAAACTCCGGCCAGCTTAGCGACATCGTGCAAACTCGACATACATAACCTTACTCATTCTGTTTTGGGATTGTTTGCAAAACTCAGTGCTGCAAACGCTCGAATAGTGTGATTCTAACGCTGTTTGTAGAATTATCGATCTCTCTTTTACTGATCTAATTCACAGAATCAATGGTTGGCTTTTGACTACTTTGAATTATTCATCAAAAATCCATTCTGCAAACGTTCCCAAAAATACTTATTTTAATTTTATCCACCATGCTTATCTTAAAGAGATCAAGTCATCTGGATACCAAACAACAACCGGGGTGGGTTATGAACTATCCAGTCATAGCAAAACAATTATTAGAGCAATTAGGTGGCAGAGAAAATATCCAAGCCCTTGCTCACTGTGCAACACGTTTAAGATTAGCGCTAAAAGATGACGCATTGGTTGATGAACAAGCCATTGATTCACTTGAAGGTGTCAAAGGACAATTCAAAGTAGCTGGCCAATATCAAATTATTTTTGGCTCCGGTATCGTTAACCAAGTTTATGCGGAAATGGCCAAGTTGACCGGCCTTGCTGAAATGTCAACCAATGATGTTGCAAGCGCGGGTGCACAAAAGCAGAACCTAGTGCAGCGCGCCGTTAAAGGGTTGTCTGACATTTTTGTCCCTATTATCCCGGCCATCGTTGCTGGCGGTTTATTGATGGGGTTGTTCAATGTACTGACAGCCACAGGGCTTTTTATCGAAGGGCAGTCACTGATTGATGCCAACCCGGGCTTGGCTGATCTTGCCAGCATGATCAACACCTTCGCTAACGCCCCTTTTGTTTATCTTCCTGTTTTGTTGGCATTTTCTGCTTCTAAAAAATTCGGCGGCAACCCATTCCTTGGCGCAGCATTAGGTATGTTGATGGTTCACCCAGACCTGCTTAATGGTTGGGGATTTGGCGGCGCGTCTGTCGCAGGCACCATACCTACTTGGAATATTTTTGGTTTTGAGATCCAGAAAGTCGGCTATCAAGGCTCTGTCTTACCCGTTTTAGTCTCCGCCTTTATTCTTGCAAAAATCGAAAATGGCCTGCGCAAAATTATCCCTTCTGTACTGGATAATTTACTGACGCCTATGCTCTCGATTTTCATTGCAGGCTTTTTAACCTTCACTCTGGTAGGCCCGATTACCCGCGATATCGGCTTTCTATTGGGTGATGGGCTGAACTGGCTATACGATTCTGCTGGCTTCATTGGTGGTGCACTGTTTGGCTTTATCTACGCGCCGTTTGTGATTACTGGCATGCACCACAGCTTTATTGCTATCGAAACACAACTATTGGCTGACATCGCCATTACTGGTGGTACGTTTATTTTTCCTATTGCGGCCATGTCAAACGTCGCACAAGGTGCAGCAGCTTTAGCGGTTGGTATGAACACCAAAGATATCAAATTAAAAGGCATTGCGATTCCATCAGGTGTGACCGCCCTTCTGGGCATTACCGAACCCGCTATGTTCGGTGTAAACCTGAAACTTCGCTACCCATTTATTGCTGCGATCATCGGTTCAGCTTGTGCCAGTGCATTCATTACCTTGTTTAATGTCAAAGCACAAGCGTTAGGCGCGGCTGGGCTTCCAGGAGTGATTTCCATTAACCCAGAGAAAATCAGCTACTACATGATTGGTATGCTGATTTCTTTTGTCATTGCCTTTACCTTAACACTTGTTTTGGGTGCCAAAGAGCGCGCAAAGCTTGATAAACAAGCAACAGCGTAACCCCCCAAGGCTGTTATGCTCCTAAGCCCGCTCGATGTGAGTGGGCTTATTTCTTCAGCGAATAACACGGATATTGGAAGAAAAAATGAATCGAGTTTGGGTGACAGGCGACGCGGTCGTCGACTTAATTCCTGATGGTGAAGCACACTATCTAAAATGTCCGGGCGGTGCTCCGGCGAATGTGGCTGTTGCCATCGCAAGATTGGGGGGTAATAGCGCCTTTTTTGGCCGTGTGGGTAATGACCCTATGGGGCGCTTTATGCAATCCACATTAACCGAAGAGAAAGTGGACACCCGATATTTGCAGTTGGATGATCAACAAAGAACATCAACCGTCGTGGTCGATTTAGACTCGCACGGCGAACGCAGTTTTACCTTTATGGTGAAACCGAGCGCGGATCAATTCGTCCAATGTTTAGACATTCCGACCTTTTTAGCGGGTGAATGGCTGCATTGTTGCTCCATTGCACTGGCCAGTGAACCGAGTCGCAGCACTACCATTGAAGCGATTAAACGCATCAAAGCCAATGGGGGATTTGTCAGTTTTGATCCCAATCTACGAGAAGAGGTCTGGCCTAACCCCGAAGAGATGCTCCCAGTGGTGATGAGCGTAGTGGCAATGGCGGATGTGGTTAAGTTTTCCGATGACGAACTGCTCTTGCTCACGCAGCGCCCTAGCCTTGAGCAGGGATTAATCTCAGTGAAAGAATTGAACATTCCGCTGATTGTCATTACTCAAGGTGCAAAAGGAGCGCTGGTGATCACCGCAGAGATGCAAACAATGATTACGGGAAAAGCCGTAAAACCTATCGATACAACAGGTGCCGGAGATGCTTTTGTCGGTGGATTGCTGTGCCAGTTGTCATTACATAAAGAGTGGTTTACTAAGGGTAATATCATAAACGCAGTGCAATGGGCTAATGGCTGCGGAGCATTAGCCACCACTCAAAAAGGGGCAATGACAGCGCTACCAGATAAGCACATGCTTGATCGATGGATTGGCTAAAATGATGGCTTGTACTTACAAGGGCGTAAGTCGTGTTGAAGTTCAAGCAAACTGCGAAATAAACGGATGATTTTCAGAGGATATTTGCTACGCTTACTGCATGATTAAACAAATAGCACTCGGACCAGATGCAGACATTTGTAAAATATGAACGATGTAGACGGTGGGTAGTTAGCTTACTATTTTGCTTACTGCCCATCGTTGTAGCTAGCCCAATTATCGCTTGGCAGACACGAGCTGATTTGAATCATCACATGCAAAACGTTCTGGTAAAAGGTATAGATTACATTAATCTACTGCTAAGAAATGCTCATGTTGCCAACGAGCGTGCGGCGCCCTACCTTAATATGGATTGCCTAGATGCTACTCGTTATTTGCGCGAGCTAGTGGCGACAACTCCCGATATCCGGACCATCAATTTAGCAAAACAAAATACTATTTATTGTAATTCGTTAACCGGTCAAGTAAACGATCACTACCAAATCGACAGCTATGTCAGTGGTGAGCTCTATTTAATGGCTGGTAATCGACTCACACCTCTCCGGCCTGTGTTGGCTTTTCACAGAACTTACGAACAGGGTATGGTGATCACTGGTGTTAGTTCCTATTACCTAACTAACATGCTTATTTTACTAGATGGCTATGGCAAACTTTATTTTCACGTTGGCAAAAATCACCTCGACGAGACTGGCGTTGTAACTTCCGAACCGTTATTTCCCACAATCATTAATACTTCAGAACGCTACCCTTATTCACTATCGACCCTATTAACTATTGATGACTACTGGCTTTATTTTAAAAACACCAAACAAACCAGTGCGATGTTAGCTCTCTTAATGGGAATCGGTTTAGGAGGATTTGTTTTTTGGAAACTCGGCCAAGCTTCGTCAATGCAAGGAGAAGTGAAACGCGCTATTCAATCCAACGAGTTCATTCCGTATGTACAACCGATTGTTGATGGTAGTGGCCAGCTCAGCCATATTGAAGTGCTTGCTCGTTGGCAACATCCTGTTCATGGATTAGTGAGGCCCGATCTTTTTATTCCCTTAGCGGAAGAATCTGGGCTAATCATTCCTATTACGACTCAGTTAATGTCCCAAGTAGAGCATGAACTTTCATTACACCAGTCACAATTTCCAGAGCATTTCAGTATTGGATTTAATATTTCAGCCAAGCACTGCGTAGCTTCCAATTTGTTTGATGATTGCAAACACTTTATTGAAACCTTCGACAATCGTAAGCATATTTTAACGTTAGAGCTCACTGAGAGAGAGTTGGTTATTGATAGTGATGAAGCAAAAAAGCTCTTCCAGTCATTGGATAAAATAGGTGTGTTGCTGGCAATTGATGATTTTGGTACGGGTCACTCTAGTTTGAACTATTTGCAAGAGTTCAAGTTTGACATTTTAAAAATCGACAGAAGCTTTATTACCATGATCGGTAGTGATGCGATCTCTAGCCACATTGTTGAAAACTTAGTCGATTTGGCTAAGCGACTTGGGTTAAAAACCATCGCCGAAGGTGTGGAAACCCAAGATCAAATTGATTTTTTGAACGAAAGAGAAATTGACTATTTACAAGGCTACTTCTTTTATAAACCTATGCCGCTCAGTGAGTTTATCACTCTGCTTAAAACCACCTAGATCAATCTCTGGCATTCCAATACGATGATAACTAGAACTTCAGTGGTTATTTCTTATGACGAGAGGCCAACTGAGCACGGTAGCGAGCTAAATGAAAACGCTTGCGAACAGGTTGTTGAACAGAAAGTTGTTTTAACACTTTATTAAGCTGTTTCGTGTGATGTGCACTATTATGCTCTGCTGATTGCCCATCTTCTTCAATGAAAAATGAGGCGACACTCGCGGTCAATAAACCGAAAAGTGTAATACCCGTCAACATCAGAAACACGGCAACACCACGCCCAAATGGAGTGATTGGATACATATCGCCGTAACCAACAGTAGTAATCGTGGTCATTGCCCACCAAATCGCATCAGAAAAATCATTGATTGGGCTATCCGTGCCTTTTTCGACCAAATAGACAAAAGCTGCAGAAAGAAGCACTGTCGATAAGCTGGTTAGCCCAATAAAGCTGAGCGTTTTTTGTCTCAGTACCGCCTTTGTTTGACGCCATGCTCTTGGCAAGATCAGTAAAATGCGTAAAAAACGGAGCGGACGTAGGAATGGCATGGCCACAATCAACACGTCAGGCCAATTCTTAATCATATAACGGATAGGATTGGGGCTCAGCAACACTTTAATAAGTAATTCTGTTGCAAACAATGCCCAAATAATCCAAAGCAGATGCTCCAGAAAATCAAGCTCTTCGGGCTGTAAAGGTGCAATATCTGGTAGTAAAGCGACGATCACATAGACTACCGATAATAGCAGCATCGGAATTTCAGTTTTATGTTCGATCGCAGACAGTAGCTGTAAACGTGTTTTTAATTTCATGATTCAAATACCTTTTTCCGTTTACCTTAACGCTAAAAGTACCAAGTGAACAGTACAACCATCCCTTTCGTTACCCGATTAGCACCCAATTCAAAATGGAAATCACTATAAACTAGGTGGTTGAGATGTAAAGAATTGTGACCTTAACAGAGCTTAAAATAACCATCTTGAGCGTTATTCTAAGCTCTTCACACCCAATATCTCACTCACAAAAATCTCAAAAACACCATAGGAGTCAAGTTTCAATTGTGATACGATGCACAACTTTATGGATATCTCTCTATTTTCATATGGACGTGACCCGATACCCAAGCCACTTAGGATGCTGTCGATGACCAGTAAGTGAGGCCGAAAAAACATCAATAAAATGGTGTAATTGGCGTCAATGAACGTGATCAATACAGCAATGCTGCAAGTGGGACAGGTATAACTCCGTTGTTTTACTCCGAGGTCACTTATTACCATGTCTTTTTTAAAAGATTTAGCCATTCGCAAAAAAATTGCGCTTGCCTTTACTATTATCGCGTTAGTCAACATCGCCTTCGGTTATTACCTATATCGTTCATTGAACGAAATACAAGATGACCTACTCAATCTAACGGATGACACACTTCCATCAATGATGATGGTCAATAACGTCAAATACAATATGGCTTCTGTGCGACGTGCTCAAATCAGTTTGCTTTCCGCAACCGATCAAGCCGAAATTACGGAGGATATTCGTTGGATGCAGGAACACTATCAAGCAATTGATAGTGCACTAGCCACCTATGAGCGTGCGGTTTGGACCGATCACGAGCGTTCGATTTTTATGCCAGTTAAAAACCTCTGGCGTGACTACTTGACTGCGCTTGGCTCTTTTAATGACGATATCCTCAATCAAAATATCGTAAAAGCTCAAGGGGATATTTCAGCCTCTTTGGTTACATTTGAACGCCTAGAGAGTGCGATTGACGATCTTCTCAATTTAAACCAAACCTTTGTTGCCAAAAATCGCTCTGAACTGATGACGCTTATTCAAGCTATCACCTCATTTTCCACAGGCAGCATCGTTGCGCTGATAGCGTTTATGGTGTTCATTACACTATTACTTTCTCGCTTAATCTGCCAGCCACTACAGTTGGTTGTACAGCAAGCGAACGCCATTGCTGGAGGTAATTTAAGCCATCGATTAGCACGTCAGCATATTGGGCAAGATGAGCTAGGTGAATTGGCCGATGCGTGTTCAAGTATGCAAGAGAATTTACGCTCAATGGTGGAAGAGATCATCGCCGGAGCGACTCAACTATCTCATGCTGTCGATGAAGTTAGCGCCGTCTCTGAACAGACATCACAGGGCATGCAAGAGCAACAGGTCGAGGTCATGCACATTGCTACGGCCATGACGCAAATGAAATCAACGGTTGCAGAAGTGGCACGAAGCACAGAAGTCGCTTCTGACGCCGCTCGTGAAAGTAACCAACAATCCATCCTTGGATCAAAACAGATGGATTCCGTCGCTAATGCTATCTCTCTTGTGACTCAAGAAATTGATCAAGCAGAACAACGCGTATTAGAACTTGAGCAACAAGCACAGCAAATTAACGTTGTCGTTGACGTGATAAGCAACATCGCCGACCAAACCAATTTGCTTGCACTTAACGCAGCAATTGAAGCGGCGCGTGCTGGTGAACAAGGGCGTGGTTTTGCGGTTGTGGCTGATGAAGTCCGTGCTTTAGCTGGCAAAACTCAGCAATCGACGGGCGACATCGTCAATATTATCCAAAGCCTACAAACATGTGCATTGCGTGCTCGTGAAGCGACGTCACAAAGCAGTGTACTTATGGGACAATGTGTGGAGCAAAGTGGCCAAACTCAAATCGCGATTGACCACATTAGTAATCAAAGCGCGCATATCGCAGATATGACCATTCAAATCGCCAGTGCGTGCGGAGAGCAAGATTCGGTTAGCGAAGAGCTCAGCCGCAATATCGAACGCATTAGTGAATCAGCCAAGCAAGTTGCACAAGGTTCTTCCAGTGCCGCTCAAGCGTGCGTCGAACTTAGCCAGTTAGCAGCAATGCTACAAAATACGGTACGTCGCTTCCAAGTCTAACCTCATATCGTGGGTTTAAAAATAACGGCCTCTTTTGAGGCCGTTATAGTATCCATTCTCTTGCTATTTATAGCTTAAATCTGTCGCTTTACCTTTAAAGATTCGGTAAACCACAAAGGTGTACAGCAAGATCATCGGCATCACAATCACGACACCAATGCCCACTACCAATAAGCTAGCTGTAGAGGCGGCTGATTCTTGAGCCGTCATTATCCCGGGGACGACATCAGGGAAAAAGCTATAGGCTAATCCAAGAAAGCTTAATGCAAAAATTAGCATCACGCCAAAAAATGGCCATTGAACGCCCATATCATTCACTACAGGCACTCTTTTTAAATAGCGGTCAACCATAAAAATCGTGACTAACACCACCAGCGGAACAGGAGCTAATAACAGCATTTCAGGGAAGCTAAACCAACGTTCCGCGACCAGTGGATTAAATAGCGGGTTAACAATACTGACTGAGAAAATACCCAGCGCGGCCAACCAACCCGCGCGGCGTGACCAGCGCGCCGCTCGAATTTGTAACGCGCCTTCGGTCTTTAACACCAGCCAAGCACCACCGATATAAACATAAGCGGCCGTCACGCACAGCGAACTGAGTAGTGCAAAGCCATAAGCCTGCATCGACTCCTCAAAGCTCATCACATACCGTCCAATCATGTAACCTTGGGTTAATGCGGCAAGTAAAGAACCGGTTTTAAAACACAAGTCCCAGTGGTCTTTATGATCCGCTTTCGCTTTTGCACGGAAATCAAACGCTACACCACGCATAATCAATGCGATCAGCATCAGTGCGGTGGGCAAATACAGCTCTGTCAAAATCAAGCTATGTGCACTTGGAAACGCAATCAATAAAATACCAACGCCTAGCACTAGCCATGTTTCATTGGCATCCCAGAAAGGACCAATTGAGGCGATCATTCTATCGCGCTGTTGCTCATTATTTTGGGGTAATAAAATACCGACACCCAAATCATAACCATCAAGTACCGCATACATGAAAACACTAAAACCAAGCAGTAAAAGATAAATTTCCGGTAGATAAGAGATCATAATGGTGCCTTTTGCTCGTCAATCGGTTGAATCGTTATGCCTGTGGAGAACTGCCTTGCTAAATAAAACAGTGTATGGATATAAGCAACTAGCAATACGGCATAAATGGTTAAATACATCACTAATGACAGCACAACAGAACCACTTCCAATCGCAGTGACCGCATCAGAAGTACGCAATACGCCACTAACAAGCCATGGTTGACGGCCAATTTCAGTAACATACCACCCTGCTAATGTGGCTACCCATCCTGAAAACGTCATCGCGACAACGGTATAAAGATAGAACTTGGGTAAGGTTTTTTTACGAATTAAACGCCATGCACCAAACCAACTCACTAGCAGCATCAGCACGCCAATTCCGACCATAATTCGAAAGCCGAAGAACAGTGGCTTAACCGGGGGATGATCCGGTGCAAATTGATTTAAACCCACAATTTCACCGTCGAGGTCATGTGTGAGTATCAAGCTGACTAATTTAGGAATACCGAGTTCAAAGTGATTGCTACGCGTGACTTCATCAGGCCAAGCTAACAAGAGTAACGGTGCTCCTTGCTCCGTATCCCACACCCCTTCCATCGCGGCAATTTTAGCGGGTTGGTGTTTTAACGTATTTAAACCGTGTAAATCGCCAACAAAAATTTGTATTGGTATAGCAATGGCCGCGAGAATAATGCCGACTCTAAGGCCCACTTTCGCTGCTTCCAGTTGCGCATTACGCAAAAATTGGTAAGCAGAGATCCCTGCAATGACAAAACTTGCGGTGAGTAAAGAAGCCAGCAACATATGTACAAGCCGATACGGCATAGAAGGATTAAAAATAACCTCCTTCCAACTGGTGACATGAACAATGCCTTCAATCACTTCATAACCAGCAGGTGTATGCATCCAACTATTTAAAACTAAAATCCAAAAAGCAGAGAGTGATGTGCCTATCGCCACCAGCACGGTTGCTAAGGTATGCACCCATTCAGGTACTCTTCCACGCCCAAAAAGCATCACGCCAAGGAAGGTCGCCTCCATAAAGAAAGCCGTCATCACTTCGTAGCCTAACAATGGCCCAGCGACGTTACCGACTCTCTCCATAAATCCTGGCCAGTTAGTCCCAAATTGAAAACTCATCGTGATACCAGAAACAACACCGAGCGCAAAAGTCAGGGCAAAGATCTTGACCCAGAAATAATATAAGTCCAACCACAACTGAGCTTGCGTTCGTACAAAACGCCACTTAAAAAACACCATCACCCATGCAAGCGCAATCGTAATGGTTGGAAATAAAATATGAAAACTGATATTGGCGGCAAACTGGATCCGCGACAACATGAGGGTCTCTAACATCACTCTTTCCTCAATCAAAAAAGACTAGGCAATCAAATAACAACAATTTACTTAATTGTTAATTACGTTGATCGACCTAATTAAGTTCACCGCCTGAGGATTTTCTTACTTAAAGTCACTAAGGCTCCTCGTCGATTGAGGGGAATGAAAATCCAGAACAGCGCAGCCAATGAGTTGTACCAATCATCAGCTGTAAGACCGAGGAAAAAGATGTATCAAATTACGGAAGAATTATGACAAAAAATAACCGTGCCCCATAACAAGCGTTAGGTTTGAGTAAGCAGTAAGCCTTGCTTCGGCTTACAACGCAAAAAGGGTCGCATTTGATGCAACCCTTTACTCCTCAACAAACGGTTAAAACTGAGCAGTTAGCTTGATATACACTTCATCTTTGCCTAATTTACTGTCTAATCCATGAGCGTAACCAATCCGTACTGGTAACGTGCCGCCATAAAGTACGATGGTATCGATCTGCATTTCAGCACCAATCCCCGTCAGGGCTTGGTAGTTTTGGTTATCGTTCCAGCTTGATCCTGAGTCGACAAATACAGAACCTGAAATATCCCCCAAACCAATTGGCCACAAATTCCAGTTTCGTTCAGCGCGATACAATAAGCGGCTTAGTTCAACACTTTGTGTCGCGTAAGCTTGCCCTACTTGAGCCGCAGAGCTGTAGCCACGCAACTCTACCTGTTGGCGGCCATAAAGCTGTGCGCTGTCACCTTCGTAACTGCCCAGCTCAAACCGTTTGGCTTTTGAGTCCGCATAACCTGCCGCAAGATGAGTGGTAAGGTTGAAGCTCCCCGGGAGGTCCCAATGTGCTTGCCACTGCGCCTGCCATTTTTGTCCAGAGTAATCACCGCCAACATTGGACTCCCATACCAAATCAGCGTAATGACCCCACGCGTAACCGGGAACATTCAATAAGCCTTCACGGTTATCCCATTGTAGCGCAGCCCCTGCTAGCCACTCATCACTGGCTTGTGTATAGCGCGTACTTTGAGGCGCTTTGATCAATGACTCTTTCTGCCAATAAGTTCCGATACCAAACGTTAAGTTATCATCGAGGCCATGCCATAAATAATTACGTTGTAACGTTAAGTCATCTTGGCGGACAATGCGATCGTCTTTATTGGTCAACGGGTTTAACTTAAACTCATGCTCTCGGCTGAGCGTCGCTTGCCAACGGTTGTCATATTGATACCCCAATTGGTACGCCGCCAACGCGTTTTTTGTATCCCAAGCCGCTTGTATCTCATATTGATGTCGCCCTAACACATCTGAACCACTGGTCGAGAAACCAAGTAACGATTGGTTATCATCCCCTTGCCAAACGGGAACCCAATAACGTGGCGTTAAAGTCGACAACGGTGAGTAGTCGGTAGTGTCACTTTTTTCGGCCTGAGATATCGGCGTCGAAGCAACGGATGTCACCTTGGCAAAGGAAGACAGTGGAGCCTCATTGAAAGCCGTCACCGCCGGAATGTGGCGCAAATGGTAACCATCATGCTCATAAGCTTGGTAGATAAGCCCTTGCGATTGATTCCATTGCGGAGAAAAAGCACCACCAATTTCATTGGTCAATTGCTCTAGCTGCAGACTGGTTAAGTCCATTCGGTAGATCTGATAACGCCCCGTGTAATCGGCGCTGAACAGCAGCTCTCCCTCTTGGGTAAAACTCAATTGATGCTCAGTTAATGATGTTTCAGTCACAGCCAACCAGCGCTGCTCTTTGGCGACAAAACGCATGATATTCCACGCGCTAGACGGCTGCTTCACGGAAGCATAAATGTCACCTGTCGGAGACAGCGCCATATCACCAATGACCCAACCATATGTGCCTTGCCATAAGCGAGTTTGCTGTCCATCCAGCGTCACCTGCCATAATTCAGGCAACCCTTGTTCATGACGGGTAGCGAAAACACTTTGCCCATCTCGGCTCCAACGTACTTGGGTAAAGCGCTGTTGCTCGGTTAAACGTTGCCACTGCCCATCAACGTAGCGATAAAGATCATTCAACACTCGTCCGTCAAGATAACTATTCACTTGTGACACGACGATACCTTGCTGGGGATGAACATCGAGGCTAGTTAAGCTTTTTGTAGTCAATAAACGCTGCCATTGATTTTGCTTACTATCCCACATCGCTAAATTTGCTCGATCAACCCCATCACGACGCCAAGCCAGTAATTGCTCTGATCCACCATTGGCTAATAGATATTCAAACGGCTGGCTATCGAGAGATTGAGCCTCCGAAGGCTGTTCCTTACTTTGCACAATTTGATCTGAAAACTGCGTGATTAGATCGGCACGGAACTCTTGCCAAAGCGCAAAAAAATCTTTACCAAAAGCACGTTGAGCGCTTCGGTTTAAGAAAACGCCCGGAATTAGGTAGCCACTGTAATCGCTTAAAAAATGTTGGAGTGCGTCTTCGCCATACGTTTTGGCTAAATAATCAATAAAATACGCGCCGTAGAGGTAATTACTGCCAAGCGGTAAACGTTTATTCGCTACCACGATTTGGTTGAGATCAGCTAGTTGTCCGCTCGCCACTTCCATGCGCATTTGCATCGCAAAATGGCTATTGTGCAAACGTCCATAACCTTGTTCATTTTGGCTTTCCATGTAAACCGCTAACCCTTCTAACAGCATCGAGGGTGTCATTGCATGCGGGAAAAGCAGTGTGTGACGGCCAAAAATACGTCGAGCTCCGGTGACCGCACGCTCATTTAATTCCATATGGACAATGTGAGTGTACTCATGGCGGATGAGCATGTGCAACCATTCATCATTGCCTTCCAATCCATTGACATCGCTGGGGGGATTTAAGATCAAGCGAATTTGAGCATAAGGCAGCGGCGTTGCCCAACCGTTGGAATAGTCGTAGTCATCCACCAACGTTAGGTGCGTTTTTTCAGCTGGCATCTTTGAGAATTGACTGGCAAGGTCTTGATGCACTTTCTCGGCAATATCTAACGAACGCGCCGCGTACTGGGCCAATTCACTGCGAAAGTGCACGATAAAATGTTGCGATTGTTGAGTCTGCCATTGCTGACCAGCTTGATCCCAAGCGACTGACTCAGCCAATACTGTTGGTGTATGCATACCCAAACAAACCATCAAACCATCAAACCCATAATGGGTGAGAGTACAAATTTTGCTGACATCGTTACAACAACCCTTTTCAATAATTAAGTGCGGCGATTGTACGTTGAATGAGAAAAGGATTGGGTATCGAAATGTATGGCTTTGTCAGGATAAGGCCTGACTATCATTTGCTCCCCCATTTAAGGAGATGGCACTTAACATTGCTAAGCAATCTATTTTATATCGCACTCTATTTGACTGATCGGAACGCTCGATTGACCAAAACAGACATAAGCGGTAATTGGTTGATTTACCTTCATTTTCACGTAGCCAGCTTTTACATCATCCTCTCGAAATCGAACCATATTAGACGTTGCTTCTGAACCATCGACATAAATCGCCGTGAAATCATCATTCATCCAAGCAACCACTTTGTCGTAACTCTGTTTGGTCTTAAACACGACCTCGGCGCAGCGAATAGGCGGATTGTCACGAACGCTGTACCCGCCAGAATGTTCAACCGCTTCAGAGCCATTGCTCACATCGTGTAACTGGCTGGAAATCACATCACACTGACTGTCAGCCGCATGGACATTAAATGCAATAAGCATAGGAATCACGTAATAGCTTGGCTTCATCTTCATCATAAACATTACTGACATCATAGGTAGTTGTAAAAAATAATAGCTTTACCCTATTGAAAACCACCCCAAAATAACATCACTTAAAAGTAAACGTGGGTTAAATATCACTGAACACTGGAGTGATGTTGTTCTAAATAGAACATTTGTTATTTTTTTATGTGTATTAATTGGTTCTATCTATGCGGTGCAAACCTAGAATCTAACAGGCTTATTATTGCATCACACCACATTGTTCAATTTACCTTAACCACAAGGTAAAAAAATCAAGATTGACCAAACATCCTCCTAAATCATATCTTTCACCTACACCTTGACGAGAATCAAAAAGCTTGCACTTTTATCGCAAGTCTCTTTTCGCCCTAGGTATCCACATATCATAAAAAAGACAATCAAAAGGTAGTCAGCATGAAACAACCACTTAAGGCACTGGTGCTCGCAATCAGTTTGTCGTGCGGTGCCATCGGTGCTTACGCAAACTCGTTAGAGCCGCTCGACAAAGAGTTCACTTTACAAGTTTTAGGATCGGGAGGGCCAATTTCCGATGATCTGCGCTCTTCTTCAGCGGAAGTGATTTGGTGGAAAGGCAAATCTAAAATCATGATTGATGCTGGCGGCGGTGCGTATCTGCGCTTTGGCCAATCCGGCTCTAAACTGGAAGATTTGGATTTTCTAGGCATTACCCATTTCCACACCGACCACGTCGCCGACCTGCCCGCGCTATTTAAAGGTGGCTACTTCTTTAACCGTCAAGATCCGCTGGATATTGCTGGGCCGCAAGCGGGCTCAGCCTTCCCTAGCCTATCGGGCTATATGGACGCACTCTTTAATAGCAAAGATGGCGCTTATGCTTATTTGAACGGTTTGTATGATGGCAGCGATGGTTTGTTCCCAGTCACCATCACTGATGTTTCTTACCAAACCACGACACCAACTAAAGTGTATCAACAAGACGGTTTAACCATTTACGCACTCGGTATTCCTCATGGGGACGTGCCATGTTTGGCTTATCGTATTGAAAGTGATCAGGGCGTTATTGTCATTTCTGCCGATCAAAACGGCAGTAACCCAGCATTTCTCGATTTTGCTCAAGGCGCTGACATTTTAGTCATGCCGATGGCTGTTCATGAGTCAGCCGATGAAGTTTCCGCATTTATGCACGCTAAACCTTCAGTGATTGGCGAAATTGCAGCCAAAATCAATCCTAAACTGCTCGTGCTCAACCACTGGATGGGAGTCGGCCTTAAACATAAATCAGAGTCCACCAAGATCATCAAACAGTTTTATCACGGCGAAGTTATTGCCGCCCGTGATCTCTCAAGCTTCCCAATGAGTTCCGTGAAGGAGATAACCCATGAATTGTAAAATTGCTTTATCTATTGCGATGACTTCCGCCATTGCTCTGCATTCAGGTATGAGCTTTGCCGAAACGTCAACGGAAGCACCAGTGAGTGCGCAACCCACCTCGCAAAATGGTGGCAAATGCGCGGCTGGTAAATGTGGTACTGAAAAACGTTTTGAAAAGCAGGATTTAAAAAGCGATCCGCAAGGACGTTTAGTACGCGCCAGAGATGGTAAATGCGGCTTAACCGCAGAGGGAATCACACCTTCCGCTGAAACCATTACTCTAACCAACAGCAAAATCACTGGTGGTGTATGCGGGCAATAGATCGCACCTCAAAAGGCATCGGCTTGCGTAGCGAACACGTCGATTTGCTATGCCAGTTGCCTGACCATCCCGACATTGATTTCCTTGAGCTTGCTCCGGAGAACTGGATGAACATGGGCGGCCTTAAACGCGAGCAGTTACAGCAGATAGCAAAGCACTATCCTCTGGTTGCACATGGGCTGAGTTTGTCGATTGGCGATGGTCAGCCACTGAACAAAGCGTTTGTGAAAAAGGTAGCGGCATTTTTAGATGAATTTAACATCGAGATTTACAGTGAGCATTTGAGCTTTTCGCGTGATGCCCAAGGGTACTTGTATGAACTGCTGCCTATCCCGCGCTATAAAGAGAGCATTGCTTACTTGGTCGATCGCATTCACTGCGTTCAAGATATTGTGCAACGCCCTTTGGTACTGGAAAACATCTCCTACTACCACAGCTACGGTAAGGAGATCCCCGAAGGCGAATTTATTGCTGAGATAGTCGAGCGCAGCGGCTGCCAACTGCTGATTGATATCAATAATGTGTATGTGAATAGCCGTAACCACAATTACTGCCCGTTTGACATGCTGGCCACTTTACCGAGCGAAGCGATCTGCTATTACCACATCGCAGGTCACTTAAAAGAGCGTGAAGATTTCTTGCTCGATACCCATGGCAAACCAGTACAGCAAGAGGTGATTGACTTGGCTCGTTATGCTTACGCTCAACAAGGTAGCCGTCCTTTGCTGCTTGAACGTGATCATTATGTGCCTCCTCTGGTGGTTTTGACTGAAGAGTTGCGCACTATCCATCACGATATTATGCAACCAGCGCCATCATTAGTTATCGATGTGGAGCGTAGCCATGCTTAAACCACCAATGAACATGAGTATGTCAATGCACGCACTGACCTGCGTGATCCGCTCTCCTGTCGCGCAAGGCGAACCGCACTGCCGTTATCGAGAGTTCATTCGAGAGAATATCTACTCTGTCATTAAGCACACTTTTCCTCTGTTTTACGCTCAACTTAACGAGGAAACACTCTACATTTTGACGGACGAATGGCTGGTAATACATGGCGCTATGGAGCCTGAGTTCCATCAGATTGCGACTGAATTTGTTCAGTTTATCCAACAGCAAAATAACCATAACGCCAGTGTTAACCTCAGTGCTGAGCAAATCGCACTGCTTGAATATGAATGGATCGTTTTCAACGCTGAAATGGATAGCGCTCATGTGCCGAATCTCAACGTGTGGTGGGATGATGTTGAAGCTCAACCGGAGGCGTTCTGCATACAGCTTAACCCAACGTTAAAACTGGTCGAAGTGCCTTTTCTTGTCCATCCAGAATCGGTCACTTTTTTGATTCAAGAACAGAAAACGGTCTGTTATGGGGTATTTCGTCATGCATCGCATCAGGTGGTATCACAAAAACTCAGAGAAGTGGATATCGCCCTAATTCAGATGATTCAAAACGCCCCAGCGCAGTCACTAACGCAACTAGAACAACAGATAGCTCAACACCTATCCAACTTCCATTTTTTGGCGTGGGTTCAAACGTTTCAGCAACAAGGACTCATCAGCCTGTATTTATTAGGAGAAACTCTATGATTCACTCAGCCCTCAATTGGTACGATGGCGTGATCGAAAAATTTAAAAAATTCGATTTTATAGTACTACTTGCGATTCGACTTTTCCTCGTGCCGGTGATTTTTGTCGGCGCTCATTCCAAAGTGGTTGGTTTCGCTGGAACCGTTGCTTGGTTTAGCGCCTCAACCGCCGATGGTGGTTTAAATCTACCTTTTCCAGAACTGCTGGCATTTTTAGCCGCCGCGACAGAAGTTCTCGGCTGTATATGCATCGCACTTGGTCTTTTTACTCGCATTATGGCTATCCCTATGATTCTCATGATGAGTGTGGCGAGCGCAATGGTGCACTGGAAACATGGCTGGGACGCGATTGCCACCAGCAGTATGGAAGCGACGGTGCGCTTAAACGGTTTTATTGAATGGTTGGCGGTCAATTTTCCGGGCCGCTACAACTACATCACAGAACTTGGCGATCCTGTAATGCTCAATAACGGGATGGAATTTGCGGCTACTTACTTTGTGATGCTGATGGTTCTTTTCATTTACGGTGGTGGCCGCTACGTCAGCCTCGACTACTGGCTAAAAAAACCATTCACTCGCACGCCTCAAACTGCTTAACACCTAATGATGCCTACTAACTTGAAGTTGCCGCCCGCAGCTTCAAGTGGCAGGTGTTATCAATCACACATTCATCTCTGACTATCTTACCTGCCATTTTGCTGGCGGGAGGGAGACTTTATGCTTACAGATGTGGTGGAACTGTCACGGTTCCAGTTCGCCAGTACGGCGCTTTACCATTTTATTTTTGTTCCGCTGACCATTGGCTTATCGTTTTTACTGGCGATCATGGAATCGCTGTATGTGATGACCGGAAAAACCGTCTACAAAGACATGACTCGCTTTTGGGGCAAGCTGTTTGGCATCAACTTCGCCGTTGGCGTTGCCACCGGCCTCACTATGGAGTTTCAATTTGGCACCAACTGGGCGTACTACTCTCATTATGTGGGTGACATTTTTGGTGCCCCACTGGCGATTGAAGCTTTGATTGCCTTTTTCCTTGAATCTACCTTAGTTGGGCTATTTTTCTTCGGCTGGGATCGCCTTTCTAAGCGTCAGCATTTAAGCGTGACTTGGTTAACCGCTTTAGGCTCTAACTTTTCTGGATTGTGGATTTTGATGGCCAACGGCTGGATGCAAAACCCCGTCGGTGCCGAGTTTAACTATCAAACCATGCGTATGGAAATGACCAACTTTACTGAGGTCATTTTTAACCCAGTAACCCAAGTGAAGTTTGTGCACACCGTTGCGGCGGGTTACACCACAGGCGCACTGTTTATCATGGGTATCAGCGCTTACTACCTATTGAAAAAGCGCGACCTTCCCTTTGCGCGTCGCTCATTTGCTGTGGCTTGCGCTTTTGGCATGGCATCCATTACCGCCACTTTATTGCTAGGTGATGAGTCAGGTTATACCTTAGGTGAAGTGCAACAGGTGAAACTGGCCGCCATTGAAGCCGAGTGGGATACCGAACAAGCCCCTGCCTCTTTTACTCTGTTTGGGCTACCTAACCAAGAAACCATGCACACAGACGCGGCGATTAAAGTCCCTTATTTGATGGGTATTATCGCCACGCGTTCATTGGATGAGCCCGTCATCGGCTTAAAAGATTTGATGGCGCGCAGTGAAGAGCGCATTCGCAATGGCATGCTCGCTTACGGGTTATTGGAAGCCTTACGCAATGGTGACGATTCACCGCAAAACGTCGCTCAGTTTGAAACGCTAAAAGAGGATTTGGGATACGGTTTTCTGCTCAAGAAATACACCGATAAAGTAACTGATGCGACTGAAAGCCAAATCAAACAAGCCGCGCAAGATACCATTCCGCAAGTTGCACCTCTGTTTTGGAGCTTCCGCATCATGGTGGCCTGCGGTATGGCGATGTTCGCTGTGATTGGGCTCTGTTTCATCCAACTTTGTCGGCGAAAAATCGGCACTCAGGCTTGGTTACTTAAAGCGGCATTATTCGCTATTCCACTTCCCTGGATTGCCAGTGAAGCGGGATGGTTTGTTGCTGAGTTTGGCCGCCAACCTTGGGCTATCGGTGAAGTGCTTCCGGTTAATATGGCCGTATCTAACCTATCACCTAGCGATTTATGGATTTCACTGGGCCTAGTTTACTTACTCTATAGCGCATTTTTGGTGGTGGAAATGTACCTGATGGTGAAGTTTGCTCGACGCGGTCCAAGCGCCCTATATACCGGACGTTACCATTTTGAAACTCAAGATGGGCACGGATCTCTATCTCACGTACACCATTAAGGGAGAACACAATGTTTGATTACGAAACCTTACGCCTGCTGACTTGGGCGATTGTCGGTGTGCTATTGATTGGTTTTATCATCACCGATGGCTTTGATATGGGCGTTGCAGCGCTACTGCCCATTTTGGGACGCAGTGATGTTGAACGAAGAGTGATGATCAACAGTATCGCGCCTCATTGGGATGGCAACCAAGTGTGGTTGATTACTGCTGGCGGTGCGATTTTCGCTATCTGGCCACTGGTTTACGCCACCGCATTTTCTAGTTTCTATTTAGCGATGATGTTGCTACTTGCTGCGTTATGGCTGCGCCCAATTGGTATGGATTATCGCTCAAAAATCGATAACCCCTCATGGCGCAAGGCGTGCGATAACGCACTGTTCATCAGTGGCGTTGTGCCGCCCCTCATCTTTGGCATTGGTTTTGGTAATTTATTGGTAGGAGTCCCTTTTCAGCTCAATAACTTATTGATGCTCGATTACCAAGGCCATTTTTGGGATCTATTCACACCATTTCCACTACTGTGTGGCCTGCTCAGCCTTGCCATCGTCGTCACTCAAGGCGCAACGTTTTTACAGCTCAAAACTTGTGATGTGTTATGCGAGCGAGCCCATAGCGCGTCGGTCGTCAGTGCCAGCATTGCGGTGGCTTTATTTCTCATCGGCGGATTCTTGGCAGCCAACATGGCGGGTTATATTATCGTGAGCCCAATTGTCACGGATGCCGCTTCAAACCCCTTGCATAAAGAGGTGGTTAGCATCGCTCGTCATTTACTGCATAACTATCAAGCACACGCCATGCTGTGGTTGATCCCTTGCGTGGGCATCGCGAGCTTATTGGCGTGCATATGGGCAAGCCTGAAACGAGCATCTGGCGGGGCATTCTTATTCTCTAGCCTTGCTATTGCATGCATTATTTTTACGGCAGGCGTGGCGCTATTTCCGATGATCATGCCATCAAGCTTAATGCCATCACACAGTTTGACGATTTGGGATGCCACATCCAGCCAAAAAACACTCAATATCATCACGCTTGTCGCCATCTTAGTGGTGCCAGTCATCCTCAGTTACACGGCTTGGGGTTACTACAAAATGTTCGGTCGATTGAGTGATGATTATATTCGCAACCACAGCGTATCGCTGTACTAAAGGAGATGACTGATGTGGTATTTCTGTTGGGTTCTTGGCGTATTACTCGCCTGCGCATTTGGCATAATCAATGGATTGTGGCTTGAGCAAGCAGAGCACTTCGATGAATCGTAACTCACTCATATGCAAGCAGATAACCTGCTAAGAAGCGTTAAGATCATCAAGCTTTAAGATAAAAAATGGCGCTGTTTTTAGCGCCATTTTTTATCACATCGTAAGAAACGTATTTACTGAAATTTTGGGCCAGCCGCGGCAACAAAAGCCATCTCAACCAGATAGTCAGGGCTTGCCAATTGCGCTTGAACGCAGGCTCGGCTTGGTGCGCATCCTTCTGGAAACCAGCTATCCCACACTTCATTCAAAGCGGCTAAATGAGCAAAATCCGTGACATAAATCGTCACCGATAACACGCGACTTCTGTCGCTGTCGATCGCCGTCAACTGCTGCTCGGCTTGGGCTAAGATCTGCTCAACCTGCCCTTTTATATCGGCTTTTGTATCGCTATCAGCCACTTCCACAAAGTGGGCAATGCCGTTGAATACGGTAATGTCAGACCAACGTTTACTTGGATTAATACGATGAATAGTCATTAATTTCTCTCTTTATGGTAAAGATAACTCGCAACAGTGCTGTTCGATCACACAGACTGGCGCGCCGACTTTGCAGCTAAAGCCGCTGGCAACCAACCTGCCTGTGGTTTCATCTCGGCGATAACTGGCGATTGTGTGTGAATGTTGGCTAGCAACCAACAACCAATCTCCATCCGCAGACAAAGTGAAGTCACGCGGGAATTGGCCACCGACGTCAAATGCGGCAATCCATTGCGGTTGTGGCTGGCATAGTTCAAAAAGAACGATTTTATTTTGCTCTCGGCAGGAAGCATAGAGAAAACGTTCATCGGGCGACAACTTAATCGCCGCAGCCGCTCCACTTTTCGCCTCATTCGGCAAGAGATCGCACTCTGCCTCTATTTGCCATTGCGTCCCGGGAAATACTAAGGTGACCAAAGTCTCCGACAATTCACAGACCACAAAAGCTCGGGTTTCTGCGTGATTAAACACCACATGGCGCGGCCCACTCCCCGCAGGCATCTCTACAGTTTGCGCCAATGAAAATGTCTGATTATCACTGTTGATGGCGAAAAAATGAATTGCATCACTCCCTAAATCGACCACAACCAGTTGCGAGGACTGTTTAAGGAAAACCACCTGATGAGCGTGAGGTGAGGTTTGGCGCTCTGCATTTGGCCCCTGACCATTAATCCATAGATCAGCAATACATAACTCCGGTTTACCAGTGTCGTCCAAACGAACAATGTTCACATTACCCGACCCATAATGCGCCACGGCGCAATAGCGCTGCTTGGCATCAATAGCAAGATGACAAGCATAGCTACCCGACAATGGCATTTGAGAAACCGAACCCTTGTTAATGTGTATTAATTGTGGGTTGTCGCTCGCTTCTACCTCGTTAAAAGTGTAAAAGCCTTTGGTGGTTTCAAGAAGGTAGGAAGGGTTACGCGTCGCCATCACCTCTTGCAAAACACTAAGTTCACCAGTGATGGTGTTAAGCTCAATCAGCTCAACGCCGTTACTATTGCTTGGTGCATCCGTATAAGTACCAATGTAAAAACGCGCGGCAGTGTGTGTGCTCATTTTCCACCTATCATCAAAAATAAAACACTATACCCAAATTTCACCTTAATCTGGGATAATTTAATTAAGCTGCCTGTGTGGCAGTGATGAAAACCGCCATACAGTCCAAACTTAAATCCAATCGGGCGATTGCGGAACATAATCAATGAACAACATGCTCGGAATAATGTTTATTTTTCCTAGAGGATAAAATCCATCTTCGCTGTTAAATAATTTTCCGCGATAACGTTGCGTGGGTTTTTCGTCTAATACTGATTTGGCATGTCATAGATACAACAAAGCCCGCACGTGGCGGGCTTTGTTTGAATTTGGTGGGTCTTATTGGATTCGAACCAACGACCTTCTGGATGTCGACCAGACGCTCTAACCAACTGAGCTAAAGACCCAAATTTTTGTTCTTGATCATGATACATGCAACTGAAATGGTGCGTCCGAGTGAACTCGAATCACCGACCCCCACCATGTCAAGACAGGTAATATATATTACAACGTTCTGAAATCTCGGATAAACCTAGTAATAACGTTGAATATGACCTATGTTTTCGAGACGCATCACAACTTTTAAGACTAAAATGGACGCAATAAGGCCACAATTTTAAAGTATCTAAAACTGATCATATTTTATACGGAAGGTGATTTTGGAAGATGGGATTCAACGTTTTAATACAACACTATTGGACAACATCGATCTTACAAAAGTAAAGGTCAATGAACTAAAACCAGATGATACGGTCGAGGAACTATTCAGCCAAGCAAATCCATTTTCAGGTCTAAGAACATCGAATGAAACAATAGATAAATCGGCCTATCTTTTTAATCTACTCTCACTACAATCACCTATAATTTGCTACCGATATCGAAAGCAATATAAAACTTTAACTGGTTCATTTACACTTACAAAATTAAGATGTGCGATCGCCCAGCTTCAACTTCCTAGTGATCATTCTATTCTTGTTTTTGTTCTAAAAAAGAAACCTTCTTCAGACATAAAAAGAGCAATCGTGTTATTCGATTTAACAAATGATCTTCTATCAAAATGCTTTATCAGTGATACAAAGAAAATCAGTTTTTATTTACGAGCATGGTTTAAAAAAGATGACGGTAAACGAAGTATTTATCAGTCAAAAGAATGGCAAACTTTCTTTCCAAAATTAAATTCTGCTGAAAAAGTCGCAAATTTTTTATCCATTTCAAAAGCTGATCTATAGCGTTTCAAGGAAGTATTTCTATGTCTACCCCAACAATTGAAGAAATCAAACGTAAGCGCGTCATAAACC
>NZ_JAHGUP010000018.1 GCF_001989995.2 Vibrio anguillarum
GGGATCATGGGGCGCTTACAGTCCTACCTCATAGTCATTGAAATTAACATCAATATCTTCAAGTCTTTTTAAATACATAGGGAACCTTTTAAACAAAAAAACCACCAAGCCAAAAACTTGATGGTTTCGTTTATTAACTGCTTGTTCAGCAGGCAGGTTGCTTTCTTCCTGACCTATTCTTAGCTGCCTATGCGGCAGGTCACAACGATGAACTTGCAAAAGCGTTACGCATGATTTTCTTGGCTGCCTATGCGGCAGGTCACTATAAAGCATAGTCATCAAGTCTCTGATTCTGCGTGCTTAAAGTCACAAATCAAAAAAATACCCTATAATATTTAAATGTTGTAAGTCATTGTTTTTGTTTATCTGAACAAGAGTTTTCAAAAAAGGGTTAAAGCATCAAGTCAGGAACAGTCCCTCTTTTTTCATTATTGGTTGAAAAACCATAGCTATTAAAACTGGATTCAGCACGCTCACCTACAAACTCCTTTTGAATAAACAGAATAAAATCCTGCCCTGATGAACCGCTAGAAATAGGTATTCTATGAAAGCTATCGATTACACGCTCTTCCACCGCGACTGGTAATCGTTGTTCAGCCCCAGAAAGCTCGGCTCTCACCATGCTACGTTTAATTCGCCGTTTCTTCGAGCCTAAAAAGCTCTTGTTAATCATTTGGTTGCGAACAAACCTTACTTCCCCCAAGCTCTCAGGTGCCTCGCAGACACTCGATAGTTCGAATAAACCTTCATTTATCATCAAAGAAAAATAGGGCTGAAAAGAAAGCCCAATCATCATATCTTTATCTTCAGCAACAAAGGCTATAGTTTGGCCAACTGAAGATTCACCCCAGCTTGGAAAGCTAACGCCTATTCGGTTCATCACTTGTGGGTTATTGACCATAAACATATGCATTTGATGAATGCATCGACCCGCCAAAAGTTCGAAGTCAGCATGGGCAGGAATATAACGTATGTAGAAGTAGTAACGCTTGGTCATGGTTGTCCCTTACTTAGCCTTCGCTTTTGACTTTGACTTTGAACAGTTAAACAGTCCACCTTTGATTAAGACCGACATAATAAAATGAACATCATTAGGAATGGTTTGGGTAGCAGTCATACTTTCAATCCAATTCTCGGTATTTCTGAGCAGTTGATAGAAATCGTTCTTGAAAGTTACGTGTCGTCTTGCTATGACGTATTCCCTATCTGCACCATACTCATTCACTCTTAGGGGCTTGTCTGCATCTTCATGCCACCAGTCGTCAATGGACTGCAAAGCTGCACCAACTTTTTGCCCATGAAATGCGACTGTCTCTTTTCCGCTCAGTAGCTCTACGGTTGCTAGTTGCTTAGTAGGAACGCCATCTTCGCGGCTATCTAAGAATTCTTGACTAGGGTAGATCTCATCCCCCCAACCCACACCTATCTTGGCTTTAACATCCATATAGAAATATTCACTTGAGTCAGATAATGCTCGTGTCAAATAAGCAGTGAGCTTTTCCAGACATTCTGTTGAGGCTTCATCCCAATGCCCATACCAAGATAGCCTTGCCGCATTCTCTATAATCACGGTTTCTGAATCACTGGTTTTGACTTCTATTGTTAATTTTCGGCACTCTCGATTACGCCAAATCCATGTTCCAAGTAAAATGTTCTTTGCGTAACGGTGAGCAAGTTCGGAATACCCATTGAGCTCTTTATAAGTTTTAGCCAATGATGAAAGCTTATGGCGCACTTCATCATCACTACACACATCAGGATTTAGGGAGTTCGCTCGGATTCGAAGTGAAAAAGCGCAATAGATATCATCAACACCAGGCTTTACATAGCACTCTTCAATGTACTGAGGATTGGCATAAGCTAAATCTTGGGGCGCAACATTCTTTTCAGCAAACTTGTCCCCCTTATAGGCTTCGGCATAACCACTTTTTGGGGCCCGCAACCGTGTCCTGTCGATCTCAAGGGGGCACATCTCACCATCGTTAGACAAATGGTAGAAATATGCCTTGCCAGCAGAGAGTGATCGTACATAGTTCAACTGATTACAAAGTTCCATAAGCGATTAATTCCTATCGTTTTTTATAAGAATAGCTTCGCTACTGCATTCTAGCGACCAAAAGGCCTGACTAAAAAAGTGATCTCTTCCACTAAAACGAACTTCTATCGGGTTCAAGCGCTTAGAAATACCAAGAGCATTTTCTGCATAGGCATGACAGTCGGTAATTGAGTTACCCCGATCAGTAGGATGCTCTAATAAATGATATCCAATAGAAACAGGCAAAATATCTGCATCTTTTGCTAAAAACTGCTCTAGTTCGTCGAAACTCGCAGGCTGCTTTTCGCTTGGGTATAACCATCGCCCGTATGCCGGTAACCCCTTTAACACATGGAAAATCTCACCCTTGCTCGTAAAGGTTCTGAGCCAGTCTATCTGTGACGATATCAATGGCTGATATAACGCCCCTCCAGCAAACGAACTTGGAAGTGCGGTCTTAAGCGCTGACTCAAAATCAGAAATTCGACTCTCGCTATTAACCCTTATGACCAGATCTATCTCTAGATCAGACAATCGTTCACTACGAATGGTCGGTCGTTTCGCATTAGAAACCGTTCGCGCTTTGGCCACTGAATTAGGTTCAGTCAGCTTCGCTGTTGATTGAATATTCTCGTTTCGAACATAAAAAGCGAAACTCGAAAACTCAACTGGGGAACCATTGTTAACTAATTGATTAAATTGCCTTTGATAATCGTGCATGAACCCCCAAATGGCCGTTAACGAAGGAACGCCACACAAATAAGGACTGCTCATCGCTACCGCATCTTGCACTCTCATTGACGACAGGTAGATATATTGCTCCCCCGTCACCATATCTTGATTGTTAATTGGCTTACTAAGTTGCTCAAGCACCCATGTCACTTGGGCTTTAGCTACCTGCATCAGTTTTGGGTGATAAGCAAACTTGGCAGAATAAATATTATTTTGAAACGCGAGATGTAAGCGTCGGTTAAACTCACCAGCCAAAGAGCCAAGCTCCAATTCTGGTAACGACAAAAAGGCTTGAGCTAAGGTGTCGTCATACTCTAGTTGCTGCTGATTGGGTTCAGATTCGGCGATATCTCTTAACTCAATGAGTGGAAGCATCCACAAGGCTATCTGCTTTCGTAAAATCTTACTCCTAACCTGACGAGCTCTTTCTCTTTGCCGCTGTGTTTTGGATGGCTCAGACCCAGTTAGGCGATTTAGTACCTGACAAATTTTGGCGTTAGTTACCTGATAGTCATCAAAGTAATGACCACTCTTTTGACGACTTGCCGTTAACGTCCCACCCTTGGTCTGTTTAACGCCTAGCGGGTAATTTAGGACTCTCATATACCCACCCAAACTGCCACACAGGTTCCCAATACTGGGAGAGTTAGGCAGTGACGAAGAGACAAAACTGAGCTTGTTTTCAGGACTTCGCGCTCTTATTTCTAATTCGCACTGAAGAGCATGACTCACAACGGGGGTTATCGAAACATAATCATCCCCCCATGGAAACCGTAGTTGCTTACTGTAAGTACTGACACTGTCGGGAAAACTATTCTCAGGGAGTTGTTCTTCAATTGCACGTTGTAAGCGAGCAAGTGACTTCACATCCAAGCCAAATTCTGTAAGTAGATCGAGCCAAACTGGGTTTTTCTGCTGAATAAGCGAAAGAATACACACTGGCTGTGATTGCCATTTAAAAGGATTCAGTAACCACAATGTGTGACGATAGACAGCAGAATTATGAGCCCATCCCAATCGCTGATCCAATCCTGCACTTGAAATAAACTCCTCGGTTGTAGAAAGAGGTCGCGCAATTATCCGCTGATCCTTAACACGGCAATCTGGAAACTTTAGGTTATGAGTGTGGAGCCATTGGATTTCAGCAAGAGACTCAGCCAGATTTTCATCATTTTTTAAGTACTTTTTAGCACGGGCAACGTCCAACCAATCGGTGCATTTATCTCCTTTATGATTAGAGCTTAAGTTCAACAGAATAGTCAGAGCTTCTTTTTCTAGCCCATCGATACAGACGTTTTCCGTATACGGCATGAACATCTTCTTCAGAACGGCTTGCTTTACCGTCTCACCTTCAATTGCTAATAAATCATTTAATTTCGTCATGATTACCACTCAGGTAGGTATACGCTTAAACCATCACTTTCAGAGCACATTCGCGTCAATTTTGTTTCGATAACACTTCTTAGAGTGAAGGCAGATTCGTGGCTCGCTATTTTGGTGTGCATTCGCGGCCTGATAGCAGCTTTTATCTCTCCAAACTCATACAAGCGATACACTTCATCGGTTGTGCAAGAGAACAGCGTAGAAGCTTCTAACGGGCTAAGCAGAACATCGCCTATATTTCCTTTAGCACTTGAAGGCAACATTGCCATTAGCTTGGTAAAGTAGGCTAACACTTGAGTGAGTACAGCATTCCGACTTAACTGCCTACTCGGTAATTGGCGACAATCTTTAAGCAGAGCACCAAAAGCTTCATTGAAAAAAATTTTCTTCCAATCTTTTACTCGGACAAGTTCAGCCTTCTCTTTCAAGGCATCGAGGTCTTGCCACAATGGCGTTGGCCAAGCGCCACAATATTCAATGAATGACTCAAAGCTGATGTTCTCAATATCGCCGTAACGATTAACGTACCATAGTAAAAAACCATAGCGCTCAGATATCGTCATTTCTGCCTTCAGTAATCTCAAAGGTTTTGAATTATTTCCTGACAACCATTGAGCGACCAATACCTCAGCCTCTGGCGCATCCTCTAATGGCGAGTTTCGTAGATCATAACCACATTCACATTGGTTAATACTCTCGGTACTTTGGTATTCAAGTCTCGACTTACACTCAGGACAGTGATGAACCAGTTTACAGCCATGGTGTTCACAAGCTTGGTGAGAGATAAATTGCCACTGTTGACGAATGTATGGAGCCTCACTAATACATAGGGGGCAAATAGGCGTGAAGCGTTTACCAAGAAAAATGAAAGGATAATCAGATCCCAACCGATGAACGGCTTTGTATTCGGGAGAAAATTGAGCTTTTGAATGTGACAACGCAAGGCGAAGTGCGCCAAAGTTGTTGAGCCTTAATTGGTTCTCAAGATGGATAAGCACTCGCACCCGCATTTGGCTTGTGGTTTGAGCGTGGTAGATATTGATTCGGTTGAGCTCAAGGGGGAAAGCACCAGCAATCGCTTCATGCTGATCCATCGTATCAAACCAGATATCTTGCGCGAAATGAGAAAATCGCTCGTAGCCTTGTTCTTGCGATAAGCGCAGCAAGAAGCTTTCGAGCGACTCGTTAGGGTAAAGTTGAATGTCTGTATTCACATGCCACCGCCAAAGCTTAGAATGTCTAAGTTTTAGTATGGCCGTTAATCCGAGTAATTCAAATTCTGTAGAGTCAAATTGTGACTAGAAATCAATTTAAAGTTTAGTCCAAATTACAATTGCCCCCACTTTACAAGCTAGTACAACCAGGTTCACGATTGCGATTTAAAGCAATATAAATGTCTTCAAAATTTGTGAAAGTTAGAGGCTTAATGGTAAATGAATTATTAGAAATAGGTTTTTCTCGGAAAATATCGATACCATTACCAATCTCAAACACATAATCATCTAGACGTATCATTCGATCATGTGCCTCTTGGCCAAAAAATCGATTCTTACACAGAGCAAAACTACAATTTACAACAGATTGGTTATAAAAAGGCTTTTTCCTAAGCACATTATCTAAATAGGACTTTAGATCTGTTGCATTCGTCATTTTTCCATTTATATCACATGCACCAAATATAGTTATCTCATATTTTTTACCCGTAGTTGAAAGAAACTCTATAAATTTATCTAGAGCTGTTCGCTTCCCTAATTTATGATCTTCTAAGATATTAAGAGCAGAGAACCTGTCAATAATGGTTATTCTCTTAGTATGAAGCGCTAGGTTCTTAAACCTCTCGTCCCAAATCGTATTGATATCATCACCATTTTTGATTTGTTTTAAACATAAGCTCTTACTTTTTTCGAAGTTTTTTGACTCCCCAAAATTCACTGGAGAAACGATTTCAAACTTGTCAGGGTTATCATATCCTTTAAAATCATCTGCATAGTCCGTTGCAATTATTCCGGTAGTAACATTTTGCTTAACTAGTTCATCCTTTACATGGTCGAAACTATCGTAGTCAGATATTGTCACTATACTTGGTGTAATCACTGTGTTTTTAAACTGAGATAATGCAGTTTGCCATTTAACAGAATATTTAGGCGGTACTTTATTTATAGAAGCAAGTATTTCCTTTTTGTGACTTGCGCAGATACCTAAACAGCCATAGTGCTGCCAACTCTCTAATAATGATATGTTCAACTGAGCGATTAGCTGTAAAGATTTATCATCAAAAAGCTCACTATCAAAATAAAATGTTGTCAGCATAATTAAAGTCCAAACATTTCATTAACACGTTCTTCAAAAAAACCATTCGGCCAATGGGTCAAGAAGTCGCCTTCATCATCCAGCTTGAGCTCTGTAACCTGTGCTCCTAAATCGCCCACATCTACATATAAAACTGATACCATTTCCTTTGGTAAAGTTCCTTCGCGAATTCGTCTTTGAATACGAAGCATTAAAGCTTCGCTATGAGTCTCGATAATCCATTGATTTTTATGGTTTGCTGATACCGATTCTATAAATAGATCTGCGAGATGAGCCTGAAGGCGTGGATGTAGGTGTATTTCAGGTTGCTCAACACAAATCAGTTTCTTTTTTGAGACTATCGCTTCTAATATTATCGGAAGCACCTGTCCAATACCAAAGCCGACATCTTTAGGAGTTACAACTGCACCATTGCGTAAATCTGTGAGCTGAATAGAAATTAATGGACCTGAATTCACATTACCAAGATCTTCAACATCAATTTTGTACGGAATATTAAATTCAGCAAGGAACGAGTTCATCTTATCTTTCGTAGTAGCACTCGATTTATAGATTTCTAAACCTAAGTTATTCTTGCCTTGTCCACGTTGGTAGCTGCTAATCGCATCAGAATAAAATCGCTTGGGAGAGCTTCTTAACGGTCCTAAATATTTAAGATCTCCAACAACATAACTAAAGTCATCAATCACTTTGTTCGTGTAAGAGCTTAAAGCTGACTCTGTAGAATTAACACTTGTAGGGAGATTTAAGTTTGAAGAAACATAAAACGGTTGAGACAGACTATTATCCAGACTGTTCCAAGCCTTACCATCATCTTTAGCTATCTTCTCACGGCTTCCTATAACTCTACGCAAGCTGTCGCTCTGTGTAAGTGAATATATTGGACCGATTGAAGTATCACGCTTTCTCTCAAGTTGGAAGCTAACTTTTTCTAGGTTCTTGCTTCCACACTTAAAGCTGTAATTTGTTAAAACAGTTTTATCATTCTTATTCTCATACGAAATTTCTAACTTGCGTATATCAGCATTGGCAAATAACATATCATATGAGTGCCTTTGCCTATATTCTTGAGCATCATGCTGACTGGTATATTCAATCGAAAATGATAGTTTCTTATTGCTATCTTGCCGATGAACAAGAGACTCGAATGTACCAAGGTTAATTGAATCACCCGAAGTGACTAGCTCCCCTTGTTTATCTTTTGCTAACATTGTTTGTTGCAGCATCATCAAAGCCTGAATGACAGAACTTTTCCCCGAAGAGTTGGGACCATAAATTAATGTAATCGGAGCTAGCCTTAATGCTTGTTTATGGGAAAATGCTTTAAAGTTTTCTAATTCAAAGTTAGTTATCATCTATTAATCCTAATGGATGTCCATTTCCTTTATTTGCAAAGGTGGGAGATTATGCTTCACAAGCGAATACCTAAGCTACCTGCTCAACAACAGCATCAGTAAGCTGAAGTTGGGTTTGTTGGCTGTCGCGTAAGCGTTGTTTTAGCTGTTCACAAAATGAGAGAAGCTCTTTGGTTTTTGCCATCAATCGCGCCTGTTCTCTAACTGGTGGCACTGATACGAGCATGTGCTTCATTAGCGTACCGTTTACATTTGCTTGTCCACACTGTTGCTTGATGTGCGGTTCTATCTGAGTTTTTCTGAATAATGGAGTATTCATACTCAAGCTCAAATATTCAGGCATCACGTTATTGAAGCTGCAACGTATACGAATTAGGTAAGAAGCAAATGTATAAACATCATCCTCCCCTTTAAACATACCTGTTTTGCCTACTAGTTCAGCGCTGTTCGTACGGTTATATAGAACGTCACCAAACTTCAGGTATAGATTTGGTAAATCCTCGATTTGTGCAGAAACTACTTGATGCTCTCTTAGAATGACTTTACCAGCCTGAATATCACCCATCTTTAATACGGGGACACCATCAGGTAGCTCTGTGACAGTTTTTTCTGAACTTCCATATTCGCTGAACAAAGAAGCATCGAAAATTCTCGCCCACTCCCACCCATTCGGCAGTTCAAACGGCTTTTCATCATCAGCTATCGGCGGCAGGGCTTTTTGCTTTTTGATTTTCTTCTCTTTCACCAACTGCGCTTTTTCTTCCGCAATACGCTCAAGCAGTTTTGCTGCTGGTTCATCATTTGGGTCTTGCGGTACCAGCTTACCCATCACCGCCAGTTGCAGGATGGTTTGCTTTAGCTGGTCGATGCTTTGCTCAGTGGTGAACAAGGTATCGAAGTGCTCGCTGATGCGTGTCCAGTTCGCCATCAGTTCGGTGGCGTCTTGGCTGTTGGTGAGCGTCGCCAGCAAGGTTTCTACCAATACCTGATGTGCATCAAGGCTGGCTTCGGTTTGCTGTTCTAGTTGGTCGCAGAGCGCCATCAGTTCGTCGACTTTGGCGACGATGCGGTGTTGTTCTTCAACAGGGATAACCGGAACAAGCGTTTCATTGGCTCGGCTGATCGTCAGCGTGTGCACCGTAGTGCCCATACTTTCTTTGTGAATTGCATCGAGCCAGTACCGAGACTTGAACAGGTAGTACAGGAACTCGGCACTTAGCCCGTGATAGTTCTTAAAAATAAGTACGCTGGCATCTTTGAAGTAGAACTTTTCGCCAGCTTTAACAACGTAGGGCATGCCAATAGTCCCCACGCCGGTCACCATCAGATCGTCCGGTTCAGGTACAAAACCGCTCTGAGCATGCTGCTCAAAAAGCGCTTCAGAGATGAATAAGTCATTATCCACTGAACCATACTTGGATAGCTGTACAATTTCTCGCGCACGGTAGAAGGGGACCCCGCTGTCTTGCCAATCCTTTTTGTGGACACGGGAGCTGGATGCCATCAATCCCAAAGAACCGAGTCTTGCCCACTTCCACCCTAGCGGCAGAGTAAACGGCTTATCCTCGTCGCTGATGGGCGGCAGTGGCTTCGGCTTTTTGATCTTTTTATCTTTCACCAACTGCGTTTTCTCAGCCGCAATTCGCTCAAGCAGTACTGAAGCAGGCTCATCACTCGGATCTTGCGGCACCAACTTACCACGCACTGCCAATTCCAAAATAAGCTCACGCAGTTTTTTGATGCCGTAAAGCTCGCGCTTTTTGCTGCTACCACGACCAGACGCAGATTTTGCTTTGATGGCCGACGTCCAAATATCGATATGATCAGTAATCAGTTTTTCTGCAGACATTACTTCACCTCATCCGCAGTTTGCGATGATGAAGCTGTTTGTGAAGAAGACAGGGCATTCCCCAGAATATCTTTCAGTTGGTTGCGTAGCTCGGTGATTTCTTGCTGTTGCGTTTGGTAGCTTGCTAGCAGTTCATCGGGGTCATGGCTGACCACTTCGCCTTGATACGGGTTTTTAATGTCTAGGTTGAAGTTACGGGCGATGATCTCATCAATCGAGACTTTCCACGCGTGGTTGCTTTCTACGCGGCTGGCAAAGCCGTCTGCTTCATTGCCCCACCAATCGATTTCTGCCTGAAATTCTTCAAACTTCATCGGTTTGGTTTTGCTGTAGTTCTTCACACCCTCTGGGTATGGGTGCTCGAAGAACCACACGTCTTTGGTTGGTTTGCCTTTGGTGAAGAACAGAATGTTGGTTTTAATGCCCGTGTAAGGGTTAAACACGCCGTTTGGCAGGCGCACAATGGTGTGCAGGTTGCATTCTTCGGTTAGCAGCTTTTTGATTTTGGTTTTTACGCCTTCACCAAACAAGGTGCCATCAGGCAATACCACACCCGCACGGCCATTTGCAGGATCCAGTACTTCAATAATCAGTTGTAGGAACAAATCCGCCGTTTCACGAGTTTGCATTTCAGCCGGGAAGTTCTTTTCAATCCCGTCTTCTTCCGTGCCACCAAACGGTGGGTTAGTCGCAATTACATTGATATTGCTATCCCAGCTTGAAAGCGGTTTGCTTAGTGTGTTGCCGTGCTTAATTTGTACAGGTACTTCAATGCCGTGCAACATCATATTGGTAATACATAGAAGGTGTGGCAGTTGTTTTTTCTCGACACCGTGGATTTGCTTTTGCAACGTTTGGTGGTCAGCTGCTGTTTTTACGTAGTTGTTTTTAACGTGGTCGAATGAACAAGCAAGGAAACCGCCCGTCCCCGTTGCAGGGTCCATAATGGATTCACCTAATTTTGGATCTAGACGGTCAACGATAAAACGAGTGACTGCACGAGGAGTATAGAACTCACCCGCATTGCCTGCGCTTTGCAGGTCTTTTAAAATTTGCTCGTAGATATCACCGAATAGGTGGCGCTCTGAAGAATCAGTAAAATCAATTTCATTCAGTTTGTTGATTACTTGGCGAAGCAACGTACCGTTTTTCATGTAGTTGAACGCATCGCTAAACGCTTCTTTCACCACATAACCACGTGGGTTCAAGTCAACAGGGGCGATTAGGTTTTTTAGCTTGTAGAACAAGTCGTCGTTTACGAACTCAAGCAGTCGATCACCGGTAATGCCTTCAGCATCTTGAGCCCAATTGCGCCATAGGTATTGCTCAGGGATTGGAGTTTTATAATCGTCCAGTTCCAGTTCTAACTCTTCTTCTTGAGCATCAAACACTTTAAGAAATAACAACCAAGACATTTGTCCAAGGCGCTGTGCATCACCGTCGACCCCCGCATCTTTACGCATGATGTCTTGAATGGATTTGATTACTGAACTGATAGACATGGCTTACTACTTTAACTGACCTAAAATTTGGCCGAATTATAGCAGAACTTAGATCAAAAAATTTAAGCTAGCTCTATGAATGTATAGGAATGATTATGCTTTAATCACTCAAACACGTATTAAAACGATCTCATAGAACAATAACCCACCAATTTGGCTAGAAAATGAAAATAGAATGCCCGCATTGTCAGACGGATAACCTGATTGAATTTGCTGAGAACATTTCATGCACTGAATGTAAGAAAAATTTCAAAGGTTATAAATTCAGTAAACGAAAGCTCGTTTCTGCCAGTACAGCTTTTCTGGTTGGTGCTGTAGGCGCTTACGCTGTTGAAAGTGAATTAGACAAAAAAAGGTATCCTTTGGAAGTAGAATACGCAATTGTCGATACTTGCGTAAATTCTAGCGAAAACCTTGTGTCGGTAAGTTGGTATGAAAGTAAACGGGAAACCTGTTTATGCGCATTAGAAAAAACCGAAAATGATGTGGCGTTCTCAGACTATAAGTCTGATCAAGATATGTTCCTTCACACATTCAAGCAACATGCTAGAAGTTGCTCTTAAATAAGAGAGGCAGCATTTAGCTACCTCTCTTTTAAATATTAACGCTTAGGTGTATTACCGCGCCCGGGACCAGATGGGTTACCAGTTTTGCTTGGGTAGTTTGGGTTTTGAGTACTCATGGTAATTTCCTCTATTTAGATGTTTTTTGGTTGTTGGCAGCAGCACGCTGTGCTCGGCCAACAAAATCGCCTTTTGGTACTTTGCCACCATTTTGTTTTGCGACATTACCTTGAATGCGAGCAGCGGCTTCAGGTGTCATTGGGGTTTTAGATTTAGTCATGATTTTATCCTTTGTTATCGTGATTAATGTGTCTTCGCTAAGACAAAGGAATAATAACTAGGAGGTTAGGGACAAATGGGGACAGCTAAAAAACAAAAGCAAAAACAAATTCAACACACTTTGGATGCCTTGGGTTGGAGTCATCATCAGTTTGCAAGCGTGCTTTATGATGAGCTCAACAATAACGATGATTTTAAAGAGACTGACAAAGATGAGATTCGTAAGCTGGGTCAAAATATCAAAAAACACCTAAAACGTGAATCCACTCCTGACGAACGGCTAAAACAATACTTGAAAATACTCGCGGAACACCCTGATTATCAAGCTTTAAAGCTAGGAATGGTGATTCCCAAGTATGTTGAGCATGACTGCATCAATAACGCTTTAGCTAACCAACTAACAGAACTCTCTGCAGAACTAGATCTGTTCAATGACAATGAAAAAGGCCGCTAATTTAGCGACCTCAACAGTTTCCGTATCTACACTTTGTGAATATCGTTACGCAGATTGATAGATAGCCGCTTCTAGTTCATTAACTGCTTCTAAGTATTGCGGTTTGCCACCAAAACCATTGTTAATGATCTCTTTCATGCTTCCGATTTCATTAAATGGTGCGACTTTAAGCACGGTAATGTTTTCAACCTCTGCCACGCCACCATCGGCGTATTTGTCTAACAGATTGTTCAGTACTTGTTGAGCGGTATCGCCATATTTGGTGAAATAGTTACGCTTCTTGACGTTGTCCGCACGTTCTTTACGAGTTAAAGCGGGTTGGCCGTAAACGACATGACAAATCATATCGAATGGGTCCATATCTTTACCTACCTCATCTTCGAGTACTTCCCATAAAATACCTGCTTCTGCTAGTTCATCAATAATGGCTTGTTTACGTTCAGATTCATTCCAACGTTTAATAAAGTCATTGAGAGATGCAAACTGCTTCACCATTGTCTTACGTGTGTAATCTTTGAATGATTCGGTCACAAGCTTACCATCTGAATCGTAATATTGAACACGCTCAGCAAGGGCTTTAACGGATACGCCATTTACATGGAATTTACGAACTCTGTTTTCGTCGTTCCAATCATCATTGCCTTCTGCACCGCCTTTCGATGAACCACCAAAATTATCACCGTAAGAAGATTCAGGCTCTTGGATTGAATCAGAGTCAATATCTTCATCACCAAATGGGTTGTCGGCATCAATATCATCCATACCCTCAATGATGTCATCTAAGTCGTCTTCATCTTCAAACTGTTTAGGAGTGGTAACTTTTACACGCTCAGGAGTACCATCGAAGCGTTCATCAGCGAACAACTCTGTGGCTTTTTTGAAATCTAAAATAGTGAACCATAGCTTGCCATAGCGCTCATCAATACGAGTACCACGGCCGATGATCTGCTTAAACTTGGTCATTGACTGGATACCTTGATCAAGTACTACTAACTTACAGGTTTTAGCATCCACACCGGTGCTCATTAGCTCTGATGTTGTGGCAATAACAGGGTACTTTTTCTTCGGGTTGATGAAGTTATCCAACTGAGCTTTGCCAACTTCATCATCGCCCGTGATCTTCATTACGTACTTGTCGTTCTTATTCACTTGCTCTGGATTTAGATTAACCAGTGCTCGGCGCATACGTTCTGCATGATCGATGTCATTACAGAAGACAATAGTTTTCGCCATTGGGTCAGTACGATTTAAATAGTTGGTAATGGTTTTAGCAACTAACTCTGTGCGCTCATCAATTACCATCGTCCGGTCAAAATCTTTCTGATTATAGATTCGATCTTCAATGATTTCACCGTGCTTATCGGTTTGCCCTTTGGTTGGTCGCCAACCCTGAACATCAATATCAATATCGACACGTATAACCTTGTAAGGGGCTAAGAAACCATCTTCGATGCCTTCTTTTAGCGAGTAGGTATAAACAGGATCGCCAAAGTATTCAATGTTTGACACTTCATCCGTTTCTTTAGGCGTCGCAGTCAAACCAACTTGGGTTGCCGAGCTAAAGTACTCAAGAATTTCTCGCCAAGCGCTGTCTTCAGATGCACTACCACGATGGCATTCATCGATAATGATTAAGTCAAAGAAATTAGGGTCAACTTGCTTATAGGCTTTTTGCTCTTCTTCTGGCCCTGTTAGTGCTTGATACAACGCAAGGTGTACTTCAAAAGCAGGATCAACTTTGCGCCCCGTTATTTTGGTCATTGCTGTACCGAACGGCTGAAAATCATTGGTTTTGGTTTGATCAACAAGAATATTGCGGTCAGCAAGAAATAAAATTCGCTTTTTGGCTTTCGCTTTCCATAGTCGCCAAATGATTTGAAAGGCAGTATAGGTTTTACCTGTGCCTGTCGCCATTACTAACAAGATTCTATCTTGCCCAGTTGCGACGGCTTCAACTGTTTTGTTTATAGCCTGCAACTGGTAGTACCGAGGGGACTTACCGCTCCCATCATCGTGATAATCTTGAGTGATCACGGGTAAGTGCTCCGTTTTATATCCTTTCCAAAGGCAGTATTTCTCCCACAACTGTTGTGGTGTTGGGAAATCTTCTAAACGAATTTCAGTTTCAAGTTGAGCGGAATTGGTTAAATCTCTAAAGATAAAACCATCACCATTGGATGCGAAAACAAAAGGCACTTCTAACAAAGAGGCATAATCGATTCCTTGTTGCATGCCTTTACCAATTTCATGTTTGTTCGCTTTCGCTTCCACAACGGCAAGTGGCATACTTGGTTTGTGATAAAGAACAATATCTGCTGATTTTACTTTTTTACGAGCAGCCGCTTGACCTCGCACAATGACTTTACCATCACGCAATTTAACTTCTTGGCGGATCTGAGCCATATCATCCCAGCCAGAATTTTTAATTGCAGGAAGTATGAACTTAGTAATAATGTCAGTTTCAGATAATTTTGCTTTATTGACGCCGGTAACCATACTGCAGACTCAGAAAATCGTTTAGTTGAGCAGTATATAACAAAGTTCATATCAAGCCGAGCGCATTACCTTTGCTGCCCTAAGGTTATATCGTGCCTTCATCACATTATGGTTCCCATCTTAACCTAATCGACCATTAAATAAATGCTGATAAAACCCGTTGCTTAAACAGACCAAAACGCAGCTCCTCAAACGTTGGGGAGTACTCAGAATTCTTGGACACTGAGTCACTGTCTATTTGTTGCCAAGTAAAAGTATTCGCTTGCGTTGATGAATATCGGTTTAATTCTGACTTTGGAGCTATTGAAGTATTAAGAAAATTTAACTGTTCTTCATCCTGTTTATCCTTTATGAACATGCACGTATCTGGGATATCTTGTTCGATCCGTTCAGCAAAACCGACAAGGCTTTCCTCCGCAAAGGTAAAAAGCCACGCTTCTTGATTTGGGCTGTCTGTGACTCTCAGTATTCGACCTAAAACTTGCCTAAAATAGAGTTCTGTTTTCACTGAGCTCATATGACAGCAAACCTGCAACCGAGGAATATCAGTGCCTTCGCTGATCATCCCAACACTGACAATCCACTGACTGTTCCCATGCCTAAAAGCATCAATTTCTTCAAGTGGCGAATCATGATGGTACGTAACAATACACGCCGATTGCCCAAATTTTTGTATCAGTAACTCCTGTATCACTTTCGCATGCTTAACCGAGGAAGCAACAACTAGACCGCCAGCTTGCGGTGATTGTTGACGGATCTGCGCTAGTTTTTTGCACCCTTCCTCAAGCAAATAACCCATAGCCTCTTCATTGTGAATAACGCTTTGATAAGAAATATCTGATTCTTTGAGAAGATTTAATATCGAAGAAAAGGACTGCATCTCACCTTTGCCGTCGATGGTTAAATGTTCATTGTCTACCAATACGATTTTTGGACGTCGGCAGACCTGATCTTGGATGGCTTGCTTTAATCCATATTGATAATCGAAAATTAGCTGACCTTCAGGGTCGGTATAGTCAGCCATCGCAATAGGTAGAGAATCAGAACGCCACGGCGTTCCTGATAAAGCGAGAGTGTATTTAGCCAATCCTTGAATTTTCGCGAGCACTTGCTCACCCCATACATTTGATCGCCCTTGCTCTTCATAGGAGCAATGATGAATTTCATCAAACACTACAAACACACGATGCTTGCTCATCGTACTCCAAAAATCATCACCTAAAAAACGAATAGTTTGATAAGTATAAGAAGCGCCTAAAGAACCCAAACCACCATTAAATGAGCAATCTAATTTCCAAGAAAATGTTCGTTTAATGCTCTCAGAGACTGTGAGTGATGGAGAGAAGCACAACACGAGATCTATTTCATCACGTATAAATAACTGCTTTGCTAATTCAGCGGCCATCACTGTTTTACCTGCACCCGGCGTTGCTTGACAAAAGAAGTGAGCATGTTGTTTTTCAAACTTATTCAGAGCTATTTGTACACATTGATCTTGCCATAACCTTAACATTCAATCCCTCGAAAACCAGATGCTTTAAGAGCTTTAGATATAGCGTTAATTTTACCAAGCAGACGAGCTGAACATTCCTTTGCATCAGTAAACAAAGGTAAAAACAGATCACGATTTTGTGGAAATCGGTTGATCAAGGATTGATATTCTTCAACTTCACCAAGAACAATTGCCAGCTCACCTTCATGCTGATTTTTTTCTTTTAGTAATACAGCTAATCCACTCATCGGTACTTCAGTGATTAACTCTGTTTCAGGTGGTGACTTGACCTCTGATTCACGGGGTGAAAAGTCTATTTGATGAAATAACTCTGTCTTTTGGTATCTCTTAGCCCGATCTTTTCCTGTAGAAAAAAGCCAACCTTTACGTTCAAATGAGAGTATTTGCCTATATACATACTTTCTCGCTTCATCCGGATCTGTGACATTTTTAGTAATCGACATCAACGCATCTCTCAGTTCAACAACTAAAAAGTTATCCATCTCTTTTTCTATCAATAGGTTAAACATGTATGCGTTTATTTTCTTGGATTTCTTCATCTGAACATTTACACAACTAAAACTTAGGATTGCTAAGTATACAAAAATCAGTAAAACTTAGACAATCTAAGTTATCTAAAGGTTGAAAAGAAATGTGTAAGTGCAAAAAGACAACCCAATCCCAGCGAGGCTCAAAGCTGCGCGTAAAAAAGCCAAGATCACCCAAAAAGATTTAGGGGTGAAAATTGGCATGGAACAAGGCTCGGCTAGTGGTCGTATGAATCATTACGAAAAAGGAAGACATGTACCTGATATTGGCACGCTACAGCGTATGGCTGAGGAACTTAATGTTCCTTTAAATTATTTCTTTTGTGAAAATGATTTAAGCGCAGAATTGGCGTGTGCGATTGACAAAATGAGTGATGAAGAGAAAGCGATGCTGTTGGACAGCCTAAACCGTGAAAAGTAGCCTCTAAGCTTTAAGCCCATTTTTACTCAATAGCATGCTCAACGGAATGGCGTCAGTAAAGCGAGGAGCCACTATTTTATCTTCAGTGGTGATCGCATTTAAGTTGTAAACAGAACCAGAGTCAATTTGATGAAGACTAAGCTTCTCTAAAGGACGATCAAACGGGTTATCTAGGTAAGGGAACTTGAATGCAAAAGTGCGTGACAAAATTGCTCTGTCGATCGTATCAGCATTCTCGTTAAAACTCATAAGCAGCGCGTCTTTCAAGAAATGTTTTAACGTTCGACATTCTCCTCGGCACATTGCAAACAAAGGATATAGCAGTTCATTCTTTGTAAGTACTGGTGGCTCATCAAAGCCCATCCTTGAACTCAAACCCGCGACAAATCTGGCGAAATGCTTTTTTTGTTCTAAGTCAAACCCATAAGATGCCGTTCTACTCGAATGACTATTCGCTTTCAACAACTTGAAATAATGTATCTTTCTCCTCCAACTTAGCCGCGAGTTCCATTGTGGTTCTGTCGCTATCACATCAGCATAAGGCATACCCACTAGCACAAACGAGACTCTTGCTTCTTCACTTATATATTTGAATGTGTTGGCAATAACTTGTCTCTGTTCTGCGGTTGAAAACTCAACAAGCTCTTGAATTTCATTAACAATAATCAGGTCAACAGATTTTCGTTTAAGTTGCTTTACAACCGCTTCGCCAAGAGCGATTTCATTACGACGCCGAACACCTCTTCCTCCTGATTTACAATCTAAATCAACCAAAAATTGGGTAAGCGTATTCTGTTCATTGATACGGCTTGGCACTCTAGTGCTTAATACTGGCTGCTTTCCCCAAGTTGAACCTGATTGAAAGCGTGATAAGTAGTGGTTGATCAGAGCCGTCTTTCCACTTCCGGCCTCACCAGTTAACAAGAAAGACTCTGGTTCACCACCTAGAGTGTGATTGAAACGAAGTTGATCGAAAATAGAGTAGATTTCAGTTATCGCGGGATACTCGATAAAGCAGGTTTCAAAGGACTTTAGCTGCTCAAGCTGCTTTGGCGTTAAATTCAAATTAATACCCTTCAATATCTTCAAAATCATCGTCATCTAAGTGCTCTGTGGTATCGAAGACAACCTCAGATTTGTGCCTAACAGGAGTCTCGTTGATCGAGCTTGGTCCCTCAGATCCGACATCATTAAACTTTGCTAGTTTCGAAGTGTTACCTGTTTTAGGAAGATTGGGCTTGCTACTTTTAACACGACGGAATCTATCGGTTTCTTCCTGGATACGTTTTTTCATATATAGAAATGTATCCGCAAGAGCCTCATCATCAGCGAGCTCCTTGGTGTTCAGTCTGCGTACTTTTTGTATGCGCTGGTGTTCAAAAAGTGAAAGTCCGTTTGTATACCCGCTGTTGTCTACCGCTGGAACTTTTATGTACTTCTTTTCTGATTCTAGGTAAACATGAATGTAGCTGATATCAGAAGGATCTGTTTTGGTCTTAAAAAAAAGCTTTTTGCCATTATTAGGTGTGCAATATTTCCGATATTCAATAAGCTCGGCGGACTGATAACGTAAGTTATGCAGCCTGATCCCAGCCACTCCAATGGTTCTGTGTCTAAGCAATCCTAACTCTACTCTGAGTTGCTCCTTCTCAGCACCATCATAGTAAGAAGGCGTCCATTTCGATTGGTGCCACTTGTGGTATGGAATCTCACGCTCTCTAGAATCTGGTGCCATGTGATAATAGTCGACAATCCATTTATGGAGTAATTCAAGAAATACCGATACCCTGACCACCGCATCCTTCTTCGGATTGTAATCTTGTAGTTGAGTAGGATTGGTGAAGGTTTTTCCAGGCAGCGCGTTAACTAACCCTTTATTCATTTGATCGAACAACTTTTCGATCCCTGACTTTCGCCAAGGCTTCGCTGCTTGACTGTATTGAATGTCTGACACCAAAGGCCGTAACGAATCTTCCAAGCTTTGAGTCCAAAACTCGGCACCGTTATCGACGACCAAGCAATCAATCTTACCGTGGCAAGGCCACTCATTCTCAATCGATGGATACTTTGCTTTGAGCCAGCTTTTATCCAAAAGTGAATTCAACAGAGCCTTTCTAACAGAGTCAAAGCTTGGCTCTCTAAAGTTGATACTGCAACCAACAATGCACTTACTGAAACGGTCATAAAGCATCGTCAAATAGGGGCGGCCCAAAGGAATATCTAATTCATCATCAATCAAAATCACTGGAACTGGTGTATGGTCTATTTCAACAAACTCCATAGGTTTAGTTGCAGCGACCTGCTGACCAACCGAGCGATACTCCCGATCTGCATATCGTTTACCAAATCTTGCAATCGCCACTTCATAAGGGGGCAACTCATTTATTCGATTGTAAAAAGAACGTTCGGCAATTGGCTTGATTTTTCCTTCAACAATCCCTCGATTTATTTGAATCACTCGACTCTTATAATATCGGTATGCTTCTGCAACGCTAAGTCGTTCACGTGTCAGGTATACGCTCTGAATTGCCTCGTCAATCAAGGATTGCGAATCCATTTCTTTTTGGCGGTTGCCCTTAAACGTATGCTTCGGAATAAGTGCCCATGGTTCTCTACCTGCTTCAGAGTAGGATTTTTTCCAAGTTGCTACAGTCCGCCAACTAGGGGGAGTAAGCTGTAATTCTGACTCAACGCGACTTAAGATGGGGTTCAAGTTTTTCTCAGTCCACCCACCTTTCAAGCGCGTCTCCACAAAGGTAATAACTTTTATGCGGCGAAGAACCTCTTCCTGAATTTTTGCTGGCAAGCTATCTATGGTCGACAGTACTTCAATGGGTTCTAGCACTAGCTCTTTGGGAAGCCGTTGTGATTCTTCTTCTGACGCTTCAAACTCATCAAAGAACCCAAATATATTATTAGAGTCCGATGGCATAGTTAGCACCAAACGCAAGTTTCTAGACCAAAGCCAATCGTATTGAGGTCTGTTTTAACGTGCCCCGAAGAGATCCAAGGTAGAGTAGAGATAAGTGTGTCTTGCTCTGATAGACCAAAATACAAAGACACATCTTGCAGTTTCACCATTTGCTTGCGTTGAATAAAAGCCAAAACTCGCTTTTGAAATTCTGTCACTGTACGCAATCCAGAATAGCGGTGTAGCAACTTAAAGTTGTCTAACGTTGGTCCCATCCTGATTTGCTTTTCAGTAACTAAAACTAGCCGTCTGTTGAACTCATTCAACGCTACTCTCTGCTTCTCTTCAAAGCGCTCCCTAAAATCAGGTTTGAGTATCTGACTGGAGTGCTTAACTTCGAAGAAAGTTGATTGCCCCTTGTGATCCGTCACTAAAAAATCTGGGGTATATCGACATTTACGATTATTGAATTGGTAATGAAAGCCAAAAGGTTGAGAGGTAAAACTTTTGATGTTTGGGTTGTATTCGAGGTGAAAACAGAAATCGAACTCCAGAATGGAGAGAGTGCGAACAACAGCATCATTCTTCAAGCTCATGAACTTACAGATGTTGTGTACGTGAGATGATTTCTTAGTTTGGTCAAACATAGCCAAGTCACTTTTGTTGTAAACATACAACAAAAAATAGTCTATGAAGACTTATAATGCAAATTTGCAAACTATTCTGCAATTTATGCGAACATATGTTGCAAACATCAAAAGGGTGGAGGCCCCAGCCACATCCCGGCACACACGTCGCCTGCTGCGGCTGCTCCCTTCCGGGCCTGACCGAGTTCACAAGTTAGTGTTGCGGGAGGACCAGAGCCTCCATTGATTTGTTTTCTTGGCTTGCTAGCCAAAGAGTGCGGCGATTATCAAGCATCATAGTAATGATTGCAAGCCGAAATCCCAATGGATGGAAGCTTTTTGTTTTAAGTGAACACCATTTGAACAAATCTTCTGTTTTCTCTTCTACTCAATAAAATAGGTGGACTATTTTAGCTCTTGTTTGAACTTCTGATTATCTTGAGAAGAGGCTTTGTATTATCTCGTTGACCGCTACCGTGGTGCTTACTTTGGTACATGGCAATATCAGTTTGGTGCAATACTTCTTCCAGGCTCATGAAATGATCTCTGTAATTCGACACACCAATCGCCACATTGACTTTTATGTTTAAATTTCGAGCAGAATCGCTGTAGGTAAAGGACTCTAACTGCATTAACACAGGCTCAAGCTCCTCATCACTATATTGCCCAATCAGGATAAACTCATCACCCCCGATTCGGTAACTACGACCACGCCAAATAGAATCGATACGGCTGGCAAGTGCTTTCAACACTTCATCCCCCACTTCATGACCATAGTTATCGTTTATCGGCTTAAAGTTATTCACATCTAAATAAATCAAGGTTAGATCGCTGTTTAAGCCTCTCGAATAACGGCGATATAAAGCTCGGCGATTACGCAGCTTGGTTAAATTATCGGTAACAGATTGTGAGTGTAGATAGAAAGCGACCACTAACAAGAAGCCAAATACCAACGTAAACAGCCATTGAGTGTGACGTGAAAAAGTTTTCTCGGCCGCTAACGTTGCTCGCCAATTCGGTTGATAATCATAGGTGTTGATGATTTTCTGCGTATCAATCATCTTAATAGCACGAGTAAATAAAGGAGCCAGCGAAGCGCCCATGCTATTTTTGGGAAAGCCCATTGCAATCTCAGACGAGTAAAAACTGCCGATAAATAGATCTTCCTCCAACGGCAATAAGTTATCCGCTTCGCGCAATATTTGGTTAAAGTTGGCACGGTTTAGAACGATGTAATCGACCTCCTTACCGAGCAAGGCTTTGACCAATTCATTTTGAGTTTTATAAACATGTAGCACTTTATTGGGCAGCATTTTTCCTAACAGCTCTTCAAAGAAATCTTCTTTAATCACGCCGATGCGCTCAACAATTAATTCAGACACATTGCTGTAAACATTGTCTTTGTAATTTTCACGCTTAATCAAGACGGCTTCAGGCTGGTAATACGTGTCACTGAAATAAACGTCGGATTTTCGTTGTTGAGAGACGGTAACTGGTACTAGGATATCAATGCGTTTATTGACCAAATCGGCATACATACTCTCCCACGTTTCGTCTGGCTGGCTGGCCAGTTCGCATTTGAGCAACAGAATGTCACATGCTTTAAAAACAATGTCCGCGTTTATTCCTTTCACTTTACCATCGTGCTGATACTGAGCAAATTGGCTGATGTTCTCCAATTTTACTTTTAACGGTCGCTGCACGTTTAAGCCACTATCGATGACGGATTGACGCAACGCCTGCTTGCGGATATCAAATTGGTATTTTTGTACTGATTCTCTAAGCAGTTTTTGTACCGACGCTGAGTGTACATATTCTTGAATTTTGTTGAGTAATAAAGTGTTGTGCCCTTTTGGCGTAATAATGGCAACCGGCTGAATAGGCAGTTGGTCATTAAGCAATTGCGCATCGAGCCCTGCCATCAACATCGGCTTTAATTGATTAATCGCGTCTACGACAACATCGACTTCAGCCGTGCTTAAAAGTTCTTTGGCACGCCGAGCACCATCATACTCAACCTGTATAATATGAGGAAAATAAGCGGCAATCAGCTCACCATAAATCGTTCCTTTGGGAACCCCGACCCTCGCCAGATCGGTTAACTGTACGTTGCTGTGGCTAAATGCATAGGTATATTCAATATTGGTAGGACTTGAGAAATCAAAGCGTTGAGCACGCTGTTCGGTGTAAGTCACATTGGCTGCAAAATCGCTCTCCCCTTGTTCGATAGCGGTCAAGATCGCATCAAAGCTGGGGTAATTAACATAGTCAATCTCAAGGCGAAATTGGTAAGCAATGGCATCAAACAAAATACGCGTGACAACATCGTCCGCTTCTGTCGCTACTCGATATGTTTTAGCGTTGATTATGGGAGCACTGGTGACGCTGTGTGCCGCCGTTGCTAGCCATAAAAGACCTATTAGCCGAAATGCACGAACCATGACGTTTATATTATTATAATGAGAGGAGAGCATCATATACTAATGCTCTATATATGCATAAGAATGAAGTCACAACTTCACCCACAACATGCTCTAATCTACATTCAGTTGTGTTCTGGTCATTCGGTATTCTCTTCGGTGCTCTTGAGTAGATAATCAGTCATCCAAGCGGTAGCCAGCAAACAGATCCAAACCACGAATACTGGGTTTGGTACGTCACTTGTGGGCGAGACGACTAAGCTTGCAAAGCCTACCGTTGGAAGTGTCCAGCATAACAAACCATTCCAATTCACTGCGACTGGTTTGGATTGGGTTAAACTTTCCATCGACGCCATAATGCCAGTAATGCTTAACGCAACTAACACCGCATACGAGAAATCGGCCATCCATAGCGGTAGCAGTAACCCTAACGCCCACCAACGGTGCTTATTGGATGGCTTCCAGTGCGCAACCGACCACCAAACAACGATAACAGAAAGAGTCTGAATAACAGTAAGCCAGCCTGTACCGCCTAATTTCCCAGCCGATTGAGTAACGATGATACCGACTTGCAACGTCAGTACGATCAGCGTGCTCACTAAGATAACACCTATGCTACTGCGTTTAGAAAAGACCACCATCAACAACGGGAGTAGCACCCAAACACTGACAGAAAGGGCGATCGGCTGATAAGATAAAGTGAAACCGTAAGCGGTCATTGCGGCCAGTAGCAACACACCCGCGACACCCCCTTGCGGTAAAATCCACAGCGCAGGGATCACGATGGCCAGCACAGGGATGTCCCCTTCGCTTAAACCTATTGCTCTTGCACAAACCACAGCCAACACGGTTGTGATTAAAAATTGAAAGGTAGAAAATAGCATGCCCTCTCCTTATACCGTTCCTTGGTAACTATCGAACTAGGACACTGCTAGTATGGACGAATTGTCAGCATGAACCAATTTTTAGCGCAGATTTTTGCAGTTATACATCAAATTCCCGCAGGAAAAGTGACCACCTATGGGGAAATTGCTCGCTTAGCTGGCTACCCCGGCTACGCACGCCATGTTGGAAAAGCATTAGGTAACCTACCTCAAAACAGCCGATTACCTTGGTTTCGTGTGATCAACAGCAAAGGAGAGATTTCGCTAAAAGGAGAGGATTTATTACGTCAACGACAGAAATTGATCGCCGAAGGCGTCGAAGTGAACGAGCATGGCAAAATAAAACTTCGATTATACCAGTGGCGCCCCTAAGCCCCTTTCGGTCAAGCGCCTTTCCCGCTTATCTAGCTCGGGAAAGGGCTGTTTTACTATTTCTTGTTTTACTGTTTTTTATAGTATTGCGTCTATTTTATTGCTTCTGTTTTTACTACTGTTTAACACCAACCAAACGCAAATCAACCCGTTTAGTGTTATTCTCATCAGTAATCACGGCGTAATTGGTATCCGTAATGAAGCGCAGTTTTCCATCTACTTCGATACGAGCACTGACGCTGTAACGGTGGCGAGCATCAATTTTTCGGTTGTCGAATGCCAAGTCAAACTTAAGCGGCACTTGCATTCCGTTAGTTTCAAAGCGGTGTTTTGCGATCACTTTAGCGGGTGCATCAGCCAATGAAACATCTTGCAAAGTGATAGTGACAAGCGCCTTATCCGGCAGTGCAATACGCTCACGGTATGAAACCGTACCCATGATAGATTGAATATTGCTCTCGGAAGAGGTTGATTTTGGCGCTGACTGGCAACCCACAAGTATTAGCCCCAAAACAGACGACATAATCAGCAACAGTGCCTTTTTCATAAGGATAAAACCTCAGTTATGGTGTTAGATAGGTGATGATTATAGGTTCGGTTTTATCTGCTGTCATGGTCGTCAATTTGGTATTAACAAGATATTGACTTAGTCAACAATGATAATAATTACATTAAGAATCTCGGTGAGGGTCTATGAGTAAACCATTAAATGAACTATTGGATTTGCTGCAACTGGAAAAACTAGAAGAAGGTTTATACCGAGGTGAGAGCGAGAACTTAGGTCTGCCACAAGTGTATGGTGGACAAGTGATTGGCCAAGCGCTCTCGGCGGCTCGCTATACGGTTGATTCCGACCGCACTGTTCACTCATTTCATAGCTATTTTCTTTACCCCGGGGATCCTGAAAAACCAATCATTTATGATGTTGAGAATTTAAGGGACGGACGCAGTTTCAGTACCAGACGAGTCAAAGCCATTCAAAATGGTCGGCCGATTTTCTATCTCACCGCTTCTTATCACGGTGAAGCGCCCGGTTTTGAACATCAAAACACCATGCCTGATATTCCTGGTCCTGAAAATTTTGCCTCTGAATCTGAACTGGCAGCCCAGATTGCACACTTATTACCTGAAAAAATAAAAAAGGTTTTTTGTGGCGAAAAAGCGATTGAGATGCGTCCAGTGACCGTAATTAACCCGCTAAAACCACAAAAAGCGGAGCCAAAACAGTACATGTGGATACGCGCTAATGGTGAGTTGCCAAATAACCAACTCATCCATCAATATTTGCTCGGTTACGCGTCTGATTGGGGGTTTTTAGTCACAGCGTTGCATCCTCATAAAGTCTCTTTGATGACTCCTAACTTTCAAGTCGCGACGATTGATCATTCGATTTGGTTCCACCGCCCATTCAAAATGGATGAATGGTTGCTCTACGCAATAGAAAGCCCTACGGCCAGCAATACCCGTGGTTTAGTGCGTGGCGAGATTTACAACCGCCAAGGAGATTTAGTCGCAACAGCAGTGCAAGAAGGTGTGATGCGCTTCACCAAATAACAAGACTCGGACGAGCAGGCTATGCCAGAGGCAATTGGGTAGTGTACTTCAATGACTCCATTGCAAAGGTTGAAGTCACGTTATTAATCCCTTTCACGCCATTGACCAGTTTTTTATAAAACTGGTCAAAACACTTCATGTCTTTGACCAACACTTTCATCATGTAATCGTACTCACCCGCCATTCGATAGAACTCCATCACCTCAGGATACTCAGACACAGTCATGACAAAATGGCTGTACCATTCGTGAGAGTGATCGCTGGTCTTAATCAACACAAACGCGGTAAAACTCAAATCTAATTTTTCTGGGTCAAGCAGGGCAACTCGCTGCGCAATCACGCCAGATTCTTCAAGCTTTTTCAACCGCTTCCAGCAAGGTGTGGTGGTTAAGTTCACCGCTTCAGCCAAATCATTTAGCGACAAAGTGCTGTCTTGTTGCAGTAATGAGAGGATCATACGATCAATTCTATCAAGCTCCATAGTTTCCCCAGAATAAGAGAATAATTTTCTCCAAAACTACAAAATGACAGGCAACATAGCAAAGCTTTTCTCTCACATTAAGGGTAAATTACCCTCATAATAACGATGGAGAGAGAACCATGTGCACCGATCATCAATGGATTAACAACGCAATTCGAAAAATAGAAGCGGACTACCAACGCTCGGCCGATACTCATCTGATCAAGCTCGATTTGCCTTGTGTCGCTGGGGTCGATATTTATCTCAAAGATGAAAGTACGCATCCTACGGGTTCGCTGAAACATCGCCTCGCCCGTTCTCTTTTTCTGTATGCCATCTGTAACGGCTGGGTTGGCCCTGAAACGACTATCATTGAATCTTCATCGGGCAGTACTGCGGTATCAGAAGCTTATTTTGCCCGTTTACTAGGCTTGCCTTTTATTGCTGTAATGCCCAAATGTACTGCACGTAAAAAAATTGAGCAGATTGAGCTTTATGGCGGCCAAGCGCATTTAGTCGATCGCTCTGATCAAATTTATGCCGAATCACACCGCTTAGCCAAAGAACTGAATGGTCATTATATGGACCAGTTCACTTATGCTGAACGTGCGACCGACTGGCGTGGTAATAGCAATATTGCCGACAGTATTTTTAACCAAATGCAAATGGAAGATCACCCCGTTCCAACATGGATTGTAATGAGCCCAGGCACAGGCGGAACCTCAGCAACTATAGGCCGCTTTATTCGCTACCAAAAACACAATACCAAACTGTGCGTTGTCGACCCTGAAAACTCGGTATTTCATGATTATTTCAAAAGCCGAGACCCAAGCTTAACCTTGCAGTGTGGTAGCAAAATTGAAGGAATTGGTCGTCCACGAGTTGAACCGAGTTTTATTCCCGGCGTAGTCGATGAAATGCGTACCGTTGCGGATGCCGCCAGTGTCGCTACGATCTATTGGTTGGAAAAACTACTCGGCCGCAAAGCAGGCCCTTCTACCGGCACCAATCTTTATGGGGTTTTGCAAATTGCCAGTGAGATGAAACAACGAGGTGAAACAGGCTCCATCGTGACGCTGTTATGCGACAGCGGCGAACGTTATTTAGATACCTATTACTGTGCCGATTGGGTGAAAAACAATATTGGTGATTTAACACCTTATCTTTCAAAATTAGAAGCCTTTGAAACAACGGCTAAATTAGCTTAGTGACCTAGCAAAACGCCCAAGACAAACTTGGGCGTTTTGGATCCATCGTGAAAAGTCTTAGCCTTGAATGCCGACAATCAACCAAGGTGCATTAGGTACGGTTAAATCACGCTCTAAATGCCACACATCATTAATATCTTCTTCAATGCCTTCCACGGAATCGCGGTAGCGGCCAGTAAACTGCAAACTCAACTGCGCTTTACTTGCATCGTAATCGGCGCGAACGACTTCAGCGTCTACGTACATCACATCTGTGTGCTGTTCACCGTTTAGCTTTGCGCGCTCTTGTTTTAAATCTTCAAACAAGCTCGCCGATACATATTCTTCAACAGTTTCAAGTTGGTTATGGTTCCAAGCACCTTGCAAAATACGGTAGTGCTCACGCGCACCATTAATGAAAGCGGCCTTATCGAAACCGGCTGGATAGTTATGTGGGATATCGCTGTGTGCATTCGCTCCAAAACCACCCGTGGCTTGAGGCTGTTGTTCAAAATTGTGCACGTTAGGCTGTTCAAACTCCGTCCGGTTATTCACGCCACCAAACGCAGGCTGCTGCCGATTCATGCTGCCCTGCTTCGCACCAAGCATACCGCGCATCAGTTTAAAGAGCACAAAAGCAATCAGGCCGAAGATCAGAATATCCATAAATTGGATACCCTCAAACGCGCCGCCAAAGAAAGCCGCCAGTAGACCACCAGCGAGTAAACCACCCAGTAATCCGCCCATCAGACCTTTTTTGGTCGAACCAGCTTTACCTGCTTGATCTTGCTTAATGGTGTCATTTTTTTGAGTCTGCTGTTTGGGCGCTGGAGCCGTTTTATAGCTTTTACCAAACGATTTACCACCGCCAAATTTCTTTGCTTCTGCTATCGGTGTGATCGCAACAGCAACCATCAGCAGTGCTACAAGGGAAAAAAAACGTTTCATGTTTTTCCTTAGGGTTATAATTATTGAGGCTTACTCATCATAACCACTTCGGATAGACAAGAAAACCGTTGCTTCTCGCAGACATGTATCAGAATATTGCAAATTAACCGTCCATAAGTTGACGCTTATACACCACCCCACTAGAATATCGAACGTTGTTCATAATTGATACGTAACCATGGCCAGACGAAACGATCACACACGAGAAGAACTGATTGCATTGACACTCAAGACCGCGAAGCATTTTCTTCAAAATCACACTTATCACGAGCTCAGCCTGCGTAAAATCGCAACCATGATTGGCTACGTACCTAGCACTTTGGTCAATGTCTTCGGCAGTTACAATCTTTTATTGTTGCATGTGGTAGCTCAAACCTTGGATGAACTCTCTTCGCAAGCGAAAAAAGTGGTGGGTAAGTGTAGCGATCCAAAAGAAGCGTTGTATAAATTGGCCTATTGCTACCACGATTTTGCTCAGTTGCACCCCAATCGCTGGCAACTTATTTTTGAACATAATATGAATGGCGAACTACTTCCCCAGTGGCAAGCAGAGCGCATCGACAACATGACCGCCATGCTTGAAGGTTTATTGACCATCCTTGCTCCACAACACTCGCAACAAGAAGTGCTGCAAGCAAGCCGAGTCCTGTGGTCTGGCGTACATGGTATTACCTTATTAAGCGTAGATGATAAATTTTTCGCCGCCGAACCCATCGATGGGAAAGAGCTGATTGAAAACCTACTCTCAAACTATCTTAATCACTGGGCGCGATAAGGACCATCAATGAGTCAATCTCAATCTTCATTGCTGACTCAGCAACGATTTCTTCCGTATTTCATCACCCAGTTTTTTGGCGCATTTAACGATAACATCTTTAAAAATGTCTTGCTGCTATTGGTCGCGTTTGCTGGAGCGAACGTGTTACCGGTTTCCAGTAATTTATTTATTAACCTTGCCGCAGGGCTATTCATTCTTCCTTTTTTCCTTTTTTCTGCCTCTGCTGGTGTGCTTGCTGACAAGTACGAAAAATCCGCTTTCATTCGTAAAGTGAAATTGGCTGAAATTGGCATCATGTGTCTTGGCGCGATCGGTTTTATGACCGAGAGTTACGCCATTTTACTGTTATTACTGTTTTTGATGGGGACACAATCGGCCTTTTTTGGCCCAGTCAAATACGCTTTATTGCCGCAACAACTCAAGCCAAATGAATTGGTTCCGGGTAATGCGTTAGTGGAAACAGGCACATTTTTAGCGATTTTATTAGGCACATTGGGGGCTGGGCTCATTGCCTCGATGCCCTACACTAAATACGTGGCCGCTGGCGCGGTGGTAGTATTTGCGTTGTTAGGCTATTTAGCCAGCCGTCATATTCCTAAAGCCCCTGCTTGCGCACCCGATCTCGTTTTTCGCTGGCAGCCCATTAAGCAAACCAAGCAGACCATTGCGATTGCCAAACAAGACCGTACTATTTTCCAATGCGTAATGGCGATCAGTTGGTTCTGGTTTTTAGGTGCTGCCTACTTAACTCAATTTCCAAATTTCACGCATCACTATTTATATGGCACAGAGAGCGCCGTTTCTTTTTTGCTAGCACTGTTTTCTGTTGGTATTGCCACTGGCTCATTGACCTGCGACAAATTATCGCATCATAGAATAGAGATCGGCATCGTGCCTATCGGCAGTTTTGGCATTACATTATTTGGCTATTTAATGGCAACCTCCGTGCCAGAAAATCTGCCTCAATTTACTGATTTTTATCAATTTATCAGCTACCAATCACTATGGCCGATGTTTCTTTTTCTATTGTTGATTGGCGTCTGCGGTGGCATCTTCATTGTGCCTTTATATGCGCTAATGCAGCAGCGTGCTAAAGTCACTCAACGCGCACAAGTCATTGCCGCTTTAAATATCTACAACTCACTGTTTATGGTGGCGAGCGCACTATTAGGGATTGTCTGTTTGAGCTTTCTTGAGCTTACGATCCCTCAGTTCTTCATTATATTAGCTTTGCTTAATGGCTTTGTTGCACTCTATTTATGCTACCAAGTCCCGGTCTTCTTGGTGCGATTTCTAATGTGGATGCTGACGCATACCATGTATCGAGTCAGCCACAAAAATCTTCATCACTTACCTGAAAAGGGCGGAGCACTGCTGGTGTGCAATCATGTTAGCTATATGGATGCACTGTTGCTGAGCGCGGTTTGCCCTCGCTTAATTCGTTTTGTGATGGAAGAGGATTACGCCAATTTGCCGCCACTTCGTCGCTTTTTGAAACGTGCAGGCGTGATACCTATTTCCGCAACGCGTCGCGGTTCTATCCGCCAAGCCTTTAACGATGTAGAACAAGCATTGGCAGAGGGGCATATCGTCTGCATTTTCCCAGAGGGACGGTTAACCGCGGATGGCGAAATCAGCGATTTCATGCGCGGGATGGATATTATTTTAAAACGCAGCTCTGTGCCTGTCATCCCCATGGCATTGAAGGGATTGTGGGGAAGCTATTTTAGCCGTGCCAAAGGGCGCGCCTGCTGTGGGCTACCGACTCGTTTTTGGTCACATATAGAAATTGAAGCTGGCGAGCCCGTCCCCCCCAAAGAGGCAACAACACAAGTGATGCAACAAAAAGTCGCCGAGCTCAGGGGAGATTGGCGTTAGATTGGGATTGAGTGCAAACCAAACACTAGCTTGATCTTATACTGAAGAGTGAACGTACAAATATGTTATTCACGGGCTGTTAGGCTGATGACATACATATGAGTACCCCATCTTTAGTGATTTTTTTCGATGCGCAGTGTCCTTTATGCTGCAATGAAATGCGTTCATTAAAAACCTTCGATCACCATGGTCGGGTTCAGCTTATCGACATAAATGACGGCGATGCTATGCGTAGCTTTCCTTCTATCGACAAAAGCAAGGCGTTATCGATACTGCATGGCTTAGATCAACAAGGCAATCTGCTTTATGGGCTGGATGTGACCGTTCTAGCTTGGCGTTTAGTCAACAAACATCGCTGGTTATTCATTACGCGCTTACCCGTCCTAAAATGGATTAGCGACCAAATTTATCTCCTTTTTGCAAAACATCGCATGTCGATATCTCGCTGGTTTAGTCATGCTCAATGCCGTAATGGCGTTTGTAAAAACAGAGAGTGATAACAATGAAATACCTCATTATTGGCGCCTCAAGCATCATCGCCCAAGCTTTTATAAAGGAGCTCAAAGCGCAGACTTTCGCGCCAGCAATCGTTACCGTCTCAAGACAAAAATATCTCGCCCAATCCTCAAGCGAACATTTTCCAACCGACTACAGTATCGAATCAACGGCCTTGATTGCCAAAACATTGGCCGATATCGGGCATAAGTTTGATCAAATTGTGTTTTTTAATGGGCAACTACACAACGACACCTATACACCAGAAAAGCGTATCTCAAGGTTTGACGAGTCTTACTTTCAATGGCTTTTACAATGTAACGTTTTGAGCCAAGTGCGTTGGTTTCAATATTTACCATCACTTATTGATCGTCAATCTTTTGCAAAAATTACGGTTTTTAGCGCGCGGATAGGTAGCTTAGAGGATAACCACAGTGGCGGCTGGTACAGCTATCGGATGAGTAAAGCGGCGCTAAATATGGCGACGAAAAGTTTTGCGATAGAGCTCTCTCGCACTCATCCCAACACACAAACCATTCTGTTTCATCCGGGAACCACCGACACCCCGCTTTCTAAACCATTTCAGCATAATGTGTCTAGCGATAAGCTCTTTGAACCGGAGTTTGTGGCTAAGCAACTTTATCAACTTCATCAAAAGGAAATGTTAGATAAGCCCGTCTGTTTTGTGGATTGGCAGCACCAGACCATCAAATGGTAATAATGACAGTTATTTTTAGTATCCTGTCATTGTTACCTTTAAGTTAAAATAATACTGTTGATTATAACGATTACGGATTACTGCAAAAAGCTACTAACCACTTGTTCTAGCTCACCACTCTCTTTCATTTCAGATAAAATTTTGTGGTATGTGGCTTTAAAATCATCTTTATAAGGGAACTGACCACCATCCGTCACAAAACCCAGAAATCCTTGTTCAGAGCTAATGGTTGCGCCTTCCATAACACTCTGCCCATCATATTTACCTTCTTTTTGCAGCTTACTGAGCTCCCAGCGAATAGATAAAGCGTCATTCATGTAGCAATCTACGCGCCCTGCAATCAGCTTAAGGAGATTATTTGGCGTCCCCTTGGTCTCCGAGAGTGCGATCTTACCAGCCGCAACAGCCGCACGGAATTCATCTCCCCCTGCAGCGAAACCTAAATTATTACCGATAGTAAGGCCCATATAATCTTCTGGCCAATTCGGTCTTGGAGTACTTAACACTGACTTTGTACAGACAACCACTAGCTTTTCGTCAAGGATAGGCATCTCGTACTCCATATAGGGACGCTGCTCAATTCGTTTATAAGGTGGGTATAATGCAAATATTTTGCTGTTTTCGATTTCTGATAGGCCACGCTTCCAAGGGATTTCTTTGATCGTGACATTATAGGCTGGCATTTTAGAAAATATGCGTTCCAAAATTACAGTATAAATACCAGTAATACGTCCACTTTCACTGTATGAATAAGGTGGATACGAATCATCACCATATATGGTCACATTCGTCGCGGCAGAAGCACCGAAAGAGAGGGCTATTGCGGGTAAACATACTAAGTATTTTTTCATCAATCGCTCCAAAACTTATCTAATAATATTCAGTCGGTGGTATAGATAAGTAATAGTTCACCTCTCAATAGAGTCAACCAGCATCCGAAGATAATATTTCAGGTAGAGTATCTTATTCACCGAGCTAAGTGAGAGGAAAGTAACGATGCTGATGGTTAGTAAGCCAGGTTTTTAGGACTTTGCGCGAGATTTTAATGCCCGTCTCACTGAAATGATTTGGTATTAAAAAATAATCGATGGGATATTTAAATCTTTCAAGCTTGCCATTGAGCCACTGCTCTAACGCCTCTTTTTTAGGCATAGTTTGGCATTGCAACAAAGCAACGCTGCGCGCGCCAAACTCATCATCATGAACAGGGATCACCATAGCTAAAGCAATGTCGGGGTGGTGAGATAATACCGCTTCAATCTCTTCACAATGAATGTTTTCGCCTCCAGAGATAAATTGGTTATCAACGCGGCCAATAATGCACAGCTCATCATTCTGCCAATGGCCAAGATCTTGGCTGTCGAACCATCCTTGTTCATCCATAAGAGGCGTGATTAAGCCTTGTTGGTAATAGCCACTGGATATGGTTTCACCGCCAATAAAAATGCGCTGGCCTTGTAGTTTCACTTGCCGTTTGGGTAGCACATGACCAACACTCTGGCTTGCGTTAACACGTTTTGCTGTGACAGTGGAAGCCGCTTCCGTCATACCATAACCCACCCAAGTTTCAATGCCATGCTTTGCCGCCTGCTGGGCGAGATAGTTTGGGATATGCCCTCCGCCAAGCAGCACATGCGTTAATGCGAGTGGTGTTTTACTGTCTAATAAACGCTTCAGTTGAGTAGCAACCAATGAAGCATGCGTGACATGAATTATATCTTGGGTGAGATCGCCGCTGCCGACTTTTAAGCAAGCACCAGCTACTAGCCAGCGATAAATAATGGCTAACCCAGACACATGATACATCGGTAAACTCAGCAGCCACGTATCATGGCAACGAAATGAAAATACCTCAAGTAAACCACTGGCTGACGACCAATGCTGCTGAAAAGTATGAATAACGGCTTTAGGAACCCCAGTAGAGCCAGAAGTAAAGATGATTGAGGCAAACTGTGTCTCAGCCTTGTTTACCATAGCGCTCGTGGGCTGCGAAACATGTTCATGAGTAACATGTTCATGAGTAACATGTTCATGAGTATAAAGCCGGATGTTAGCGTCAGCGAGCAATGAAGTTAGCTCATTCTCCTTGAGCCTAGCTCCTTCACCTAACCATAACCAATGTGGTTTATTCTCTCCGTATAAGGTACTGAGTTTCTGTTTCAGCAGCATCACAGGTTGTGGCATGGTGATGGCGCAGATCACGCCAAGTTTTAACGACGCAAGGTAGATTAACACTAACTCAAGGCTGTTCTTACCCACTAACGTCAGCACATCTTGGTTCTGCAAACCTTGTTGCTGCATTGCAAAAGCATAAGCGTCAATACGGTTCGCTAACTGCTGCCAAGTGTAGGTTTGATTCGCCGTACGCAATGCGATCGCGTGCGGCGTATACAAAGCATGTTGTTGCCACGGCTTTTGGCAAAAGGAAACGCCTACTCGCATTGAGATTGCCAAACCACCGTTTGCTGAGCGAGCGTTTGTATCGGCAATGCGCTGTTGGGCCATGCGCTTTCGAGTTGTGCTTTAAACAAACTAATCGTATCTAGCCCCGGAATTTCATTAGGCAGTTGCCACTGCGCAAAACGAGCTAATTGGCAAAGTCCTAAGCTCGATTCGATGCTAGAGCTAATAACGGCTTGAATGCCTAATGTTTTAGCTTTTTCAATCAAAGTGATACAGCGCTGTACCGACCCAATCAAGGTCGGTTTAATCACAATGGCTTTCGCTCCCGTCAGATCTTCTAGCTGAAAATCTGCACGGCGAACGGCTTGCTGTAAGGTTTCATCCCACGCAATCGCAATGCCCGTATTGATAGCAAAAGCCAAGCTGTCACTGGGAGATGGACACGGCTCTTCCAAAAACGCAATGCGTTGACGCAGCGAAGGAGAGACATATTGGGCAAATTTTTCAGCTTTAGCGGGTGTCCAAGCTTGGTTAGCATCAAGACGCAATTGCAAATCAGGCATGGATTCTAAAAACAGATTTACGATCATCCCATCGCGAATCGCTTCGTACAGCCCAACTTTAATCTTCGCAACTCTATGATCGCCCGGTAGCGCGTTCAGAAGCGGGATCAGTTCATCAGGATCCCCTGAGCACAAAGGTGCTGCGTGATAGTGTCCGGCTTGAGGCAACCCACCATTCAGCTCTAACTCCGCCATCGACAAACCAAAGGCAACAGAAGGAAAAAGATCATCATAGGTAATAAGCTCACCACTAACCCAAAGCTGAAGCTGCGCGATTAACTGCTGCTGTGCTTGCTCAAGTGACTCTAAACTGAAACCGGGTAATGGGGCAACTTCACCCAACGCTGAACCGTGATCATCTTGTAATTCAATGATCAGACCTTCACGTTCTACCAGCTTCTGATTGCGGAGAATAACGCCGCTATCCATCGGTAAACAGTAGCGATACAGTGTTGCGCTGCGCATAATTTCAACCTTTTGTTCGATATTCGACTTTGTTCATTGAGACCACTAGCCCAAATCATCACGGAAAATGGATGATTTGAGCCGATTTTACGCTTAAGGATTACGAGGGAATTTATTGAAATCAGGGCGGCGTTTTTCATTGAAGGCATTGCGCCCTTCTTGCCCCTCTTCTGTCATATAGAACATCATGGTTGCGTTACCCGCTAGTTCTTGCAAACCTGCTTGGCCGTCACAATCTGCGTTGAGCGCTGCTTTCAAACAGCGCAGCGCCATAGGGCTATGCTGCAATACTTCACGACACCAGCGAACCGTCTCTTTTTCTAAATCAGCTACTGGCACAACCGTGTTGACCAGCCCCATGTCCAACGCTTCTTGAGCATCATAAAAACGGCAAAGGAACCAAATTTCACGCGCTTTTTTCTGCCCAACGATACGGGCCATGTAAGACGCACCCCATCCACCATCGAATGAACCCACTTTGGGCCCTGTTTGACCAAACTGGGCATTTTCTGCCGCTATAGTTAAATCACACATCATATGCAGCACATGGCCACCACCGACAGCCCAACCAGCAACCGCCGCAATTACAGGTTTCGGACAGGTACGAATTTGGCGTTGGAAATCGAGCACATTGAGATGATGCGTACCGGACTCATCACGATAGCCGCCGTAGTCGCCACGAATTTCTTGATCGCCACCAGAGCAAAATGCCGCTTCACCAAGACCAGTTAGAATGATCACGCCAACTTGCTCATCATAACGCGCATCGGCCAGCGCACTGATCATCTCTTTAACCGTTTGTGGGCGAAAGGCATTACGCACCTGAGGACGGGCAATCGTAATTTTGGCAATACCATCTTGCGATTTGTGATAGTGAATATCTTCATATTCGGCGCTGCAGTCACTCCAGATGACTGGTGCATACAATTCTTGTTCAGTAATACCGACTGTTTTAGCCATGGTGCTTTCCATTGTTCTATTAATTATAGTTTTTGAACCAACGCGTTAGCATTGGCTGATAAACTCTTGAATAAGATGAGCAAATACTTCGGGCTGCTCATAATGGACATTATGCCCTGCAGCCTGCACTTGGCGATATTCGAAACCGCTTTGTTGTGCCAGCTGAACAAACTTACTGTCCTTCTCCCCACAAACATAGACAATTGGCAATGCGACTTGCTCAAGTTGTGCGAGCAGATAAGGCTGCTTTGCCAATGAAGTCGAAAGTAGCATGTGAGCCACTGCCGCCCCAAGATTAGCACTGCGTTGAGTGACTAAAGTTTGTCTTTGCTCATGATTTAATGAAGAAAAAACGGGTTGATGATACCAATCGACCAAAACTCGCTCAATCTGCTCAGTTTGGAAACGATGTGCCCAATGGTGATCATTTTTCAATCGTTGCTCACGTTCAAAAGAACTCTGCAAGCCGAAGTTGCCACCCTCAACGATCAAACCTTGAATATTCAACGCCGAAAAACGCTGCATCGCCACGCCATACATTGCCAGCCTTCCACCAAGTGAATAGCCCACCAATACGATAGGTGTTTTTTCACCAAGCTGCTTAAGCACGGTTGCAGAAATGTGAGCGCAGCACTCATCAAAGTCATCACATAAGAGAGACTGACTACCGCCATGACCGGGAAGATCAATCCATAATTGCGAGTATGGCGCAAGGAAAAGCGCCGTTTTCGACCAATCTCGCCCACTGCCTAGTAAACCATGTAGAAAAACCAACACTGGCTCGACCGACGTAGAACCTGTGGTGGTGCTGCAATAAAAACGACTACAAAGCATAGACTTGCTGGGTAAATTGTGTGATTTGCTCACCGGCTTGCCCAGACGGCGTGGTCACTTCAACCAATAAGGTACCAATACCCTGCTGTAAATGTTCACGGACCAAGCTTTGATAAGCAGATAAGGTTTGCGGACAAGCATAACCTAAACGAAACTGCCGTGCGGCGTGTTCAAATTGGTAGCCATGGGGCATTTGGTACAAGGCGGTTTTGTGCGTTTTGGGAACGGGTAATAGATCAAAAATAGCGCCACCATCATTATTCACCACCACCAGCACCAGAGGCGTGCTGACTTGGCTAAGCAGAGCTAGAGAATTCAGATCATACAGCAATGACGTGTCACCAATAAATACCAACATTGGATTATGATTAGCTCGATGTACTCCTGCGGCGGTTGCCACTAAGCCATCAATACCCGAAGCGCCTCGATTGGAGTAAACCGAACGTCCCTCAATTTGAGCAAACATATCGGCTAAACGGACGAACAAACTGTTTCCGATAAATAGGTCGGCCCCTTCGCTACGCTCGGCCATATCGAGCGCTAAACCAATCTCTGTAATGGAAGAGTCACCGTTCAAATGTAATTTAGCCAGTTGGGCAATCTCTTGCGCCACACTTTTTATCCGATCCGACCAACCCGCTTGCGCCGCACCTAAAGCCGTTAATTTACCAATATGCCGATCGACCCAGCACGCAATATCAGTGACAAACTGCTGTTGCATCAGATGGTTTTGATTATTACGTGCCATTTGGGGTGAAACGTAAATATACTGCACGTTACCCGTGTGGGCATGGCTAGCTAGCCATTGAGTAAGCCGTTTTGAGACCAGCCGTGAACCGAATTGAATCACCACCTCACTTTCACTAAGCAGCTCACGTGCTCGCGCATTTTGTAACCACAAATCAAAATGCGCCCATTCGCTGCTCACGCCTGATTGTGGATCACATAAGACTGGCCAGCCAAGTTTGTTGGCAAAGTGCTTAGCCTTCTTCGCTTCAGCTAACGTCAACGACCCAAGAATCACCAGCCCTTTTTTACTCAGCCATGCACCATCATCTAACGTTTTTGTTTCGGTTTGGTACTGGCGAGAGCTGAATGCTTGCTCACGCTGACGCCACGCTTCAATCACAGCCAAATAGTCCGCGTAGAGATCTACATCATGATGTTCGGCATAAAGTGGTTCGGGAAAGGGACAGTTAATATGTATTGCACCCCCCATGTGATCTTGGTTGGCCATGGCCTCATCCACTGTGGTTAACAACCAAGCCAATGGGATAGTCGTCGATGGACTGGGTAGATTCACCGCCTGCGTGACATGTGATGAGTAAATACCTACTTGATTGATTGCTTGATTCGCACCGCATCCCACGAGCTCAACGGGCCGGTCAGCCGTGAGTACAACGAGTTTTTCACCCGTGAGGTGTGACTCAGCAATCGCTGGCAGTAAATTAGCCGCCGCCGTGCCAGAAGTGACAATCACCGCAACTGGCTTTTGGCTCGCCTTAGCAAGACCTAAAGCAAGAAAGCCCAGCCCACGCTCATCAAAGTGAGTATGGATTGAGAGCTTGTGATTGGCGGCCGCCTCTAAGGTCAAAGGTGTCGAGCGTGAACCTGGTGCAATACAGATCTCTTGCACCCCAAGTCGAGTAAGCTCCTCAAGTAGCGTTTGGCTCCAAATTCGGTTCAGCACTGCTTGGTCATGCTTCATGACGCCACTCCTAGAGGAAAATGGTCGCTGATCAAACTCAGTAAGGTTGCCATTTTTTTGTCTAACTCTTGCCATTCATGCTCAGCAACTGAACCTGGAACAATGCCCGCTCCGGCAAACAGTTGGACCTGATTGTCCACCAGCAAAGCGCTGCGAATCGCCACACAAAACTCCGCTTGTTGATGGCTAAAATAACCGACTGAGCCGGCATACCAACCACGTGCAAAAGGCTCATTAGCCTGAATAAAATCCATCGCCGCTTTACGCGGCAGGCCAGCCACGGCTGCGGTCGGTTGTAACGCGTTCAGCAGTTGTACACCATTCACACCCTTTTTCAGCTGCGCATGGATACCCCGTTTTAAATGTTGCACTTTGCGCAAACGCACTAAACGGACGTCCTGTTCAACATCAACCCTTTCAGAATGAGGCGTTAACCGTTCAATAATGTCATCCACTACATATTGATTTTCATTAAGATTTTTACTGTCTTGAGTAAGCCAATGAGATAACTCCATGTCTTGGCTCGCATTTTCTCCCCTACCTATAGTTCCCGCCAGCGCTTCGGTATACAAAGTCTGCCCTTGACGAGCGTACAAACGCTCAGGTGTCGACCCCATAAAGCTGTGTTTTTGATCAAATGCTAATAAAAAATGAAAACTGTGATGATTGTGCGCCGCACTTGCCTTAAGCAACTGCGCCGCGCTTAACGGCTTATCTAAACTGAGTGTCGTTTGCCGCGCGAGCACCACTTTCTTAAACGCTTGATGATCAATTCCCTCAAGCACTTGATTGACCAACTGCTGCCACTTCACCTCATTAGGTTGATGGGTGACCTGTTTTATATGTGACGTCATACCACGTAACGGACTAACTTCAAGTTGCAGTTTATGCAGTGCGACCAAGGTTCGTTGGCGTTCAGCGGTAATATTCGCCGCCAATGACCACTGACCATCACAGCAAATCAGCTCAATTTGCGGTAAAAAGAAAAATGAGGATAGACAACGGCGATTTTTGTCCGTATGCCCATCAAAAGAACGTCCACCCCAAACTCGCTGTTCCTGACCAAGAATAGCGTAGGCAGGTTCAGCCTCAGAAAAAGTATACAGTTGACCTAATGCCACTACTTCTTCGCGCGTATCACGTGACTGCCAATAAAATTTAGGGAAAATGGGTTGCGCTTCAAGCCAATCAATTGGCGCGAAAGGGGGAGCTTCTTGCAGTATTTGTACAAAACGAACGTCATCATCCTTCGCGTCGTTTATTTGCTCGATTAACCGAGCAATAGCTTGATGAAAATGCGACAAATCGACCTCGAAAACATTGAGACACGGGCTCTACTGACGGCTACTCTATTTAGAGAGGGAAACGAAATCAAGGTTACGAGTTATCTTTTGCAGATTCCTGTGATAACGGGCATCCTCATCTGTATCCTAAAAGCGGACAGTGGCAGATTTTTATTCTATCAAACATCAATTTAGTGTAGTTTAATAAAGAAATTATTTATTTTTCAGGAATTATACAATGCAAAATATCGGGATGTCGTCAAAACTCGACAATGTCTGCTATGACATTAGGGGTCCTGTACTCAAACATGCTAAACGCATGGAGGAAGAGGGGCATAAAATACTGAAGTTAAACATTGGTAACCCCGCCCCATTTGGCTTTGACGCCCCAGATGAAATCCTAGTTGATGTGATCCGTAATCTGCCTACTTCACAAGGCTATTGCGACTCAAAGGGGATCTATTCCGCGCGCAAAGCCGTGGTGCAGCACTACCAGAAAAAAGGGCTGCGTAGCCTAGATGTAGAAGATGTTTACATCGGTAATGGTGCTTCAGAGCTTATCGTGATGGCGATGCAAGCGCTGCTTAATAATGGCGATGAAATGCTTGTCCCTGCTCCTGATTATCCATTATGGACCGCTTCGGTCGCCCTCTCCGGTGGCACTGCTGTGCATTACTTGTGTGATGAAGAAGCCGATTGGTATCCTGATCTCAACGACATCAACAGTAAAATCACGCCCAAAACACGCGGTATTGTGTTGATCAACCCCAATAACCCAACAGGTGCTGTCTATAGCCGTGATTTCCTGCTGGAAATTGTTGAGATTGCCCGAAAGCATAAATTGATCATTTTCGCCGACGAAATCTACGACAAAATCTTATACGATGGTGCAACCCATACGCCCATTTCAACACTGGCTGATGACGTTTTAATGGTCACTTTTAACGGCCTGTCAAAAGCGTACCGTGTGTGCGGGTTCCGTGGTGGTTGGATGTTCCTTACCGGGCCAAAACACATCGCCAAAGGTTATGTGGCTGGTTTGGAAATGCTTGCCTCAATGCGTTTGTGTGCCAACGTGCCCATGCAGCATGCGATTCAAACCGCATTAGGTGGCTATCAAAGTATCAATGAGTTGATTTTGCCCGGCGGCCGACTGCTCGAACAGCGCGATCGCGCGTGGGAACTCATCAACCAGATCCCCGGCGTCTCATGTGTCAAACCTAAAGGAGCCATGTACCTGTTCCCGAAAATTGACACGAAAATGTACAGTATTAAAGATGATCAAAAGATGGTGCTCGACTTCTTAAAACAAGAGAAAGTGCTCTTGGTTCAAGGAACAGGCTTTAACTGGCCAAAACCGGACCACTTCCGCATTGTCACCTTACCGCATATTGAAGATTTGGAAATTGCCATTGGCCGCTTCGAGCGTTTCTTATCGACCTACAGTCAGTAGCATTCTGACGTAAACTTCCATATGCTAAACGGGCGCACTTTTCGATACAAAGTGCGCCCGTTTTCTTTTGATGGCCAATTTTTCTCTTGGCCCCAACACAGCAAGGATGTTTATTGCAATGAAAGAGAGTCACTTTTTTGCTCACTTAGCCCGAATGAAGTTAATTCAACGCTGGCCTTTAATGCGATCCATCTCCAGTGAAAATATCTCAGAACACAGCCTACAAGTGGCATTTGTCGCTCACGCTTTAGCCGTGATCAAAAACAAAAAATTTGGCGGCAAGGTCAACCCTGAACGGATTGCGATTTTAGGTATGTACCACGATACCAGTGAAGTGTTGACGGGCGATCTTCCGACACCAGTTAAATACTACAACCCCGATATTGCGAAAGAATACAAAAAGATAGAAGCCGCCGCCGAACAAAAACTGCTCTCGATGTTGCCTAAAGAGCTGCGTGAGGATTTTGCTCCATATCTCGTTTCAGACGCCGCGCACCCTGAAGATGTGGCGATAGTCAAACAGGCAGATTCACTCTGCGCCTATCTCAAATGCTTAGAAGAACTCAGCGCGGGCAACCATGAATATGCGCTGGCCAAAAAACGTTTAGACGTGACCTTACGAGATCGCCATACACCTGAGATGGAGTATTTTCTCAATACCTTTGCCCCTAGTTTCGAATTAACGCTGGACGAAATCAGCTAACTCACGCTAAGTTACTTGTTAAGTGTTTGAAAAACATAAATGTACTGCAGGAGATGGCATGGATATATCCATTGACCCCAAATGGCTTGAACGCCAAGATGATGAGCATAAAATCCGCCGCGATGATCACCGCAGCCCTTTCCAACGCGATCGGGCACGTATTCTTCACTCGGCAGCATTTCGTCGCTTGCAAGCCAAAACTCAAGTACATGGCACTAGCTTGAATGATTTCCATCGCACTCGCCTCACTCACTCCTTAGAAGCTGCGCAACTCGGCACTGGAATAGTGGCGCAAATTAAACTCAAACAACCAGAGTTTCGTGATTTGCTGCCTTCGGATAGTTTGATCGATTCCTTATGCCTAGCGCATGATATCGGTCACCCTCCTTATGGTCATGGCGGCGAAGTGGCGCTCAATTATATGATGCGCGATCACGGCGGCTTTGAAGGCAACGCGCAAACCTTTCGAATTGTGACCAGCTTAGAGCCTTACACCGAACACCATGGTATGAACCTGTCACGCCGCACTGTGCTGGGGTTATTAAAATACCCTGCGCTGCTGAGCCAAACTCGCGCCGTACAGCAACCCAATGCAGTCGCTCACCAGCGTCAGTTGAAGGCTAAAGAGTGGTCGCCTGCTAAGGGAATATACGATTGCGATCACGCGATTTTTTCTTGGGTAACGGAGCCGCTCTCTGCGCAAGATAAAGCCCTACTCAGTCAAATGCGTGGTCAGCCCGCAACGCCTTATCAACATCACAAGACTCGCTTTAAATCACTCGATTGCTCAATCATGGAGCTGGCCGATGACATTGCCTACGGCGTGCACGATTTAGAAGATGCCATCGTGCTTGGCATGGTGACTCGCCAACAGTGGCAAGAGGCCGCAGCCTCGAAACTGGCCGAATGCGGCGATGCGTGGTTTGAAGAACACATCGCTTCCATCAGTGAAATGCTGTTTGCAGGCAAACATTACCGTCGTAAAGATGCGATTGGCGGGATTGTTAATGCGCTACTGACTAGCATTCATATTCAAGCCGTTGATGCGCATTTCGAGAATGAACTACTCGCCTTCAACGCCTATTTAGAACCCAATATGGCCGCCGCACTGGAAGTACTGAAATCATTTGTGAGCCAATATGTGATTCAAATTCCGCAAGTGCAGCGTTTTGAATACAAAGGCCAACAAATCATCATGGATCTATTTGAAGCGCTAAGCGCCGATCCTGAACGCTTACTGCCAGAAACAACGCGCGGTAAGTGGCAAGCCCAAACCAATGAAAACGATGGTATGCGCGTTATCTGTGACTATATTTCGGCTATGACCGATGGCTATGCGCAAAGGCTCCATCAACAACTCTTCTCAGCTCATAATCACTATTAATGGCTGGTTGAGTGGTAGCTTCTGCCATCATTACTCACTGATATAGCGGTTACTCGCTGATATAGTTTTGCTTAAAAACCCCAGCTGGCATTTGGCTAATTTGAAAGGCAACCATCGCATCAAAAGCATCAAGGAGCGGTTGAAAATTTTGCCGAGGCTCAAGCAATGACAAGATATGAAAACCAGCTTCAACAGTTGATAAGCTGTTTTCACTCGGTGCCTTGCGAATGCGATAATTGCCTTTGAGATCGGTCGGCAAGTGCAAACACGGTAGCGAATGTAAATTGCTCGAGAGTTGCCACATTTTATACGCTTTCTTCCAAGTACCATCGAGTAAAATAACTCGTACTTTTCTGGTATCAGCATTGATATTCATAGCCGACACGGGCTGCGCAGTCTCATGCGGGTAAAGTACATAGTTGAGCACATCCGGCTCAGCTAAGCACTCATTCAGCTGAGTGTGCCGGCTAAAATCTTCGGCAACAAAGCGCCTGCAATTGGCTAAAGATAAATCGAGAATTCGGGCTGTGCCCATTGGGCGATGTTCTTCTGTCGGATGTTGAAGAATGATAAGCTCGACCGACGAGGAAAGCGGTACGATCAAAGAACAGATGCAGGCTTTTCGCGCTTTACCACATTGAGAACAGTATCGAGACATAACGTGAATTACTTTCGCCTTTGCTTACTAAACATAAACCATCAAAAAAATCGTTATTTTGCACTACTTGCTATCAGCTTGGTCTGCTTGGGGTTGCAATGGCCGCCACTGGCCGCCCTCAGTGCGTGGAATCGGCCTGCCATTGAAGCGGGCCAATGGTGGCGGATCCTAACAGGAAATTTCACACACACCAACTTTACACACCTTGGTATGAACCTCGCAGGGCTGTGGATTATCCATTTTGTGTTTCAACCGAGCAGTAAAAAATGGTTAATCAGCCTTCTGGCAACCAGCTTGATGGTAGGCGTCAGCCTTTTTTTGAGCCGTATGCAAGTCTATGTCGGCCTTTCAGGCGCGCTCCATGGAATGTTTGCCTATTTGGCGCTGCAAGAAGCACTGCAAGGGCGTCGCAGCAGTTGGCTGCTGGTGGTTGGTGTTATTGTCAAAGTTGTCTGGGAGCAAATGTTCGGCGCTTCAAGTAGTACTAGTGAGCTTATTAATGCACGCGTGGCTATCGAAGCCCATTTAGCGGGCATGTTGGCCGGGTTGATCTTCGCCATCGGTGAATGGCTGAGATCAAAAAAAACGGAGAAGTAACGCACTTCTCCGCTTATCCGCTTAATACTCTCTGAAAAAATAATCTGCCTGCTTCGAGAAAGAAGCGCCTAACTTAAACGATTGGCCGTTGGCCGCGACTGATCAATTTCAGCAACACGCTATCGGCCGCTTCGCCTGCAACGCCAGCCAATTTATCAGTCAGTTTTTTCTTCTGCACATAATGGATCGCCAGTACCGTTTTATCTTTACACGCAGCAACCACTAAGTCGTCAGAAGTTTTGATCTCATCGACTAAACCGAGCTCTTGAGCTTGAGTCCCAAACCAGTGTTCACCAGTGGCCACTTTCTCAAGGTCAAGCGCTGGGCGATGCTCGCGGATAAAATCTTTAAACAGTTCGTGAGTCTCTTCGAGTTCTTGCTTGAACTTATCGCGCGCTTTATCACTGTTTTCACCAAACATAGTCAGCGTGCGTTTGTATTCACCTGCGGTCAACTGTTCAAATTCAATATCATGTTTTTTAAGCAGTTTATTAAAGTTAGGTAGTTGCGCGATAACGCCAATGGAACCGACAATCGCAAAAGGAGCGGCCACAATTTTATCAGCAATACACGCCATCATATAGCCACCGCTGGCAGCCACTTTATCCACTGCGATGGTTAAGGGTAATCCAGCCGCTTTAATGCGATCGAGCTGCGAAGAAGCCAAACCATAACCATGCACCATGCCACCGCCAGTCTCTAAACGCAGCAGCACTTCATCACCTTGACGAGCAACAGCGAGAATGGCGGTCACTTCCTCGCGTAGTGAACTCACTTCTTTAGCATCAATACTGCCATTGAAATCCAGCACAAAAAGATGCGGTTCACGTTTGGTATCTAATGCTCCCTCTTTCGCCGCTTTTTTGATCGCTTTATCACGTGCTTTGTTTTTCTCTTTTTCGCTTTTATTTTCTGCTTTATCACGAGCCTTCAAGAAAGCCTCATCATGTAGATGGTGTTCCATCTGCTCGACCATTTCTTTATGACGCTCGGTTAAATTCACCACTTCCAGCTCGCCTTTCTGCGCGCTGTTTTTTCCGCCCACCGATTTCACGATGACCAATAGCACAACAAGAGCGATGACGATTGTCGCAATCTTGGCCAAAAATAGGCCGTAGTCCAATAAAAATTCCAACGTCCTAATCCTCATAGGTTTTGATTTGGTGTATTGTAACCATCTTGTCACGAAGACTTAAAGCAAATCATAACAATAAGGAAGCACAAGGTGGATTATTCAGTTTCTGCAGATGCCCTCAAAGATAAAGTCATTTTAGTTACGGGTGCTGGCGACGGTATCGGTAAACAAGCCGCCATCAGCTATGCAGCCCACGGCGCAACCGTCATTTTGCTCGGCCGCACGGTGAAAAAATTAGAACAGACGTATGATGAGATAGAAAACGCTGGCTACGCAACAGCTGCGATTGTTCCGCTGGACATGAAAGGAGCCACCAAGCAACATTATCTCGATATGATCGATACCATTGCAGAGCAGTTTGGTCGCTTAGATGGCGTGCTACATAACGCGGGTCTTTTGGGTGTGATCAGCCCGTTTGATCAGATTGGTGAAGATTCTTATGACGATGTCATGCAGGTCAACGTCAAAGCGCAGTTTTTACTCACCCAAGCAGCGCTACCATTGCTGCACAAATCTCAAGATGCGCGGATTGTATTTACGTCTTCAACCGTAGGCCATGATGGTCGTGCTTTTTGGGGCACTTATGCTATGTCAAAATTCGCCACAGAAGGGATGATGCAAGTGCTAGCTGATGAGCTAAGCAACACATCAATTCGAGTGAATGCAATTAATCCCGGTGGCACGCGCACTGGCATGCGCGCTAAAGCTTATCCCGCTGAAGATGTGGAGTTGTTGAAAACGCCTAAAGATATCATGCCGCTTTATCTCTATTTAATGGCGCCGGAAAGCCAAGCCGTGAATGGTCAATGTATCGATGCACAACCGAAAAAGTAATGGCTTAGCTTTTTCTTAATCTTTCAATGCCTTGCCTCATCAGCAAGGCATTGTCGTTTGAGGTGAACGTTACTATTTCATGTCAGCACATTACATTAGAGACGACTTTATTGTAATGATGGCTAAAAATCTTACGAAAGCACATCACGTAATCGGTCTTGTGCCACTTGTACTAATAAATCGGGTTGAAATTTAGAGATAAAACGATCACAACCCACTTTTTGTACCATGGCTTCATTAAAGCTGCCACTGAGTGACGTGTTTAACGTAATAAATAGTGATTTCATTCTCGGATCATTACGGATCTCGGAAGTCAGTTTATAGCCGTCCATTTCTGGCATTTCAGCATCGGTGATCATCAGTAAAAGCTCACTCGTTACATCTCTTCCTTCATCGCTCCACGACTTCAGAAGATTCAATGCTTCTAAGCCATCTCTGCATTCGACAATTTCCAAACCAAGCTGTGAGAGCGTCCCTTTTATTTGGTTACGAGCCGTTGAAGAATCATCCACAATCAGAATTTTTCGCCCGACCATCTCCGCAACCAAATCATGGTCAAGAACGCCTTCTGAGATAGAAACATCATAATCAATAATCTCAGCTAACACTTTTTCAACATCAATGATTTCAACAATATGGCTACTGTTGACCTCTTTAACATGGGTGATAGCGGTAAGGTAATTAGAACGGCCAGCTAAACGCGGTGGTGGCTGAATTTCAGTCCATGCGGTATTGATAATATTGCGAACTTGCCCAACCAAAAAACCTTGAATAGTTCGATTGTACTCAGTGATGATGAGGTTCTGTTCTTGGCTATCCAAGCGAGATGGAGGAAAACCGATCGCACTGCGCAAATCAATGACAGGAACTGGCACTCCCCTCAATGAGGCTACACCCGTAATATTATGATGAGAACCGGGCAATTTCGTTAACTGAGGAACTTTGATCACTTCCCTCACCTTAAATACATTGATCGCAAAAATTTGCCGGCTATTTAAGCTGAATAAAAGCAACTCAAGTCGATTCTCTCCGACAAGATTGGTGCGCTGGTCAACCGTATTTAAAACACCTGACATACGAAATCCCGAAAATTATAGTGAACTCACATAACAGTATAGCCATATGGGTTAATTGTAAAAAATATAAATGATCTAACCGCGAAAAAATTAACCTTCGACAACTTTCATCAGCAAAAGTCCATCATAGAGAGCTTGTTTAATCAAAGCCGCACCGGGCATGGTTGCCTGTTTATAAAAACGTGATTCCACTAATTCGAGATCTTGATGATAGACAGGTAAGCTCTGCTCTTCGATGCATTTTTGCAATGCAGGGTATAACACGTTCTTAGCTTGGTTGATAACACCACCGATAAGAATTTTTTCTGGGTTAAACAGGTTGATCACAATTGCGATTGCGGCCCCTAAATAACGCCCTAGTTTCTCTATCACATCCACCGCTAATGGGTCACCCTCTGCTGCGGCCTCACAGATATCTTCAATAGTGATTTCACTGTGCTCAGTCAATGATGAAACCTCACCGTTTGCAATACGCAGCGCCACTTCTTCACGAATTGCTTGCGAACTGGCGACTGTCTCCAAACAGCCAATATTGCCACAATGGCAACGTTTACCGTGCGGATCAATTTGGATATGACCTAACTCACCGATATTCCCGTGCCGACCTTGCAGCACCCTGCCATCAAGGATAATGCCGGCCCCTAAACCGTGGTGAATAGAGATAAGAACCGAATTTTCATTGCCTTGCGAGTGGCCAAACAACTTTTCAGCCAGTGCCCAAGCTCGGGTATCATTCGCCACAAATACAGGTAGGCCCGTCGCCTTATAAATTTCAGGACCAAGAGCCAGATTTTCCACATTGTAATGAGGCATCTGCAGTACAATCCCTTGCTCTGAATTCACTAAACCGGGCAAGGTAATTGCGATACTCGTCACTCGATCCAATTGCGACGAGTAGGTTTGAAAAAACTCTTCAATTTCGTAAAGCAACCTAGCGAGCACGTCATCTTGGTCTAGCTCATGGATCTCAATCTTGGTGTCGATCAACACTTCACCACCCAACTCATGCAGGGCAATAATTAGGTAGCCACGCCCTAAACGCATGGATAAAAATTGCCATCCCTCATTATTGGTTTGTAAACCAACGGCTGGGCGACCACGGCTGATCGCTTCTTGTACTGTCGTTTCATGGATTAAATGAGCTTCAATTAACTCACGAGTAATTTTGGTAATACTTGCCGGAGCAAGCTCACTCTCCTTCGATAAATCGATGCGAGAAATGGGACCTTTTTGGTCAATGAGTTTATATACACGACCAGCATTGACCTGTTTGATATGATCAATATGGCCTGGTTGCGCCATATACATTGGGAGCTCCAGAAATCAATAACATGCCAATTTTTTTACTTTGCGAAGTAATTGTGAAGCGCTTTAGTATATTGCCGTGACAAGCATCACGGATATACCTAGATCTTCGTGTATTTAGCCAATAAACTGCCATTTGTTTACATTCAAAAAATATGAAACTCCTCTTTTTTTGTGACAAAAATCATCTGACACCTGTCGATAAATTTCACTCTTATCCCCTTTCTTTCGCCAGATCTTGCATATACTCAATCTAGATTCCCGCCCCATCAGGAGAACACAATGACCGCTGTGTTAAGAAGAACAAAAATCGTGACTACTTTAGGCCCATCAACAGACAAAGGCGAGATATTAGAGGCGATTATCAAAGCTGGCGCAAATGTTGTGCGCATGAATTTTTCACATGGTAGCTCCGAGGACCATAAACTGCGAGCGCAACGAGTAAGAGCTATCGCTGCTAAGTTGGGTCGCCATGTCGCTTTACTTGGTGATTTACAAGGACCAAAAATTAGGGTCTCCACATTTAAAGAAGGAAAAGTCTACTTAAATGAAGGTGACCGATTTGTTCTTGATGCAGAGCTCCCCCCAGGGCAAGGTGACCAAGACTCGGTTGGCATTGACTACAAAAAACTACCACAAGATGTGCAGCAGGATGACTTGCTGCTATTGGACGACGGACGAGTACAACTACTCGTCACAGCAGTCGATGGTGCTAAAATACACACCATAGTCACCGTCGGTGGTCCACTTTCAAATAACAAAGGCATCAACAAAAAGGGTGGCGGTTTATCGGCGGAAGCGCTGACCGAAAAAGACAAACGAGACATACTACTCGCCGCCGAAATACAGGTTGAATATCTGGCCATTTCATTTCCTCGCAATGGCGAAGATATGAAATACGCTCGCCGCCTCGCTCGTGATGCAGGCCTTGAAGCCAAACTCGTGGCGAAAGTGGAACGGGCAGAAACCGTTGCCAGTGATCACAATATTGATGACATCATTATGGCCTCCGATGTGATCATGGTCGCTCGTGGTGACTTGGGGGTAGAAATTGGTGATCCTGAGCTGGTTGGTGTGCAGAAAAAACTGATCCGCCGCGCTAAGGCACTCAATAGAGTAGTGATCACCGCAACACAAATGATGGAGTCAATGATAGAGAACCCAATGCCAACCCGCGCGGAGGTAATGGATGTTGCCAATGCGGTGCTTGACGGAACCGATGCGGTGATGCTTTCAGGTGAAACTGCTGCTGGTAAATACCCAGTAGAAACGGTTCGTTCGATGGCCGAAGTGTGTGTCGGCGCGGAAAAAATGATCGAAGCTAGCCAACAAAATTACCGAATCGATACTTCGTTTGTGACTGCTGAAGAGACCATCGCGATGTCCACTATCTATGCGGCCAATCACATGGAAGGAATCAAAGCCATGGTGACTCTGACCGAATCAGGAAGAACAGCGCTTATGACCTCACGCTTAAATTCTGTACTGCCTATCTTTGCTATGTCACCCAATGAACGAAGTTTAAACCGCTGCGCTCTATATCGGGGAGTCACACCCGTCTATTTTGATACCAAAGCAGACACTGGTTTTGATGTGGCCGTTGCAGCTCTCAATACGCTTAAGGAGAAAAAATTGTTAGAGTTCGGTGACTTAGTGATCATCACTCAAGGTGACATTATGGATGTCGAAGGGTCAACCAACTGCATGCGTATCCTGCCGGTCCTTGAATAACCCGTGCTCCCCGTTGACTTAATGGTCGCGGGGAAAATAATCCGATGATGCAATACGGGACTGATATGCCGACTGCGCTTGGTTAAATTGGTCGATAAAGCGATAACCCGCCGTCAGTCCCAGCTCATAATCATAAAGCAGATCTTCTTTGCTGCTTAAGAGAGATCTTGACCTCAGTGGTTCGCTGGGCACAATCTGTAGGATGTAAACATCATCCGGCGGCGCACGCAAAAATTCTTGAGTAAGAGAATAAGTTTGGTAATGCACCATTAACATATCCGCTAACCCCGAATCAAACTTGTCACCAATTAAATGACTCAAGCGATAAATATCATCAGCGCCAAATAACCAGCGTCCACCATTGAGTAGCTCCAAATTCATTTGCTCACGTTTTTGTAGCTTAGAACGTTCTATTTGTTGATGGAGAAGACCACTCCACTCTTGCTTCCAGTAAGACAATTTTTGTCGCCACTGACCTTGAATATTTTGCAAAGGTTCATGTAACCAATGAGCCTCGTTGTAAGGCTTAGCAGAAGGCAACGGCTTCATCGGTAACCCACTCTCTACCGCGTCGACATCAGGGCATTCAGTGCGGATTACCGCGACAAAACGGGCACCTCTACGCCATGCCTCCTGAACTGGAATTGATGCCGATACTCCACCATCAATATATAGGTCATCACCCAGCTTGACTTCATGCGGATATAAGCGGGGAATCGCACAGGTGGCAATCAACACCTCTCGCCAGTTACTTTCTAATATCGGGAAATAATGGTCGTGGAGTGAGTGTGCTGAGGTAACAGCAGCATAAGCTTTTCTTTTCGCAAGGACTTGGGCTCCCATATCGACATCCAACCGATAAGGAAATTCCGATATGCGATCTAAAGCCCAATCCAAGTTCATGAACTGCTTACGCCGAACGTAGCTAAATAGATTAAAAAAATTAGCATCCGTGGTGAGTTCTAAAATAAAAGCCTTGCCTAACCCATGCTGACGGCATAGGTAAGCGCACAAATTCAATGCACCTGCAGAGGTGCCATAGAATTCATCAAAGGGGTCAAAATTGGAAAGAAGGAACGCATCTAACACACCTGCGGTAAAAATACCTCTTTGGCCACCACCTTGGGCAACCAATGCATTTTTTCCTCCAATGTACTTCGAGAGCCGATCTAAATCCGCTCTCGTCTCTTTATCAGAGATAGTTCCACTAGTGTTCATCAGCAGAACCCTCGTTGATTAATGGCTGATAGCGATCAAACCAAAACCGACGAGAATAGTAAAGACCGTTGCAGTAATCACTAATGCATATTTTAGATCAAGTTCCATAGCCACCTCCTATCAGATAACAAAGTAATAACATCAGTGTGAAGTATCTTCAAGAATCGTTGGTTTTTCGTGCACAATTATGGAGTTACCATCACAATAACCTAATCGTTAAAAAGTGGCTTAGGTTAATAATTATGCATCAATACAATAAAATCATTCTTATCATCGGAGCTTTATCTGCTCCCTATGCACAAGCGCAAGTCATCGTTTCTCCCTTTTTTGGGTATATCATTGGGGGCGAAGTCGAGGATCAAGCCAGCAATGAATACGATTTAAAAGCTTCCTCTGGTTATGGCCTCGCTATAGAAACTGATTACGAAAAAGGCCGAATTGGTCTGTTTTATGCCACTCAAAACACCGTTGTTGAAACCATTAACGCGGATGCCAACATCCATTACCTCCACTTTCAAAGCAGCATTTATTATCCGACAAGCCAACAATTGACCGCTTATATAGGCCTAGGTATCGGTGGTTCTTATACGGATGTTGACTGGGCTAAAGATAAATATGGTTTTTCTTCAAGCTTGTTTGGGGGTTTTGAGTATGCCTTTACCGATAACATTGCGCTGAATAGCCAAGTGCGTTGGTTAGGTACCTCTGTTGACAACGAAACTTCAGCAACCTGTACACTGCCTTCTTCAGAAACGTGCGTGATTCGTTTTAAATCTGATTGGATAAATCAATTTTCGGCTAATATCGGCCTAACAGTTCGTTTTTAAACCAAGATAAAATTGTGGTGTGATTCACTAGTGAGTGTATGTTTTTCAGTCATACACTCTTCGACAAAAAATAGTTTTATCATTTATATTTTTTAGACAACGAAGTTATAAATTCCATTCTTATTAAAAAATGACGTTCATTCCACCTAAATCCCAATTAATTAACAACTAATACACCATCAAAAAACCAGAGAATAACATTTACAATCTATTGCCTTAACTTAGATTAGTCTGTAGTCTCGAACCCATGCGTAGCTGATTATTTCAGATACAGCAAACACACATCGAACTATTAAGAACAATATTCTGAGTTCTCTGAAAGCTGACAACATATAACACTAACTTTTTGCCAGTTCATGGATGATGGCGCAAATATTCACGGTCTATTTAGTGTACCGATAGTATTCATCACTCCAACACTGGCTCCGCAGCCGAAGAGAAGCTTCATACCTCAGGGAAGTCGTAAAGGAGTAAACAATGAAGCGAGAACAATGGGGATCCCGTGCAGGGTTCATTCTGGCTGCCGTAGGTTCGGCTATCGGTCTTGGAAACATATGGCGTTTCCCTTATATGGCTTATGAGAATGGGGGTGGTGCATTCTTCATCCCTTACCTTTTCGCCATGATCACAGCGGGTATACCGTTTATGATCCTAGAGTTCAGTATGGGTCAAAAGCATCGCGGTTCAGCACCAGCCACACTGGCTAAAATTCACGCAAAATTTGAATGGTTAGGTTGGTTCCAAGTAGGGGTTGCCGCTATTATTGCTGTGTATTATGTGGCCGTTATTGGCTGGGCTATTTCCTACTTTGGTATGTCGTTTACACAAAGTTGGGGAACCGATACTAATGCTTTCTTCTTTAGCAACTATTTAGCACTAGGCGATAATTCACCGACCAATCTCGGTAGTATTCAATGGAAAATCGCCATTGCAATGCTGATTGCATGGGCCATTACTTATGCTGCTATCGTCGGTGGAGTGAAATCTGGAATCGAACGCGCTTCAAAAATCATGATGCCAATACTGTTTATCATGGTACTGCTTTTGATTGGCCGCATGATTTTCCTACCAGGTGCATTAGATGGTGTGAACTACATGTTTGAGCCTGACTTTGACAAGATCTGGGATGTGAAGGTTTGGGCTGCTGCTTATGGACAGATTTTCTTCACCCTAAGTATTGGTTTTGCCATCATGCTGGCATATTCCAGCTACCTTCCTGAGAAATCAGACATAACGAATAACGCCTTCATGACAGTATTGATCAACTGTGGTTTCTCAATTCTGGCGGGGATTATGATTTTCTCTGTTCTTGGTTACATGGCTCATGAACAAGGCAAACCGTTGACAGAAGTCGTGTCTGCGGGCGTTGGGCTTGCATTCGTTACGTTACCAGCGGCTATCAACCTATTGCCAGCGCCCTATATTCTTGGGCCAATATTCTTCTTTGCACTTGTTGTTGCAGGCCTAAGCTCACACATATCAATCATTGAAGCCGTCACCTCAGCCGTCATCGATAAGCTAAAATGGAGCCGTAAAAAGGCCGCTAATGTAGTTATCAGCGTAGGGTTTTTGGTTTCAATGGCCTTTGCGACCAACGGTGGCCTGTTGCTACTCGACCTTGTCGACCACTTCGCAAACAACGTGGGTATTATGGCGAGCTGTCTAGTGGAACTTACGCTCATGGCATGGCTATTTAAGATTTCTGACGTACGCAAATACGTGAACAGCATTTCCGATTTCAATATTGGCGTGTGGTTTGATATTTGTCTGCGCTTTATCTCACCTGTAATTTTGGCCATTATTGTTGCCACAAAACTGAACGCTCTATTCACAGAGGGTTACGGTGGTTATGACCTCACCCTAGGATGGGTCATGATCGGGTTACTATTCGCTATAGGCGTAACAATCAATGCAACAAGCCGCAAGGAGTGCAACTAATGACGACAAGTGCAATTATTATGATGATTATTGGTTTGGGCATTACGTGGGGTGGCGCCGCCATCTGCATTAAAAAAGCCATGAACAAACAATAATCCTGTTGATTCTAAAAGCCGATGTCATCATCGGCTTTTTTTATGCCTGTCGACAACCGCTACACCTGCCTCTTGAAGCCAAACCTATTCATGCCACCCAAACCACAGCAAAATTAAACATGTGAATAAAGGAATAGAGCGAAATAGCCCTTACTTGATTATCGTTTGAGATAAAAGAGAATTAAGTCAACAAGCCAAGTGTGAGATCCGTCTTATCGCCGCAAGCGGACAACTCAACTAATAAATGAGATGGCAATGATCAACTTATAAAAATAGGAAATGGCTGATGAGCGAGTTAGCGGCAAAAGAAAAGGAGGCTTTCGCCTCCTTTTTTATAGGGGAATGAAAAGATATGAATTAACCGTGATTACGGATCCACTCATCCATTTCAGTTTTAAGGTTGTCAGACTTAGTACCAAAGATAGCTTGAACGCCACCCGATACAACAACAACACCCGCAGCACCAAGCTGTTTCAATTTCTCTTGGTTTACTGCTTCTGTTTTAGCAACAGAAACACGTAGACGAGTAATACATGCATCTAGGTTAGTGATGTTTTCTTTACCACCAAAGGCCGCAACAAGTTCACCAGCTAACTCACTGCCTGTAGCAGAAGAAGCTTCTTCAGATTCATCTTCACGACCTGGAGTTTTCAGGTTCATCGTACGGATAACGAAAGTAAACACGACATAGTATAGAACTGCATAAGCAATACCTAGACCAACCAATAGCAACATGTTTTCAGCACGAGGAGATTGAACAACAAAGTCAATGAAACCGTTCGAGAACGTGTGACCGTGAACAACACCTAGAGCGTTAGTCAATACATAAGCAAGACCAGCTAGCAAAGCATGAACAACATAAAGTACTGGAGCGATGAATAGGAACGAGAACTCAATAGGTTCTGTGATACCCGTTAGGAATGAAGTCAATGCAGCTGATGCCATGATACCCATTACTTTGGCACGGTTTTCTGGTTTAGCACTGTGTGCAATTGCAATTGCTGCAGCTGGAAGACCGAACATTTTGAATAGGTAGCCACCCGCTAGTTGACCGAAACCGTTACCTGCAGCGCGAGACGCATCATCAGCAGTCAAGAAACAAGTCATGATACCGTGAACGGTAGTACCTGCATTGTTGGTACATGTACCTGCTTCATAGAAGAAAGGCACGTTCCAGATGTGGTGAAGACCAAATGGAATTAATGAACGCTCAACAACACCGTAGATACCAAATGCGGTTACTGGGTTTTGGTTAGCAGCCCAATCAGAGAATGTCGCGATAGCCGAACCTACAGGAGGCCAAATGACAGATAAAACAATACCTAGAGCAATCGCAAGGAAACCCGTAATGATTGGTACTGCACGTTTACCCGCGAAGAAGCCAAGATATTCAGGAAGTTGAATTTTGTAAAAACGATTGAATGCCCAAGCAGCAACACCACCTGCAAGGATACCACCAAGAACACCTGTCTCGATGTTATCAACACCCATTACGACTGCCATTACTTTTAGCGTCGCAACCATGATGCCATAGCCAACAATTGCTGACAGGCCTGAAACACCATCGTTATTCGTGAAGCCTAATGCTACACCTACTGCAAAGAGTAGTGCCATTTGACCAAAAACCGAACCACCAGCTTGTTCCATTAAATGTGAAACAACTTCTGGTAGCCAGCTAAAGTTCGCTGCACCCACACCAAGCAAAATACCCGCAACTGGTAAAACTGATACTGGAAGCATCAGAGCCTTACCAACTTTCTGCAGGTTTGCAAAAAGGTTTTTAAACATGTTTATGCTCCTGATTAAGTTATTAGAATTGTTTGGGTTCTAACGGCACACCCCCGTAGCCTAAATGTTAGCACCCAATGAAAATGTAACCACATATCGCATTATATTTTTCGCCTCTAAATATATCTTGATGCCACTCAAACTTTCTAGTTAGTAACGAAATTTTGTTTCAAAACAATAGACCGATCACAATGCGGGAGGGTGTAAACTCTGCCAATCAATTAATATAACTACATGTTTTATAATGACATTGTTAACAATACCATTAATTTCACAGAGTGAATAAAATTAGCGCACTTGTTATTTTTAGTAACAAAATTACAATTTTAACTTTCAAGCTTATTTTTTCAACAGATTAAGTAAACAAGGTAATAAGTTGTTAATTATCACGCTAACTTGATAAAAAACGCCGTCTTACACGCATTTCTCACGACAATTCAACTTTCCGTCGCAAAAAAAGATTTTGGTAATTTTCGGTCGTTTTTTCTTCAATTTCTTTTAATGACAGATTTTTTAGCTGTGCGATATAAGCAGCAACCTCAACAACGTAGGCCGGCTGATTTTGCTGACCACGGTGTGGAACCGGTGCAAGATAAGGGGAATCAGTTTCAATCAGCAAGCGTTCCAAGGGCAGCGCCTTCACAACTTCTTTCAATTCTGTCGCTTGTCTAAACGTGACAATTCCTGAGATAGAAATATAAAAGCCAAGCTCCATAGCGGCTTGTGCAAAGGCAAGATCTTCAGTAAAACAATGGATAACACCACCGCACCTTTCTGCCCCACCATCACGGAGCATTTCAAGAGTATCGGCCCGGGCATTCCGTGTATGAATGATCAAAGGTTTGTTAAGGGCAACGGCGGTTTCAATGTGCTGTGAAAACCGTAACTTCTGTAACTCAGCCGTTTCCGGCTGATAGTGATAATCTAGCCCCGTTTCGCCAATCGCCACCACTTTGGGATGACTCGCGTATTGATGGAAGCGGGTCAATTCAAAATGACTTTCAACGTCAAGTGGATGAACACCACAAGAAGCATGAACATTATCAAAGGGCTGAATAAGCTCTAACATTGGTTCAAAAGAATCCAGCGTTACGCCAACAGAAAGCAATTGCTTAACATTGGCTTGACGAGCTTTTTCTACTACATCAGCAACATCGATATGGAGCGTATCGTAATCAAGTTTATCTAAGTGGCAGTGCGAATCTACAAACATGTTTTCTCATCATTAAAGTTAAATAGCCAATCGCTGATCAGTAGCTCGCTATTGAGCCCACTAAACGTCTTTAGTTCTTCCATTAAACGAGTTAATGCCTTGGTTTGGCGATAAAGTACTGGGTAGCTGATCTGTTTTGCTAATCGAAGGCTAATAGGAAGCTGCTGCTGTTCAACCACGCCAAATTGTACCTTTTGCGTATCGGTCAACATGGTCCACAGCCAAGCCAAATATTGGGTAGGCGCCTCATTAATCTGCTTCACACAAGCGGAAATATCGGCACAGGCATTGGTTAAGCAATGAGCAATATTTTGCTCAAAAGCCTGATATTTTGCTAACTCTCCCGATTGAATAAACGCCAACGTATTTAGTGGTGAATAACCATTTAAATGCGCCGCATAAGGAGGGACAGGTTGCAATGTCTGTTCACTTAACCAATGCGAGACTTGTTCACTGCTCGGTGGTGTAAGCACCGTTTTTTGACAGCGACTGATAATGGTTGGGAGTAATGGGTTGATACGAGAGGCGACAAGTAAGAAAAAACAATTGCGCCCCGGAGCTTCTAACGTTTTGAGCAGTGCATTCGCTGCTGATTCATTCATGGCATCGGCGGGATTAATAACGATAAAGCGAGCACCAGAAAGCTGCGCCGATTCTTGAGCCAACTTATTGCATTGCCTAATTTGATCAACGGTAATCGCCTTCCCCTCTTTTTCAGGCGAGATCAGATGAAAATCAGGGTGACTACCAGACTTCATCAATTCGCAGCTATGACAAAACCCACACGCTTCTGAATGGCTATGCGAACACATCACTGCTGCACTCAACTTCTCAATGAGCCGTTCAGCGCCCAGCCCTGAGGGAGAAACGAGTAAGCTCGCCGCAGGGAACTGCTGGTTATTGAGGCTGGTTTGCCACTGAAGCCAATAGCCTGCTAACCAAGGATACAGATCATTTATCATTAATTTGTTACTCAATGTTTAGCCCTAGTTTCTCTCTAGCATATTGGTTTCTAGAAACTGGGTTAACGCTGCTTTGATAGAGAATGCCACCGCTTCTATTGTTTGTTCAGCATTAATCACAGCCACGCTTTTATCTTCCTTAGCTAGGGCAAGGTAACGTTCACGCGTGCGCTCAAAAAAACCAATATCCATTTTTTCGATACGATCAAGCTCACCTCGACCTCTGGCTCTTTCTAAACCGATGCTCGGATCTAGGTCCAAATAGAGAGTAAAATCTGGCTTAAAATCACCTAGCGTTACCTTTTTAAGGTTTTGCATCGTTTCTAGCGGAATTTGCCTCCCACCACCTTGGTAGGCTTGAGAGGACATATCATGGCGATCACCAACCACCCACGAACCAGCCGCAAGTGCAGGCTTAATCACATTTTCAACCAATTGAACACGAGCGGCGTACATTAATAACAGCTCAGTCATATCCTGAAGCACTTCACCTTCATGCTCTTCTTTGACTAAGGCGCGCATTTTTTCTGCTAAAACAGTTCCACCCGGCTCACGAGTATGAGTGATATTTGTCACGCCGAACTCAATAAGTGTTTCTCTAATGGATTGAATAGCAGTGCTTTTTCCTGCGCCTTCTAAACCTTCTACAACAATAAATTTAGCATTCATGACTGGGTTCTTAACTGTTTTAAATAAGCGCGAACAGCGCGATTATGTTCATTCAATGTTTTAGAAAAAACGTGTCCACCAGAGCCACTGGCAACAAAATACAAATAATTGCTCTGCTCTGGGTTTAATGCCGCTTTGATTGAAGCTTCCCCCGCCATCGCAATAGGCGTAGGAGGTAAACCAAAAATAGTATAAGTATTAAATGGCGTCGGTGTTCTTAAGTCTTTTTTACGAAGATTGCCATCGTAGGCATCGCCAAGCCCGTAAATGACCGTAGGATCAGTCTGTAGCCGCATCCGTTTATTAAGTCGATTGACAAAAACGGAGGCAATGCGCCCTCGCTCTGAAGCAATAGCCGTTTCCTTTTCAATAATTGACGCCAAAATCAACGCTTCATAAGGCGTTTTAATTGGCAGATTTGGCTGGCGATTGGCCCAATGTTGATCGAGTATTTTCTCAAGACGTCTATTGGCCCTTTTTAGGATCTCAAAATCGGTCGTTCCAAAAGGGAAATGATAAGTCTCCGCCAGAAACAGTCCTTCAAGCTTTTGCTGCTCAATGCCTAATTTTTGGGCAATGTCGGCTTCTGCCAAATCAGCTATCGTGTTTGTCACGCCTTCAGTTTGTGCAAGCAGAGCTCGCCACTCATTAAAGCGGCTCCCTTCGACAAAGGTAATAGAGAACTGATGCTCTTTACCGGATATCACGTCCCTTAAGAGATCGATCAATAGATCTCCGGGTTGTACTTGGTAAGTTCCCGCCTTAATTTTGGTTATTTCAGGATGCAGACGTCGCACTAACTTGTACATCGAAAAATCCGTTATCCATTTTTTCTCATTCAATAGCGTTAATACGCCATTGAGGCTCGTACCTGATTTTATGGTCACAACTTGCGATGAAGGAAGCGATAGAGGCTGTTCTAAATAAGCATCTACCTGTCGCTCAATGTAGAAATATCCAGCTCCAACGGCGATAATGATCAGCAGTAATACAACGAGAATTCGATTAATCACGAGTTAAAACGCTCCTGAAAATAGCGTGTTATTTTACCAATAGGGAAAATCGTATTTGCAATTGCCGTGACAGGCGCAACGCCTAATAAGGAGTTAGTAATAAACACTTCATCTGCCGACAATAACTCTTCTAATGAGAATGCTCTCACCTCAACCTTGAGATCGGTAGCCGCCGCCAATAATACACGGCGAATAACCCCAGCTACGCCTGCATTGTCTAAGCTTGGCGTACATAACCTATCCCCTGACACCCAAAAAATATTTGCAACCGTAGTTTCTATGACATGCTCATTGATGTCTAGCGCGATGCCGTCAGCGTACCCTTTTGCATCCATCTCTGACTTCAATAAAACTTGTTCTAGTCGATTGTTATGTTTGTGACCCGCCAATAATGGCGAGAGTCCCATCCGCTGTTGGCATACACCAAGCTCGATACCATCGGCTATCCACTGACCATAATGGGCTGGATACTCAAAGGTACTGATAGTGACTTGAGAATCGCCAACGTTAGCAGGGCTATAACCCCGACCACCTTGTCCGCGGCTAATATGAATTTTCACACCGGATTTTGCGGTACTAGGAACGATCGTTGAGAGCCAATGTTCAACTTGCCGCCAATCAGGGGCGGGAATAGCTAAACACCGCAAACAAGATTCCATGCGTTCGACGTGCATATCCCAATATTGAAGCTCACCAGCGCAAACGAGAATCGTTGTAAAGCAACCATCCCCATACTGAAAAGAGCGATCAGTAAGAGATAGAGTGTCACTAGGTTGTCCATTTACCCAAAACATCGTGCTTACCCCACAAAAAGAAACGGCTCAATGCTAAGCATCAAGCCGTTCAAACTCAAGTGTCACAACCACAATCATTAGATTTTTTTGAAAATCAACGAGCCGTTTGTACCACCAAAACCAAAAGAGTTACAGATAGCATATTCCATACCTTCCACTTTGCGGGCAGTGTGTGGAACAAGATCAATGCCTAAACCTTCTTCTGGATCATCAAGGTTAATGGTTGGTGGAACAATTTGGTCAACTAATGACATAACGGTGATAATGGCTTCAACAGAACCAGCCGCGCCTAGCAAATGACCAGTCATCGATTTAGTAGAAGAGACAAGAACTTGTTTCGAACCTTCTTCACCTAAAGCGCGCTTAACACCTTTAATTTCCGCAACATCACCAGCTGGAGTCGAAGTACCATGCGCGTTGACGTAACCGATTTGAGTACCTGTTACGCCCGCATCACGCATCGCGGCTTCCATCGCTAACGCACCGCCTGAACCGTCTTCGCTTGGTGAAGTCATGTGATAAGCATCACCAGACATACCAAAGCCAACTAACTCAGCATAAATCTTCGCACCGCGTGCTTTAGCATGTTCATATTCTTCAAGAACCATAACGCCCGCACCATCGCCTAGAACAAAGCCATCACGGCCCTTGTCCCAAGGACGAGACGCTTTTTGCGGTTCATCATTACGCGTAGACAATGCTTTTGCTGCGCCAAAACCCGCCATGCCAAGTGGTGTCGATGCTTTTTCTGCACCACCCGCCACCATCGCATCGGCATCACCGTATGCAATCATACGTGCCGCATGGCCAATGTTATGTAAACCTGTTGTGCATGCGGTAGAAATAGCGATATTTGGACCACGAAGACCACGCATGATAGACAAGTTGCCTGAAACCATGTTGACAATCGTTGAGGGTACAAAGAACGGGCTCACTTTACGTGGGCCTTTTTCTACCAAGGCATGATGGCCAGTTTCAATCAAGTCAAGACCACCAATACCAGAGCCGATAGCAACACCGATTCTTGGGGCATTTTCTGGAGTTACTGTGATACCAGAATCATTAAGTGCTTGGATACCCGCCGCAATACCGTACTGGATAAAGAGATCCATCTTACGGGCATCTTTTTTAGACATATACTCTTCGCAGTTAAAGTCTTTGACTAGACCTGCAAAACGAGTTGAAAAATTGGTGGTATCAAAATGTTCGATATTAACGATACCGCTTTGACCAGCTAGCAGGGCTTTCCAAGAAGATTCTACAGTGTTGCCTACCGGTGACAACATACCCATGCCAGTGACAACGACACGACGCTTGGACACGATCATATTCTCCGGAGTTGAAAAGTTCTATGAGAGGTATAGAAGAGTTAGAAAAACTCAGGCGGCCAGAGGGCCGCCTGGGGAGAGATATTACTGAGCGCTGTTTACGTAGTCGATTGCAGCTTGAACAGTAGTGATCTTCTCAGCTTCTTCATCTGGAATTTCAGTATCGAATTCTTCTTCTAGAGCCATTACTAGCTCAACTGTATCTAGAGAATCAGCACCTAGATCTTCTACGAAAGAAGCTTCATTCTTTACTTCTGCTTCGTCTACACCTAGCTGTTCAACAATGATTTTCTTTACGCGTTCTTCGATGTTGCTCATGTTTTCTTTTCCTTTACAGATTTCGCCTAATGCGATGGTTCCGTAGTTTATTCTAACTAGGGAAAGTTGCAAGTGGGTCATTGCTGGTCAAACCACAATTTTACCGATTTTAACCGAAATTAAGACCATTTTTGACTTAAATCATGCACAAATGTTGCGCATATAGTTAGCAAGTTTTACACGTTGTTGACAATAGCAAAGCCTTTATTTCATCAATAACGTTCAAAAACCAACTTATACCATGTACATCCCGCCATTTACGTGCAAAGTTTCACCCGTAATGTAGGCAGCCTCTGGAGAAGCTAAAAATACCACTGCCGACGCAATTTCGCGTGGATCGCCTAAGCGGCCAGCTGGCACTTGGGCTAGTGTAGCAGTACGTTGGTCATCATTCAGCGCTTTTGTCATATCTGTTTCGATAAAACCTGGCGCAACTGTGTTAACCGTCACACCACGAGATGCAACTTCGCGAGCCATAGACTTAGTAAAGCCAATTACGCCCGCTTTTGCCGCTGCGTAGTTGGTTTGACCAGCGTTACCCATAGTACCGACCACAGAGCCCACATTGATGATGCGACCATTGCGCTTTTTCATCATGCCACGTAGCACCGCTTTCGATAAGCGGAAGATAGATGTTAAATTGGTATCAATAATATCTGACCATTCAGCATCTTTCATGCGCATTAAGAGATTATCACGAGTAATCCCGGCGTTATTCACAAGAATATCGATCACGCCAAACTCGTCATTGATGGTTTTCAGCGTCGCTGCGATAGATTCCACATCCGTCACGTTCAGCGCTAGGCCTTTACCATTATTACCAAGATATTCACTGATTGCCGCTGCACCGCTTTCGCTAGTAGCCGTGCCGATCACTGTTGCACCGCGTTCAACTAATAATTCAGCGATCGCTCGGCCAATACCACGGCTTGCGCCAGTCACGAGAGCAATTTTACCTTCTAGGTTCATCATCTATTCTTTCCTTTGATTACTTAACGGCATCAAGTGAAGCAATGTCATTCACTACTGCTGATTCAAGCGATTTAATAATGCGCTTAGTCAGGCCTGTCAAAACTTTGCCTGGGCCAACTTCAAGCAGCTTTTCTATGCCTTGCTCATTCATCAACTGCACACATTCTGTCCAACGAACAGGGCTGTATAGTTGACGAACTAACGCATCTTTAATTTTGGCCGGATCAATTTCTGCTATTACATCCACATTGTTGATAACCGGAATTTGTGGTGCATTAAATTCAATCGATTGTAATGCAACCGCTAACTTGTCTGCTGCTGGCTTCATTAAAGCACAGTGAGAAGGAACAGAAACTGGCAATGGCAGCGCGCGCTTTGCTCCGGCCTCTTTGCATAACTGACCTGCACGTTCAACCGCATCTTTGTTGCCTGCGATGACAACTTGGCCTGGCGAGTTAAAGTTAACTGGTGAAACCACTTCACCTTGAGCAGCTTCTTCACACGCTTTTGCTATCAGCTCATCATCAAGACCGATAATAGCCGACATCGCACCTACACCTTCCGGAACGGCTTCTTGCATTAACTGACCACGCAGCTCTACTAATTTGATGGCTTGCTTAAAGTCAACTACACCTGCACACACCAGTGCGGAATACTCACCCAAGCTATGGCCAGCAAGCAAGGCTGGCTGCTCTAAACCTAGGCTTTGCCATAACCGCCAAAGGGCAACAGAAGAAGCGAGTAATGCCGGTTGAGTACGAGAGGTTTGGTTAAGATCTTCTACTGGGCCATTTTGTACCAATGCCCATAAATCATAACCCAGCACTTCAGAAGCTTCGGCAAATGTCTGTTGAATGACATCATACTGCTGACCAAGTTCCGCAAGCATACCAACTGATTGCGAGCCTTGACCTGGAAATACGATAGCAAACTTGCTCATTGTTTGTTTCCTTAAGTAAAAACAAGAGGTTGAACCAACCCCTTAAAATAAAAATCTATCCGCTTAAAACTTAACGAGTGCCGAGCCCCAAGTAAAACCACCACCGAAGGCTTCAAGCAATAACGTTTGACCACGTTGAATTCGACCATCTCGCACGGCTTCATCGAGCGCGGTTGGGACGGTAGCAGCAGACGTATTACCATGGCGATCAAGCGTTATGACAACTTGGTCAAGTGACATCGATAGTTTTTTCGCGGTCGCGGAAATAATGCGATAGTTAGCTTGATGAGGCACTAACCAATCTAATTCTGATTTGTGCATGTTATTGGCAGCAAGCGTATCTTTAACAAGCTTAGAGAGTTGCGTCACAGCCACTTTAAAGACTTCATTACCCGCCATATAGAGCCATTTATCAGCATCACCACCACGCTCTGGAACAGGTAAACTCAAGAGCTCGCCAAACTCACCATCAGAATAGATATGAGTCGACAAAATTCCTGGCTCTTCACTTGCACCAATAATGACGGCGCCTGCGCCATCACCAAATAAAATGATTGTCGAGCGGTCTGTTGGATCGCAGGTTTTAGACAAGGCATCAGCACCAATGACAAGAATGTTTTTACACATACCCGATTTGATGTGTTGATCTGCAATCGATAATCCATAGACAAAGCCTGAACAGGCAGCCGCTAAATCAAAAGCAGGACATCCTTTGATACCAAGCTTACCTTGCACCTGACATGCCGCCGAAGGAAATGCATGGCTACTACTGGTTGTTGCAACAATAATCAGATCAATATCGTTTTTATCAATGCCGGCCATTTGAATGGCATTTTGCGCTGCATAGAAAGCCATATCCGCAACGGTTTCATTCTCCGCGCAAATGCGGCGCTCACGAATACCAGTACGGGCAATAATCCACTCATCGCTTGTCTCTACCATTTTCTCTAAATCTGCGTTGGTACGCACCTGAGATGGCAAGTAGCTGCCAGTACCTAAAATTTTGCTATACATGAAGACTAATAATGCCTCTCGAGTAAAACCGCTTCCAAACGATCGCTTATACGGCTGGGGACTTGTCGTTTGACCTCGTGTACCGCTTCGGAAATCGCATTCACGACGGCGAGTACATCAGCACTTCCATGACTTTTTATGACAATGCCGCGCAATCCTAACAAACTTGCGCCGTTATACTGGTCGGGGTTCAATGTTTTTAGTTCAGTAAATAATGAAGAAAACAGTTTTCGTGCAATCCAACCCTTTATGGATGAGCCCAAAAGTTGGCTTTTTAACTTATCAATAAAGAGTTGTGCTGTGCCTTCACATGCTTTCAGGCAAACATTACCGACGAAACCATCGCAAACAATCACATCAGCGACATCATCCAACAACTGATTACCTTCGATATAGCCGATATAGTTGACGGCCTGAGTTTGATTCAGCATTTCAGCGCAACGCTTCACTAAATCATTCCCTTTAATCTCTTCCGCACCAATATTAAGGATGGCAACTTTTGCAGAACGACCTAAATGCTGTTCGGCCAGCGCACTCCCCATGACAGCAAATTGAAACAGAGAATCTGCATCACTTGATACATTCGCACCCAAATCCAGCATCCAAGTGCGTTGACCTGAAGCCGTCGGCAACGCTGAAACTAATGCAGGACGATCAATGCCGGGCAGCAATTTCAGACGAAAACGAGATAACGCCATGAGCGCACCTGTATTACCACCACTGACACAAGCATCAGCACGGCTATCAGAAACTAGGTCAATTGCTATGCCCATTGAACTTCCAGCACTATTGCGTAAGGCCAGAGAAGGTTTTTCGGAGTTAGAAATAACGCGGTCACTGTGCAAAATACTCAAGCGAGTATTAAGTTCATAACCTAATTGAGATAATTGATGTGTGATCAAAACTTGATCACCAACGAGGATCACTTTGAGCTCTGGGAAATGCGACAGTGCCTGCACGGCGGCAGGCACTGTTACGCGAGGACCGAAATCCCCGCCCATTGCATCAAGTGCAACGGTTAAATATTGCAAAGGTCAACCTTACTTGCTGATAACCTTTTTGCCACGGTAATAACCGTCAGCAGTCATGTTGTGACGTAGGTGAGTTTCACCTGAAGTCGCATCTACAGATAGTGCAGATGTAGTTAGCGCATCATGTGAACGACGCATGCCACGACGTGCGCGTGATTTTTTGCTCTTTTGTACGGCCATTGACCCTACTCCTTTGTCTTAACCTATAACGAATTATCGTTTTAAGTTTTTTAAAACATCAAATGGATTCGGCTTTTCTTCCGCTAGTTCTTCTGGAAGTTCACCAAATACTAAATTGTCTGAATTAACGCTACATTCCGCTCTATCGTGCATTGCTACTTGTGGCAAATTAATGATGAACTCGTCTTCAACTAATTGTACAAGGTCGATCTCACCGTACTCATTCGGATCTACCAAATCGTACTCTTCCGGTGCGTCTTCATCCGTTTTACTCCCCAAGTAAGGAGTATACTTGAATTGGACTTCGCACTCATGTGCGAAAACTTTGTTACAGCGTTGACACTCTAAATCGACAGAGATGTTAGCTTTACCAGAGATAACAACTAGTCGCTGTTCATCAAGCCCAAATGACAATGAGACTTGTGCGTCGCGTTTAACGCCTGCGACTGATTCTTCTAAACGCTTAAAAAGACTGAGTTGGATGATACCATCACAATCAAGTCGTTTTTGAGCTGCTTTAGCCGGATCAATCGATCGCGGTATTTTTACCTTTTGCATAGGCGCGAATATTATCTTCCAAATCGGTTTTAGTCAAAGAAAAAGGCAAAAAAGTTCGTTTTTTCCCCTTTCCACTGAGAGAATTATGTACAGCATGTCTGATTGATATATGCTGCGGTAAAATTCGCAGCAATTCTAAATCAAAATGCAAAATTACCAACTAGTTTTAGCATCTACTTCGCCGTTTCGGCAGCAATTACTTAAAAAGCTGGATTTACCTTTTGTTACCTGCTCGCCTAATTGCGACGAAACTCCGTTACCTGGTGAGCCCGCACAAGATCTGGTGACTCGTTTAGCGGAAACGAAAGCAAGATCTTGCCATCCAAACCAACCCAGTTTAGTCATCGGTTCTGATCAAGTTTGCGTGATTGACGGTGAGATTATTGGCAAACCTCATACTCAAGAACAAGCCATTAAGCAGTTACTCAGACAAAGTGGAAAAGCCATCACTTTTTATACTGGGCTTGCGGTTTACAACTCCGTCTCCCGCCAATGCACGGTCACCGTAGAACCCTTCACGGTTCATTTTCGCTCTTTATCTACCGAGATGGTGACGGCTTACGTGGCAAAAGAACAACCACTACAGTGCGCAGGCAGCTTTATGTGTGAGGGCCTAGGCATTGCACTTTTTGAACGTTTAGAAGGTGATGACCCTAATAGTTTGGTTGGGTTACCATTAATTAAGCTAGTCTCAATGCTTGAGTCTCAAGGCATTACCGTTTTAGGATAATGATTAACAGTGAGCGCCTTGATCTGCGCTCACTTTTATACCATGACTTCGACCATTACTTTATGTTTCTACTATGTTGCTACTCGTTAACGAATGAAAGCTGGCCTTAAGCGTTTCTCAATTTGACTAATGCTTGCTCTAGTTGAGTATCGAGTGGTGCATTAATGTCCATTAACGCCTCTGTCGAAGGGTGAATAAAACGAATATTGGCCGCGTGTAAGAATAATCGGTCAATGCCAAACTGTGCGGTATATGCGTCAAAACGGCGGTCACCATAACGATCATCCCACGCAATCGGGTGCCCTGTATACTGAGTATGAACGCGGATCTGATGAGTACGGCCAGTGATCGGACTGGCTTGCACCAAAGTTGCTTGTGCAAACTGTTCAAGGATCTTAAAGCGCGTTTCCGATGCTTTACCGTTTGGATTGACTCGCACAATGCTGTTCACTTCATTTTTCAATAGTGGCGCATTCACGACTTTACAGCCGCTTTTCCATTGCCCCATAACTAAAGCAAAGTAATATTTTTGAATCGTTTTTTCTCTAAACTGGGCTTGGAGATGGCGCAGTGCGGAGCGCTTTTTAGCCACTAATAAAATGCCCGAGGTATCGCGATCGATACGGTGCACCAATTCCAAAAAGCGAGCTTCTGGGCGCAATGCCCGCAGCGCTTCAATTGCGCCAAATTTCAAACCACTCCCACCATGAACAGCCGTACCGGAAGGTTTATTCAGAATAAGTAAGTGCTCATCCTCAAAAATAATGCAGTGTTCTAGCTCGGCGACTTTACTCAATTTGGTATTGGGTGTGTTGCTCTCTTGATCCGACTGTTCGAGAGTCACTGGTGGTATTCTCACCACATCACCAGCCGATAACTTATATTCTGCTTTGATGCGTTTTTTATTTACACGAACCTCTCCTTTGCGCAGGATTCGGTAAACCATACTTTTGGGAACGTTTTTTAATTGGTTACGCAAAAAATTGTCAATGCGTTGACCAGCCATATCTTCATCGATATCGATGAGCTGGACTTGGGTTCTAATTTCACTCATGGGCGCCATTGTACCACTGTAAATTGTTTAAATTCACATTTTCTTCGCCACAAAAAAGAATATTTTCATCTGCTGTTTAATGGCAAATTGGCGAGAATTACACCAATTGAAATGTGACTGTGGATAAAATTAAATATTACCCATTACAATTCTTACTTTAACAGCTAAAACTCTTTGATAAACATTAAATTAGCCATCTAACTTTTAGACCTATTCTCATTTTTTTGACCTGTTCATAACAAAGCAGATTGCTGTGTTTACCTGTCACTGCTATAGTTCACAGCTGCAATGAATGATTCGGTGATTTTTTATTCTTTACCGTCCATTTTTGAGCAAAATAGTGAGTAGACTGCTAAGCGTCAATGTGCTGCACATGGCGTAAGACACTATTGAGCGAAGCTATCTTGTTGCTCTACTCATCGTCATTTCATGTTGAGTATTTTCCGCCAATACGCGGATCGCAGGCAATCGTGTGCGTGCGATAACTGAAGTGCCCTAGAGCATCCCCTCCAGCCGGGAGGCTGCACCTTTTAGTCATGGGATCTGGCACCGTGAAAACGAAACCCAGCAACAAGTCCAATAATCAAAACTAAAGAAAGATAACGAGATTTTTAAATGAAAAGAATGCTAATTAACGCAACTCAAAAAGAAGAGTTGCGTGTCGCGCTGGTTGATGGCCAACGACTTTTTGATCTAGACATCGAAAGTCCAGGGCATGAATCTAAAAAGGCGAACATCTATAAAGGACGTATCACCCGTGTTGAACCGAGTTTAGAAGCTGCATTTGTTGATTACGGCGCTGAACGTCACGGTTTCCTTCCTCTCAAAGAAATTGCCCGCGAATATTTCCCTGATGGCTACACTTACCAAGGCCGTCCAAACATCAAAGAAGCGCTTAAAGAAGGCCAAGAAGTTATTGTCCAAGTTGAAAAGGAAGAGCGAGGCAGCAAAGGCGCTGCGTTGACCACTTTCATTTCTCTTGCTGGTAGCTACCTAGTTCTTATGCCAAACAATCCTCGTGCCGGTGGTATTTCACGCCGTATCGAAGGCGATGAGCGTACCGAATTAAAAACCGCATTGAGCAGTTTAGAGCTTCCTCAAGGCATGGGCCTTATCGTTCGCACTGCAGGTGTGGGCAAAAGTGCGGAAGAGCTAGAGTGGGACTTAAACGTTTTGCTCAATCACTGGAGCGCAATCAAACAGGCTTCCGATTTGCGTCCTGCACCGCTACTTATTCACCAAGAGAGCAACGTCATTGTACGCGCAATTCGTGATTATCTGCGTCGTGACATTGGTGAAATTCTAATTGATAGCAACACAATTTATGAACGTGCCCTTGAGCACATTCGTTTGGTGCGTCCTGATTTCGTGAGTCGTGTAAAAAAATACGACGGTGAAGTACCCCTATTTAGCCATTACCAAATTGAAAGCCAAATCGAATCGGCTTTCCAGCGTGAAGTGCGTTTGCCTTCTGGTGGCTCTATTGTTATCGACCCAACCGAAGCATTGACCTCAATTGATATCAACTCTGCTCGTGCAACAAAAGGCGGCGATATTGAAGAGACGGCGCTTAACACCAACTTAGAAGCAGCCGATGAAATTGCTCGCCAATTACGTCTGCGCGATTTGGGCGGATTAGTGGTTATCGATTTCATCGATATGACTCCTGTTCGTCACCAACGTGAAGTAGAAAACCGTTTACGCGATGCCGTACGCCTAGATCGTGCTCGCGTACAAATTGGCCGAATTTCACGTTTTGGCTTGTTAGAAATGTCGCGTCAGCGCTTGAGCCCATCACTTGCCGAAGCAAGTCACCATATCTGCCCACGCTGCTCTGGTACCGGAGTGGTTCGTGATAATGAATCTCTTGCGCTCTCTGTTTTACGTCTCATTGAAGAAGAAGCACTAAAAGATAATACCGCTCAAGTTATGGCGGTGGTTCCCGTTCCTATTGCATCTTATCTACTCAATGAAAAACGTCGCTCAATCAATCATATTGAACGCATTCAAGAAGTCGAGATCACCATTGTCCCTAACTCTGAAATGGAAACGCCTCATTTTGAAGTGATCCGTGTCCGTGAAGGGGAAGAGCAAGAAATACTCTCTTACTTAGTGCCAATGAAACTAGAAGCACTGAAAGAAGCAGAAGGTAAAGAAAGCTCAGATATCGATTTCAAACCAAAACGCATTGAAGAACCAGCGTTGAAAGGGTTTGCTGCTCCAGCACAAACTATTCCAGCTCCAACACCTAAAGCAGAAGTAGCGGTTCCAGTCAAAGAGATCGCTGTTGAACCAGGCAAACCAGGTCTATTTGGCCGCATCGTTAAAGCTCTTGGTAGCATCTTCTCAACCACCACGGAAGAGGTGAAAACTGAGGAAGAGCAACAAAAACAAGAAAACGAACGTAGCCAAGCACCACGCCAGCGTCGTGATCGAAATGACCAACGTCGTCGTAACGGACGCGGTGAAAATGTTAATCGCGACAACGCAAACCGTGACAGAAACAAACGTAAACCTGTCAATACCTCTGCTCTTGTTGAAGAAACACAAGACAAAGAAATTGTTGCTACCAACGAGCCTCGTAAGACACAAGCTCGCAAGCCAAAACAAGAGCGCCGCAACAAGCGTGATGACAGCAAATCTGAAAAGTTAGCGGAGCAAGGGCTACAACTTGCGGCTGAAGCGCAAGCCGTTACCTTGACAGCGAATGAAGATAAAACGGAAGAGAAAACGGCAAAAGTCAAAGAACGCCGTCAACGCCGTAAGTTAAACAAACAAGTTCGTGTAAAAGATCAGACAATCGCTCAAGAACAACCAGAAGCTGAAATGTTGATCAATACAACTCCGGCAGCAGAGGTTATTGAAGCCGTAAAAGCTGAAACAGTACAATCTGTTGAGACATCGGTCGTTACACCAAACGACGACAATGAGAATGACGATCAAAATCAACGTCGCAATCGCCGCTCCCCTCGTCATTTACGAGCCAGTGGTCAACGTCGACGCCGTGGTCGTGATCGTCGCCCTAACCCATTCCGTTTACGCAAAGGTGGGGTTGCCTCTCCTGAGATGGCAATGGGTAAAGTGATGCCTCGCTATGACCTCTCTAAACCTGTGTATCAAGCACCAGTAACAGAGCAAGTCGCAGCGGTTGAACCTGTTCAACAAGTGGCAGATGTCGTAGATAACAATACTGAGATAACGTTAGGTGGTTTTGCTTTCCCTGAAATGGCAATGGGTAAGGTCATTATTCGCCACGAAGAGAACCAGAGCGTCGTTGAAGAACCTGTTACAGTCTCTTTACAGGACGCTATTGAACCTCAAGTACCATCGACAGTGGTAACAGAATCGGTTTCAGTCACAGAATCGGTCACTGTAGAAGCCGTTATTTCAGAGCCAGTGATCGCAGAAGTTGTTATTGAAAAGACTACCGCTATTGAGCTCGTTGTCGAAGAAAAAGCCACGACAGAGAAAGTACCAGCATTGAAGGTTGAAGCAGTAACTAAGGCACCTGAAGCCGTATTACCCAAAACAATCAAAGCGCATGCATTCTCTCCGATGACCAAAGCCTCAGGCTCTTTGTTGCTCAAAGAGATTGAAATCGTATCAGCACCTTTCCATGCTGAACGAATTGCAACTCGTGCAGCAGGCAGCCAGTCAGCGCAAAGTCAAGCTGGTGCGGCAATGACTAAACCACAGTATTAATCTCTGAACCGAGTTTAAATACCATTAAAGGGCTGCATTCGCAGCCCTTTTTATATTCCGCTTGCTCAATATCTCTGCATCTCATAGCATTGCCTCTTTCTTGTCACTCAAAATGGACTTCCATGACTTGGATCTTATTCACCCTTCTGGCCGCATTCATGCAATCTTGGCGCAATGCATTCCAAAGTCGCTTAGCAACTGAGGTCAGTACTACTGGTGTTACCCTTGCCCGCTTTCTTTGGGCTGGCCCTATCGCGGCTCTCTATCTCATCACTTTGTATCATTTCATACCCGCGAAATTACCTACATTGTCATTGACCTTTATCGCTTTCATTATCGGCGCGTCATTGATGCAAATCGTCGCGACTGCGCTCATGGTTAAGCTGTTTAAATTAAATAACTATGCTGTAGGTGCTGGGCTAGCCAAAAGCGAAGCCTTAGTTGCCGCTATTTTAGGAATGATTTTTTTTGGGACTCATTTGACAGGCTTGGGCTGGATTGGCGTCATCGTTGGTGGCATTGGTGTATTTTTGATGAGCACGCACGGCAATATTAAGCAGCTTTCAATGCCAACTGTTTTACTGGGATTAAGTTGTGGTAGTGCCTTTGCGCTCACTTCATTGTGGGTACGTGAAGCCAGTTTAGCGCTTGGCTTACCCTTTCCACACAGTTCTGCTTGGGTATTATTGTTGGTCATTTCACTGCAGACTTTATTACTGCTAATTTACCTAATGGTGACCGACAACAACTCATTAAAACAGTTATGGGTAAGACCTAAGCTAACGCTATTAACCAGCACAAGTAGCTGTCTTGGTTCTATTGGTTGGTTCAGTGCAATGTCTCTTCAAACCGTGCCTTATGTAAAAACTTTAGGCCAAATTGAGATCTTTTTTACGATGTTAATTTCTATTTTTTGGCTAAAACAATCGGTGAAAATTAAAGATGGGCTGGGGCTTGTTCTAGTCGCAATTGCCGCTATCTTAGTCATGTGGGGATAGATACCCATCCACGCTTTGATGATGAAGTTACTCGATACAAAAAAAGCCTCACCAGACGGTGAGGCTTTATCTTTTCCCGATAGAGATTGTTTCGTGCTAGCGAAAATCTCTCAATAACTCAGCTTACTTTTTCTTTGCTGGTTTTTGGTCATCTTTCTTCTTGATAACGGTAGTGCCTTCGAAAGTTTCACCTTCAACAAACGCTGTACCATAGTAAGCCGCAAGAAGTACTTCTTTTAGCTCAGAAATCAGTGGGTAGCGTGGGTTTGCACCAGTACATTGGTCATCAAACGCTTCAACTGATAGCACGTCAACTTTTGCGAGGAAATCCGCTTCATTCACGCCAGCCGCTTGGATAGATAGCGGGATGTCGAGATCTTTCTTCAGCTCTTCCAACCAAGTCAGTAGACGTTCAATCTTCTGAGCAGTACGGTCGCCCGCTTGGCTCAAGCCTAAGTGGTCAGCCACTTCAGCGTAACGACGGCGTGCTTGTGGACGGTCGTATTGAGAGAACGCAGTTTGTTTGGTTGGGTTATCATTCGCGTTATAGCGCACAACGTTAGAGATAAGCAATGCGTTAGCAAGGCCGTGCGGGATGTGGAACTCAGCACCGATCTTGTGCGCCATAGAGTGACATACACCTAAGAACGCGTTAGCAAAAGCAATACCTGCGATAGTCGCTGCATTGTGCACTTTTTCACGAGCAATTGGGTCTGCTGCGCCATTTTTGTAGCTTGATGGTAGGTACTCTTTCAGCATCTTAAGTGCTTGTAGGGCTTGACCATCAGAGTATTCGTTCGCAAGAACAGATACATAGGCTTCAAGAGCGTGAGTCACAGCATCGTAACCACCAAATGCCGTTAGAGACTTAGGCATATTCATCACAAGGTTCGCATCAACGATAGCCATGTTAGGTGTTAGCTCATAATCCGCTAGTGGGTATTTAGCACCTGTTTTGTCGTCTGTTACAACGGCAAATGGTGTGACTTCTGAACCTGTACCTGAAGTAGTCGTGATACAAACCAATTCTGCTTTTTGACCCATTTTAGGGAACTTGTAGATACGTTTACGGATATCCATAAAGCGCATTGCAAGCTCTTCAAAGTGAGTTTCTGGGTGCTCATACATAACCCACATGATCTTCGCCGCATCCATTGGTGAACCACCACCAAGTGCTAGAATCACGTCTGGTTGGAAACTCTTCATTGCTTCAGCGCCTTTCTCTACGACAGATAGAGTTGGATCAGCTTCTACATCAAAGAATGTTTGAACTTCCATACCGTTTGACTTCAGCAGAGTCACTACGTCGTCTGCATAACCGTTGTTGAATAGGAAACGGTCAGTAACTAGGAATGCGCGTTTTTTGCCTTCAAGATCGCTCATAGCGATTGGAAGGCTACCACGACGGAAGTAAATTGACTTAGGTAGTTTATGCCACAACATGTTTTCAGCTCGCTTCGCAACAGTTTTCTTGTTGATTAGGTGCTTAGGACCTACGTTCTCAGAAATCGAGTTACCACCCCAAGAACCACAACCTAGCGTTAGAGATGGTGCAACGTTAAAGTTGTAAAGGTCACCGATACCACCATGAGTGGTTGGGATGTTTACAAGAATACGCGCCGTCTTCATTTTGTCACCAAAGTAACGGATACGGTCTGCATTAACGTCTTGGTTAGTGTATAGACCAGAAGTGTGGCCGATACCGCCGATTTCTACCATTCTTACGGCTTGTTCTACCGCGTTCTCGAAAGAAGTCGCGCGGAACATGCCAAGTGTTGGAGAAAGTTTTTCATGTGCAAATTCATCGTCATAAGAAACTTCGCCAATACCTTCACCGACAAGGATTTTAGTATCTGCTGGAACTTTAACGCCCGCCATTTCAGCGATGGCTGTTGCTGGTTGGCCTACGATTTTCGCGTTTAGTGCGCCATCGATAAGCAGTACCTTACGTACTTTGTCTGCGTCTGCTTTACTTAAAACATGCGCTTTATGGCTCGCGAAACGTTCTTTTACTTCGTCATACACTTCGTCCATAACGATAACCGCTTGCTCAGAAGCACATACCACACCGTTATCGAATGTTTTAGACATAAGAACAGAAGCAACTGCACGTTTGATGTCTGCCGTTTCGTCGATTACAACTGGAACGTTACCTGCACCTACACCGATTGCTGGTTTACCTGACGAGTAAGCCGCTTTCACCATGCCAGGACCACCTGTTGCAAGGATAAGTGCAATACCTTCGTGCTTCATTAGCGCGTTAGATAGCTCAACTGAAGGTTGATCAATCCAGCCGATGATATCTTTTGGCGCGCCAGCTGCAACTGCGGCATCTAACACGAGTTTAGCTGCATCGTTAGTTGAATTTTTCGCACGTGGGTGTGGCGAGAAGATGATACCGTTACGAGTCTTCAAAGAGATGAGAGATTTGAAGATTGCAGTAGAAGTAGGGTTAGTGGTTGGAACGATACCGCAGATGATGCCTACAGGCTCAGCGATAGTCATCGTGCCTAGGTTTTTATCTTCTTCAAGAATGCCACACGTTTTTTCGTCTTTGTATTTGTTGTAGATGAACTCAGACGCAAAGTGGTTCTTGATTACTTTATCCTCAACAATACCCATGCCTGATTCCGCTACCGCTTGTTGCGCTAGAGGGATACGAGCTTGGTTAGCTGCTAATGATGCTGCGCGGAAAATTTTATCTACTTGCTCTTGAGAGTAAGTAGAGAATTCTGCTTGAGCCGCTTTAACGCGCGCTACTAGAGCATCAAGTTCAGCTAAATTAGTTACAGGCATAATGGATCTCCTAAAAATAGAAAAATGTTAAAAACTCTTTATTAAGTTTGCAGCTTTGTGTTTTTGTTTTTTCTCAACAGCTTAAACAATGACAGACTTAGTAAATTGCTTTCAGGACTGAGTATAATATTTCAGAGTGTGAAAAAAATTGACTCAGATCAGTTCTCAAAAACTAATTACCCAATTAGGGGTAACCACCCTACAAAATCGCCCACAAGATACTGAAAACAAACAAAAAACATATAGATAATTAAATGAATAAAAAACATTTACTTAAACAACGAAAACTATAAAAACTACAACAATCTGTAAAAAAGTTTCATTTTTGAGCGATAGATGAATGAACACACCTCATTTTACGTGCTACTGAGAGTATATCGACTCTCACTTTTACCACCAGCTAGGAGCACTAATTTTATTAAAAATGTGCAGATGTTAACAGTTGAGCAAAAAACAACACCACTCACATACATTAGAAAAACAATTGTAAAACGTTTTCTTCATTGAATTAGTTTTTCTCAGCAATAAAACCCTAATCGCTTTAGTTTTTTTCATTCGTGCTATCCTTTGCTTTCGCTTACATTAGCCACGTAATATTTCATCGAAATGATCCATTAGAGATAAATGCCATGCAAACCTTTGAGTTAGCCATTTTCCTGCAGTTTTTCTTAGGCCTTGTAGCCGCTGTGAACCCCGTGGGGATTATGCCAATATTTGTCTCTCTCACTGGGCATATGACGCAAGAAGAGAAACACAAAACGGCGGCTACAGCGAATATTGCTGTGGCAATAATTTTGATTACCGCACTGCTTGCTGGGCAGAT
>NZ_JAHGUP010000019.1 GCF_001989995.2 Vibrio anguillarum
TCCGCACCATTATTTAGATGGGCAATCATCTTGTAGGGCTATCGCCAAGCGGTAAGGCAGCGGCTTTTGATGCCGCCATTCCCTGGTTCGAATCCAGGTAGCCCTGCCATATTTCATATGGCTAGCGATAAGCTACCCATAACAACGATAAATTGAGTAACCAATCCTCATTTTATCTACAGCATAAGTTGCGGAAGTGGCGAAATTGGTAGACGCACCAGATTTAGGTTCTGGCGCCGTAAGGTGTGAGAGTTCAAGTCTCTCCTTCCGCACCATTATTTAGATGAGCAATCATCTTGTAGGGCTATCGCCAAGCGGTAAGGCAGCGGCTTTTGATGCCGCCATCCCCTGGTTCGAATCCAGGTAGCCCTGCCATTATTTGTAGGGTTAGCGATAAGCTGACCGTAAAAAGATAAGCTGAATCAATAACATTCGGTTTATTTAAAGAATACGCTGCGGAAATGGCGAAATTGGTAGACGCACCAGATTTAGGTTCTGGCGCCGCAAGGTGTGAGAGTTCAAGTCTCTCTTTCCGCACCATGATTTAAGATGGCTACGTAGCTCAGTTGGTTAGAGCACATCACTCATAATGATGGGGTCACAGGTTCGAATCCCGTCGTAGCCACCATTTACAACGATAGTTTGAATAACCAATGTTCAATCTATCTACAGTACAAGTTGCGGAAGTGGCGAAATTGGTAGACGCACCAGATTTAGGTTCTGGCGCCGCAAGGTGTGAGAGTTCAAGTCTCTCCTTCCGCACCATCAATTCAAACCCAGCTTAGGCTGGGTTTTGTTTTATTAGCCTCATAACAATATATCCTTTCCTCCCGTTTTAACCGTTGATTCATTTTTCCGATCCATTCTTTGATCACGTGAAAAGTGAGGCATAAAAAAATCCAGCCGAAGCTGGATTTTTAATTTAAAAGTTAACGACTTAACCAAGCAAACCAAGAGCAGCATTAGGCGCTTGTTTAGCTTGTGCCAACACTGAGCTTGATGCTTGAGAAAGGATCTGCGATTTAGTCAAGGCAGTGGTTTCTTTCGCAAAATCAGTGTCTTTGATTCGGCTCTTAGAAGCATTTACGTTTTCGTTGATGTTATCTAAGTTGTTAATCGCATGGTTGAAACGGTTTTGGAATGCACCCAGTTGAGCACGATGGCTGTCTACAAATTGCAGTGCCGCATCAACAATGGCAACTGATTCTTGCGAACCACCTACAGAGGTGACATCAATGGTATCGACTGTCACATCTTTTGCCGCTTGGAAACTCAGTTCACCCGCTAAGCTGCCACCAAAGGTTGCTACGCCATCAATACGGTTGCTATCAGTAAAGATTTGCAGTTTGCCTTCATCGTCAACAGAAGCTTTTAACATGTCGGTTTGACCATTGATGTAAGTGGCCAACTCTTCGATGTCATCGCCATCTTTTGCACTTAGGTTGATGGTTTGCTCGCCAGTACGTTTGTCAGTCAACGTAATGGTAAGGTCATTAGCACCCGCTTTAACGGTCCAATCTTTATCTTGTCCATTTGCCGCTTGGTAACTCTTACCGCCCATCATTGCGTTGTCGCTGCGCATATTATTTAGGCTTAGCATGACCGCTTCACCGTTATCCGCACCGATTTGGAATGATTTCGTCTCAAAAGTACCATTGAGCAACTTATTGCCACCAAACGATGTAGTTTCAGCAATACGGTTGAGTTCGTCATTCAGCGCGGTGATCTCTTCTTGAATCGCTACGCGGTCGGCTTTCGAGTTCGAACCATTTGACGATTGTAGAGATAAGTCACGCATACGTTGCAAAATGTTGGTAGTTTCGTTCATTGCACCTTCAGCTGTCTGCGCAATTGAAATGCCATCATTTGCGTTGCGCACGGCAACATCTAAGCCTCTGCTTTGAACGTTCAAACGGTTAGAGATTTGCAAACCTGCTGCGTCATCTTTTGCGTTATTAATTTTGAAGCCTGATGATAAACGTTCCATTGATAACTGTTGCGCATTGCTAGCACTGTTTAGGTAGCGTTGTGCTGTCATAGCTGAAACGTTAGTGTTTACATTAACCGCCATAGTGGTTCTCCTATTGATTTTCCGACTTAGCGTCATAGACAAACGGTTTCCGACGTCTCGGAAAACCAAGTAGTTCTCTCAAAGTACTATTATTAGCGACTGCGGTTAGGAATCCTTTAACGGGAAAACGACGATTTCGTAAAAAATAACCAATATCGATTAAAAGTGGGATAAACGCTGCAAAACTGGCTGAAATACAAAAATAGCATTAAAGATTTGACGTGATTGGTCGGCTCCACAGACGATTGAGGAGCATTGATGAGAGCAAGAAGTTATAGATAAAGAAAAGCCCCTTTTCCTTTGAGAGAACCGGGGCTAGTTGGTAGCCAGAGCCAATGTGGAGATCAGAGAAATGAACACATTACCGACTGACCGGGGCGCATGATTATCTATGACTATAAAGCAGGGTACATCTTGAGAGAGCTTTATATTCGGCCATAATCATACTTTGCCAAGGATTCCTTCACCTAACCCACGTCTGAGCTGTTGGATGAAGGGTCCTAACATTACTGCAATAGTGACATTGCAGAATTTGGCAACTGTTTTGCTTGAGCGAGAATGGAGGTACCCGCTTGTTGCAGAATCTGTGCTTTCGTCATTTGCGTGGTTTCTTTCGCAAAATCTGTATCTTTAATTCGACTGTTGGATGCTTCAACATTCTCTTGGATATTGGCCAAGTTGTTGATGCTATGGCTTAAACGGTTTTGCTTCGCACCGAGCTCTGCCCGTTGTGAATCCACATATCTCAACGCAGCATCCAGAACGCCCACTGCATTTTGAGAACCACCAACTGAGGTGATATCAATATCTTGAACCGTCGTCTTAACGCCCGGTCCACCGTTTAGGCCAAGTTCGGTTGCCAAACCACCAGAGATGGCAAGGTCACCTTGTAAATTCGGTTCTGCGGCAAAAATTTGCAGTTTACCGTCTTGATCCACCGATGCTTTAAGCTTGTCGGTTTGACCATTAATGTAAGTCGCTAGCTCTTCAATATCATCGCCATCTTTGGCTAACACATCGAGAGTAACAAGCTCACCTGCCTGGGTGGTGAATTCAAATTTCAAATCACGCGCGCCCGCTGGCACTCCCCAATCCTTGTCCTTTCCTTGCTCTGCAAGGAACGATTGGCCGCCCATACGGAAGTCATCAGCACGTATGCTGGTAAGCCCCATAATGATCGCCTCACCTGAGCTCGCACCAATCTGGAATGATGCTTCACCAAACGAACCGTTGAGCAGTTTACGTCCACCGAATGAGGTCGTTTCTGCAATACGGTTTAACTCATCTTGCAATGCGGTCGACTCTTCATCCAAAGCTTGTCGCTCTGACGCCGAGTTGGTGCCGTTTGCTGATTGAAGAGCAAGATCACGCATACGTTGCAAGATACTGGTCGACTCATTCATTGCCCCTTCCGCGGTCTGAGCAATCGAAATACCGTCGTTGGCATTACGCATTGCCACATCTAGGCCACGAGACTGAGCGGTTAAGCGGTTTGAAATTTGTAAGCCTGCCGCATCATCTTTAGCGCTGTTGATTTTATTACCTGATGATAAACGTTCCATCGAGGTATTTAATTCACCCGTCGCTTTATTAAGGTAACGCTGAGCAGTCATTGCTGAGACGTTAGTATTTACTGTAATGGTCATAGTTTGCTCTCCTAGTGAGTTCGCAAGCTTTTTGCGAAGCGGCCAGCTTTACTCTCATTTGGAAGCACTGACCGTGAACTTGCTAAATCCGCTATTTGCCGATTTGAAAACTTGTTGTATCAACTCTGATATAGACAATTCAATTAGTATGCCAACTTTTAAAACATCTGATATTAAAATTAATATTCTTTGTTTTTTAATCACTTAGAATAAATTCAATCATTCTATCTTTGTGAGTGAGCATCCAGTTTTTTCTCGTTAGCAACAGAGTTGCCACTTTCGTTTGCCGCTCTATTGCCTCTTTATCTCTCGATAATAGATGAGCAATTTCCAGGCCAATTTTTCAACACATTCCACTCTTCGCGCATATGGCTTAGCACATAAGGCATTGAAGATTAGATATAGTTGAAAAGGGTCAAATCTTTCGTTTTACCAAAAGCCAGTTGTGAAGCCTGCAACGCACGTGAATTCTCATTAAATTCAATCACCGCTTCCGCGTAATCGAGATCTTCAAAGTTACTTTTTGATTTCGCTAAACTAATTTTGAAATCTTCATGCTGTTCTTGTTGAATATCTAAAGTGCTCAAGCGTGCACCGACATCAGTACGCACTTTATTGAGATGAATAAAGGCGGCATGAAACTCTTCCGTAATTTGGTGCAGTTTCGCTGTCGTCGACGCATCCGATACGGAGCCTTGCGAGAGCTCAATCGCGTCTTTATAGCTATCAAATAAGGTAAAGGTTGAACGCGGCTCTAGGCTTAACACATCACCTTTCGAGATTTGCCCTTTTACGTGCACCGTCAGATCTTGATATCGAATGCCTTTTTGTGGATCAAACTCATCGGCCTGTACCACGCTGCCATCTTTCTCTAATTGGTAACCATATTTGCCGTTAGCCATATCAACAAACGTCACGGTATAGCGTGATGTATCATTCGAGTCTAAATTGGTTGCACGCTCGAGCAGTAACTCTGAACCTTCGTTTAATTGATAGTTTGGTTCGTAGTTACCAAACGGGTTATCAATCTCCATAAACACTTTATTACCCGGATTATTGAACGGGATCTCTAAGCTGTTGGAGATGCGCATTTTGCGCTGATAATCATCGCCGGAATAAGTCACGTTACTGGCATTATCTCTAAAAAATGGCTGATTCTTCGGCTTGGTGCCGGCAAACATGTAGTTACCGGACTCATCTTGCGTATTTGCTAGTTCAATTAAGTTGTTAAACATCTCTTGCAGCTCACGCGCTTTCGCTTCTCTATCTTCTGGAGAGAATGAGCCGTTAATCATTTCCATGACAGTACGCTTTGCCTCATCGGTCGAGCTTTCCGCATTGGCAATGATTACTTCTTGATGTTCTAAGCGGTTTCGAACCAGCACTATTGCATCAAGATATTGGCGTAATTGCTCTTCTTGCTGCCCTACTTTTTGGATGTAATGAGTGGCTAATGGACTATCACTGGCCGAAAGCAACTTCTTACCCGACGCTAGCTGCGCTTGGTTATGATGGATCTTTGATTCTTGACGGCGCATATCGTTTTGCACCGATTGATAGTTATGGAAGCTCGATATTCTGGTTAACATTTATCGCCTCCTATCTCAGCTGCAAAATCGTGTTGAAAGTATCATTAGCCACCTGCATGATGCGTGAGGAAGCCATATAAGCTTGTTGGAATTTCATCATGTTCGCAGCTTCCTCATCAAGGTTGACTCCGGAAATGGACGCAATGCGCTCCTGCGCTGACTCTTTTTCAAGCCTGGCCACGTCACTTAAGCGTGACGCGGTGGCCAGTTGCAAACCAAAATCAGTATTGAGATCGTGATAAACCCCGAGCACGGTCGTTTCACCGCCATTGAGTTTTTTCTCTGTTTGAATGTGCTGCATCTTACGCAAATTGCCGTTGTCACCTTCTGAGGGGACAAGGTTTGCCGTAAATTTATCATTGGGTAGCGCACCTGCTGTCAACTCGAACGTTGTACCAAGCACAGTAATCGAATTCGATGGTGGGTAGGCCTGTGGTTCTAGCAGCACGTTGCCTTTGGTATCCGTGACCGCAAATTGATCGCCCGTTGGTGAGATCACCACTTCAAATTCACGCAGCCCACCTGCCGATAAAATATTAAATTTTGCCTGCCCTTGGGCAAAAGTAGTGGAGGCTTCATAACTTTGTGCGGCAATGGCTGTCGGATCGTTGGTCGCCATTTTCATAATAGCGGCACCATTACGCGTTGGACGCAGCAATATGCGCTCCCCGGCTTGAGGGGCGTTGCGAATATCAACTCGCATTCCATCTAAAAATAAACTGCTGCCAACGACCGGAACGTTAACCCGCTCGCCCGTTGGCTTTAATACGGTATAATTGCTGCCGTTGTACTGTAGGGAGTATTCACCACTTTTCAACGCTGAAGTATCTTCGATATAGACCGCCATATCGGCTTTTGAATTGCCAGCGATGATCGCTCGCGAGCGGGCATTGACTTCAGAGTTCACATCCGTAAACAACGCTCTTCCCACATTGCCACGTAAGTCCAAGCCTTGTGATTGCAACTTGTTAACTTCATAAGAGAAAGATGTTGCCATGCGGCCAAGTTCATCCATTAGGTAAGGAATGTGCTTATCTCGCATGGTAAACAGCGCACTTAACTTACCACCAATATCCTCAGTGGTAATGGTCTTGATCCCTTTGCCTTCAATCATGGCCAAGCGGCGCTGACTCACATCAGGATAACCATCAACCATCTTCATTTGGCTGGCTTCTGTACCTGAGACGAGCGTGTGCCCGCTCCCGATATGGATGTTAAACCCTTCAGCATTTTTACGTGGCGTCACGGTGACCTTGGTGTATTCAGACAACTCAGCCACCAATTTTTCATGCTGGTCCATTAAGTCATTGTGAGGACCAGGAGTACGCATCATTAAGCGTTGTAAATCTCGCAGCTCAAGCGCCAATTGGTTAATACGCTCAACGGCAACATCTAGCCCTTTGTTGGTCGCATCAGATTGGCGGCGAATGTTCTCGTGAAAATCATTCATGTTTTGAGTGATCAGATCCGCTTTCTCAAGTACAACTTTACGCGCACCTACATCATTCGGGCTGTCGGCGAGGGTTTTGATCGCATCAAACCATTCGTTTAAGTTTTCAGGGATTTTTTTCGAGGCCACTGACGACAATAACTTTGAGAGCATGTCTAAATTTTCTTCGTCGTCACGCTTAAAGGAAAAGCTGGTGGTAGATAGGTTTAATTCATTAACGGCAAATTGATCCCATGAGCGGCGAACTTTTTCCACATGTACGCCCATACCGTAGGTTTCACCACCGTATTGGCGAGGCGTATTGGTCCCTTGGATCACAGACTGACGGCTGTAACCTTCTGTATTAACATTAGAAATGTTATGACCTGTGGTGCTGAGTTGTCTCTGAGCGGTAAGTACACTTTGGGTACCTAGATTCAGAAGATCCGACGCCATACTGCCCCCGAAAACCTAATCAAATCAGTGGTTACTGAATATCTAAGTTAGTAATTGCAATATGTATGCCAAAGGAATTTCAAAGAAGAGATTAGACAAAATAAAGGAAAGATAAAAGCCAGCAAGGCTGGCTTTAGAGGGGTTATTCCATTGCTTCAATTTGAGATTTTACTCTCAGCACTTTTTCAGCATAGTATGGGTCCGTCGCGTAACCAGCAGCGTGCAGGCCACGAATGAAAGACTCATCGCTGCCATTATGGTTCAGCGCCACGGTGTAGCGCGGATTGTCATTGAGAAAACGAACATAGTCATTAAAACTGTCTTGATAATTTCCATAAGAACGGAACGCAGCTTTTTCCATCACGGGTGTATTATCATGATATTCAAGAGTTTGCGTCGCCACTTTCTCACCTAACCAACTTTTATCCGCTTTGATGTTGAATAAGTTATTACTGCTACCACGAGCATTTTGAACAACTTTTTGTCCCCATCCGGTTTCTAATGCCGCTTGAGCAAGTAGCAGTGAAGAGTCAACACCTAATGCCCGCGCTGCTTTTTCAGCATAAGGTTTCATTGAAACTACAAACGCTTGCGGCGAATCAAATCGACTCGATTCGACCTTGCTAGGTTCGATCGTTTCTTGCGTTGAGAGGCGGCGGTTGTTACTGCGTTCGATACGGCGCATGGCTTCTTGGAAACCATCTTGCGTCGGGTCGGTTATTGATGGATCGTTTTTCGAGGTGCCGTTAGCCTGACTGAGCTGCGCCACAATCATATCGGCAAGCCCTAAAGAACCGGAGGCACTGAGCTCGCTCGACATTTGTTCATCAAGCATTTGTCGATAGAAATCTTCGTTTTGGCTGTTGAACATCTCAGATTTAAAATCGGCATTGGCGTCGCGCATCGATTTGAACAACATTGAGGTAAAAATCGCTTCAAACTGTTTGGCTGCGGCCTTGAGCGCCGCTGACTCGCCTTCTTTATCACCGGTTTTTGCTTGCTGACGTAGCTTATCTAAGCTAGCAATATCATGAATAAAGCCAATATCATTGGGATTATTAATCATCTTCCTCTCCTAGATAATGATCAGTTGGCCTTCAATCGCGCCAGCTTGTTTCAATGCTTGCAGAATCGCCATCAAATCTGAAGGGGCTGCGCCCACTTCGTTGACCGCGCGCACTAAATCATCCAAGGTCAAACCCGGTTCAAATTTAAACATTTTACCTTGTGCTTCAGACACTTCTATTTGGCTATTAGGCACCACAGCTGTCTGACCACCCGCTAACGCATTGGGCTGACTGACATTCAAATTCTCTTTAATGGCAACAGTCATACCACCGTGTGTCACCGCAGCAGGTTTTAAGCGCACATGCTGGCCGACAACAATGGTTCCCGTTCGTGAATTAACGATAATTTTGGCTGAGCCATCCGCTGGATCAAACTCAACATTTTCGATTGCAGAAAGAAACGCGACGCGCTGCCCAACATCTCGTGGTGCACGGATACGTACTGACGTTGCATCAACCGCGGTCGCCATCTCTGGGCCTAGGAAGTTATTCACTGCATCTGCCATACGTTGCGCCGTGGTGAAGTCAGATTCAAGCAAATTGAAGGTAATAAAATCGCCACGGCTAAAAGGTGTTGGCACTTCGCGTTCCACCATAGCGCCGCCTGAAATCAGGCCAACCGTTGGGTTATTGCCGACAATTTTAGAACCATCAGCACCGGTGGCACTAAAACCACTGACCACTAAATTACCTTGGGCCACAGCGTAAATTTGACCATCTAACCCCTTAAGGAAGGTTTGCATTAGAGTGCCGCCACGTAAACTTTTAGCAGAGCCGATAGAAGAAACGGTGACATCGACACTTTGACCTTGCTTGGAAAACGCCGGCAATTCGGCCGTGACAATCACGGCGGCAACGTTCTTTGTTTTCGGTTTAGTGCCCGGCGGCAATTGAATGCCGAAATTTTGCAACATGGCGTTAAAACTTTGGTCGGTGAACGGTGTCGATTCACCCGTTCCCGGTAGCCCAGTGACTAGACCATAACCCACTAATTGGTTACTCCGCACGCCCGCAACTTGAGAGACATCTTTGATACGGGCCGCTTGTGCATGGGTTGCGATGAGCAACAGACTTAAAACAAGCAGGGTGAATTTTTTCATGGTCTAGTACCTTAATTTCTACGTTTCTTTACGCCAGAACTCCGGCGTTACAGAGAGACATTAAAGAATCGTGCCAAGAATCCAGGTTCTTGCATATCTTGATTGGTGCCTGTACCTGAATATTGGATGCGTGCATTAGAAATACGAGTAGAAGCAATGGTGTTGTCAAAGTCGATATCATCGGGACGAATGGTACCGCTTAAGCGAATGTATTCATCGCCAGTGTTCAGTGTGAGCCATTTTTCACCACGGATGACTAAGTTGCCGTTGGCCAGTACTTCAATCACTTCAACCGTGATCGAACCAGAAATACTGTTACTTTGGTTGGCTGCAGAACTGCCATTGAACTTGTTGTCATTTTTCAACGCATAAGAGAAATTGTAATCACCCACAGTGAGATCTTTACCGCCGACAGCGAGTGGATCCATAGACGCATCATTGGATTTGGATAGATCCGCATCAGCACTCTTGGCCGCTTTAGTACTTTCATCAAGATTGACGGTAATAATATCGCCAATGCCACGCGGTTTTGAATCATCATAAAGACTGTTCATTTGTGCCAAATTAAACAGTGAACCAGTTTCCGCGGCATAATGTTCCGGTTTCTGTTTTGGATGAATGGGAGCCCAAGCAGGATCACCGGCTACGGGATCGGAACGCTTACGCATTGAGTCCAGTAAACCAGAACCTTCTTCTGCAGACTTATCCCCTTCAACCGCGTCCACCACGGTTGTACCTTGAACCACTTCAGGAGTATCGACCGGTGGCGGCATTAACGAGCAACCAGACAAAGCAGTAACAAATACAAGACTCAATAGACGTTTCATCGCAGCATTCTCTTAGTTAATGATTAGAGTTGTTGGTTCACAAAACTCATCATCTTATCGACTGCTGAGATGACTTTTGAGTTCATTTCGTAAACGCGTTGCGCTTCAATCATGTTGACCAACTCTTCTGTGACGTTCACGTTAGAGGTTTCAAGCATGGATTGACGAACATCACCGAGGCCGTCAAGCCCTGGCACCCCTTCTTGTGGATCACCACTAGCACCGGTCGGTAGATACAAGTTTTGACCAATCGGCTCTAGACCGCCTGGGTTGATAAAATCAACCGTGGTAATTTGTCCAACCACTTGGTTATTTTGCTGGCCACGAAGCCTAACTGACACTTCACCATCATTACCGACAGTAATAGAGATTGCATCCGGTGGAATAACAATTTCCGGCTCTAAATTATATCCAGCACCGGACGTCACAATCGCCCCTTCGTCGTTGAGGGTAAATTGACCATTTCGGCTATAAGCGATATTGCCATCTGGCATCAGGATTTGGAAAAAGCCGTCACCTTCAATCATCATATCGAGGCTATTGGTCGTGGTTTGTACGTTGCCGTGGGTATGCACTTTTTGTGTTGCCACGACTTTAGAACCCGCACCAAGCATCAAACCGCTTGGCAGTTTGGTATTTTGCGAAGATTGACCGCCCGGTTGATTAATATTTTGATAAAACAGATCTTCAAATACCGCACGACCCTTTTTAAAACCAATAGTCGAGGCGTTCGCTAGGTTGTTTGAGATAGTGGCAATATTGGTTTGTTGGGCATCAAGCCCGGTTTTACTTACCCATAATGCAGGTTGCATAGTAATCTCCTTTAACGCTTATCAGCTCATACGAAGTAATGAGTCGGACGATTTGTCCATCTCTTCTGCGGTGCTCATCATTTTGACTTGCATTTCAAATTGACGTTGTAGCTCAATCAAGCTAGTCATCTCACCCACCGCATTGACATTACTGCCTTCCAGCGCACCTTTTAATAGCTTTACGCTAGCATCTGCTTCGAATGCTGCATTAGGATCTTTAGCACGAAATAAACCATTCGTATCTTTGTATAGGGATTGATTATTGGGTCGAACCAGTTTAATTCGGCCTACCACTTCCATCGCATCGGCTGGAGCGCCTTGCGGACGAACGGAAATAGTACCGTCATTACCGATTTCTACTTTACTCAATGGAATAGGTAGAGTGATTGGCGCACCCGTTCCATCTAGCACTAGATGGCCGCTACCATTTATGAGCATGCCATTTTGGTCAATACTAAGGTTGCCACTGCGGGTTAACCCCTCTTTGCCGGTTTTATCCATCATGGAAATCCAACCGTCACCTTGAATGGTGATATCGAGATCGCGCCCTGTGGTAATGACACTGCCTTGCGCAAAATTATGTCCCGGACGTTCTGTCATGCTAAACACGCGGCTCGGTAACCCTTCGCCATAAGCTTGCATTGAGCGAGCTTGCGCCAAATCAGCACGGAACCCCGTGGTACTGACGTTTGCTAAATTGTTCGCTCTTAATTGCATGGCTTGCATGTTTTGCTTTGCGCCACTCATGGCGAGAAACAGTGCGCGATCCATAATCTGCTCCAATAATCATCGTTCGATCATTAAAAGCAATTGACGTGCCAACTTATATTTAAACTAAAAATCAATAGGTTAAATGTGATTACACAAAAAATAGGGAGGATATAACGAAGATTGCCGCGAACAGATGGCAACAATACCAAGCTAACATTGCCGCTAACTTGGTATTGCCATTGATGACGTTAAAGGAATTAACGGATCTGCAGTATGTTTTGTTGTAGCTGATTGTGAACTTCAAGCGCACGCGAGTTCGCTTGGAAGTTACGCTGAGCAGAGATAAGATCCACCAGCTCTTGAGTCATATCAATGTTGGATTGTTCAATAACACCATTGCTGATGGTACCAAATGAGCCTTTGTTTGATTCACCCCAAATTTTATCACCGGAGAATTGAGTCGAATCCCACTGCGTACCGCCTTTTTTATCTAAGCCTTGTTCATTGGCTACGCGGACAAGCCCCACACGTCCTAGAATGGTATTTTGACCATTTGAGTAAGTGGCTAGCACACTGCCATTTTCATCGAAATCGATCTTAGTCAAAAAGCCCGTGGTTGCGCCATCTTGTACAAATTTAGTCAACTCAAATGGAGCGGCAAATTGCGTAGCCGAATCGAGACTGAACGACAATGTTTGGTTAGCATCCGCACCGTTGAGTTCAACTGGGTTTGCCCCCAAACCTAAAGACTCGGTTACAATTTGCTGACCATTATTCATGCTGGCTAGCGTACCATCATTATTAAACTTCATGGTATGCCCAATATGACCCGTCGGCGTAGTGGCATCACCACCAACGACATTGATCGGTTTCTCACCAGTTTTATCCGTCACGGTGTAATAGGTTTGCCATGTGTTAGCTTGCGTCTGATCTTTGAGGTAATAGGATGTCAACTTATAAGGCTGCCCCATCGAATCGTAGATCGTAGATGAGGTGGTACGGTTGTACGTCTCAGGATCAGTAATATCAAACAAGGTTGGGTCTTTTAACTTACCATTAGCTGGCAAGTTCGCGCCAAGTTCAACATTGGCTGTCTGTTTAGGTTTACCAAACTGAGCAGGAATATTGATAGGTTTTGGCTCATACGAAAGAACATCACCAGTATCAGGGTTAACATCATAGCCAAGTAAAAACTCGTCATTTGACGTTACCATGTAATCATTTTTATCGAGGTGGAAAGCACCATTTCTGGTCAACTCATTTTGTTGAGGCGTCAGCTTATCTTTCGCAACAGCAAAGAACCCCGTTCCCGCAACGCGCAAGTCCATCGGGTTATTAGTATAAATACTGGAACCTTCGTGGAATTGTTGTGCCACTTTGTTCGCCTGAACACCTTGACCAGGAGTCGTTTTGGAGTTGGTAAACAATGAGGTTGAGTAAACATCACCAAACTCAGCACGCGACTCTTTAAAACCAAAGGTATTCGCGTTAGCAATGTTGTTACTGGTGGTGTTCAGATCTAACTGAGCTGCGGATAAACCGCTTAATGATATATACGACATTCCAAAATCTCCTATCTAGCTAGCATATCTACTCTATAAAGAGTTACGCTTTGCCAACTTCTAGTACTTCAGCAAGTTTAACTGGCGATGTAAATCCAGCCAGATTGAGCAGTACGTTACCATCACCTTTACCCAGCAGAACGCTATTGACGTTTGCGTAAGTCGATACCGCAAACTCCTTGCTTTCTCCATCGAGCAAACCCGAAGCTTTCACTTGGTATTTGCCGCCCGGCAATGGATTACCGTTTTGATCGTTACCGTCCCATTCAACGCGATTATCACCGGCTGATTTAGCCCCGACATCAAAGGTACGAACCAATTGTCCAGCTTCATTCTCTATTCGGACAAACAAGTTCTCTAAACTTTGAGGAAGTTTGACCATCGCAGCCATCCCAGCACCCTCTTTTTTGATCCCTGCCGCTCCCGGTACTAACACATCACGGCCAACCAGTGATGAAGCCTGTAGAGCTTGGTTAGATGTCATCGACGAGTTGAGACTCTCAAACTGAGTGTTCATTTTGCCGATACCATCAACTGTGGCAAATGACGCCATTTGGGCGATCATCTGGTCATTACTGACCGGTTTAAAAGGATCTTGCTGAGCCAGTTGTTTGGTGAGTAACGATAGGAAGTCTTCTTGTTTAAGATCTTGCTTCCCCGTTGTCTCTTCTGTTTTCTTTTGGTCTTGAAGACTTTTCAGCTGGTCAATATAAGACAAGCCGCTTTGACCAATGTTATTTATTCCGGCCATACGCTACCTCCTTATCCTATTGACCCATCTGCAGCGTGCGCAGCAGCATTTGTTTACTTGCATCAGCCACCTGCACGTTCGTTTGATACGAACGAGAAGCCGAAATCATGTTAGCCATCTCTTCCATCACATTGACATTAGGCTTGTAAATATAGCCTTCATCGTTAGCAAGTGGGTGATCTGGGTTATATTCTGCGTTAAGCGGTTTATCGCTTTCAACAATACCTAATACTTTTACAGGTACATTATGATCACGGTTATAACGCGCTTTACTTAACTCTGCACCAAACACCGCGTGACGCGCTTTGTAAGTATCTTTCGCCGAACTACTCACACTATCTGCATTGGCTAAGTTACTTGAGGTCGTATTTAGACGAACAGATTCAGCACTCATTGCAGAACCAGTCACATTGAACACATTAAATAAGCTCATCTACTTATTCCCCTTTGATTGCTTTCGTTAAGTTCTTGAATTTACTGCCTAAGAAGTCCAGTGAGGCTTGGTGTCTGATCTGGTTTTGCATAAACAAGTTACGCTCTAAATCTACGTCAACCGTGTTGCCATCACCCGTATCAGGTTGAGTCGGAATTCGATAGAGACTCTCGCCAGTTACTTTCGTGGAGGCAGATATATGCCGACCATCCGTACGGCTAAGACCAATGCTTGCCCCTGAACTTGCCGCCTGCAATGCTTTTTGAAAGTCCATTCCTTTTGCTTTAAAGCCCGGTGTGTTCGCCTGTGCAATATTGGTGGAAATCACCTCAGCATTGCGCTCACGTACACCAACCGTGTGTTGGTGAATACCTAATGCGTTGTCAAAAGAAATAGCCATGTTTGCCTCTACACTAAAAACTGACTGTTACTACTCATATTAAAAGCAATTAACGTACCAACTTAAAAAAACGAACCGTGTTTACAACAATTTTATCTAAATAAGAATCCGTCGAAATGTAAGCAAAATATACGCCGCTTTATCCACTTGTCGCCCACAACTTCAGTAAATCTCACCAATCAAAACGAAATTAAGGGAAAGAAAAAGCCCAGCAAAAGCTGGGCAAGTAACTAAAAGTAAGCAAGTAACTCAACGTAAGAATGTGGCTATTTGAGTTTATAAATGATGCCAGGGTTACAACGAACCATTTCAAACTTATCGGTCAATCCTGTCAGTGACTCCGATGCGCCGAGCAATAAGTAGCCACCGGGATTTAAGCTACTAGCCATTTGATTTAATACTTTCGACTTCATATCAGGTGAGAAATAAATCAAAACGTTACGACAGAAAATAATATCGAATTTACCCAATAAGGCATAGCTCTCCATTAAGTTCTGAGGACGGAAGTTAACTAAACGCTTAACGTTATCTTTGATTTTCATTCGGCCATCACCAGCATCCTCAAAAAAGATTTTGCGACGCTCCGGCGATAACCCTCTGCCAAGTGCTAAATTGTCATAAATCCCCGCTTTACACATATCCAGCATGCTGGCAGAAATATCCGTCGCGGTGATGGCTACGCTCGGTAACATACCCGGCTTGCGCTGTTGAGTTTCGAGCACCGTCATCGCCATTGAGTAAGGCTCTTGACCTGAAGAGCTTGCCGCTGACCAAATTTTTATAGGGCGTTTATTTGCAGCGACCTCGGGTAATAGACGTTCCGCTAAAACGGTGAATGGGTAAGCATCACGGAACCACAGTGTTTCGTTGGTGGTCATGGCATCGACCGCTGCAACTCGTAGCTCACGGTTTCGCCCCGTAACCACATCACGTAACAAGTCAGAAAGAGAGGTTAACTTGAATTTAGCAACCAGTGGACTTAAGCGACTTCTCACTAAGTACTGTTTGCTATCTCCAAGTACAATCCCGCACTGAGATTCCAAAAAACGGCTGAAATCGCGATATTCTTGATCGCTTATAGTTATAGCAGTCATTAATTTCTCTTTAGTTAACTAGTGCAGCTTTCACCGCATTCCCAAGCTCATCAGGGTTGAATTTAGCAATGAATGAGTTTGCACCCACTCGCTCAACCATGGCTTGGTTAAAAACGCCGCTCAGTGAAGAGTGAAGAATAACGTATAGATCTTTCAAATCTGAATTCCTACGTATCTCTGCTGTTAATGTATAGCCGTCCATTTCAGGCATTTCAATATCAGAGATCACTAAAGATATTTGATTGTAAATTGGCCCTTCTGCTGCCATTTCGATCAATTTTTCATACGCCTCTTTACCATCTTTAACAGCAACGACTTCAAAACCTATCGATTCTACTGCTCTTTGAACCTGTTTACGCGCAACGGTTGAGTCATCGGCAATTAAAATTCGACGGATGATCTCTTTTTCTGTTTCTACTTGGGCGATCGATTCACCAATCGATGAATCCATTGTCTCATTAACCGGAGAAATCTCTGCCAAAATTTTCTCTACATCGAGAATTTCTACCAATTCGTTATCAATATTGGTGACTGCGGTTAAGTAGTTATCTTTGCCTGAGCCATCTGGTGGAGGAAGAATGGCTTCCCAGTGCATGTTTACAATTCGATCCACCGAGCTGACCAAGAAAGCTTGGATAGATCGGTTGAATTCAGCAATGACCACAAAACACTTATCAAGGTCCGCGGTGGGACGTCCACCCACGGCCAAACTCAAATCAATGACAGAAACGGTTTGACCACGAATATGAGCAACACCTTTGACTAGGCGATGTAAATTGGGCATCAAAGTTAACTTAGGGCACTGGAGCACCTCTTTAACTTTAAATACGTTGATACCATAACGTTGCCGTCCCATTAGACGAAACGTTAAGAGTTCTAATCGGTTTTGACCAACGAGTTGCGTACGCTGATTCACAGAATCAAGAATACCCGTCATAAGCTCATCTCCATCTCAAACTTTTATGCAAAAAAGTGGTAGTCTACTACAGGCTATGAAGAAACCAGAGAAACAGAATGATGCATACAAAAATATGTTTACATCTACTTTCCATAACTAAGTGTAGAGCTTTCTATAGAAATTTTTATCTCTCTATCGGCTTTTTATTGTTTTTCTTTAATTTTTCTCTTCATTCTGCCACTTTGCCGCAAGTTGAAGCCATTCAACAAGCTGCGGAACAACATGTTTTAGAAACTATTGAGTGGCCTCCCAGCGGGGAGTTAAACGTAAAAGCGGCAAATGTTGATGACCGAATTTATGCCACCGACTGCCCCACACCGTTATCGACCTCTTCCTCATCCAGTAATGGTTCTGCAAGTAATATCACAGTTCTGGTTGAATGCATTGAAGATAACTGGAAAATTTATGTTCCTGTAAGACTGACCATTTCACTGCCACTTGTCACCGTTGCCGTACCCATTTCTCGTGGGCAGCAAATTACGCAGCAAGATGTCTTGATTACAATGGTAGACTTACACCGCTTTAGACGACAAGGTTTTTCCGATATAAATCGTATCGTCGGAGCTAAAGTGAAAAAAAACATGCGTATTGGCGATGTCGTTGAGCAAGATGATATATGCGTCGTATGTCGTAATGAAAACGTTATGATTCAAGCAGTCAAGCAGGGAATGATCATCACAACCAAAGGAACCGCTTTAAGTGATGGTATTTTTGGTGAGCAGATAAAAGTGAAAAATGATAAATCAAACCGTATAATAGATGCACAAGTAACCGGTATTGGCGAAGTCACGGTTCAATTTTAACGCTTTCATTACACTTCTAAATGTGTTTACGTTGTTAAGAAAGTGAAACAGAAAAAAAAGCTAAAGTAATCACAAGCACCGTCGATATTGACTGTACAGGTTTCCATTATTATTAATAAGGCTCACATATGGCAGGTATTGATAACATACGTTCGGGGCAAACATTAACGACGACAAATCGTAGTAATGCTCGTACTGAATCGAATGCATCTCCATCGACATCCGGCTCGGTCACTCGTTCACCTCAAAATCAAGATGCGGTATCACTTAGTACCCAAGGTAAGGCCATTGGTGAAATGCACAACCAAATGGTATCTCAGCCAAGTTTTGATAGTGCCAAAGTCGCTGCAATTAAAGATGCGATAGCCAATGGCTCATATAGAGTCGACCCAGAAAAGTTGGCTGATAATATGATTAAATTTGAAAAAGAGTTGGGTGGTTTTAACTAGCCCTACTTTTGACTAATTAAGGCAACATACAATGGCTGTATTAAAAGACTTAGTCGATTTCCAATTGAAAAATGCACTAGAACTCTCTTCGCTACTTGAACAAGAAAAGTTAGCAATTACGAGCCGTTCATCAAGTGAAATCGAAGCTATTGCCAAACAAAAGATGACCTTAGTTGGACAACTTCAACAAACTGATCTCCGAATTGCGAAACATCCTCATGTCGTGAGCCTGACGGAAGATGTACTCCTGTCGCAAATCGTTGATCAGATTCGTTCCATTGTTCACGATTGCCAGCAAGCAAACCTTGTTAATGGTGAAGCGCTACAACGTGCACAACTCAGTTTTAATAAACTCAATAATTTGATGCAGCAAAGCCACGGAAAAATTGGTATGACGTATAACGCTGGTGGGCAAACCCACACTGTGTCCACTTTAGGGACCAATATTAAAGCGTAATCAACATGCAGCTGAGTTACTAAACTTTTAAGCTGAAACGAATTCAACAGAAAAGCGGCAAACTTTGCCGCTTTTTCGATCTGGAGAAAAGGAAGATTTAGAAGAGTGTTTGTTGACGTTTTTCTGGTACTTGCTGAACTTCTCCGTAGTCACGCAGTTTATCCATCTTACGGATATCGAGACGTAACTCAGTAACATAACTGTCACCCACCTTATAACTGCGGACCACTTCTGCTCCGCGGATAACACCATCAACCGCTCCCGACGTCAGCTCTGTGCCCAATCGCTGATCTTGTAGTTCAGCACGACCACTCACTCGCATTCCATAGACTTGCTCTGCCAGTTCGCGATAAGCATCGATTTTAGAGGCACGCATTGCACGGACTTGCTTTTCATCCACACTACGCCCAGTTTGCTCACTGATATTGGCATAACCTACCGCCGTCAACCATTCATCAGCGCGCATGGTTTGTAATGGCTGGCAACCCACCATCATGATAGTCACTAGAAGTAATAGCCATTTTTTCATTGGTTTCTCCTATGGACGCAAGATAACAGTATACGGCTGCTTAATCGTAGGGTCAGAGCGAATTAACACACCATCTTGTGTACGGATACTGTTGAGCGTATCAAGATCACGACCAATACGATCGGCAGGCAAGAAGCCTTGTGCGGTAGCAACCACAACACGAGACTGCATTCCCACAACACGAGCATTGACTAATACACCGCCTTCTTGACGAAGCATTGTCCCTGTCAGAATGTATTGGATTTCTTGCTCTTGAGCGAGGTCTTTCCAGTCACGACTGAAAGCAAAATCACCTTGCTGCGTTACCTGAATCGAGCCTGTGGTTTTGAAATCAACCACTTTAAATCCTCGACGCTGAAACTGATGGATAAATCCTTCAGAAACCGAGTTACCCAACCAGTTAGTCGCGTCCATACTTTGCAGGTCCACAAACGATGTTACAGCAATAGGAGTGCGAGCAGAAACACTAGTATTGGACACCATCAAATCTTCTGTCATGCTTTCAACAAAGAAGTCCAACGTGTGACGTGGGCTCTCCATTAGCATAAACTGTGAACCATTGTATGGCTCTTTACCGTTATAAATCGGGGCGTAGGCACAAGCAGTTAACAAAACTGCTGGCACTATCGAAAGCCATTTTTTCATTCTCTTATCTCCAGATATACTGAGGCAATCTTGATTCCAAACTTCAGATTAAAAAACTTGGAACACTCTTTGCTTTTCAAAACTTGTTACACTTTCAAAACGCACTGCCTACATCAGCTAAGATTTTAAAAGCAAAATTTATACCCAACTGGTAAATAACAATGAAAAAAATTATTTCTGTTTTATTTTCAATATGTTGCACCATTACCTTTTCTCAGGCCGTTAATGCTGCTTGGTATGAAGTGACCGGATCGTCAGCCATTGTTTCCTCAGAGGAAGTCGCTCGCCTCAATGCATTGGAAGATGCCATCTATAAGGCGGTAAACTTTGCCGGGGCAGACATCGGTAGTATCAGTAACTTGCGACCACTGCTGGAATCAGACCGTAAAGAGTACCAGTTTACTAACCATGAAGTACGCTATGTGTTAGTCGAAGAGAATAAAACACGTCGGGGAGTGATGTATGTTAAAGCTCGAATTGATATTTATCCTTCGGCAACAGGTTGCCACGTTAGCCAATATAAGAAAACGTTTTTAGTGGGTAACATTGATCTTGCATCGCCACAACAGGCGGTTATGGGGCAAATTTACAGTGTGGGAGATGATTTTGCACAGGTACTCAACCGCCAACTCGATCAAGAATCTCGCAGTTTTGTGTCGGTTGGCACCACAGATTATGCAATTGAAAAACAGCACCCAGAACGCTTAACCATGATTGCAGAGGACACGGGGGCACAGTACATTTTGGGGGGAACCATCACCGATTTAACTGCCACGATAGAGCAAAAATTACTCGCCGATGATGTGATTAACCGTCAATTTGCTATGCAAATCCAAGTGTTTGATGGCAAAACAGGCCAAGAAGTCATGACTAGGCATTATAGAGAAGTCGCTAAATGGCCCTTCGCCAAAACCAGTCAGATAGATACGCGCAGTGCACGTTTTTGGGCTTCAACCTTTGGCAGCATGATGCTGCGTGTCAGCCGAAATATCATGCTCGATCTTGAATCGGAGCTTTCATGTAAAATAACTCTCCCCGAGGTTGTGGCTAAATATGGTAATACCATCACGATAGATTTAGGACGTGTGCATGGCGTTAAAACCGGTGACCAATTGCAGTTGTGGCATACAGGTTCATTCATTGATCAGAAAGGGCTACCACGAAATAAAGTGACTCAAAGTGATATTACCCTTACGGTTACTCGCGTCTATGAAAACGAAGCAGAGCTGAGTGTTAATCAAGAAAATCTCGCCTCTAGCATACAAATTGGCGATGTTATGCACAAACAGCTTTAATTTTCGTTTTAACTGGTTAACTTCACAAAATTATTGAGTAAACTAGCCCTCCTTGCTCCCGTAGCTCAGTAGGATAGAGCGGCCCCCTCCTAAGGGGCAGGCCACAGGTTCGACTCCTGTCGGGAGCGCCATTTTGATAAAGCCTCAACACCCAACCGGTATTGAGGCTTTTTTTTCTGACGAAAAATTGACCTAATATTGATTTGAGCCACTACTATTCATATACAGTGATTACTGTAAGTTCTATGTCAAATAATCTAGAATTAGTATTAACAGATTTATCGATAGATAAGATCATGAAAAAGAGTAATCTAATCACGAATACTGGTCACCGCTTTATCTCTAAAGCAAAGACCGCCTATAAAATTCATATCCATACGCCGGACGATACGGTGCTGCACCGTTCTGTCGGCTACATACGTATTGGTGAGAAAAAGGGGCTTAAAAAGGCGATAAAGCTGCGTAATGAATTAGGTTCAGAGATGTGGGGCAAACATTGGCGTCGTCTGCTCAAAGATCCCTACTTGATGACTCGCCTACCACACAGTTTAGAACCTAAAATCATATACAAACCCAGACCAACGCTCGATAACCCGGAAGCTCGGGATCCTTGTTATATCGCGGCTTGGAGACACTATGATGAAAAAGGTAACTGTATATTTCAAAGCGTCGTTTGTTCGATCAACAAGCATGGCAAGCTTGCCGCTTATACCAAAACGAAGAAGGCGCTATTAGAGGCTTATAAAGAAGACTTGGATATTCTTATCTACATGGGCCGATTGAATAGTATTGATTTGAAATAACATGGCGTGATACCGGAGCGGTTAGAGGCTAAAATCCATTGTTTTACAAGAAGAAAGCCCGCGTTTTTCACGGGCTTTCTCTATTTTCTAATACTTAAGCGTTATTATTTAACTTCATAATCAAAGCTTGGAATAACGATATCAACACGACGGTTTTGCTTTCGACCTTCGACTGTATCGTTCGATGCGATTGGGCTATTTTCCCCTTCACCTTTTACGGTAAGACGGTTCGCATCCACACCTTTAGCAATCACAACATCAGCAACAACTTGTGCGCGTTTTTCTGATAGTTTCTGGTTGTAAGCCGCAGCGCCAGTTGAGTCAGTATGACCAATAATTTCAGCATCGGCTTGTGGGTAAGCTTGCAAATATTTCACTAGTTTATCGAGCTGGTTAGTACTCTCTGCTGTTAGCTTAGTGCTGTTATGGGCAAAGCTACTGCTGTCCAAACGTTGAAATGGCACATGCTTAACAACCGTTTCAGGTTCTTGGGGAATAACGACAGGCTCAACCACTGGCTGTGCAACTTCTTCAACAAACACCTCTTGCACGATGACTGGCGCAGGTTCTGCTTTACTTCCACCAAATTTATACGAAACACCTAAGGTAGCCGAGTTACCTGCCGCTCGGACAAGATCGTTATTAATATCGGTGAGGCTTTGATATTCCAAACGTAAAGTGACGTTATTATCGGTGTTGAACTCAATACCAGCGGCACCTAAATATGAGTAATCATCTTTATTGCCATAGTCAACATAAGCACCGCCGACTTTAGCATATAAGGCAATGGCATCAGTCAAAGGAAGGCTGACTTTCGGTGCGAGTGTAATGGCCGTTACTTTTTCATCATTCAGCCCCGCACCACTAAATTTGCCCAAGTAATCGTAACCGGCCTCTAATGAAAGCCAATTAAACGCTTGGTAACCAAGGTAAGCACCGACGGTAGAAGATTCATCTTCACACACATCTCCAGCACGACAAGCGTCATCAAGCCAAGATTTACCAACTTTAGCACCTACATATACTTCAGCCATTGCGGCAGAAGATGCAAAAACAAGCGCCATTGAAACTGCTGCTGCTAACTTTTTCATACTTTTTCCTTTCCTATTTATCGTTATCATAATGCGGTTGCGGTACCCAAAAAACGGTTTACTTTTCGCCTACACACATACCTACATAACTCGGAACCACTATACTGTATGTAAAGAAAGCTTAAATAGCGCATTAGTTTATTCTCTGTCATCGTTTTGTGAAATATTGTCAGTGCTCTACACCAAAGGATTTAACAAAGCCGATATAAAGAAAAACCGCAGCATAAGCTGCGGTTCAAAGCGTTGTTCGTATGATTGACTTATTGAGCGTTCGCTTCACGCTCAGCAATAAAGGCTAATGCCATATTGATACGAGCAATGACACGCTCTTTGCCGATCAGTTGCATGACAGCATCAACCGATGGCGATTGACCACCGCCAGTGACAGCAACGCGCAGCGGCATGCCTATTTTACCCATACCGATTTCAAGCTCTTCACACACTTGAGCGATGACAGCGTGCAGGTTTTCCGTTGTCCAGTCACTCAATGCTTCTAATTTGCTTAAAGCAAGTGCTAGCGGCTCTTTCGCCACACCGCGCAAGTGTTTTTTCGCCGCATCATCATCAAACTCAGCAAAATCTTCAAAGAAGTAACGAGATTGAGCAGCAAGTTCAACCAAGGTGTTGCAGCGTTCACCAACCAGTGTAACGATCTCAACTAATGCTGGGCCGTTGTCTTTATTGATGCCTTGTTGCTCAAAGTGCCATTCAAGGTGTTTTGCAACATATTCAGGCTCTGATGTTTTGATGTAGTGATTGTTCAGCCACAACAACTTATCAGTATTAAATGCAGATGCCGATTTGCTAATGGCATTTAAACTGAAGAACTGAATCATCTCTTCACGCGAGAAAATTTCTTGGTCGCCATGAGACCAACCTAGACGAACTAAATAGTTATTCAGTGCTTCAGGCAGATAACCTTCATCGCGATACTGCATCACAGAAACAGCGCCATGACGTTTAGATAGCTTCGCGCCGTCGTCACCTAAGATCATTGCGCAGTGCGCAAACACAGGTACAGGAGCACCTAACGCTTCGTAAATGTTGATTTGACGAGGTGTGTTGTTGATGTGATCTTCGCCACGAACAACATGAGTAATCCCCATATCCCAGTCATCCACCACCACACAGAAGTTATAGGTGGGTGAGCCATCAGTACGGCGAATGATCAGATCATCCATCTGGCTGTTAGAGATTTCGATACGACCGCGGATCTGGTCGTCAAAAATTACGCTGCCTTCTTTAGGATTACGGAAACGGATAACACACGGATCCCCTTCTTTTGCGGCGTCGTTAACCGCTTTGATTTTTGGGTGATCAGCATCGTAGCGCGGCATCTCTTTGTTCGCTTCTTGCTCGGCACGAACTTCATCTAACAGCTCTTTAGAGGCGTAACATTTGTAGGCTTTATCTTCAGCAAGCAGCTTATCGACAACTTCATTATAACGATCAAAATGTTTCGTTTGGAAATATGGGCCTTCATCCCAATTCAAACCTAGCCAAGTCATACCTTCAAGAATCGCGTCTACGGCTTCTTGCGTCGAGCGCTCTAGGTCGGTGTCTTCAATACGCAAAACAAACTCACCACCTTGGCTTTTTGCATAAAGCCAAGAGTAAAGTGCAGTACGCGCACCACCAACGTGAAGATAGCCTGTCGGGCTAGGAGCAAAACGAGTTTTAACCGTCATTTGATTTCCTTAGGGATAAAAAGACAGCGGAGAACATGTCCACTGCAAGTACCAGGATAAAAAGTGGCGACATTTTACCACTGACGGCTAAATCTACAATCCTCGATTGCCTTTCGTTTTTCTGCGCTCAAGAATAACGCTTAAAATTCGCTTAACTTTCCTTTAGTGGAACTTGACCTTGCCCTAAAGGTAAGGTTTATGCTTCTAGCTATTGAGTTGGTTTACGGGGAATTTATTAATGAAACGCTTTCAATTGCCTTTATCAGGGCTGAAATGCATGGGTTGCGCGAAGAAACTTGAGCAGCATCTCAAACAAGAATTTGAGGTACAAATCCACCAGCTGTCACCCACATTCATCGAACTGAGCACTTCGGCCTCTTTAAGTGAACTCATCGCCGCTATCGAATCCTTAGGCTATCAAGCCTTGCTCAGCACGAACAGCGATCCTCTGCCCTCATCGCAACCCACAACCTTGGTTAGCGATACACAGCCACTCACACAAGAGACAGAAGTCTCAACAACGGGTTTGGTTAGTACCCACTTACTGATCCAAGGAATGACTTGCGCAAGCTGTGTTTCTTCGGTGGAAAAAGCACTTCTAAGCGTTAACGGAGTACAAAAAGCGCAAATCAATTTAGCGGAACAAAGCGCCTTAGTGCTCTCGCAAGCAGATATCGCTAACCTTGAACTGCAATTGCTCAATGCCATTACTCATGCAGGCTACCGTGCAGAGCGAGTCGATGACCCAGCCCAACAACAAGAAAAACAAAAACAGCAATCACTTGATTTACAGAAGCAGCATAAAACCAATGCACTACTAGGTTTAATGGTGGGTATCCCGTTAATGCTTTGGGGCCTTCTTGGGGGCAGCATGATGATTGTGACCACTCAGCAACAAATATACTGGGGCGTTATCGGCATTGTGTGCTTAGCCCTATTAGCCACCGCTGGCCGCCACTTTTTTAGTCATGCTTGGCTTGCGTTAACTCATAAGCGCGCCACCATGGATAGCTTAGTCGCCCTAGGAACCGGAGCAGCTTGGGCCTATTCAATGTTGGTAGTGATTTACCCAACTTGGTTTCCCGTCGCCTCGCGTCATGTGTACTTTGAAGCCAGCGCGATGATTATCGGTTTGATTTCACTGGGCCACTACATTGAGGCGAAAGCCAAAGCGAAGACAACTCAATCCTTGCAAGCCTTAATTAACTTGCAGCCACAACAAGCAACACGCATCACAGCGCAAGGCGATCAACAGATTGCGGTTGAATTAGTACAACTTGGTATGCAACTGCGCATAAAACCGGGAGAAAAAGTGCCGATAGACGGCAAAGTCCTCAGCGGTGAATCTTATGTTGATGAATCCATGCTCACTGGTGAGCCGATCCCCGTCCTAAAAGTGACAGGTGATGCCATTGCGGCAGGCACCATCAATCATGATGGCAGCTTAGTCATCGAAGCCACCGGCGTAGGGGCGCAAACCATGCTCTCGCGCATCATCCAAATGGTGCGTCAGGCGCAAAGCAGTAAACCAGCCATTGCCAAACTGGCAGATCAGATATCCGCTATTTTTGTACCGACAGTGGTTATGATTGCCCTATTTTCTGCTCTGATTTGGTACTTTGTAGGCCCTGAACCTAAGGCCAGTTATATGCTAGTGGTTGCGACAACAGTATTGATCATTGCTTGCCCTTGTGCCTTGGGTTTAGCTACTCCACTCTCGGTTACAGTAGGAGTTGGTAAAGCCGCTGAAATGGGTATTTTGATCAGAGATGCCAATGTATTGCAATCGGCAAGCAAAATCACCACTGTAGTATTTGATAAGACAGGTACGCTCACTCAAGGTAAACCAACTGTTCAGAACTTAGTCACGTGGGGAATTGAAGATAGCAAATTGTTAACCCTTGTTTACGCTTTGGAACTGCGCTCTGAACATCCTCTTGGCAAGGCTATCTGCCATTATGCGCAACCGCTGGTATCAACCAGCGCCGAAGTCGAGCAATTTACCAACCTAAGAGGCAAAGGGCTAATGGCAAACATTGGAGGCGATTCCGTCGTCGTTGCCTCTTTATCGCACCTTGAATCACTGGGCGTTCCTCTTACTCAAGCACAAACGGCCATTGAACACTACGCAGAACAAGCTTGGACACCAGTCGCGGTTGCCATTAACGGTGAACTCAAAGGTCTCATCGCAATTGCTGATCCAATCAAACCTAACGCTGCACAAGCTATCGGCACACTGAACAAAATGAACATTCGTACCGTGATGCTAACCGGAGATAACCAAAGCGTGGCCACTGCAATAGCCAAACAACTAGGCATACAGCAAGTGATCGCTCAAGTACTTCCGGATCAAAAAGCACAAAAAATCGTGCAGTTACAAGAGAAAGGCCAAATCGTCGCCATGGTCGGTGATGGTATTAATGATGCGCCAGCCCTGGCGCAAGCCGATATTGGTATCGCAATGGGCAGTGGCAGTGATGTCGCAATAGAGAGTGCGCAAATGACATTGCTCAACTCCTCACCGCTTGCCGTAGTCAATGCTATCGCTCTTTCTAAAGCAACGGTAAAAAACATGAAGCAGAACCTATTGGGCGCGTTTATTTATAACACCTTCGGCATTCCCATTGCCGCTGGCGTGCTTTATCCCGCTTTTGGCTTTTTACTCAGCCCTGTAGTTGCAGGAGCGGCAATGGCTTTGTCCTCAATCACAGTCGTGAGCAACGCTAACCGCTTACGTCTATTTAAATCCCCTTTTCACTCTTAGAGGTTAGATAAAAATGAAAATGATCACAGCCGCTATGCTTAGCACCTTGTCTCTTATGAGCTACTCCGCATTCGCCACGGTGACCGAGATGACCAATTACAAATCCCCTTATTGTGGCTGCTGTACTGAGTGGTCCACTCACATGCAACAAGCAGGATTTAAGGTTAACGAGCAATTGCAAGAAGATATGACGGCGATAAAACAACAATTGGGCATTACACCCAAGCTCGCCTCTTGCCATACAGCCGTTATCGACGGCTATGTTTTCGAAGGTCACATTCCAGCCACAGACATTCAAGCCTTTCTCGCTAATCCACCGAAAAATGCCAAAGGGTTAGCCGTGCCCGGCATGCCAATCGGTTCTCCAGGTATGGAATCTGGTGATAAGAAAGAAGCCTATTCGGTTTTTGCTTTTAACGAGCAAGGTCAGGTGTTTGAGTTTGCTCACCACGAAGGTAATTGATTTTATGTAATAAAGCCTCCGACAGATGCGGAGGCTTTCATTGGGGTGCCTTGATATGGCTACAGTTATTTAACGCTAGTAACTCGGCTGACTCGCTCGCCTGAAGCAGAGATAGAACGGATCCAGACCTCACCGGACACCTTCGGTTGTTCAATGCTCGAGTAAGTAAGCCATTGTTGACCATCTAATGAGTATTGCAGCTCAACACCTGGGAATGACGAATTCATCGACAATTTACCCGCTTCAATCTTAGCTCCGGGAATTGGCAGGCGATAATCAATGCCAGCTTTTTCCAGTTTCGCCAGCTCACGTTGCCCAACAATATTAGCAAAACGAGTCCAATCTTGATTCAGTGCAGACTTATTGACTAAGTTGGTTTGCTGAGAATATTCAACCCCTACTTTATAGTCGTTTTCCCACTCCGCTTTATGCCAAGCACGTTCAGCGGCAGCCAACACTCGAGGGAAAACCATATATTCATACTGCTCATCATTACGAACCGTTTCTGACCACAATTGAGCTGACAAGCCGTAGAATGGTTTCGACGTCACCTCTCCTTTACCGACAAAACCATTACCATCACGATCTAATGAAGTTTCAGCGTTTTGCGGCATATTTTCCGGTGCAAAACCAAACATTTTGCGCGTATCGGTCGCACGGGTGGCCCAGTAATAACCGCGCTCTTTAGGATCCGCCTCATAAGGCATATCCATGTAGACATAATCAGGGTTAGAAACAATTACGTCGTAACCTTGTTTTGCCCATTCATAAACAGAGCTTGTACCGCCCCAATAGAGGACATCCCAAAAGTTCACACGTGTATTGCGCGTGGCAAAAGCGGATTCTCCCTCGCTGTATTTCAAGCCATCTTGCCATGCTTGGAAATTCTCAATCCCTTTATCGGCGACAATTTCCGACACTTGCTCAGCAAAATAACTCGGTAAATGAGCAAAGTCACTTACTACTCCTTGGCTGACTAATGCTTGGCACTGTGGCGATTTCGCAAATGGTTTATCTTGTTGTGAAAGATCTAAGTTACCTTTCCAACTGACTTTTTCCGTCGCATTAATATCTTGGAAACCCGCGCCCAATTTGATGTTTTTCGCCTCATCGCCACCAAAATGCCAAGTCGATAAAGGCATGCCCGCATCACTGTGCATCAAGGCCACTTCAGTGATCACCTTATCCACAAAACGTTTAGACGAGTCTAAACAAGGGTTAATAAAACTCTGCTTATCATAAAACTGAACCGTCGTAACATTGGAGCTGTCTTGAGGATCCATCAAGCGATACTGGCTAGCCTGTTCGGTTTTCCCCTCTTGGCTCAAACGATCAAAACGAGCCTCCATTGAAACAACCGCAGAGCGAGCATGGGCTGGCATATCAATTTCAGGGATCACTTCAATATTGCGCGCTTTAGCGTGCTTGAGGATTTCAATGTAATCGGCTCGACTAAAATAACCCGAGCCAAAGTTATCAGAATTTGGACCGGAGCCAAGCTGTGGCAGCAAGCAGTTTTTCTCATCTAAATCAAAGCAGCGCTGCCCACCAATGTCGGTCAATTCAGGTAAGCCCGGAATTTCTAAACGCCAACCTTCATCATCGGTCAAATGAAGATGTAATTTATTCATCTTATAAGCCGCCATTTGATCTAACGTGGCCAAAATCGCTTGCTTAGAATGGAAGTTACGTGCGACATCCACCATCACACCACGGTAATCAAAACGTGGAGCATCTTCGATGTGGATCACTGGCAGCGCTGTGACATTCTGGCTATCCACTAAACCCAAAATAGATTGAACGGCGTAGAAAGCTCCCGCCTCATCAAATGCACGAATAGAGATAGCATTCGGTGCAATCTCCAACTCATAAGCACCCGATGTCGCCATCTGGTCAGAAAATTCGCTCGGTGTAATCGCAACACCAACCGCCAACTCTCCATCAAGCTTCAGCCCAATCGTTTTAGCACGCGCCTGCAATGCTGAAAACTGATCCGTCGCAAAGTCCTTCACATCAAGCTTAAGGCCGCGAGTAATATCAACAACACCTTGACCAAGCGTTGTTTTTAGAGGCGTTGGTAACAGAGCCGTTGATACATCTTGCAGTGATACATCGCTATTTCTCTCAAATCGGCTGATGGCCGTGGCAAACACATTATTATCGCTGGTGGTGCGTTTGATATTGTCGCCCTCAAGCCCACGCACAAATGACGACGTGTCCTCTGTGTTGAGAGATACAATAAGTTTAGGCTCTGTATTAGGTGCCGCAAAGAATGCACGCGGCATAAAGTCCGTTTCAAACAACTGCCAATATTCAGCGACCAGAGGCAAAACAACCTCTTCGCCCGCAGCAAAACCATCAAATTTATCAGTAGGTTCAAGCTTATGTAAATCACCCGTTAAACGGGTAATTTTGAATTGATCATTTTCAACATCCAGAATCAGTCGAATACTGTGGAAATAGATAGCCCACTGCTTTGAATTCACGGCTTCACCTTGGTTAACCAAGGTCATGTTCACTTTATTACACGATGCCCATTCTGCTTCGAGAGCCTGACATGCCAATCCTTCATCTGCCCCGTGATTCGTTAATACGGTGTAATGAATATCCAAATTTTCCGCCAGCGCATCGACTACTTTCTGCTCTGGTGATTGCAACAAAGAGCAACCTGATAATGTGGCGATAACCGAAACAGCAATCAAACTAGGTTTCAACATTTGACTCACCCTACCTTTAAAATAAAAACCCAATATCCTGTTAAAAGGACTCAAAACAGCAACAAGCATAAAGGCTTGTGACCTAAGGCATTCACCATACAAGGAGTTATTTCTAAGCGTAAAATAATTAGCTACACGAAGTGATCCAGTTCAAATCCTCTAAAATACAATCAAAACAAAACCATTTAAAATCAATAGATTAAACTTGACGTCAAAACCGTAATTTATTATTTGACGAGTTTAACTTGAGAAAGATCACATAAAAATGCATAACAAAAATGAATTTATGAATAGAGATCACTACTCACTACAAGGCGAGAAGTTCATTAAAGGGATTTGACAGGTTAAATCGTGATATAGGTCATAAATTGTAATGACTCATCAAACGTCAAAATGCGCTAAAGTGACGTTTTTTACACATCCTAATGCTATTTATTATCGTGGAATATTGACTGCTATTTTCAATAGTTGAATTTGCTCGGAGAAGGGTGAACAGTGAAAGAGCCTGATAGTGAAAGAGGCGAACCTCTTTCTCTTTGGTAACGAAAACTTACCACTTCCAAATGCAACAAAGCCCCGCATTACTGCGAAGCCTTTAATGTGGTCGGTGAAGAGCCAGATAGTGAAAGAGGCGAACCCTTTTCTCTTTGGTAACGAAAAAGCTCACAGCTTCCAGATGTAACAAAGCCCTGCATTACTGCGAGGCCTTTTAATATGGTCGGTGAAGAGTCAGATAATGAAAGAGGCGAACCCCTTTCTCTTTGGTAACGAAAAAGCTCACAGCTTCCAGATGTAACAAAGCCCCGCATTACTGCGAGGCTTTTAATGTAGTCGGTGAAGAGCCAGATAATGAAAGAGGCGAACCCCTTTCTCTTTGGTAACGAAAAAACTCACCGCTTCCGAATGCAACAAAGCCTCGCATTACTGCGAGGCTTTTAAATATGGTCGGTGAAGAGGGATTCGAACCCCCGACCCTCTGGTCCCAAACCAGATGCGCTACCAAGCTGCGCTATTCACCGAAATTTTTGCTCTGCACTTAGCGAGCAGTTCCGAGCTTTTTGCCTAGAACGGATGCGTATATTACTCATCTAAAACTAAGACGCAAGCCTTTAATCTTATTTCCATCAAATAACAAACTCATTGGCTAAATCACCATCAAATACACATAAAAACGTGACTAATTACACACCAATAGAAACATCAAGTTAACCTATGCAACATAATTGATCCAGATCAGTGTCAGCAAACAGAGCAAACTTTAACTTGGCTGTGTCTTCGAAACTTTGGAGGAAACATGGACTTTTGGCTTGATCTCCTATTTGGTAATGCTGTGGGACTATCTTCAATGATAGTAATCTTTGGTGCTTTTGGTCTTATGCTGTTTTATGGCGGTTTCTTCATTTATAAAGTGATGAATGACAAATCTCCTCACTAGATCGCTTAGCACCTATTGAAAAATAGTGTGACGCTATGCACCGGGGTGGATTATCTGTCTGCTCCGGTTTTTTATCGCGTTAATAACTCTATCTTCTTGATGAATGGCATCATTCGCTACTCAAGAACGGTTCGATAAGAACACCTGTCTCAAAATAGTTTCCATTTTCTCATGCAAATAAAAGCATTCCCTCAGCATATAAATAAAGACGTCAATGCCGTCTATATCTTGTTGAGGAAAAGTGATGGGGAAAGGCTGGAAACCATGAGTGTCATTAAAAACGCCTTGGTTAATTAATATTAACTGCTAAAATATCGCAACGTTACTAGGCAACACTCAGAGTGTTGCTTTCTTTTTATTCACCGCCGTTGGGAAACGTAAGAGCAACCTATGTCACAACAAGCCACCATCCGTTTAAACAAATACATCAGTGAAACTGGTTTTTGTTCTCGTCGAGAGGCCGATAAGTTAATTGAACAAGGCCGAGTAACCATCAATGGACTATTGCCGGAAATGGGCACTAAAGTCACGCCGAACGATGAGGTGTGTATTGATGGTAATCCATTAAAATCAAAAGAAAAACCGATATACATTGCCCTTAACAAACCGACAGGAATCACCTGCACAACAGAGCGCGATATTCCAGGTAACATTGTTGATTTTATTGGCCACCACAAACGTATTTTCCCGATAGGTCGATTAGACAAACCATCTGATGGACTGATCTTTCTGACTAACGATGGTGACATAGTCAATAAGATATTACGTGCTGGTAATAACCATGAAAAAGAGTACGTCGTCCGAGTAGATAGACCCATCACCGACGAATTTCTACATAAGATGGCCTCTGGTGTGGAAATTCTTGATACGGTGACACTGCCTTGCAAAGTAACCCAAGAAACGAAGTTCTCCTTTAGAATTGTGTTAACACAAGGGTTAAACCGTCAAATTCGTCGTATGTGTGAGGCCTTAGGTTACGAAGTGTTTAAACTACGCCGAGTTCGTATTATGAACATCAGCCTAGACGGTATCCCGAATGGTGAATGGCGTTATTTAAGCGACGAGGAAGTCGCTGAAATATTAGCAATGTGTGAGAGTTCTTGCGGTACGGAAGGCGCGTCCAAGCTTGATGTGACGGGTAAGCGTATTCGCAAAGCTACCGATGCAAAACTGTTTGATAGTCGTGAGCAAAATCAAACCTCGACGGCACGCAGAAATCAAAAGCCAAAAACGTTCCAAGGACGCAATGCCGATGAGTTTCGCCATGCTCCAAATACAAAAAGAGCACCGCGCCGACCCACAAATTCATCACAAGGTGCGCCAGCTAATAGCCACAGAAAAAGCAGTACGTTAAGTCTTAAAAAATAATCATCGAACAATGCGTTAATTCTGTTGAGCAATAAAATGACCGTAATGACGCATCACTGAAACAACTATAAAAAACCGAAGCAACTATAAAAAAGGAGAAACTTTCGTTTCTCCTTTAAGACAGCATAAAATTAACGCTTATTTCGTACCAAAAATCTTATCACCAGCATCGCCAAGACCAGGAACGATATAACCTTTATCATTCAATTTCTCATCAATTGCCGCCGTATAGAGCTCAACATCAGGGTGCGCTTTTTCTAACGCCGCGATGCCTTCAGGCGCTGCAACTAAAACGAGAATTTTAAATTGGTTACAGCCGCGCTCCTTGAGCAAATCGATCGTCGCAATCATGGAACCGCCAGTTGCCAGCATTGGGTCAACCACAAGCGCAATTCGCTCCTCAATATTAGAAGCGAGTTTGTTGAAATAAGGGACAGGCTCAAGCGTTTCTTCATCACGATAGATGCCAACAACACTAATCCGCGCACTTGGAATGTGCTCCAAAACGCCGTCCATCATGCCAAGACCAGCACGCAAAATAGGTACTACCGTTACTTTTTTACCTTTGACTTGATCAATTTCAACTGGGCCATTCCAGCCTTCAATCGTCACTTTTTCTGTTTCAAAGTCTGAGGTTGCTTCATAAGTTAGTAGGCTACCCACTTCTGTAGCTAACTCACGAAAACGCTTAGTGCTGATATCCCCTTCCCTCATTAACCCAAGTTTATGCTTAACTAGAGGGTGTTTAACTTCAACAACTTTCATTTTCATCTCCGACGACATTTAAACAAACCTTCGAATTGTACACACTTTTTATGCTAATTTCAGTGCCAATTATAAACAAAAAAACTGACGCAAACGTTTTCCTTTTTGTTTTAAGCCCTGTTAGAATAGCGCCGTTTTCATATCCAACTTATGACCGAGGACTTCCCCGTGAGCGGTAATAACACTTCTCTTAGTTACAAAGATGCTGGCGTAGATATTGATGCAGGCAATGCACTTGTTGAACGAATTAAAGGCGCCGTCAAACGCACTCGTCGCCCTGAAGTTATGGGTGGCATTGGTGGTTTTGGCGCGCTTTGCGAGCTACCAACCAAATATAAACATCCTGTTTTAGTCTCTGGCACCGATGGAGTTGGCACAAAACTTCGCCTCGCATTGGATATGAATAAGCACGACACCATTGGCATTGACTTGGTTGCAATGTGTGTTAACGATTTGATTGTTCAAGGTGCTGAACCGCTTTTCTTTTTGGACTACTATGCCACGGGCAAATTGGATGTAGATACAGCTGCTGATGTGGTGTCGGGTATTGCCGATGGTTGTGTGCAAGCAGGTTGCGCTTTGATCGGTGGTGAAACCGCTGAAATGCCGGGTATGTACGAAGGTGAAGATTACGATGTCGCTGGCTTTTGTGTCGGTGTGGTTGAAAAAGAAGAGATCATTGATGGCTCAAAAGTAGCAGCAGGTGATGCTCTGATTGCGGTTGGCTCTAGCGGCCCTCACTCAAACGGCTATTCATTAGTTCGCAAGATTTTGGAAGTATCAGGTGCCGACAAAAATGAAGACTTGGCTGGCAAAACGATTGGTGAACACTTACTGACACCAACCAAAATTTACATCAAATCAGCGCTTAAGATGATCGCCGAGCACGATATTCACGCCATTTCACACATTACTGGCGGTGGTTTCTGGGAAAACATTCCTCGCGTTCTTCCGCAAGGGACGAAAGCGGTGATTGATGGCAATAGCTGGGAATGGCCAATTATTTTCCAATGGCTGCAAGAAAAAGGGAATGTAACCACTCACGAAATGTACCGCACATTTAACTGTGGTGTAGGACTGATTGTTGCGCTTCCAATGGATCAAGCACAAGCGGCGGTTCAATTACTGCAAGCGGAAGGCGAAAATGCGTGGGTTATCGGTCATATTGCTGAAGCTCAACTCGATGAAGAGCAAGTAGAGATCAAATAACTGATGAAAAGTATTGTTGTTTTAGTTTCAGGAAATGGCACCAACTTACAGGCTATCCTTGATGCGTGTGAAACGAAAATTAAAGATGGCAAAGTAACGGCTGTTTTTTCAAACAAAGCAACTGCTTATGGCTTAGAACGAGCTAAAAAAGCAGGTGCGGCGGCGGTGCATATTGACCCAAATGCCTTTGATACGCGAGATGCGTTTGATGCGGTATTGATGGAGAAAATTGACCAATACGCGCCTGACTTAATCATTCTTGCTGGCTACATGCGTATTCTGAGTGGTGAGTTTGTGCGTCACTATTTAGGACGGATGCTCAATATTCATCCTTCTTTACTTCCTAAATATCCTGGGTTGAATACCTACCAACGCGCGATTCACGCAGGTGATGAAGAGCATGGCACCAGTGTGCATTTTGTGACTGAACAACTTGATGGTGGCCCAGTCATTCTACAAGCAAAAGTGCCTATTTTTGATGAAGATACCGTTGAGATTTTGACTCAACGTGTCCAAGCTCAAGAGTATCGAATTTACCCACTAGTGGCACAATGGTTCGTTGAAGGACGCTTGGAAATGCGTGAAGGTAAAGCCTATTTAGATGGCCAATTACTTGGCATGCATGGTTATGCTTTCGATGAATAAATCGTATCTCTAAATAGTGCGAAAAAGGTTGCCTCAACAGCAACCTTTTTATTGTCATCTCAAATACAATTCAAACAGCAGTAAATAGAACAAGCTTAAGAATAAAAAACTTAAATAGGTGCTTGGCAGCCTGGCTTTGCCGCGGCAAACGGAATGTCAGCTAAGGACTGCGCATTGCCATCAACGTATTCGCCATAATGGAAAATCGCATATTCGCCTGGCTTCATTCGTTGCCAAGTTTCATTTCCCGTCAGTGGCTGAGTCGCAATCACTGACACAACATCATCAGGCGTTGTTTCTTCTTGGAAGTTAATCTCGACATCTTCATCAAGTAAACTTGCTTTCCCAAAGGGGGCGCGTCGAGTAATCCAGTACAGATGATTCGTGCAATAGGTCACCACAAACTCACCATCAGAAAGTAGCATATTAAACACACCTTGCATCTTAAGTTGATCGCAACACTTCGCAACGAATTGAAACATGCTGAGCATATCTTGAGGCGGTTCAGGATAACGCGCTTCTAACTGCTTTAACAACCAACAGAAAGCTTGCTCGCTATCCGTTTCACCAACAGGGCGATAGCGCCCAGTTTCTAGCTGCTGGTGATCAGCCAATTGTCCATTGTGAGCGAACGTCCAATATCTCCCCCACAATTCTCGAGTGAATGGGTGAGTATTTTCCAAATTCACCCCCCCCCGATTTGCTTGACGAATATGGCTAACCACTGCCCGACTTTTTATAGGGTAACTCTGCACAAGCTCTGCAATTTTTGACTGAAAGCTAGGGTTAGGGTCTTTAAAGGTGCGAAACCCCTTCCCTTCATAGAAAGTGATTCCCCAACCATCACGATGCGGCCCCGTGTTGCCGCCACGCTGAATCAACCCAGTAAAACTAAAGCAAATATCAGTCGGCACATTGGCACTCATACCGAGCAATTCACACATGGTTTAATGCACTCCCTTTTGCAACCACAAACACATTAAAAGAAAAGAACGATGTTGAACTTCTTACGCCATCTCTTTTTCAATCAGTTGGATAACGATGTGGATGATCTTGATATGGATTTCTTGGATACGATCCGCGTAGCCGAAGTGCGGGACACGAATCTCGATATCCGCTAAACCTGCCATTTTCCCACCATCTTTACCGGTCAGTGCAATGGTCTTCATCCCTTTGGCTTGGGCCGCTTCAATCGCTTTCAAAATGTTCCCCGAGTTACCAGAAGTCGATAGGCCAAACAGGACATCGCCTTTTGAGCCCACCGCTTCCACATAGCGAGAGAATACAAAATCGTAACCAAAATCATTGCTAACGCAAGACAAATGGCTTGGATCTGAAATAGCAATACCAGGATAACCCGGACGATTCTCGCGATAGCGCCCCGTTAGCTCTTCAGCAAAGTGCATTGCATCACAGTGGGAACCGCCATTACCGCAAGAGAGCACTTTTCCGCCTTGCTTAAATGAGTCGGCAATCAGTTTTGCGGCGGCCTCAATTTGAGCGATGTTATGCTCATCATTAAGAAATTTGTTTAGCACGTCAGCCGCTTCGGTCAATTCACTTTTAATTAAATCCTGGTACATAGATATATTCTCTTTTTAATCTGTTTACCGATAGGCTCCATCAATCAAGAGCCAGTAACAGGCTTGAGTTTACCCAAACCATCCTTTCTGTCGATAGTTCGACTTCAAGAATTGTTGTTTTCTCCCGCTTCCCACCCCAGAAAGCCCTCTATGGGTTGTTTATTTTGAGGTTTTGCCCTACATGGATCACTTTTTGAACAATACAAGGTTTTACATTTCGTTAATAATTTGATTACACTTAGCACTGGTTAGACCACTTACACAAACGAGACGACTAACAACACTTCCCAATGCACTGACAAAAATCAGCCGCAATGGCGTGAATACAGTCTCAAAGGAATGAAATTATGGACATCTTGCTCTCTATACTTAGTTTTCTCACCGTGTTCGGTGTGTGCCTCTACCACCGAATGTCACTTTTTAGCGCATTAGTTGCACTAACGGTAACCATGGTGGTTCTTACCCTGCTGGATTACACCAGGGTGATTGGATGGTTGCTATATTTAGCGGCTATCGCTTTATTAGCCGTTCCCTCTATCCGTCAAAGCGTGATTAGCGAAAAAGCATTAACACTGTTCAAAAAAGTGCTGCCTGCAATGTCACAAACCGAAAAAGAGGCATTAGATGCAGGAACCGTTTGGTGGGAAGCTGAACTGTTTAAAGGCAAACCGAACTGGAACAAACTACACAAAATTGCAGCGCCGACATTAAGTGCACAAGAGCAAGCCTTTATTGATGGACCAGTCAACGAAGTGTGTGCAATGGTTAGCGATTATCAAGTTACGCATGAATTAGCCGACTTACCTCCTGAGGTTTGGCAATATTTAAAAGATCATAAATTCTTCGCCATGATCATTAAAAAACAATACGGCGGCTTGGAATTTTCAGCTTATGCACAATCCATTGTGCTACAAAAGCTAACGGGTGTATCTGGAGTGCTTTCATCCACCGTTGGTGTACCGAACTCTTTAGGCCCGGGCGAACTTTTACAACATTATGGTACTGAAGATCAGAAAAACCATTACCTGCCACGTTTAGCGGAAGGAAAAGAGATTCCCTGCTTTGCATTAACCAGCCCAGAAGCAGGTTCCGATGCAGGTTCAATTCCTGATTTTGGCGTGGTATGTAAAGGGAAATGGGAAGGAAAAGAAGTGTTAGGGATGCGCCTAACGTGGAACAAGCGCTACATCACGCTCGCCCCGGTTGCAACCGTATTAGGCCTAGCATTCAAACTGCGCGATCCTGACGGCTTACTTGGGGATAAAACAGATCTTGGCATCACTTGTGCGCTCATCCCAACCCACTTAAAAGGAGTTGAAATTGGCAATCGCCACATGCCATTGAACGTTCCATTCCAAAATGGTCCGACACGTGCTAACGACTTATTTGTGCCGCTTGATTTCATTATTGGCGGACCAAGCATGGCAGGACAAGGCTGGCGTATGCTTGTAGAGTGTTTATCGGTTGGACGTGGCATTACGTTACCTTCTAACTCGACGGGCGGAATTAAAACTGCGGCGCTAGCAACAGGAGCTTACGCTCGGATTCGTCGTCAATTTAAGCAACCAATTGGCCATATGGAAGGTGTCGAAGAGCCATTAGCACGTTTAGGTGGTAACGCTTATGTGATGGATGCGGCGAGCAATTTAACCGTAGCTGGTATTGATCTGGGCGAAAAACCCTCGGTCATTTCCGCTATAGTCAAATACCACTGTACCCACCGTGGTCAACGCAGCATTATTGATGCAATGGATATCGTGGGCGGGAAAGGCATTTGTATTGGCCCTGCTAACTTTTTAGCTCGCAGCTACCAAGGTGCACCGATTGCCGTAACCGTAGAAGGGGCCAATATTCTGACTCGCTCAATGATCATCTTTGGTCAAGGCGCTATCCGTTGTCACCCTTATGTTTTAGAAGAAATGAACGCCGCTTATTCACAAGACTCTGATGCCGTTGAGAAATTTGACGCCGCTCTTGCAGGTCACGTCAGCTTCACCATGAGTAATCTTGTGCGCAGTATTTGGTTTGGTGTTACCGATGGTTTGGGTTCATCTGCACCGACTAATGATGCAACCAAACGCTACTATCAACAACTAAACCGTTACAGCGCTAACTTAGCACTGCTTTCTGATATTTCGATGGCTGTATTGGGAGGCTCTCTCAAACGTAAAGAGCGTTTGTCAGCACGCCTTGGCGATATTTTGAGCCAACTCTACCTCAGTTCTGCCACACTTAAGCGTTTTGAAAATGATGGTCGTCCCGTGGAGGATCTTCCTTTGGTTCATTGGGGTCTGCAAGACAGTTTGAAGCAGACGGAAGTCGCCATTGATGAATTCTTAGCCAACTTCCCGAATAAAGCGATTGGTAAGGTACTTCGTATATTGTTGATGCCGATTGGTCGAGTACGCAAAGCACCTAGCGATAAATTAGATAGCCAAGTTGCGCAGATCCTACAAACACCGAGTGAAACTCGTTCACGCATCGGTCGCAACCAATATCTCGCCCCAACGGCGCATAATGCGGCGGGTAAGATTGAACAAGCACTGGACATCATTTTACGTGCAGAGCCTTTGTTCGATAAAGTGTGCAGCGTCACCAATCAACGCCGTCCATTTTTGCGTTTAGATGAAGTGGCCGCCATTGGCTTACAACAAAAAATTCTAACCGAACAAGAAGCACAGCTATTAACGGAAGCTGAGGCTCATCGTTTGTATACCATTAATGTCGATGATTTTGCGCCACAGGAACTGGCCGCAAAGCCTCAATATCCGGCAATAAATGATGTTGCGTAAGTCAATCTATTGAATGTCAAAGGGCGCTTTAAGCGCCCTTTTCTATGACTAGAATACAGAATCAAGAGGTTACCAACTCGGCAACATCCCTTGTTATTTCTTCGGCATATTCAACTGTAATTCGGGTTGCAACGCCTTTTTCGCTTTAATCTTACGCATCACAAACCACGCTAGAAGACCTATGAATATTGCAACAATATTACCAATCACGATGAACATAATACTGCGACTCGTTGCCTCTTCTCTCATCTGAATAATCAGTTGCTCCTGTTCAAGCCTACGCTGCTTAATCTCTTCTTCCATCTGCAAACGGCGAGTCTCCTCAATGTTAACATCATCCACCACGCTGTAAGTACGCTCTGAAAGTGGGAAATAAAGTGGGCGCTGGCTAGCGAGCTCTGTCGCATATAACCTTCCAGACCAACGATAGTTACCGTTATCCCCTTTGTATGGAATTTCCAAATTAAGCTTGAGTGACTCTTTTCCGGATAGTCCTTCAGTAGCAAAAATATCATCATAAATATTGGCATGCTCAACATGCGCCGCTATCGATCCGGGTTCAACCATGCCTAACTCACCTGCAAACACAATTTGGTGCGGCGCGCCATCTACTCGGGACTGGATAAAGGTAGTCGACACTGGCGTAGGGTAAACTAACACTTCTTGCTCTTGAGCGCGTAAAAACACGCCGTTACCAGAAGTGATCCTAACACGGTATTTACCCGGCACTGGAGTGATAGGTAACGCAACCGTAAATACACCATCACCAGGACGTTCATCTAAACCACGTCCATCATCAGCAAATTCACCAATAACCTCAGGTAATGGACGCGCCTCTTTGATCAGTTCTTCTTCATTTTCAACGAACTTAGTAAAAGTCACTTTTAAGTTGACTCTATCGAGAAAGTCTCTCAACAATAAAGGCTTACCGTCGGAGGTTAATCGCGCGGTAAATTTTATCACTTCACCAAGGTATAAGCGCGTAGGAAACAGATCAGTATCAAGTTGCAGATGAGAAATAAGCTTGATGCTATTTTGTGAGGAAACCTTGCCTATGGCCTGCCAAGGCCCAGGCATTGGCTTATCAATTGAAATGATATCCATTGTGGGTTCTTGATACCAACGCATATTCTCATCGTACCGCCACGCGTAATATTTCTTACCATCTGGCCGCACAAGCACCACTGGCTGAGATGACTTTTCGCGATACACGACAAAAGTAATTTGTGAAATGGTTGGATCCACTCGAAAACGATTATCGAGTAGCGACATCGAGGATGGATTTGCCGCAAAAACGCCAATACTCCACATCAGCGCAGCAATAGCCACCATTATCCTCAACATATTTTCTCCTACTGACGCCAAAGGCAACTTCCGCTCTTTTCGACTAGATCCAATCTTTCTTGGTGTGCTTGTAATTCATCGGCACAAGCCTGCAAAACCTTTAGCTTTTTCCGACCTGCGACAGCTCGTTTTATTGACTCTCCTCCCACACTGCCATCACTGCGCGTTCCGGCACTGAACTGTAACGAGGTTTGCCCGCCAGTCATCAGCAGATAAACGTCCGCTAATATCTCCGCATCGAGCAATGCACCGTGCAAGGTACGATGTGAGTTATCGATACCATAACGATCACAAAGTATATCCAAATTGTTGCGTTTGCCGGGGAAAATACGCTTTGCCATAGCAAGCGTATCGGTCACTTTGCAATACTGCTCCGTCTTACCGATTTTAGCGTCGAGCTTGCGAAACTCGTAATCCATAAAACCGACGTCGAAGGGAGCGTTGTGTGCCACCAGCTCAGCTCCCTTGATGAAATCTAAAAACTCTTGATGCACATCGCGATATTGCGGTTTGTCCATCAAAAACTCATCGGTAATACCGTGGATCTCGATCGCTTCTAACTGAATCTCACGATCGGGTTTCAGGTAGACATGGAAGTGGCGGCCTGTCAGCTTGCGGTTGATAATTTCAACGGCACCGATTTCAACAATGCGGTGTCCTTCATAGTGAGGGCCGCCTTCACGGTTCATACCCGTGGTTTCCGTATCGAGAACGACGATACGTTGGGATTGGGAATTGCTGCTAGTATTCATAAGGATATGTATGTCAGACTATGCCAATAATGTGCGTAACCTAATAGTATCAAATCATGACAAAACAGGTGGAAATTTTCACTGATGGATCTTGCTTAGGTAATCCTGGCCCGGGTGGTTATGGGGTTGTCCTTCGTTACAAAGAAACCGAAAAAACGTTAGCCAAAGGCTACCGACTCACCACTAACAACCGAATGGAAATGTTAGCGGCAGTGGTTGCACTGCAAACACTGAAAGAGCCATGTAATGTTATTCTCACCACAGACAGCCAATACGTTCGTCAAGGTATTACTCAGTGGATCCACAACTGGAAAAAACGCGGTTGGAAAACATCGGATAAAAAACCAGTGAAGAATGCCGATTTATGGCAAGCACTCGATAAAGAAAGCGCCCGCCATACTATTGACTGGCGCTGGGTGAAAGGCCATGCGGGTCATCGTGAAAATGAAATGTGCGATGAATTAGCACGCAATGCAGCAGAAAATCCAACCGAAGACGATATTGGGTATCAAGCATCCGAATAAGGGTAACAGGCCTTATCTTGGTTCTGAGTTGATAAACGGTAGTTCAGGCTAACTGGCGAAAGACGCCGTTTAAAACGCCAATGAGGTTTAATCGGTTTCAAGGGATAAGTACGTTTGCGCGCTACGATGAAATACAGGCTACCAAATGGAGCGGCCCAGTCGCCAATACCATTTTCCAACCACGCCCACATGGGTTGATATTTTTGCATCGGAAAAAGGGCATATTGGTCACAGTCAATCACTTGATAGTTCAAGACACTCAGCCAGTCCTTAATTCGGTTAGCGGTAAACATACGACCGCTCCAAGGTAAGTTATGTTTTCGCCAAGGCATCAAACTTGCGATCCCCGTAAAACTGATTGGATTAAACCCCGTAATAATGATGTAGCCATCATCCATCATCACGCGATCAACTTCGCGTAAGATACGGTGCGGATCGCCACAATAATCCAGTTGGTGCGCTAAAATAGCCACATCAAAACTCTTTTCGAGAAAAGGCAGTTCGTAGCTATCGGCAATCACCGTATGGAGTGGGTTTTCAATATCAAGATGAACTTGGTGTTGAATATTGCAGTTGCAACTGGCAAGCTCACAACTCAAACCACCGAGCTTAAGCATATGATAGCCAAATAATTTAGAGCACCATTCATCAAGCCGAGTCTGAATAGAATCACTAACCCACTGGCCATTTTTAAGTTGGGACCAAGAATGAGGCTTATCTAATTTTTTTTCGCTACGCGCTGGCTTCATCGATAACCTATTTCACCTCGGTGATTGGAGATACTCATGTTACAGATCAAAAGCATACCCGCATTTAATGATAATTACATCTGGCTGATCCAAAATAGCGATCAGCGTTGTGCTGTGGTCGATCCCGGTGATGCAGCACCAGTGCTTGAGTACCTCTCGAAGCATCAATTAACGCTCGAAGCAATATTAATTACCCACCATCACCATGATCACATTGGTGGTGTTGCAGAACTGGTTCGCCAGTTTCCCAGCATTAACGTTGTTGGTCCCGCTCATGAACCTATTCCTACCTTAACGCACGCGGTTGAAGCTGGCGATCAGCTAGAACTATTCGATGAAATCTTTATGGTTCTTGATCTCGCAGGACACACAAAAGGTCACATTGGCTATGTCGGTGACAATAAACTGTTTTGTGGCGATGTACTGTTCTCCGCAGGGTGTGGCCGTGTTTTTGAGGGCACAATGGAGCAAATGTTTACGTCACTGTGTAAACTTGCCGCATTGCCAGAAGAGACTGAGGTCTATTGCGCGCACGAATATACCGCAAGTAACGTCGCATTTGCTTTAGCCGTTGAGCCCGATAATGACCAACTTCAACAGTATCGAGATACCGTCAACCGGCTCCGAGCCCAGCAGAAATCGACATTACCGACCACGATCCGCCAAGAAAAATGGATCAATCCATTTTTGCGGACCCAGCAAGAGAGTGTGATGAAATCCGTCGCGAATCGTACTCAACAAGCCGATCCTCTATCAATTTTTACCGCGTTACGTGAGTGGAAGAACGAATTTTGACGATTTGCTGCTTGTCATAGCAATAAAGTGCCAAGTATTATCAGCAGCCATTAAGTCAAAGGGCTGAGATAGATGCGATTTCAATTTAGCTGGGTGATGGTGCTCTTGTTAGCGGGGTGCCAAATCACTCAGCCAACAGACCAAACAACAGCGCCAAATGCCAAAGAGGCAAATAGCCCTCAGATTCAGACACAAAAAGAGATGGCTAAACAAAAGTCGTCATCTGCAAAAAACACAACGCCGAAAGTGATCACGCCACAAGAGCAAACGGACGTATGGCAGCGCATCGCAATGCAGTTGTCGATGGATATCCCAGATCATAAATCAGTGAATTATTATCGAACTTGGTATCTTAAACACCCTAATCACCTACAAACTGTTGCCGAGCGAGCAAAGCCATTTCTTTACCTTATCACTGAGAAAATTGAGCAGCGCGGCTTACCACTTGAGTTAGCACTCTTACCCATTGTTGAAAGCTCGTTTGATGCCTTTGCCTACTCACACGGTAGCGCTGCGGGGCTGTGGCAATTTGTGCCGAGTACGGGAGAGATGTATGGCCTAGAGCAAAATTTTTGGTATGACGGAAGACGAGATGTAGACGCCGCCACCGATGCGGCTTTGGATTATCTCACTGCATTAAATAAGCGTTTTGATGGTGATTGGAGCCATGCGATTGCCGCCTATAACAGCGGTGGTGGGCGGATCTCTAGCGCGATTCGTAAAAATCACAAGGCTGGTAAACCAACCGACTTTTTCTCACTCGACTTACCCGATGAAACCACAGGCTACGTCCCTAAATTACTCGCACTGGCCGATATTGTTGCCAATCAAGAAAAATATGGCATTGAAATCCCAGCGATCGCTAACAAACCAGTGTTAACGTTAGTCGACCCTCAGGAACAGCTTGATCTTGCCATTGCCGCCAATTACGCCGGAATGAGCGTGAAAGAGTTGCAAAGTTACAACCCAGCTTACAATCAATGGGCGACCTCGCCGACGGGACCTCATCAACTGCTTATCCCAGTAGATAAAGTGGAACGCTTTGCTCAGAAAGTTGAAGAGAATCGCGGTAAAGGGATGAAGTTAGTACGCTACAAGGTAAAATCCGGCGATAGCTTGAGTGTGATTGCTCAACAGCACAATACCACCAGCAAAGTGATTCAGACGGCCAACAATCTCAATGGCAACGTCATTCGCGTTGGGCAGTATTTAATGATCCCAACATCCGTAAAAGACGAAAAAACATACGCACTCAGTGCCAGTAACCGCTTAGCAAAAACGCAAGCGATGGCCCGTGGTCAGTACAAGCTGTCTCATACGGTAGCCAGAGGTGATAGCTTATGGAGCATTGCCAAACAGCACAATGTTTCCCATCAGTCCTTAGCAAAATGGAACGGTATGGGGCCAAGAGACACGTTGAAGATTGGCCAAACACTGGTCATTTGGAAAAATAGCAGTGAGGGTGCCATCATTCGCACCGTCTTTTATCAAGTGCGTAGCGGCGATACACTCAGCGCCATCGCTAATAAGTTTAAAGTCAAAAGCCTCGACATTGTAAAATGGAACGAGCTTGCAAACCAAAAGTACTTAAAGCCGGGCCAAAAACTCAAGCTCTACGTCGATGTCACTAAGGTCAGTGTATGAATCCTTCCAGTAACCCGTTAATCATGTTGGTGGATATTTTCCGTTCCCCCACGTCTTGTTTTTTAGCCCTTTATCAACGCGGCATGTGGGGTTGGCAACCTTATCTCTTTTTAATCCTGAGTCCCTTTCTATTTTGGGGGGCTTATTTTGACGTAGTTAACCTTGAATGGTTAAAAGCGGGGCTCTCGGCGCAGTTGGCTATGATCAACCCCGCTCAGCTTGAAATGTTAGATGCCAACACCTTGATGGCAAGCGAAATTATCAGTGATGTGGTAGGCCGCACGCTAACGATTTTCATGTTGGCATTATGGTTCAATTTGGCGACCAAGCAGAGCCAACATCAGCACGGTTTCTGGCGTTGGTTTGCCGCAAGTACTGTCATCACTTTCCCAGCCGTGTTGGGCGATCTCGCCAGTTACGCGAGCTTATTACTCAAACATGGCCACGTGATGACTTACGCTGCTGACCTTAACAGTTTAAATGGCCTAATTAAGTTGCCACTGACTAATGATTGGTCTCAATTTGCCAGCTCCTTCCCACTGCTTTTGCCTTGGTACATCGTACTTGGCTACGCGGCGGTGGGTGCATGGACAGAGCTTGAACGCGGCCAAGCTCTGGTGATTTCGGCGCTGCCTTGGATTGGCTATTACCTGATTTGGGCGCTGTACATCGCCATCAGCTAGAAAGTGGTTATAAACTAAAACTCGCCAATAGTGGGTTATGATCAGAAGCGTCCGTTACGGGCGCTTTTGCATTGAGCAGTGTTAAACCACGATAAAAAAGATGATCAAGCACCAAGCCCGTCACAAACTGAACACGATGATCGGGTTCGAACAACACTTCCTTCAAACCCACACGATTTAATGCAGCGGTTAATGTGTCCATTCTTGCTTGACTCCAGCTATTAAAATCGCCACCGACAATCACTGGCCCTTGATGTGTTTTTAATTGAACGAGTAGCGCTTCCAGCTGATTGGTATACTCTTGCGTTCCATAGGTAAAGTTCACTGCATGCAGGTTTACAACCGCCAGAGTCTGACCATCACTTAAACGATACAGGGCGTAAATCGCCGATTTGGGTAAGCGCAACCAAGGCTCTAATTCGGTGTAAGCACACGCTAATACTGGCATCTGCTTGCCAAGATTTAACACTCCGGCTGATTCACCAAAAATACGAAAAGCATCCGCTTGCGTCCCCCCCCACTGCTTTTGGCTGATCCACTCTTTCAATGACAAGGTCATGCTCGCTTCTTGTAGCAACACCAATTGGGCATCTTGGCTGAATTTATCCAGCTCACTTTGCCATGTTGCTCTATTTTGTTTATAGATATTCCAAACCAGCACATTAAGCTGACCACGCACATCAATTGCGCGAGCGTTTGGATTATCGTAACAAATCAGTGGAGATGAAGCGTTTTTCCCATCAATAGTCAACAATTGCGGCGTTGAAGGAATAGTAAAAATAGAGAAAAAACTAACCACAGCCGCGGTAATCAGCAACAGCGGCAAAACAAGCAGATATTTTCTTTTCATAACGTTCAACAAAATTGGTAGGGATGCATTAATAAAGAGACAAAAAAGGAGCCATTGGCTCCCTTCTTCTCGGTGTACGGCTAAATAGCGTCTTCGTCTTCTTCACCGGTACGAATTCGTACCACTCGTTCAATATTGGTAATGAAAATTTTACCATCACCAATTTTTCCCGTTTGCGCCGTCTCAATAATGGTGTCAACGCAGCGATCAGCGACATCGTCAGTCACCACAATTTCAAGCTTCACTTTAGGTAAGAAATCCACCATGTACTCAGCGCCACGGTACAATTCAGTATGCCCTTTCTGACGACCAAATCCTTTTACTTCAGAAACTGTCATACCCGTGATCCCGACTTCAGCTAACGCTTCGCGGACGTCATCAAGTTTAAATGGCTTAATAATGGCTTCGATTTTTTTCATGTTCATCCCTTACACTTTCGTCAATTGGTGGCATTATCTGCTAGCAAAAAAAAACAATCAATAAAAAGCCCAAGCAACGCTTGGGCTGATTGAAACCCGTTCACTGTCATTTACTTAAGACTTGCGAAATAGGCCGCTAAGTTTTCAATATCGGCATCACTGAGCATTGCCGCTTGCGCTTGCATTACGACGGCTAAACCACCATTACGCTCTTTATTCTTGTAGGCTTTAACTGATGAGATAAGGTATTGCTCATTTTGCCCTTTTAGATTTGGATATCCCGGAATAAGGGCAATCCCGTCTGCGCCGTGACACGCCGCGCAGATAGCTGCTTTGGCTTGCCCTGCGGCTGGGTCTCCAGCAAACGCGCTTCCCGCTAACAACGTAAAACCCATAACTATTCCAATCGCGACTTTTTTCATTGCTCCACCTTTATGTCCATATTCATTGTATGTTTTATACGAATTTTGCATGAAAAGCGTTCATTTGTCCCAGATGAGTTCACAATCTTGCCCACTGAAGTCACGATCAACAAATAAATTTGCAATCGCAACCACTTGATTCCGATGCATCAATATTGGCGTTCTTCGTCGTAGCCAACTCGGCACGCCATACTCTTGGAACAATTTTTTTAGCTTTCGACTTCCCACTCGTCCGACGGGGCATGCTGCAAGCCCTTCAGGATTAAACGTAACGCTTAATTGATGGCAATCATCAGGCAAGGCTATTCCCTTGCTACCACCATGAGACGATAACCTCAGATTACCTAGTCCATCAGGCAAGGTTAATGATTGATCGGGCACGATCATCGCCTGCCAATCTGAAATGTCTTGATAAGTTTGGATGCAATATAGCTTTTGGTCAAAGCGGCGGATCTCACTTTGCCCTAGTTTAAGCCGAGGATTCGCACCAATACGCGCAGACGCCACTTGTTGCCAAATCATCGCTAAATGTTCTTGAGTCGGCATTGGCTCCCCCAATTGAGCAAGCCACATTCTTAGCAATTGATAGCGTGCTAATTCGCTGCGATGAGAAAGCGCGGTAATTGATAAACTACCATCAGGCATTTTTGCCTCTTGCATTGCCTCTTGTAGCAGCTCTTCAAGCAACACCTGCTGCTGAGCACACAATGTCGCACTACGAGCAACCGCTTGGTGAATATGCGGCCAGCGCTGCGTAAGAACTGGCGTGATGTGATGGCGGATAAAATTACGATCAAAACGGGTATCTTGGTTGCTTTCGTCCTCGACCCAATCCAAATTCTGGGTTACGGCAAAGCTTTCGATCTGTACGCGAGTCGCCGCAAGCAAAGGACGGACGATTTTCCCCGCGCCAAATGGCATCGCTTGTGCCATCGAAGAGAGTCCTTTGGGTCCACTACCACGCTTTAACGCGAGCAAAAATGTCTCGATCTGATCATCGCTATGCTGTCCAGTTAGTAACAAATCGTCAGTGTTAATGTATTTCGCTAAAACTTGGTAACGCGCCGTACGCGCCAATGACTCCACACTTTCACCGCTAGCGGTATCGAGTTGCACCCGTTCAATAAAAAAAGGGATCGCGGCGTGTTGGGCCCAGCGCTGGCACTGTTTGGCCCACGCATCTGCATGTTGACTTAATCCATGATGAACATAAACAGCGCAGCACTCACAGGAGGTTTCGTCACGATATTGCGCCAATAGTTCAAGCATCACCCGCGAGTCCATGCCACCACTAAAACCCAAGATCAATTGGCTGCTTGCTAAGCGATGACGATTGATAACGTGTGAAAATAGCGAATAAAGTTCAGACATGGGTTTTCAGTGCTAAGAGAAATTGATGCCAGTTTACCTTGAAACGCGCCAAGCAAACCAGCCCTGAAATCGGGCTGATAAAAAAGGGCTGGACAGAATCCAACCCTTTTTATTTATTGTTCGCTCTGCTGTTTAGCAGTAGCCGTAGTTCATCAAACGTTGATAACGACGAGCCAATAATGCTTCTTCATTCAGCGGCTCTAAATCAGCAAGCTGTTTTAGCAGTGTTGCTTTCATGTTGGCGGCCATTTGTATTGGATCGCGATGCGCGCCACCTAATGGTTCTTCGATAATTTCATCAATCAGCTCAAGCTCTTTTAAGCGAGGAGCGACTAAGCCCATCGCTTCAGCCGCTTGCGGCGCTTTATCTGAATCTCGCCACAAGATTGAAGCACACCCTTCTGGCGAAATTACCGCGTAAGTGGAATATTGCAGCATGTTCACGTAGTCACCCACGCCAATCGCCAAAGCACCACCAGAGCCACCTTCACCAACAACATTACAAATTACTGGCACTTTCAAGCCTGACATCACTTTTAGGTTTGTAGCAATCGCTTCAGATTGACCACGTTCTTCAGCGCCAACACCAGGATAGGCACCTGCGGTATCGATGAAAGTAATAATAGGCATACCAAAACGTTCAGCCATTTTCATTAAACGCAGTGCTTTACGATAACCTTCTGGTTTTGGCATTCCGAAGTTACGTCTTACTTTTTCTCTCGTTTCACGTCCTTTTTGGTGACCAATCACCATCACCGGACGTCCTTCTAAACGAGCAATGCCGCCGACAATCGCTTTGTCATCAGCAAAAGCGCGATCACCAGCCAACTCGTCAAACTCAGTGAAGACATGGTTGATGTAATCAAGCGTGTAAGGGCGTTGTGGATGGCGTGCCAATTGAGCTACTTGCCATGCCCCTAAATCACCAAAGATTTTCTTCTTAAGCTCTAAGCTTTTCTTTTCTAGCTGTTCGATCTCTTTGTCGAGATCAACGGACTTATCACCACCATGGCGAGACACGTCGCGTAGCGCCTGAATTTTAGCCTCAAGTTCAGCAATTGGTTTTTCAAATTCTAGAAAATTTAGGCTCATCTACCGATCCTTTTATACTCAGCGTTCAACATATTTGACGCCAAATTTTAGTTAAATTCGAGTTCTACCTGATCTTTGCCAAGTAGCTGTTTCAATTCGTCTAACAATGTATCACTTGGGGTTACACGCCACTGCGTACCAAGAGTGAGTCGCACTCTCGCCTCTGCGCGTTGGTAGTATACATTGACAGGTATAGTCCCTGCTCGGTGAGGCTCTAAGATCTGACTAAAGCGCTCAAAAAACTGGCTGTCTATCTGTGATTGTTCAATCGATATCGACAAGCCACGGGCATATTTTTCACGCGCACTGCCCAAGTCCATGACTTCGCGCGCCGACATTTTAAGGCCACCATTGAAGTCATCAAAGCTGACCTGTCCAGAAATCACTAAAATTCTATCTTTTTCTAACAGCTCTGCATACCGCTCTAACGCATCAGAGAATAACATCACTTCCATACGTCCTGAACGATCATCTAACGTCATGATGCCAATCCGCGTGCCACGCTTGGTGGTCATGACTTTAGCCGCAATCACTAACCCCGCTAAAGTGACGGATTGATCGCGTCGCGTTGGCGTGGCATCTTTTAGTCGACAACTGGTGTACTTCGCAAGTTCCTTAATATGTGCGTTTATTGGATGCCCGGTCAAATAAAGGCCCAATGTATCGCGCTCACCTTCAAGCCAAACTTTCTCAGGCCACTCGGGGACTTGCGTATATTTATGTTCTACTTCTTCTGGCGCATCAGTCAATACACCAAACATATCAACCTGACCAAAGGCTTCAGCTTGGTGGAATTGGCTGGCCGCTTTCACAGCATCATTTAATGAGGCCATCATTGCAGCACGGTGTGGGCCTAAACGATCCAAAGCACCCGCATAAATAAGCTTTTCAATCACACGCTTATTGACTTTTTTCAGATCAATTCTGGCGCAAAAATCAAACAAATCTTTAAAATAGCCGCCTGCTGTGCGCGCTTCTAAAATCGCTTCAATCGGTCCTTCACCCACACCTTTGATCGCGCCAATACCATAGACAATTGCGCCATTTTCATCGACGTTAAAGCGGTACAAGCCGGCGTTAATATCCGGTGGTAACACTTTAAGATTCATACGCAAACATTCATCCACTAAGCCAACCACCTTTTCGGTGTTGTCCATGTCGGCCGTCATTACGGCCGCCATAAATTCGGCTGGGTAGTGGGTTTTTAACCATAAGGTTTGATAAGAAACCAGAGCATAAGCCGCAGAGTGCGATTTATTAAACCCGTAACCGGCGAATTTTTCTACTAAGTCGAAGATTTTCATCGACAATTCGCCATCCACGCCGTTTTTTATCGAACCTTCTTCAAAAATCGCCCGCTGCTTGGCCATCTCTTCTGGCTTTTTCTTACCCATCGCACGGCGCAGCATATCCGCGCCGCCTAATGTGTATCCGGCTAGGACTTGGGCGATCTGCATCACTTGCTCTTGGTACAAGATGATGCCGTAGGTTGGGTCTAGAATTTCTTTTAATGACTCATGTTGCCATTTTTCATCTGGGTAGGAGATCGCCTCTCGGCCATGTTTACGGTCGATAAAGTTATCCACCATCCCAGATTGCAAAGGCCCAGGGCGAAACAGGGCCACTAGTGCAATGATATCTTCGAAGCAGTCTGGCTGGAGACGTTTGATCAGATCTTTCATGCCGCGCGATTCTAACTGGAATACCGCCGTGGTTTCAGAATTTTGCAATACACGAAATGAAACTGGGTCTTCTAACGGGATAGCTTCAATACGAACGGGCTCTTTGCCTTCTCGTTGTAAGCGCGGGTTAATCAGCCCTAGAGCCCAATCGATAATGGTTAAGGTGCGTAAACCTAAGAAGTCAAACTTGACTAAGCCTGCGGTTTCAACATCGTTCTTATCAAATTGAGTGACGGGGAAATGCCCTTCAGCATCCGCATAAATCGGCGAAAAGTCGGTAATGGTGGTTGGGGAGATCACCACCCCGCCCGCATGCTTACCGGCGTTACGCGTGCAACCTTCTAGAATTCGGCACTTATCAATCAGCTCTTTGACGTCTTCGTCATTGTTGTACAGCTCAGGTAACGCGGGTTCAGCCTTAAACGCCTTTTCGAGTGTCATTCCTGGATCTAGTGGAATAAGCTTTGAAATGCGGTCGACAAATCCAAACGGATGACCAAGCACGCGTCCCACGTCACGAATGACCGCTTTGGCAGCCATAGTACCAAAGGTGATGATCTGTGATACCGCATCACGACCATACATTTCAGCAACGTGATCAATAACTTGGTCACGTTTATCCATACAGAAATCGACGTCAAAATCGGGCATTGAGACCCGTTCTGGGTTCAAGAAACGTTCGAAAAGTAAATCATATTGTAGTGGATCTAAATCGGTAATTTTGAGCGCATAAGCCACCAATGAACCCGCACCCGATCCGCGCCCCGGTCCCACCGGAATATCGTTATCTTTTGACCACTGGATGAACTCCATCACAATCAAGAAATAACCGGGGAACCCCATGTTATTAATCACTTCGAGCTCTATTTGCAGCCGTTCATCATATTCAGGGCGACGTTGTGCGCGAACCTCAGGATCGGGGAACAGAAATTCAAGACGCTCTTCAAGGCCTTCTTGTGATTTCATCACCAAGTATTCGGTTTCTTTCATTCCTTCCGTTGGAAAGGCGGGCAAGAAATATTCCCCCAAACGGACGGTAACATTACACCGTTTGGCAATCTCAACACTGTTTTGCAGCGCTTCAGGAATGTCGGCAAACAGCTCACACATTTCCGCTTCGGTGCGCAAATATTGCTGTGGGCTGTAATTTTTTGGCCGACGAGGATCTTCCATGGTGTAGCCATCATGAATCGCTACTCGAATTTCATGCGCTTCAAAAAACTCTTCGCTGAGAAACACCACTTCATTGGTTGCAACGACGGGCAGATCGTTATTTTCAGCCAATTCTAGAGCAAAGTGCAGATAGCTCTCTTCGTCGGCTCGCCCTGTGCGAGTCAATTCAAGGTAAAAACGATCGACAAAATGAGTTTGATAAAACTCGACACATTTATCGACTAACGCCTGATTACCTTTAAGCAGTGCTTTGCCTATTTCACCACTTTTTCCCCCCGAAAGCACAATCAAGCCTTCGGCATATTTCACTAGCCACGCTTTATCAATCACAGGTAGGTGTTGCACATGACCGCGTAGATAAGCATCGGAGATCAGTAAGGTCAGATTTTTGTAACCAACATTATCACTCGCTAGAACCGTCAGCTTGGTGAGCTCATCACCAAACTCCTCGGATTGCATGACAAAATCTGCACCGATAATCGGCTTTACCCCACAGTTATGAGCGGTACCATAAAATTTGACCAAACCACATAAGTTCGTGAAGTCGGTCAACGCTACGGCAGGCATCCCCATCTCGGCCACTTTTTTCACAAGCGGTGGCACTTTGGACAAGCCATCGATCATAGAAAAGTCGCTGTGGACACGAAGGTGGACAAACTTTGGTTCTGGCATGCAATAAAATCCTAGATGCTAGGTTTGGTACAAGATTTGGCGGTTATTCTACGCGAATCTGCTCGTGGCTGACACCCGCAATTAGTCAATTCCAAGCACGCGTTTCACTGGCTTAAAGCTTTTACGGTGCTCTGCGATGACGCCATGCTGTTCGATCGCGGCAAAATGCGCTTTAGTTGGATAGCCCTTATGTTGAGCAAAGCCAAATTGTGGGTACAATTTATCGAGCGCTTCCATCTCTTTATCGCGTACCACTTTGGCAATGATTGAGGCGGCGCTGATTTGCGCCACACGCATATCACCCTTGACGACTGCGATACCATGCATCGGTAATTGTGGGACACGGTTGCCATCAATTAAAGCCAAATCAGGTTGAATCGCTAGACCTGCAATCGCGCGTTGCATCGCCACCATAGTCGCTTGAAGAATATTAAGCTCATCAATTTCAGCTGGTGAACAGCGGCCAACAGACCAAGCGAGCGCCTTTTGTTGAATTTCAGGAAAAAGCGCTAGGCGTTTTTTTTCTGATAACTTTTTCGAGTCGGCTAAACCTTTAATCGGATTATTCGGATCCAAGATTACTGCGGCAGTCACTACGTCGCCCACTAATGGACCTCGGCCAACTTCATCCACTCCTGCAATCAAAACATAGCCCTTAGGGTATTCAAAAGGAGTCAGTGTTTGTTCTGCCATCTTGTCTATTTTCCTCTCGTTATTTTTCAATCGCTCTTTTTAATCGTTAACGGTTAATCAAGCTTAAAACCGCCTTGGCGGCTTGTTGATCGGCGCCTTTGCGGATCCAGTGATGCATTTCAGTAAAACGTTCAATTAAAGAGGAATTATCACGGCTGAGCATGCTATCGACCGCAGGAAACAGATGTTGTGGGTCGCATTCATCAAGAATGAACTCAGGAACCAGTTCTTCTCCGGCTAAAATATTGGGCAGTGAAACAAATTCGGTTATCGCAAGCTTCTGAACCAACCATCCGGTGAGCCAGTTCACTTTGTATCCCACCACCATCGGCCGTTTGAGCAACATGCATTCCAGTGCGACTGTGCCAGAGGCAAGCAGCACAGCATCTGCAGCCGTGATGACATTGCGCGCGGTGTCTTCAATAATAACAAAATCAAGCTCTGGGGCGATCTCCTGCCAAATGGTTTCAAACTGCTGTTTACGTTTAGGATTGACGGCGGCTACCACAAAACCAATATCAGGGTATTTCTGTTTGATTTGTCGACATGTTTCAATAAATGGCTTGGCAATTAAACCGACTTCTCCCCCTCGGCTACCGGGTAGCACAGCCAGCCACTGTTTATCTGTCTCTAATTTCAACAGTTCACGAGCGGCAATTTTATCGGGTTGCAGTGGAATGGCATCGGCCAGTGTATGGCCGACAAATTCGCACGCAACCTGATACTTGTCGTAAAACGCTTTTTCAAACGGAAGAAATGCCAACACTAGATCGGTCGCCGCATCGATTTTAAAAATACGTTTGGGACGCCATGCCCATACAGATGGGCTCACATAGTGGACGGTTTTGATGCCCGCTTTTTTGAGATCAAGCTCTAGTCGTAAATTAAAATCTGGTGCATCAATACCAACAAACACATCCGGCGGATTGGCTTTAAAATACTTCACCAACTGCGCTTTAACTTTCAGTAAACGCGGTAAGCGGCCAAGCACCTCAACCAGACCCATCACGGCTAGCTCTTCCATATCAAATAAAGATTCACAACCTTGAGCAATCATCTTAGGGCCACCAATACCGACAAATTGTGCATTGGGGTATTGCTGCTTGATGGCTTGAATGAAGCCTTCTCCTAATGTATCGCCAGAAAGCTCTCCGGCAACAATACCGATTCTTAGGGGATTTTCATGTGAGTGCATATCATTTCCTAACAGAATCCGCTCAGCCGTTATGCGGCGTCAAAAAGACAAAAGATCGCTAAAAAAGTAGCGATCTTCGGATATTAATAGAAACTCAGTGGTGAACTAACGAATAATGCCACGCTCAGTTTTTTCTAGTAAATCAGTAAAACGCTGAATCGATGGGTACTCTTTCGCCATCTCAACCAATATAGGTAAGACTTCTGCTTGCGTTTTACCTGATCGGTAAATTTCTTTATACGCTTTTTGTAGCGCGCGAATTTCGGCTTTTTCAAAACCATTTCGCTTCAAACCAACAAGGTTAAGGCCAAATGGTGAAGCATGGTTACCTTGTGCTAACACGTAAGCAGGGACATCTTGCACCACAGCAGAACAACCACCGATATAGGCATAAGCACCAACGCTACAGAAAGGATGAATCGCCGACAACGCCATAACACCAGCATAGTCACCGACCGTCACATGGCCGCCAAGAATTGCGTTGTTACCAATATGCGTATGATTACCAACAATCACATCGTGCGCAATATGGGCATTCACACACAATAGGTTGTCGTTGCCAACAACTGTTTGTGTTTTATCTTGCATAGTACCACGGTGAATTTGCACCGCTTCACGAATAACATTGCGATCACCAATGACAACTCGCGTATCTTCACCACCATACTTCTTATCTTGGTTCTCTTCGCCAATGACGGCGTGAGGGAAAATACGGTTCTCTTCACCAATGACGGTGTTTCCTTTGATGACCACATGCGACATCACTTCCGTACCTTGGCCAATGCTTACCCCAGAGGTGATGTAAGTAAATGGACCAACCGTGACGTTAGCTCCGATGATAGCGCCATCTTCAACCACCGCACTTGGGTGGATTTGTGCAGTTTCATGAATCATATTAAAACTCTCTACGAGCACATTTCATTTCAGCTGAACACACAACTTCACCATCAACTTTCGCTACGCCATTAAACAACGCAATACCACGACGCTCTTTAATGAACTGAACTTCGATGATCAGTTGGTCGCCAGGGCCTACAGGTTTACGAAACTTCGCATTATCAATACTAGCAAAGTAATACAATTCGTTATCTTTCGGTGCCCCAAAGGTTTTGAATGCTAGTAGGCCCGTTGCTTGTGCCATTGCTTCTAAAATCAGCACACCTGGAAAAATAGGTAACTGCGGAAAATGACCAGTGAACTGAGGTTCATTAACTGACACATTTTTCAAGCCAACAAGGTATTTGCCTTCTTCAAAGTCAATTACACGGTCAATCAACAGAAATGGGTAACGGTGAGGAAGCAGCCTCTGAATTTCAGTGATGTGCATCGTTTTCGTTTCAGTCGTCAAAGTCATATTCCTATACAGTAAAACTTTCAAAAATTATTTGGCATTATAGACGAAAAAGACTCGCAATTGGCGAGCCTAATCGGGAAAAAGTAGAATTAGGATTCCGCTTCCTGCTCTAAGTACTTTTCAAGTGCTTTAAGTCGCTTGTGCATATCTTCGATACGGTGAACGCGAGCGGCAGTTTTACGCCATTCTTTGTTCGGTTGCAACGGAATACCAGAAGAGAACATGCCTTTCTCGGTGATGCTACGCATCACCATCCCCATGCCAGTAATAGTGACCCCATCGACAATCTCGATATGGCCATTGATCACCGCACCGCCACCAATAATGCAATATTTACCTATGTGGGTGCTGCCAGCAATGATGGTACCGCCAGCAATTGCAGTGCCATAGCCAATACAGACGTTATGTGCAATCTGTAATTGGTTATCGAGAATGACGTTATCTTCAATAATCGTGTCATCTAATGCGCCACGATCAATTGTCGTGCAGGCACCGATTTCAACTCGATTACCGATCCGGACTGTGCCAATTTGCGGAATTTTAATCCACTCACCTTTCTCATTGGCATAGCCAAAACCATCAGAACCAATCACGGCACCTGACTGAATAAGGCACGCCGAGCCAATTTCCACTTCGTGGTAAACGCTGACATTTGCCCACAACTGGGTGTTAGCGCCAATTTTGGCGTTTTTACCGATGAAACAGCCAGCACCAATGGAGACGTTATCGCCCAGTTGTACGCCCGTCTCAATGACCGCGTTTGCACCAATAGAAACGTTCTGCCCTAGCTGGGCATCCGGTGCCACAACCGCAGAAGAGCTGATATCACTCGCAGGTCGCGGTGTAGTGTCCAGCGCTTGCGCCACCTTTGCAAAAGCAACGTATGGATCAGCGACGACCAATACATTGGTTGTACACAATTCACGTTCACTAGCCTTGACCATAATCACCGTTGCGCGGCATTGACCAAGGTGTTTGGTATATTTGGGATTAGAGAGGAAAGTTACGTAACCTTCCTGCGCCTTATCCATAGGTGCAACAGCGGAAACTGTCGCAGAGCCATCACCAAATAGCTCTCCCTCGGTGATGGTTGCCAATTCGGCTAAAGTCAGTTTTGCCATAATAATATTATTTTAGTTGTTTAATTACTTTCTCTGATAGGTTGTAGTCCGGCTTACCATATTGCATAGCTTGCACGTCAACAACGATGTCATAACCTTCTTTTTCCGCAACTTTCTTCACTGCGTCTTGAATCACCATGAAGAGTTTTTGCTTCTCTTCACTCTCACGACGCGCTGAAGCTTGCTCTAACGCTTGCGCTTTGATTTTGTACTTACTGTCTAATTGACCAATTTCAATACGCAGCTTCTCGATCTCATCTTGACCTAGCAGTTCGCCATCACGTTTAAGTTTTTCAATTTTGGTTTTTGCTTCAGCTTGAATTGACTGTAGCTCTGCCCCTTTATCTTTAAACTCTTCTTGTAATTTTTGCAGCACAACTTCTCGTTGAGGTAATGCTTGGAATACTTGCGCGGTATTAATGTAACCTACTTTCTGCGCCGCCTCAGCGGCTTGCGCAAAAAATGATGAACTCAGTACAACTAGGCCCAATCCTGCCGCTTGAATCGCTTTTTTCAAAATACTTTCCTCTAATTAGAATGTTCTGCCGATCGTGAAAGTGAAGAACTCTTCATTATCACCTTCATAAATTTTAATAGGTTTGGCAATTGAAAATACCAATGGCCCCATAGGTGACATCCACTGCAGTGCCGCACCATAAGAAGCACGATAATTCATTGGATCTGAATAATCGTAATAGTACTGATCACCATATCCGAGTTTGACATCTTGGTAATCAAACTCTGTATCCCAGACACTCGCCATGTCCACAAAGATACTGGTACGAATTTGGCTGCGCGCTTCATCGGAAGCAAATGGCGTCGGGACAATTAACTCAACACTGGCTAGCGCAACCGCGTTACCACCAACTGAGTCATCTGTTGCGCTATAGCAACGGTTGTTGCCACCATTATTACCATTACAACCCGTCGCATCGTTATAAATCGCTTTCGGTCCTGCCGAGTTAGAGCCAAAACCACGTAACGTGGTAAAGCCACCAGAATAATAGTTTTCATAAAATGGGAACAAGTTATCGTTACCATCCGTTTTTCCATAACCGTTACCGTATCCTAAGCGTCCTCTTAGCAAGAGTGAAAACTCATGTTTTTTAGTTAATGGGAAATACTGGCGGACATCGTACTGCGCTTTGAAATACTTTACGTCTGAACCTGGCACTGTCATCTTGTAAAAAGCACGTTGATGATTCCCCGCGGTTGGGAATACACCACGGTTTAAATTATTGCGCGTCCATGAAATATTGATGTCAAAGTCATTGGTGATCAAACTGCCATCATCGCTACGGTTACTCGCTTGAGACTGTAAGAATTGACTAACTTGCACATACTCATCGATATTACCGATCTTGTTGTGCGTATAACCGATACCGAGGTCAAAACGGTTTAATTCGTCAAATGGGAAACCCCACGTTAAACTTGTGCCGTAACTTTCATTGGTATAATCAACAATACCAGCTTCAGAAGCCTCAAACTGTTTATAGAAAATCTTACCACCCAAACTGACACCATCAAGGTTCCAATAGGGATCACGGTAATCTAAACTGATGTTCTTTTGATAGTCGTTCATCATGGCATTGATGCCAACTCGATTACCTGAACCAATGAAGTTGTCTTGTTGTAAACCAACCTGAAAACTCACGCCTGATTCTGTACCATAACCGACACCAAAGTTAACACTACCTGAGTTGGCCTCTTTCACGTTGTACACCAGATCGACTTGGTCTTCACTACCAGGTACACGTACGGTTTGCACATCCACTGTTTCAAAGAAGCCAAGACGGTTCAAACGGCTCTTACCCGTATCAATCGCTTTAGAGCTCAGCCAACTGCCTTCCATTTGACGCATTTCGCGGCGCAAAACTTCATCTTTGGTTGAGTTATTACCGACAAAGCGAATATCACGGACATAGATACGCTTACCCGCTTCCACATGAACAACCAAGGAAACTTCTTGCGTTTCATCATTAAATTCTGGGATGGTTCGAACTTGAGGATAAGCATAGCCAGCTTCACCCAATACTCGTTTTACATCTTCTTCAAGCTTGGTCACCAGTGAGCCGTTATAGGTTTCCTCGGCTTCAAACGGGATCAAAGCGGTAAATTCAGCCTCTTTGCCAATCAGCTCTCCGCGGAATTTAACGTCTTTGATTTTATAAGGCTGACCTTCGCTAATGCCTAAAGTGATATAAACGCCTTTTTTATCAGGAGAAATAGCAACTTGTGTGGAATCGACTTGAAACTTTAAGTAGCCACGGTCGAGGTAGAAAGAGCGCAAAGCTTCAATATCAGCGGCTAAGACCTGCTTTTGGTATTTATCATCAGAGAGGAAATTCCACCACGCCACATCGACATTCAAATTGAAGCGTGACAGTAAATCTTGGTCACTAAACACTTCATTGCCAATAAAGTTGATTTGCTGGATTTTCGCAGAAACCCCTTCACTGAACACAAATTTAAGGTCAGCACGGTTGCGAGGTAAAGGTGTCACCACCGCTTTTACGGTCGCGTTGTACTTACCCACGCTGTAGTAAAAATCTTCCAACCCCTTTTCAATGTTGCTCAAGGTCGTACGATCAAGCGCCTCACCGATGCGGATATTGGATGCATCAAGATTCTGCTGCAACTGCTCTTCTTTGATCGCTTTATTTCCAGAGAAGGAAACACTTGCAATGGTTGGACGTTCTTTAACCTGAACGATCAGAACGTTGTTGTCTCGTAATACTTTGATGTCTTCAAAGTTGCCCGAAGTGTAAAGTGCTTTGATAATATCCGCGACATCTTGTGCATCAACGGTATCGCCAATTCGAACGGGCATTTTAAGCAATGCGGCGCCGAGCGCAACGCGTTGAAGCCCTTCAATTTGAATATCCTGCACTACGAAATTCTCGGCACTATGTGCTGAGAGGCTGGTTGCCAATAGTGTCGCGAAAAGGATCTGTTTCATTGCCATATTTATTCTTGTTATTCCTTGCTACAACTTCTGCCTAATGGTTACAAATCACAGGCGACTAAAATCATTAAATATTGCCACAGCCATCAAAGAAAAGATGATCGCCCCACCAATTCGGTATCCCATTTCTTGAATCTTCTCTGGGACAGGACGACGAATAACGGCTTCAATTGCAAAAAACAGTAAGTGTCCGCCATCTAACATTGGCAGTGGTACTAGATTGATAATGCCTAAGTTGACACTAATCAGAGCCAGAAAACCCAAGAAATAGACCAAACCATAGTCAGCGGTAGTTCCTGCTCCTTTGGCAATCGAAATCGGCCCACTCAGATTATTCAACCCCACATCACCGACCACCAGTTTTTTCAACATGCTGACGGTTAAGTTGATCACTTGCTGTGTTTTTTCAACCGCTTTTCCGACTGATTCAAATACACCATATTGCAGCTCAAATCGATAACTTTCCGGCCATTCTGCGACTTTAGGAGCGATTCCCGCAAAACCTATCGTTTTGCCTTGCGGTAACTCACGAACGTCAGGCGTAAGCTCGATAGTCAAGCGTTGTTCATCACGCACAACAACCAATGAAACTGGCTGATTGGGATGGCTTTGTATCAACTCCACAACTTGCTGCCAGTGGTTTATCTTCGCACCGTTGGCTTCGATCAAGGTGTCGCCAACTTCTAACCCGGCCTTCTCTCCGGCGCTGCCTTGAGAAACATTGGTTAGCGTCAGCGATATTTCAGGGACAAATGGTTTAAAACCCAACGCTCCCATAGCAGACTCTGTTTCTGGGTTAAAGTTCCAAGAGCGGATATCTAATGTTTTGATTTCATCCACACCAATTTCATTATTGGTTCCGACGGTGAGCGTTAATTGTTCATCACCAATATGGCTAATCAGCCCCATATTGACCGATTCCCAATCTAAGGTATTCACTCCTGAGACTGCTTTGATCTGCATTCCTGACTCTAAACCCGCTTGAGCGGCGATCGATTGCGGGGCAATTTCGCCAATCACAGGCTTTACCGCTGGGACGCCAATTAAGAACACGAGCCAATAGGCAAAAATGGCGAAGAAAAAGTTAAAAGCAGGCCCAGCACTCACGACAGCGACACGTTTCCACAATGGTTTTTGGTCAAAAGCTAAGGGTTTTAATTCAGCTGGAACATCATCAACACGGCTATCGAGCATTTTAACGTAGCCGCCGAGAGGAATCATTGAGAGGTTGTACTCGGTGCCATCTTTGGCTACTCGGCTCCAAAGTGATTTACCAAAGCCAATGGAAAATTTTTCGACTTTAATTCCGCAGCGACGTGCTACCCAAAAATGACCAAATTCATGCACAGCAACCAATATACCTAACGCAATGATGAAAGAGACGAAATTCCACAAAATACCACTCATAATAAATGCTCTTGTATGATTTGCTGGGCAATAGTGCGCGCCATTCTATCGAGCTCTAACAAGCTTTCCAAGTCATAGCAATGTAACTGAGTATGTGCTGCACACACTTTTGACAATACACGTTCATTAACTTGTGCGATATCGGTAAAACGAATTTGCTTATTTAAAAAAGCTTCAACGGCTATTTCGTTGGCTGCATTTAAAGAGGTGGTGGCATGTTGCCCTTGATAGCAAGCATCAATCGCCAATCCCAAACAAGGATAACGCTCGTAGTCCACATCCATAAAACTCAAATTACTTAATTTGGTAAAATCCAGTGCCGGAACACCCGCAGTAATGCGTTCTGGATAAGAGAGAGTTAAAGCAATTGGCGTGGACATATCGGGTTCCCCCATTTGCGCAAGCACCGAACCATCGCGGTACTGCACCATAGAGTGGATCACCGATTGTGGGTGGATTAACACTTTTAATTGCTGTTTCGATGCATTAAACAACCACTTAGCTTCAATATATTCCAAACCTTTGTTCATCATGGTAGCGGAATCAACCGAAATTTTCGGCCCCATCGACCAGTTAGGATGAGCAATCGCTTGCTGTGGTGAAACATCAGCTAACGAGGATAAATCACTATAGCGAAAAGGGCCGCCAGAACCCGTGAGCAGAATATGTTGCACACCATGTTCTTGTAAATCACAGCGACCCAAAGAGCCTTGTATTTCAGGGGGTAAGCATTGAAAAATCGCGTTATGTTCGCTATCGACAGGGAGCAATTCAGCACCGTATTTTTCGACCGCATCAATAAACAATTGGCCAGACATCACCAAGGCTTCTTTGTTTGCCAGCAAAACACGCTTGCCCGCCTTTACCGCGGCCATGGTTGGTAACAAACCTGCTGCACCAACAATCGCCGCCATCACCGTATCCACCTCATCTAATGCGGCGACGTGGCACATGGCGTCTTCACCAAATAATACGGTTGTTTTTAAGTTCAATGACTGCAATTGAGCTAAAAGCTCATCCGCCGCCTTTTGGTTTGCCATTACCGCATAAACTGGCTGCCAACGCTGGCATAGCTCACGCATTTTATTGACATTATTTCCCGCGGCTAAAGCCACAACGGAAAAGTGTTCGGGATTTTGAGCCACGACTTTTAATGTGCTTGCCCCAATTGAACCTGTGGCCCCGAGAATCGTTAACTTACGCATAGCAACAACCGTGAATTAAGATTGGGGTAAGACAGCTTAACCCAAGCATTAGAAAATGAAATACAGTAGAGCAAAAACAGGAAATGCAGCCGTCAGGCTATCGATACGATCCAAAACGCCGCCATGCCCAGGAATAATATTACTGCTGTCTTTAATTCCTGAAACGCGCTTAAACATACTTTCGACCAGATCACCGAGCACAGAGATAATCACAGTCGCTAATGTAATACCGACCATCGACAGCGTGTTTGTAAACCGGATATCAAACCAATCAGCAGTAAACCACGCCACAATCAATGCCGTAATAATGCCACCAATCAACCCTTCAATGGTTTTATTTGGACTGACTGCTGGCGCCATTTTGTGCTTACCAAAACTTTTGCCCGCAAAATAAGCACCACTGTCTGCAGCCCAAACAATTAAGCAGACAAATAGCACCAACTTAGCACCGTGGTATGGCTCACTCAAAAAGGCTTCTGCGCGTAAAAAAAGTACGCTCCAGAAAAAAGGAAGTAGCGTAAGCACACCAAAAAGGTGCCTAAGTAGATTGGATTTTTCCCACCATGGACGGGATTTAGGATAGGTAATAGCTAAAAAGCTAGAAAACAGCCACCAAGCCACCCCAACACTTAATATCACATAGTGATTCGAGTTCATGTTGGCTAGGCTAACGGCATCAGGGGAAATCAGTAGGTAACTTGCTCCACCAATGATAATGGCAGGTAACAGCGCCAGATACCTAGATGTCGAATCGATAAACTGCGTCCATTCCCATACACCGACGAACGCCACAAGGGCCAAAACGGCCATAAATAGGGGGAGTGGCAGTTCAAAAATGCCCAGCATCACCAGTGGAGCTAATATGAGCGCCGTGATAATTCGTTGCTTCAAACTAATGGATCCTTTATTTCTGTTCCATCAATGCCTTAACCTGTTCCCCTGTGCAGCCAAAACGGCGTTCACGGTTAACAAACCAAGTCACTGCTTCAATTAAACTTTCTTCACCAAACTCAGGCCAGTAAATCGGCGTAAAGTACATCTCTGCATAGGCCAATTGCCACAACATAAAATTACTAATACGACATTCACCGCTGGTACGAATGAGCAAATCCACTTCAGGAATATCAGACATCGTTAGCGACTGTGTAATCAGCGTCTCGTCAATCTGATCAGGAGAAAGCTCACCGCTCGCCACTTTGACCGCGATAGAGCGCATTGCTTCTGTGATATCCCATTTTCCGCCATAGTTTGCGGCGATATTAACGACCATGCCACTGTTTGATGAGGTTAACTCTTCTGCCTGAGCGATTTTTGTTTGTAAGCGTGAGCTAAAACGTGTTTTATCACCAATGACTCTAAGACGCAGATTGTTCTTATGCAGCTTTTTTACTTCTGTGGATAGCACAGTAATAAATAACTCCATCAACACGCCTACTTCAGCTTCCGGACGCCGCCAATTTTCACTGCTAAAGGCAAACAAAGTAACGGCTTTAATACCCAATTTCGCTGCAGTAGAAATCGTTCTTCGGACCGCTGCTACACCATTCTTATGACCAAATACACGAGGTTTACCTTGTGCTTTAGCCCAACGGCCATTTCCGTCCATAATGATTGCGATGTGTTGGGGTAATACATCAGATGAGAGGGATGAGTTTTGCATAAGAAATTAATTGATTACCAAACTGATAGGGCAAAATAGCATAAAAAAACGCTGCACTGTGAGCACAGCGTTTTAGAAAGGCTAAAAAGAGCGAATTAAACTTCCATTAACTCTTTTTCTTTTGCAGCAAGAACTTCATCAATTCTCTTAATCGCTACATCGGTAAGTTTTTGAATCTCTTCTTGCGCTTTATGATCTTCGTCTTCAGAGATTTCTTTATCTTTCAGTAGAGCTTTTAAGTCGCCATTGGCATCACGACGAATGTTGCGAACCGCAACGCGACCACCTTCGGCTTCACCACGAACAATTTTCACCAAATTACGACGACGTTCTTCGGTCAGTGGTGGCAGTGGTACACGAATAACCGTACCTGCAGACATTGGGTTTAGACCCAAATCAGACATCAAAATCGCTTTTTCAACTTTTGGCGTCAACTCTTTATCAAAAACAGTGATCGCGAGAGTACGTGCATCTTCAGCTACAACGTTAGCGATTTGATTCAGCGGTGTCGAAGCACCATAGTAATCGACAGAAATGCCGGAGAGTAAACTTGGGTGAGCGCGACCAGTACGTACCTTAGAAAGGTTGTTTTTCAGGGCATCTACGCTCTTATCCATACGCTCTTGAGCGTCTTTCTTGATTTCGTTAATCACAAATATCACCTACTTGTTTTTTTGTTTTGGAGTGATTAGTCAGCGGTGCTAATTAGTGTACCTTCCGCTTCACCCATTACCACGCGACGTAGTGCGCCCGGTTTGTTCATATTAAATACGCGGATTGGCATTTTATGGTCACGCGCTAGCGTAAACGCGGCCAAGTCCATCACTTTTAGCTCTTTTTCAAGCACGGTTGTATAAGACAGCTTATCATACAGTTCTGCGTCTGGGTTTGCCACTGGGTCTGCACTAAATACGCCATCTACTTTTGTCGCTTTTAGAACCACATCCGCTTCAATTTCAATACCGCGCAAACAGGCAGCAGAATCAGTTGTGAAGAATGGGTTACCAGTACCCGCTGAGAAGATCACAACACGGCCTTGACGTAGTTGGCTGATAGCATCGGCCCAATTGTAATCGTCACACACACCTTTAAGAGGAATGGCAGACATCACGCGCGCATTCACATAAGCACGGTGCAAAGCATCACGCATTGCCAAACCATTCATTACGGTTGCCAGCATTCCCATGTGGTCGCCCACAACACGGTTCATGCCCGCTTCAGCAAGACCTGCGCCACGGAATAAGTTACCGCCGCCGATGACAACACCCACTTGAACACCCAGTTCAACCAGTTCTTTTACTTCCTGTGCCATGCGATCTAACACCGCAGGATCAATACCAAAACCTTCTTCGCCTTGTAGCGCTTCACCGCTAAGTTTTAACAGGATACGTTGATAGGCTGGTTTAGGGTTCGTAGTCATGGAGCTTACCTTCCAAATAGAGAGTTGTTAATTAACAGTCATGATTTAAAACTGAATACTGAATTCTAAATCATCACAATTAGTCTCAATATGCCATTCGTAAAAAGACCGCAGCCTTGGCTACGGTCTCTTTTTAGGCAAAATCGCTAGGATTAACCTTTTTGAACCATTGCAACTTCTTCAGCGAAGCTAAGTTCTTGAGCTTTCTCAATACCTTCACCAACTTCTAGACGTACGAAGTTAGTAACGGTTGCGCCTTTAGCTTTCAGCATTGCGCCAACAGTTTGAGAAGGATCCATGATGAACGCTTGACCAGTAAGTGATACTTCACCTGTGAACTTAGTCATGCGGCCTTCAACCATTTTCTCAGCAATTGCTGCTGGCTTACCAGATTGCATTGCGATTTCGATTTGGATTTCACGCTCTTTAGCCACAACTTCTGCTGGTACATCTTCAGGGTTCACGTACTCAGGTTTTGCAGCAGCAACGTGCATTGCTACGTGTTTGATGGTCTCTTCATCCGCTTCACCAGCAACCACAACACCGATACGGTCGCCATGGCGGTATGAACCTACTTTAGCGCCTTCGATGTAATGAACGCGACGGATAGTGATGTTTTCACCAATTTTAGCAACAAGAGCAATACGTGCTTCTTCAAATTTAGCTTGAAGTGCTGCGATATCTAGACGCTCAGCAAGTGCAACCGCTAGAACTTCGTTAGCGAACGCTAGGAAGCTTGAATCTTTTGCTACGAAGTCAGTTTGGCAGTTCACTTCTAGAAGTGCTGCAAAACCATCAGCTTCTTTAATTAGGATAGTACCTTCAGCTGCGATGTTACCTGCTTTTTTCGCTGCTTTAGCTGCGCCGCTTTTGCGCATGTTTTCAATTGCTAGTTCGATGTCAGCGTTTGCTTCTACAAGCGCTTTTTTACATTCCATCATACCTGCGCCAGTACGCTCGCGCAGTTCTTTTACTAGAGCAGCAGTTACAGTTGCCATTCTCTATTCCTCAGTTGATTCTGGTGGTAAAAATCAGGGGCCGATTGTTTGGCCCCTGATGCTAACTATAACTTGTTCAATGCATCAATCGTGTGACACATATAATCAAGTGTGACTCAGAGCCGCTATTATTCTGCTTCTACGAAACCGTCTTTTGCAGCAGCAAGTGCAGCTGCATCTTTGTTACGACCTTCGTTAACCGTTTCTGCAACAGCATTTAGGTAAAGCTGGATTGCACGGATTGCGTCGTCGTTACCAGGGATAATGTAGTCAACGCCATCTGGGTTAGAGTTAGTATCAACAACAGCGTAAACTGGGATACCTAGGTTGTTTGCTTCTTTAACTGCAATGTGCTCGTGATCTGCATCGATAACGAATAGTGCGTCAGGTAGACCGCCCATATCTTTGATACCACCAAGAGATTTCTCTAGCTTCTCCATTTCACGAGTACGCATTAGAGCTTCTTTCTTAGTTAGCTTATCAAAAGTGCCATCTGTTGCTTGAATTTCAAGCTCTTTTAGACGCTTGATTGACTGACGAACAGTTTTCCAGTTAGTTAGCATGCCGCCCAACCAGCGGTTGTTAACGTAGAATTGGTTGCTTGCGATAGCCGCTTCTTTAACAGCTTCAGATGCTGCGCGTTTAGTACCAACGAAAAGAACTTTACCTTTTTTCTCGCCAACTTTTTGTAGCTCAGCTAGAGCTTCGTTGAACATAGGAACAGTTTTTTCTAAGTTGATGATGTGAACACGGCTACGAGCACCAAAAATGAATGGCTTCATTTTTGGGTTCCAGTAACGAGTCTGGTGACCGAAGTGAACACCAGCTTTTAGCATGTCGCGCATTGATACAGTTGCCATTTAAAAATCCTCTATGGGGTTAGGCCTCCACATTCCCCATGTATCCGACCCCTAACATCTATTCGGTTGTTGCCGATAGTTTTATTGTTGGAGCACCCCGGAACACGTGTCGGAATGTGTGTGATTTAAAGATAATGTGTTTAGAAAGGAAGGTGGGCTTCGTCATTTCAGAAGAAAACGCACTTCGATTCCGGCGCGCTTTATACCATATTTAGCCCTTCTCTGGCTAGAAAAAAATACGACACATCATGGCCTAGGTAAGCTGTAGTTATGCAAACAATTCTTACTTACCGACAGGGATCCCTTGCGATTCATCCATGCACTGCTAGAATAACGCCCATTCGCACAGTTAAGTGCTCAAGAATTAACGCATAGAGAAAGCCGATGTCTGTAAAAATCAAAACTGCTGAAGAAATAGCCAAAATGCGCGTCGCGGGTAAACTGGCTGCCGATGTCCTTGAGATGATTGAACCGCATGTAAAAGTGGGCATCACCACTGAAGAACTTGACCAGATCTGCCACAAGTACATCACTGAAGTACAGCAAGCTATTCCAGCACCATTGAATTACCACGGTTTTCCTAAATCGATCTGTACCTCTATCAATCACATTGTTTGTCACGGTATTCCGGCAACTCAAGATACGCAGTATGGGCAATTACAGCGTCCAGCGGTACTGAAAGAGGGTGATATTCTGAACATTGATATCACAGTCATTAAAGATGGCTACCACGGTGATACCTCAAAGATGTTCTTTGTCGGTGAAGTGTCGCCAGCAGATAAGCGCCTATGTCTTGTTGCGCAAGAGTGTCTTTATATCGGCATGAAGAAGGTCAAACCCGGAGTTCAATTGGGTGAGATTGGTACTGCGATCGAAAAACACATTAAAACCAATAATAAAAATAACCCACGCCTTAAATTTTCGATTGTGAAAGATTATTGCGGCCACGGTATTGGCGCTCAATTTCATGAAGAACCACAAGTGGTTCACTATAAAAACAGCGACAGAACCGTACTGCGTGAAGGGATGATTTTCACTATCGAGCCAATGATTAATGCGGGTAAATTTGGTTGCCGCCTTGATGATGAAGACAATTGGACGGTTTACACCGCCGATGGCAAAAACTCAGCGCAGTGGGAACACACCATTTTGGTTACCGCCACTGGCTGTGAAGTGCTGACGCTGCGTGAAGAAGAAACCATTCCACGTCTGATGCATAACGCCTAATTACATCGAACCAAAACCTTATCAATTAATATCCCTCTTGCAGGGATATTTTTTTATCTGCAGTGATTTGATACAGTCAGTCTACGTTGTGACATATCACTAGCATGGATTGCCGTTATGCCTTTTCAGTCTCCCCTCACCTTTACTGACACACAACTCACTATCGGCGAGCTTAAACAACAACTTGAACAGTTCACTCAGTATCAGAAACATCAATTTTTGCACCACCATCCGGTCAACGACCTGGTACTAGGCCGCTCTGAATATATGGACCAACTGCTCTACAGGTTATGGGAACATTATTCATTTTCGCAGGTTCCAGACATCAGTTTAGTGGCCGTCGGAGGCTATGGCCGCGGTGAACTTCATCCTCTTTCGGATATCGATATTCTGGTCGTCTCCAATCATACTTTACCCGCTGAACTCGGCAGTAAAATTAGTGAATTTATTACCCTGCTGTGGGATTTGCGTTTAGAAGTAGGCCATGCCGTGCGTACCGTGCAACAGTGCGCTGAAATTGGCCGTGAAGATTTAACCGTCGCAACAAACTTACAAGAAGCTCGGCTATTATGTGGTAGCGAAGAGACATTTTATAAACTCAAGATGTTGATTCATTCCGAATCGTTTTGGCCAAGCGAAACCTTTTACCGCGCCAAAATTCAAGAGCAGCGCGACCGACACGCTCGTTACCATGACACCACTTATAACCTTGAACCCGATATCAAATCGACTCCTGGAGGCTTGAGGGACATTCATACTTTAAGCTGGGTCGCTAGACGTCACTTTGGTGCAACATCACTGTTTGAAATGAGTCGTTTTGGTTTTTTAACTGATGCTGAATATCGTGAGCTAGTAGAGTGCCAAGACTTTTTATGGCGCGTGCGCTTTGCGCTGCACATTGAATTAAAACGCTATGACAATCGGCTTATTTTTGCTCATCAAGCTCAAGTGGCAGAACATCTGGGCTTTACGGGTGAAGGGAATCGCGCAGTCGAGATGATGATGAAAGAGTTCTACCGTACGCTACGTCGTGTTGCAGAACTCAACAAAATGCTCCTGCGTCTGTTTGATCAAGCCATACTCAATAACGGCGAAGAAGCCGTGGCAGAAATTTTAGATGATGATTTTCAACGTCGTGGCAACTTAATAGAAGCTCGTAAACCCGCGCTTTTCCAAGCTCGCCCTGAAACGATCTTAGATATGTTTATTCATATCGCCAATGATTCCAGCATCGAAAGCGTCGCACCCACAACCATGCGCCAGTTGCGTACAGCCAGAAGGCGGCTCAATAAATTCCTGCACACCATTCCCGAAGCGCGTGAGAAATTCATGGCATTGGTACGTCACCCTAACGCACTACATCGTGCGTTCAGCCTGATGCATAAATTAGGCGTGCTCGCCGCTTATCTTCCCCAATGGAGCCAAATTGTTGGACAAATGCAGTTCGACCTATTCCATGTTTATACGGTCGATGAACACAGCATTCGTCTTCTCAAACACATCAATACCTTTAGCTACGCACAAAATCACGATAAACACCCCATCTGTTGCGAAGTCTACCCACGTCTCCAGAAAAAGGAGATGCTGATTCTGGCCGCTATTTTTCACGACATTGCCAAAGGGCGTGGCGGCGATCACTCTGAAATCGGTGCGGTAGAAGCCTATGATTTTTGTATTGAACACGGTTTATCAAAGCCTGAAGCAAAATTAGTCTCTTGGCTGGTACAAAACCACCTCTTGATGTCGGTAACGGCGCAAAGACGCGACATTTACGACCCAGATGTCATTACCGAATTTGCCAAAAAAGTGCGCGATGAAGAGTATCTCGAACATCTTGTTTGCCTGACTGTCGCGGACATCTGCGCTACTAACCCTGAGCTTTGGAACAGTTGGAAACGCACCTTGCTGGCAGAGCTATATCACTCAACACAGCGGGCACTTAGGCGTGGGCTTGAAAACCCGGTAGATGTGCGCGATCGCATTCGCCACAACCAACAAATGGCATCCGCATTGCTTCGTAAAGAAGGCTACAGCGCACGCGAAATTGAAGTGCTTTGGCAGCGCTTTAAAGCCGATTACTTTTTGCGTCACACTCACAAGCAGATCGCTTGGCATTGTGAGCACCTACTCAAACATAGCGACCCAAGCCAACCGCTGATCCTGATGAGCAAAAAAGCCACTCGTGGCGGCACTGAATTGTTTGTTTACACTAAAGATCAACCCGCCCTCTTTGCGACTGTGGTTGCTGAACTGGACCGTCGAAATCTCAATGTTCATGATGCGCAGATCATGTCGAGTAAAGATGGCTACGTCCTTGATACCTTCATGGTACTGGATCAAAACGGCCATGCAATTGACGAAGAGTGTCACCCATCGTTGATCAAACACCTACTCAGTGGGCTAGAAACGGGTTGGCAGAACAAACTGAAATTGCGCCGCACGCCACGTAACTTGCAACATTTTAAAGTCAAAACTAAAGTCGATTTTTTACCCACCAAAAGCAATAAACGAACCTTAATGGAATTAGTCGCACTTGATACTCCGGGACTGCTGGCAACGGTCGGAGCCACATTTGCTGACTTAAACATTAACCTGCATGGTGCAAAAATCACCACCATTGGCGAACGAGCAGAAGATTTGTTTATTCTCACCGGTTCGCAAGGCGGAAAATTGAGTGAAGAAGAAGAGTGCACGTTACGTGAAATGCTGATTAAAAATGTTTCTGAACTCGCGCCAAATTAAACGGAAAAGGAAAGCGATCTGGTCCACAACTTGAACCATTGATATCACGATGAACTATCTCGGGCGAGCATGGACTGCTACATTGAAATGGTTCATTGATGTGTCACAAAATACAATAGAGGTTGCCTATGTATCCCTACCTCACCGGTTTAGGCATTCAAGATCCTAAACAGATTGAGCGCTATTCACTTCGTCAAGAAGCCCATAAAGATGTGTTGAAGATTTACTTTCATAAGCAGAAAGGCGAGCTGTTCGCTAAAAGCGTGAAATTTAAATACCCTCGACAAGTAAAAAATGTATTGGTCGATAGCGGCAGCCATCAATACAAAGAGGTGACGGAGATCAACCGTAATTTAACCTTGGTGATTGATGAACTAAATAAAATCACTAAGCCGGTTCCTATGAGTGATCTCGATCTGAAGCAAAAAATATTGACTGACTTGCGCCATTTGGAAAAAGTGGTCACGAGCAAAATCGCTGAAATTGAAGCTGACTTAGAGAAGCTAAAATAGTCTCAAGACAGTAAAGTAACTTTAGATACCCAGAGCATCGAATAACCCTGTTTCAGATAACTCTTCACTGATAAAAAAGGTTCCCAAAGGAACCTTTTTTGTTGCTAAGTCTAAGCCGTCAATCAATATTGAACGCTGACAATGTTATAACCAACCCGCCCAAAAGCCGACCCAATACAGCGCAATCGCGGATACAACACCTGCCACGATATCATCGAGCATAATCCCCAAACCACCATGCACTCGTTTATCTAACCAACTGATCGGCCACGGTTTGAGCATATCGAAAAAGCGAAACAGCACGAATCCAGCCACCAGCCATTTCCAATCTAAACTGGGCAATTCAAACAGTGGCACGACTAGCATTGTTATCCAAAAACCGGCAAATTCATCCCACACAATCGAACCGTGGTCATGCACTTTCATGTCGTCAGAAGTCACTTGGCAAATTTTCACGCCCACCAAGCAAGCCAGCACAACCACGGCACAATACACTGTGATAGGTAGCTGTACTAACAGCAAATAAAAAGGCACTGAGGCAAGCGTTCCCATTGTGCCGGGCACGATAGGCGATAGGCCACTGCCAAAACCCGTGGCCAAAAGATGCCAAGGGTTCTTTAATGAGATTAATGCGATAGGGTTTGTCATCCGTTCACCTTAAAATGATCATAGCCGCTTAACTGCCAATTGAGTTTTTTTCCTTGATGCTGGAGCTCAAAAATACCCTGCGGGCGAATTTGGCCAATGCAACTCACCTTACAACCGCAATGAGCAAGCGCACTTTCGATGGAACCTCGGTTATGCTCTGGAACAGTGAAACACAACTCATACTCTTCACCGCTGGTTAGTGCATATTGCTGGGCTATTTGTCTCTGGCCCACAAACTGCAACAGCTCTTGCGAGATAGGCAACGCACCGACATCTAAACTCACCCCAACATTTGAACGATGCAAAATATGCTTGAGATCAGACACCAAACCATCGGAAATATCAATTGCAGAAGAAGCTAAATGAAGCAATGCTTGGCCAGCAAGAATTCTTGGCGTTGAGAGATAGTGACGCTTTTCAAGCTCTTGGGCAAAAGGTTTATGGCGTAAGCTTGGGTCAAGAATCACATCGAGCCCTGCTTGGCTATCACCGAGTTCACCAGTGACGTAAACCCAATCTCCCACTTTGGCTCCACTGCGCAGCAGCGCCAATTCTTGTGGCACAAAACCTTGTACTGTCAAGGTAATGCTCAGTGGTCCTTTGGTTGTATCTCCACCAATTAGCTGAATATTGTAGTAATTCGCAAGTTCGAAAAAAGCATCACAAAAGGGTTTTAGCCATGCTTCATCGACACTGGGTAGAGTGAGTGCGAGCGATACCCAAGCAGGCGTTGCCCCCATCGCAGCCAAATCACTGATGTTAGATGACAATGCTTTATGAGCCACCCAAGCCGGATTCGCATCGGTTAAAAAATGAGTGCCTGCGACTAAGGTGTCGGTACTGATGGCGATCCGAACATTTTCTGGTGCTTTGACCAATGCACAATCATCTCCTAGAGCAAGAGAGACATCTTTACGTTGTGACTGACGGTTAGAGAAATAGGTATCGATTAAATTGAATTCACCGAACATAAAAAATTCCCTGCCCTGAGTTTTTATTATGTACATCATTTCTCATCGCTTAGGGCTTTCGCGGAGAAAGATCCGTCATAAAAAAGGTCAGCGAATGCTGACCTTTTATTTTAAAACGACTTATTATTTTTTGCGTACATGTGGGGCGGCTTTATCAAGCACGCCATTCACAAACTTATGGCTATCTTCAGCAGCAAATACTTTTGCTAACTCAATCGCCTCATTGATGACCACTTTATATGGCACATCATCGCGACGAGTCATTTCGTACATGGCTAAACGAAGTAACGCCAATTCCATCATGTCTAAGTCTTGCATTGGACGAGACACGAAAGGACGCAATTTGCTATCTAGCTCTGTGTGGCTTAGCACTACACCCGTGAGTAGATCACGGAAATATGCAACGTCGGTTTCTGGAGCCGCTAACGCTGGCTCAGCAGCATGATGCTCTTCTTCATCATACTTACCACCCGAGAGGAATTGCTCTTCGATAGTGGCAACATTTTCTTTTGTAATTTGCCAAGAATAAATTGCTTGTAGCGCAAATTGACGTGCATTACGACGTGCAGCTGGTTTCACACTGGCCCCCATTAGGAATCGATTTCTGAAAGAACGTTAATCATCTCAAGCGCGCTTAGTGCAGCTTCTGCACCTTTGTTACCAGCCTTGGTTCCCGCGCGTTCAATGGCTTGATCGATGGTATCAACAGTTAGAACACCAAATGCTACTGGAAGGCTGTATTCCAGAGACACTTGCGCCAAACCTTTATTGCATTCACTGCACACATAATCAAAGTGTGGCGTACCACCACGAATCACAGTGCCAAGAGACACGATAGCGTCGTATTTACCTGTTTTTGCTACGCGTTGAGCAGTAAGAGGTAATTCGACAGCACCAGGGCAGCGAACAACAGTAATATTGTCATCGCTAACTTGTCCGTGACGCTTTAAAGTATCGATTGCACCAGAAAGCAGGCTTTCGTTAATAAAACTGTTGAAACGAGAAATAACGATAGCAATTTTTGCATTTGGTGCGGGGAAACCACCCTCGATCACTTTCATAAGCCTTCCTTTAACTATATACACAAGTAAGAATCGCCGGATTCTAGCACAATTTTGTGAGCAATATCTAATGGAAATTCGGCTTAGACGGCAAACCAAGCGGCTAATCAGCGAAATAATAAAGGAAGCGTTGGGCCTGTCTCTTATACACA
>NZ_JAHGUP010000020.1 GCF_001989995.2 Vibrio anguillarum
CGTTTCGCGATCCGTGAAGGTGGTCGTACAGTAGGTGCTGGTGTTGTTGCTAAAGTTATCGCTTAATTGCTGATTTAGCCGTTTAAATACGAATAGTATTTGACTAACGACTACCAAAAAGGGCATCATTTGATGCCCTTTTTCTGCACTAAATTTGGCCGTTGTCGATTTGTTGGTCGATAAAGCCAGTGCAAAGGATTTAAGATAGAGACATTTCTATCTTGATGAGTATGTATAGGTAGCTTTACCTGTGCTATGGATTTGCCCTGCAACAGCGGGGTTGTTGTCGTCTATGTTAAGACTTGTAACAGGTTGGTTTATGAAAGCAAACAATGCTGAAATTCCTGATAGCTCAAGTGCAGCAGACACATTTAAGTGGATTGTCACTTTTGCTCTGTTAGCTGCCGCTGTTGTGGGTAATTACCTGTATGGTGAAATGTCTGTAGTGCTTCGCGCTGCAGGTGTGGTTGCGCTGATTATTGCAGCACTCGGTGTTGCTGCGACAACCACAAAAGGAAAAGCGGCGATTGCGTTTGCGCGTGAATCTCGTATGGAAGTTCGCAAAGTGGTATGGCCGACACGTCAAGAAACCATGCAAACAACATTAATCGTTTTAGCTGTAAGTATCGTAATGGCTCTAGCACTTTGGGGCATCGACGGCATTATGGTTCGTCTTGTCGCTTTCGTGACTGGGGTATAGAGGGTTTAATACATGAGTGAAGCTCCTAAAAAACGCTGGTATGTAGTTCAAGCCTTCTCTGGATTTGAAGGTCGCGTAGCGCAATCGCTGCGTGAGCATATCAAGATGCACGCAATGGAAGAATTCTTCGGTGAAGTTCTTGTTCCAACCGAAGAAGTTGTTGAAATGCGTGCAGGTCAACGCCGTAAAAGTGAGCGCAAGTTCTTCCCAGGCTATGTATTGGTACAGATGCTCATGAATGATGAGTCCTGGCACTTAGTTCGTAGTGTTCCTCGTGTAATGGGTTTCATTGGTGGAACCTCCGATCGTCCTGCACCTATCACTGACAAAGAAGCCGATGCGATTCTTAATCGTCTAGAGAAAGCGAGCGAAGCTCCGCGTCCTAAGACGATGTTTGAAGCAGGTGAAGTGGTTCGTGTTAATGAAGGTCCATTTGCTGATTTCAACGGCACCGTTGAAGAAGTGGATTACGAGAAGAGCCGCATTAAAGTGTCAGTATCTATCTTTGGTCGTGCAACTCCTGTTGAACTTGAGTTTGGCCAAGTCGATAAGCTTGATTAAAAAAACACCTTTTAGGGTTGTTAAGGGCGTGAAATGTGATTATAATTTCGCGCCTTATTTACACGTCTTTATGACAAAGTAACCGGGGAGCTGATCAGCTGATTGGCGTTTGTACCCACATTTAGGAAATATCATGGCTAAGAAAGTTGAAGCTTATATCAAGTTGCAAGTTGCATCTGGTATGGCGAACCCAAGTCCACCAGTTGGTCCTGCACTAGGTCAACGTGGCGTTAACATCATGGAATTCTGTAAAGCGTTCAACGCAAGAACAGAATCAATGGAGAAAGGCTTGCCTACTCCAGTTGTTATCACTGTATACAGCGACCGTTCTTTCACGTTCGTAACTAAGACTGCTCCAGCGGCTGTTCTTCTGAAGAAAGCTGCAGGCATCAAGTCTGGTTCAGGCCGTCCAAACACTGAAAAAGTGGGTACGGTTACTGATGCTCAAATCCAAGAAATTGCAGAAGCGAAAGCGGCTGATATGACTGGTGCTGACATTGAAGCGATGAAACGTTCTATTGCGGGTACTGCTCGTTCAATGGGCTTAGTGGTAGAGGGTTAATATCATGGCAAAACTAACTAAGCGTATGCGCACTATCCGTGAGAAAGTTGACGCAACTAAAGAATACGAAATCAACGAAGCTGTAGCTCTTCTTAAAGAACTTGCAACGGCTAAATTCGTTGAGTCTGTAGACGTTGCTGTGAACCTTGGCATTGATGCTCGTAAATCTGACCAAAACGTACGTGGTGCAACTGTTCTGCCACACGGTACTGGTCGTGAAGTACGTGTTGCAGTGTTCACTCAAGGTGCAAACGCTGACGCGGCTAAAGCTGCTGGTGCAGATTTAGTGGGTATGGAAGATCTAGCTGAGCTAGTGAAGAAAGGCGAAATGAACTTTGACGTTGTTGTTGCTTCTCCAGATGCAATGCGCGTTGTAGGTCAACTAGGTACCATTCTTGGTCCTCGCGGTCTAATGCCAAACCCTAAAGTTGGTACTGTAACTCCTAACGTTGCTGAAGCGGTTAAGAACGCTAAAGCAGGTCAGGTTCGTTACCGTAACGACAAAAACGGCATCATCCACACAACTATCGGTAAAGTTTCTTTCGAAACTAACCAACTTCAAGAGAACTTAGAAGCTCTTCTAGTTGCACTTAAGAAAGCGAAACCTTCTTCTGCTAAGGGTACTTACCTGAAGAAAGTAAGCATTTCTACTACGATGGGTGCTGGTGTTGCTGTTGATCAGAACACGCTAAACGCTCAAGCGTAATAATACATTTGATTAGGTGTGGAATTTGTGTATAATTCTGCGCCTAATATTTGTGGTTGGGGCTGATTTTAGTTCTTAGAACTATGACCCAGTCTCCGTCCAAGACCGTAGGCGTTATTTGTCTGTTTGATAAATGACTTAATCGTACCTACGTAGATGGTGCCCGAACTGACAGAAAGCATAATTTATTTTTTGAATAGATAAACTTTCTTCTGGGACTGCACCGAAATAACTCTCACTGTTGTGATAATAGTGAGTGGTGTAACGACAACCAGGAGTAAATCCAAGATGGCTTTAAACCTTCAAGACAAACAAGCAATTGTTGCTGAAGTCAACGAAGCGGCCAGTGGTGCACTTTCTGCAGTTGTTGCTGACTCTCGTGGCGTTCAAGTAGGCGCGATGACTTTTCTACGTAAACAAGCTCGTGAAGCGGGTGTTTACATGAGAGTTGTTCGTAATACTCTAGCACGTCGCGCAGTGGAAGGCACAGCTTACGAATGTCTACAAGACGTATTCGTAGGTCCTACTTTGATCGCATTCTCTAACGAGCATCCAGGTGCTGCAGCGCGTCTTTTTAAAGACTTCGCTAGAGAGAACAAGCACTTTGAAATCAAAGCAGCTGCATTTGAAGGCGCATTAACTGACGCTGAACTACTAGCGACACTACCAACTTACGACGAAGCAATCGCACGCCTAATGATGTGCATGAAAGAAGCTTCTGCTGGCAAGCTGGTACGTACTATCGCTGCTGTCCGCGATCAAAAAGAAGCTGCGTAATTCGCATTGCTTTTTATTGTTTGCTAAATAAACTTATTGTTGACTTAAAAGAGAATTGTTATGTCTATTACTAACGAGCAAATCCTAGATGCAGTTGCAGAAATGTCTGTAATGCAAGTTGTTGAACTTATCTCTGCTATGGAAGAGAAGTTCGGTGTTTCTGCTGCAGCTGCAGTAGTTGCAGGCGGCCCAGCAGCAGCAGCTGTTGAAGAGCAAACTGAATTCGACGTAATCCTAACTGCTGCTGGCGCAAACAAAGTATCTGTAATCAAAGCAGTACGTGGCGCAACTGGCCTAGGTCTTAAAGAAGCTAAAGCTCTAGTTGACGGCGCTCCAGCTGCAATTAAAGAAGCAGTTTCTCAAGCAGAAGCTGACGCACTTAAGAAAGAGCTAGAAGAAGCTGGTGCGACTGTTGAAGTTAAGTAATTATTACTTAATTTCTTAGCCGCAAGGCTAATGGCTGGTGGTTTATTGACCACCGGCCTTTTTGCGCTGTAGGGTATGGGTGAATTTTCCCGCTGTTTAGACGCTTATACTCGTGCAAAAGCACACAAACTATCATTTTTGAGTGATGTTGTGTTACTACAGTAAACAGCTGTTAGTCACTGTCCTATGACCCTTTATTTTTGAATAATTGGTGGGCAGTTTGGGTCACTTATCAGCGAGCTGAGGAACCCCATGGTTTACTCTTATACCGAGAAAAAGCGCATCCGTAAGGACTTTGGTACTCGTCCACAAGTGTTGGACATTCCATACCTGCTATCGATCCAGCTCGATTCGTTCGACAAGTTTATCGAACAGGATCCTGAAGGACAATACGGTCTTGAGGCTGCTTTTCGTTCTGTATTTCCTATTCAGAGCTATAACGGCAATTCTGAGCTGCAATACGTTAGCTATCGTCTTGGTGAGCCAGTTTTTGACGTTAAAGAATGTCAAATTCGTGGTGTAACTTATTCTAAGCCACTACGCGTAAAACTACGCCTAGTGATCTTTGATAAAGACGCGCCAGCAGGTACTGTAAAAGATATTAAAGAACAAGAAGTCTACATGGGTGAAATTCCACTCATGACAGACAATGGTACCTTCGTAATTAATGGTACTGAGAGGGTTATCGTATCCCAGCTGCACCGAAGCCCAGGCGTATTCTTCGACAGCGATAAGGGTAAAACTCACTCATCAGGTAAAGTTCTTTATAACGCACGTATTATCCCTTACCGTGGTTCATGGTTAGATTTTGAGTTTGATCCAAAAGATAACCTATACGTGCGTATTGACCGTCGTCGTAAACTGCCTGCATCGATCATTCTTCGTGCACTTGGTAAATCGACAGAAGAGATCTTGGATCTGTTCTTCGAAAAAGTGAAGTTTGAAGTCAAAGACCAAACTCTTCTTATGGAGTTGGTACCTGAGCGCCTGCGTGGCGAAACAGCGTCATTTGATATTGAAGCAAATGGTACCGTTTATGTCGAAAAAGGTCGTCGTGTAACGGCTCGTCATATTCGTCAACTAGAAAAAGATAACGTTGATTTTATCGAAGTACCCGTTGAGTACATCGTAGGTAAAGTCGCTTCTAAAGATTATGTCAATGAAGCAACTGGTGAAGTCATCGTTAGCGCAAACCAAGAAATTAGCTTGGAAGCATTAGCGAATCTTTCACAAGCGGGCTATAAGAAACTTGAAGTTCTATTTACGAACGATCTTGATCATGGTCCATTTGTGTCTGAGACGCTCCGCATCGACAGTACGGTTGATCGTATTTCTGCGCTAGTAGAAATCTACCGCATGATGCGCCCTGGCGAGCCACCAACAAAAGAAGCAGCCGAATCGCTGTTTGAAAGCCTATTCTTCTCAGAAGAACGCTATGACCTATCAACAGTAGGCCGTATGAAGTTCAACAGCTCAATTGAGCGTGAAGATACCGGCGAGCTTGGTACGCTTGACGAAACTGACATCATCGAAGTGATGAAGAAGTTGATCGCCATTCGTAACGGCATTGGCGAAGTGGACGATATCGACCACCTTGGCAACCGTCGTATTCGCTCTGTTGGTGAAATGGCTGAAAACCAATTCCGCGTAGGTCTTGTGCGTGTTGAACGTGCAGTGAAAGAGCGCTTAAGCCTTGGCGATCTTGATGCGATCATGCCTCAAGATTTGATCAATGCGAAGCCTATCTCTGCAGCCGTTAAAGAATTCTTCGGTTCTTCACAGCTTTCTCAGTTTATGGACCAGAACAACCCACTTTCAGAAGTGACGCACAAACGTCGTATTTCTGCATTGGGTCCTGGTGGTCTAACTCGTGAGCGTGCTGGCTTTGAGGTACGTGACGTACACGTAACTCACTACGGTCGTCTATGTCCGATCGAAACGCCAGAAGGTCCGAACATCGGTCTGATTAACTCATTGTCAGCATTTGCACGTTGTAACGAATACGGTTTCCTAGAAACTCCGTACCGTCGTGTTGTTGATGGTGTGGTGACTGATGAAGTTGATTACTTGTCAGCTATCCAAGAAGGTCAATTTGTTATCGCGCAGGCAAACGCCATTCTGACTGAAGAAGGTACGTTTGCAGATGAGCTGATCACAGCTCGTCAAAAAGGTGAATCTGGTCTTCACCCTCGTGAACATGTTGACTACATGGACGTTGCGACCAACCAGGTCGTATCAATCGCCGCTTCGCTTATCCCGTTCCTAGAGCACGATGATGCGAACCGTGCATTGATGGGTGCGAACATGCAACGTCAAGCGGTTCCAACGTTACGCGCTGAGAAGCCGTTGGTTGGTACTGGTATCGAACGTAATGTAGCGGTTGACTCTGGTGTAACTGCCGTTGCCAAACGTGGCGGTATGGTGCAGTCAGTTGATGCGTCTCGTATCGTAGTTAAAGTTAATGAAGATGAACTTGTATCTGGTGAAGCGGGTATCGACATTTACAACCTAACTAAATACACACGTTCGAACCAAAACACATGTATTAACCAACGTCCTACTGTGATGCCAGGTGAACCTGTAGCTCGCGGTGATGTCCTTGCTGATGGTCCTTCAACAGACCTTGGTGAGCTAGCGCTTGGTCAAAACATGCGTATCGCATTCATGCCTTGGAATGGTTATAACTTCGAAGACTCGATCTTAGTATCTGAGCGCGTGGTTCAAGAAGACCGTTTCACGACTATCCACATCCAAGAACTTTCTTGTGTGGCTCGTGATACTAAGCTGGGCTCTGAAGAGATCACAGCGGATATTCCAAACGTAGGTGAATCGGCTCTGTCTAAACTAGACGAGTCAGGTATCGTTTACATTGGTGCTGAAGTTAAGGGTGGTGACATCCTAGTTGGTAAAGTAACGCCGAAAGGCGAAACTCAGCTAACTCCAGAAGAGAAGCTACTACGTGCAATCTTCGGTGAAAAAGCCTCTGATGTTAAAGATACGTCACTGCGTGTACCAAACTCTGTTTCAGGTACCATTATCGATGTTCAAGTTTTCACTCGCGATGGCGTAGAGAAAGACAAGCGTGCGCTTGAAATTGAACACATGCAGCTAAAAGAAGCGAAGAAAGACCTTACCGAAGAGTTCCAAATTCTTGAAGGTGGTCTACTAGCGCGTGTGAAAGCTGTACTGATCAATGGTGGCTATTCTGAAGCGAAGCTTGATGCGATTGATCGTAAGAAATGGCTAGAACAAACACTAGAAAACGACGAGCTACAATCTCAACTTGAACAGCTTGCTGAGCAATGGGATGAGCTAAAAGCTGACTTCGATAAGAAGTTCGAAGCGAAACGTCGTAAAATCACTCAAGGTGATGATCTAGCGCCTGGCGTTCTGAAGATTGTTAAAGTTTACCTAGCGGTGAAACGTCGTATCCAGCCTGGTGATAAGATGGCAGGTCGTCACGGTAACAAGGGTGTAATCTCTAAGATCAACCCTGTTGAAGACATGCCTTACGATGAAAACGGTCAGCCGGTTGATATCGTATTAAACCCACTAGGTGTACCGTCACGTATGAACATCGGTCAGATCCTTGAAGTTCACTTAGGTCTGGCTGCAAAAGGTATTGGTGACAAGATCAACCAAATGGTTAAAGAACAACAAGAGCTGTCTAAGCAGCGTGAGTTCTTACAGAAGGTTTATGATCTTGGCGATACGCGTCAGAAAGTAGATATTGCTGCTCTGTCTGATGGTGATGTTCGTACTCTTGTGAACAACCTTCGTGGTGGTTTACCGATTGCAACTCCAGTATTTGATGGTGCGTCAGAAGCATCAATCAAAGAACTATTAAGCCTAGCCGACCTACCAACTTCTGGTCAGCTAACACTGTTTGATGGTCGTACTGGTGATGCATTCGAGCGTCCTGTAACTGTCGGTTACATGTACATGCTCAAACTGAACCACCTTGTTGATGACAAGATGCACGCTCGTTCAACAGGTTCGTACAGCCTAGTAACTCAGCAACCACTTGGTGGTAAAGCTCAGTTCGGTGGTCAGCGTTTCGGTGAGATGGAAGTGTGGGCACTAGAAGCATACGGTGCTGCATATACACTACAAGAAATGCTTACTGTTAAGTCAGATGACGTTAACGGTCGTACGAAGATGTATAAGAACATCGTTGATGGTAACCATAGCATGGAACCTGGCATGCCAGAGTCTTTCAACGTATTGCTGAAAGAGATCCGCTCGCTAGGTATCAACATCGAGCTAGAAGACGAAGAGTAATCTTGGCGGTAAACCCTCTGGATTATCCTGGTAGAAAGGCGCTCGCCGAGCGCCTTTTAACTCCTTACAGGAGCTGATTGTGAAAGACTTATTAAACTTTCTAAAAGCACAGCATAAGACCGAAGAATTTGATGCAATCAAAATCGGTCTATCTTCACCTGACATGATTCGTTCATGGTCTTTTGGTGAAGTTAAAAAACCTGAAACGATCAACTATCGTACGTTCAAGCCTGAACGTGATGGTCTGTTCTGTGCGCGTATTTTTGGTCCAGTCAAAGACTACGAATGTCTTTGTGGTAAATATAAGCGTCTGAAACACCGTGGCGTGATCTGTGAAAAATGTGGCGTTGAAGTTACACAAACTAAAGTTCGTCGTGACCGTATGGGCCACATCGAGCTTGCATCACCGGTTGCTCACATCTGGTTCCTAAAATCGCTACCGTCTCGTATCGGTCTGCTAATGGATATCCCTCTACGTGATATCGAACGTGTTCTTTACTTCGAAATGTATGTAGTAACAGAGCCGGGTATGACGGATCTAGAAAAGAGTCAGATGCTTACTGAAGAAGAGTATCTTGACCGTCTAGAAGAGTGGGGCGATGAGTTCACGGCGAAGATGGGCGCAGAAGCGATCAAAGACCTATTGGGTTCAATGGATCTTGTCGCTGAAACAGAGATGATGCGTGAGGAGTTACAAACCACTAACTCTGAAACTAAACGCAAAAAACTGACTAAGCGTCTGAAGCTTGTTGAAGCGTTTATCAGCTCAGGTAATAACCCTGAGTGGATGATCCTGACTGTGCTTCCGGTACTTCCGCCAGATCTACGTCCTCTAGTACCACTAGATGGCGGTCGTTTTGCGACATCTGATCTGAACGATTTGTACCGCCGTGTAATCAACCGTAACAACCGTTTGAAGCGCCTTCTAGAGCTAGCAGCTCCGGACATCATCGTACGCAACGAAAAGCGTATGCTGCAAGAGTCTGTTGATGCGCTACTTGATAACGGTCGTCGCGGTCGTGCGATCACAGGTTCTAACAAGCGTCCTCTGAAATCTCTTGCTGATATGATCAAGGGTAAACAAGGTCGTTTCCGTCAGAACTTACTTGGTAAACGTGTAGACTACTCAGGCCGTTCTGTAATCACAGTAGGTCCATATTTACGTCTGCACCAGTGTGGTCTTCCTAAGAAGATGGCACTTGAGCTATTTAAACCATTTATCTACAGCAAGTTAGAAACTCGCGGCATGGCCACGACGATCAAGGCAGCTAAGAAAATGGTTGAGCGTGAAGAAGCGGTTGTTTGGGATATCCTAGACGAAGTGATTCGTGAACACCCAGTACTACTAAACCGTGCACCAACACTGCACCGTCTTGGTATTCAAGCGTTCGAACCTGTACTGATTGAAGGTAAAGCGATTCAACTGCACCCACTTGTGTGTGCGGCGTATAACGCTGACTTCGATGGTGACCAAATGGCGGTTCACGTGCCTCTAACTTTAGAAGCACAGCTTGAAGCTCGTACACTGATGATGTCGACGAACAACATTCTATCGCCAGCATCAGGCGACCCTATCATCGTACCTTCACAGGACGTGGTCTTGGGTCTGTACTACATGACTCGCGAAAAAATCAACGCACAAGGTGAAGGTATGTACCTGGCTGGCCCTAAAGAGGCTGAGAAGGCATACCGTACTAAGACAGCGGCGCTACACGCACGCGTTAAAGTACGTATCACTGAAACCGTTGTTGATGAAGATGGTTACAGCACGACTGAGACTAAAATGGTCGATACGACTGTCGGTCGTGCCATGCTATGGCAAATCGTGCCTAAAGGCCTGCCATACAGCATCGTGAACCAGAAGCTTGGTAAGAAACAGATCTCAAATCTATTAAACGAAGCGTATCGTAAGCTTGGTTTGAAAGATACGGTCGTATTTGCTGACCAAATCATGTACACCGGTTTTGCTTATGCAGCACTGTCAGGCGTGTCAGTTGGTATCGACGACATGGTTGTACCAGCAGCGAAATACACTGAAATTGCTGAAGCTGAAGAAGAAGTACGCGAAATCCAAGAACAGTTCCAATCAGGTCTTGTTACGGCGGGTGAGCGTTACAACAAAGTTATCGATATCTGGGCGTCTACCAACGACCGTGTTGCGAAAGCGATGATGGATAACCTATCTTCTGAAACCGTGATCAACCGTGATGGTGTAGAAGAACAACAAGAATCGTTTAACAGCATCTATATGATGGCTGACTCGGGTGCTCGTGGTTCTGCTGCTCAGATTCGTCAGCTTGCAGGTATGCGTGGTCTGATGGCGCGTCCAGATGGTTCAATCATCGAAACGCCTATCACAGCAAACTTTAAAGAAGGCCTGAACGTACTACAGTACTTTATCTCTACCCACGGCGCACGTAAGGGTCTAGCCGATACTGCACTTAAAACAGCGAACTCAGGTTACCTGACTCGTCGTTTAGTAGACGTTGCACAAGACGTTGTGGTGACAGAGCATGACTGTGGCACTCAAGAAGGTGTCGACATGATGCCTCATATCGAGGGTGGTGATGTTAAAGTTTCTTTAACTGAACTGGCTCTTGGTCGTGTTGTGGCTGAGGATGTGATGAAGCCAGGCACTGAAGAAGTACTTATCCCACGTAATACTCTGATTGATGAGAAGTGGTGTCAGATTATCGATGAAAACTCTGTCGATAATATGAAAGTACGCTCAGTGGTAACCTGTGATGCGGACTTCGGCTGTTGTGCGCTATGTTACGGTCGTGACCTTGCTCGTGGTCACCTAGTGAACCAAGGTGAGGCAGTCGGTGTTATTGCTGCTCAATCTATCGGTGAGCCGGGTACACAGTTAACGATGCGTACGTTCCACATCGGTGGTGCGGCTTCTACTGCTGCGGCAGAGAACAGCATCCAAGCGAAGAACAAAGGTTCTGTGAAACTTCACAACGCTAAGTTCGTTATCAACAAAGATAAGAAGCTGGTTATCACATCTCGTGCATCAGAGCTGACTATCATTGATGAATTTGGTCGCACGAAAGAAAAACACAAACTGCCTTACGGCTCTGTGTTGAGTAAAGGTGATAACGACGCGGTTGAAGCTGGTCAAACAGTGGCTAACTGGGAAGCGCACACCATGCCAATCATCACTGAAGTGGCTGGTCGCATCCAATTCGTTGATATGATTGATGGTGTAACGGTTTCTCGCCAAACAGATGACCTAACGGGTCTATCTTCAAGCGAAGTAACCGAAGCTGCCGCTCGTCCAGCAGCAGGTAAAGATATGCGTCCAGCTATCAAACTTGTTGATGCGAAAGGTAAAGATGTCATGATCCCTGGTACTGATATGCCAGCTCAATACTTCTTACCAGGTAAAGCGATCGTTAACATCGAAGATGGTGCTGAAGTTGGTATTGGTGACACATTAGCGCGTATTCCACAAAAATCTGGCGGTAACCGAGACATCACGGGTGGTCTACCTCGCGTAGCTGACTTGTTTGAAGCTCGTCGACCAAAAGAGCCTGCGATTCTTGCTGAGCACACAGGTACTGTGAGCTTTGGTAAAGAAACCAAAGGTAAACGTCGTCTAATCATCACTCGTGAGGGTGACGAAACTTATGAAGAAATGATTCCTAAGCATCGTCAACTTAACGTGTTTGAAGGTGAGAAGATCGAACGTGGTGACGTTATTGCTGATGGTCCTGAGACTCCGCACGATATCCTACGTTTACGTGGTATCCATGCTGTAACGTCTTACATCGCTAACGAAGTTCAAGAAGTTTACCGTCTGCAAGGCGTTAAGATTAACGATAAGCACATTGAAACTATCGTTCGTCAAATGCTACGTAAGTGTACGATTACTCATGCTGGCGACTCTGAGTTCCTAGCGGGTGAGCAAGTTGAATACTCACAAGTGAAAGTTGCAAACCGTAACCTAGAAGCCGAAGGCAAACAGCCTGCTCGTTTCGAGCGTGAGCTACTAGGTATTACTAAAGCATCTCTAGCGACTGAATCGTTCATCTCTGCGGCATCGTTCCAAGAGACAACTCGCGTACTAACAGAAGCGGCTGTTTCTGGTAAACGAGATGATCTTCGCGGTCTGAAAGAAAACGTAATCGTTGGTCGTCTGATCCCAGCGGGTACAGGTTTCGCTTACCACCAAGAGCGTCAAGCTAAACGTGCGGCACAGCTAAAAGGCCCGTCTGCTGAACAAGCGACAGATAACCTAGCGGCACTGCTAAACGCAGGTTTCTCTTCTGAAGAGTAATCTCAGCGCTGATTAAAAAAGGCACCTTCGGGTGCCTTTTTTGTTGCGCTTAATTAATCTACGCGAATGATTACAGCAAAATATTCAATATTAAGCACCAGGAGGGATAGCCAAGCTGTCCGCGATAAGTTGAATCAAACTATCTTCCACTCCAAAACGCACCTCAATAATTTCACCAATTAGCGAAAGGTCGTTGTCAAAGTTTTCGAGATCATCCTCATCACTCACTGCCGCGTATTTATCTGTAAAATTGAGTAACGGCTCGGTAGTAACAATAATTTTTCCATAAGTCTGATTAATTTCATCGGTGGCTTCAAAGCCAGTTGCACGCCACCTATCCATCACCATATCGTAGATTTTGAAGTGACCTTCGGAAATATAATCCACCAGTTGTTGGCAAAAACGTTGCAGCTCTTCTGGCGAGGGAAGCCCGTTAACATTCGTTTTGGCGGTGCAAGGTTGCAGCGCGGCTAATTTGCAATACTCTACAATTAAGGTTTGTCGCGTGTTTAACCAGTGATCAATAACGTCACTGTAACCGCCCCATTGCTCTTGTGTGCGTTTTAGTTTTTTTAGCATGACCATGCCCTCATGATCGGGTCACAAAGCTGGTGACCGTTTCCTTTGCGTAGGGTTGCACTTCGTAGATACAACTCATTGTCCTTACTAGAATTTATAGAACTAAATTTGGAACGTTACAAATTCTGGTATGAATTTAGATTGCCAGTAAAATGGGGTAACTGCAAGAAGAGAGGTCGCAACATGTTGAAAAATAGTGATACAAAAATCGCTTATTGGTGTGTAGTTTCCGGAAGTGAGATCTGGACCATAAATGGTGAGTTACCGCTAGGATCTGCGGGCGAATATTCCCTGCCTTTAGAAAAAGCGGTGGTGGTAGATAGTTGTGATGGTTACCCAGTGATGTGGGTTAATGATGCCGATCTTGATGGCGAGCGAGAAATGACTTCATTACGCGAATTGTTGCATCTCAAACCAGAACTGTTTTTGGCGATCAGCAAGGCGCTTCAATATGGTCACATGAGCCAAACGTTACGTTTTTGTCCACAATGTGGCGGGCGAAATTACCTAAACCATAACCAATTGGCGATGCAATGTTCTGAGTGTCGAACGTTACATTATCCGCGTATCTTTCCTTGCATTATTGTCGCGGTACGAAATCAGGATAAAATTTTATTGGCCCAGCACCCAAGGCATCGTAACGGCATGTATACCGTTATTGCTGGTTTTTTAGAGGTCGGGGAGACGTTAGAGCAGTGCGTGGCACGTGAAGTGCTTGAAGAAACGGGGATTCATGTGAAAAATATTCACTATTTTGGTAGCCAGCCTTGGGCATTTCCATCGAGTATGATGATGGGCTTTGTGGCGGAATATGACTCTGGCACGATAAAACCCGACTATAGTGAATTGAGTGATGCGCAATGGTTTTTAGCAAGTGCTTTGCCTCCCGTTGCGCCCGAAGGGACGATAGCCAGAGCATTAATAGAGCACACGTTAAGCGAAATCGAGAAAGATTCACTGCCGCATTGCTAAAAAAAACCCTCCGGTGAAGGAGGGGGTAAGTAAGATGTCGTTATGAGATGCCGAGTACAGAGTACTCAGTTTATAATTATAGTTTTCGCTAGCGAACAAATTTTTAACACCGTTAAAGGTTGCTTGCAAATTAACCATTGATTTAAAAGTTAATAACATGATCTCGCTTGCAAAGCACACCGTTTTTGGCGCTTATTCAGTGCTAGAATAACGCCACAAAAAATAACAAGCTTTAAATTGGAAGACGGAATGACTGAATTAAAAAATGATCGCTACTTGCGTGCACTGTTAAAACAACCTGTCGATTGCACCCCTGTATGGATGATGCGCCAAGCAGGACGTTACCTGCCAGAGTATCGCGCAACGCGTGCCGAAGCGGGCGATTTTATGGCGCTGTGTAAAAATGCTGAGTTAGCTTCTGAAGTGACATTACAGCCATTACGTCGCTTTCCACTAGATGCCGCTATTTTATTTTCTGATATTTTAACCATTCCTGACGCCATGGGATTGGGTTTGTATTTTGAAGCGGGAGAAGGGCCAAAGTTTGAACGCCCGATCACTTGTAAAGCCGATGTCGATAAAATTGGCTTACCGGATCCGGAAGGCGAACTGCAATATGTGATGAATGCCGTGCGCCAGATCCGCAAAGATCTACAAGGTGAAGTTCCACTGATCGGTTTTTCAGGCAGCCCATGGACACTCGCGACTTATATGGTGGAAGGTGGCAGCTCAAAAGCCTTCACTAAGATCAAAAAAATGATGTACGCCGATCCTAGCGTGCTGCACGCCTTGCTCGATAAACTGGCAGACAGTGTTATTGAATACCTCAACGCACAAATCAAAGCGGGTGCTCAGTCTGTTATGATCTTTGATACTTGGGGCGGAGTACTGACGCCGCGCGACTACAACCTCTTTTCACTACAGTATATGCACAAAATTGTGGATGGTTTAATTCGTGAAAATGAAGGTCGCCGCGTACCCGTCACTCTGTTTACCAAAAACGGTGGCATGTGGTTGGAGCAGATTGCTGCAACGGGTTGTGATGCTGTAGGGCTTGATTGGACCATCAATATTGCCGACGCCAAAGCGCGTATCGGTGACAAGGTGGCGCTGCAAGGCAATATGGACCCATCCATGCTTTATGCTCCGCATGATCGTATTCGCGAAGAAGTGGCGACCATTCTTGAAGGGTTCGGCCATGGTGGAACGGGCCATGTCTTTAACCTCGGACACGGTATCCATTTAGATGTGCCACCGGAAAATGCGGGCATATTTGTTGATGCGGTGCACGCCTTGTCTAAACCGTACCATCAATAATAGGTTTGCGGTGCCTTATCGCCGATAATGCACCGTTTCTCACTCTCATCCTGTTATTTGATAGGAGCAGGTTCACAGAGGTAAAGAGGTAATAAGACAAGATGAAGACCAAAGATAAGATCGTTTATGCTGCATTAGCGCTGTTTAATGAACATGGTGAAAGAACGGTGACCACTAACCATATCGCAGCACATATCGAAATCAGCCCAGGTAATTTGTATTATCACTTTCGTAATAAACAAGAAATTGTTCGTGATATTTTTGCTCTCTATTCAGCAGAGTTACTCGAACGTTTTCAGCCGATTGCGGCACAGCGCGAAAGCTTAACTCTGTTAAAGCATTATCTTGATTCGATCTTCACTTTGATGTGGAAATACCGTTTTTTCTATGCCAATTTACCGGAAATCCTGCAGCGTGATGAAGTACTACATGGTGAGTACATTCAAGTACAAGAAAAGCTGCAAACTAATCTCATTAATATTATGCACGCTTTTGTTGAGCTGAAATTGCTGTCTGTCGGGAAAGAAGATATGCAATCTTTAGTGACCACTCTCCATATGACGGCCTCGTGTTGGTTGAGTTATCAGTCAGCGATGTTTTCCAAAACGCAGATCACCGAGCAAGTGATTCATCAAGGCATGCTACAGATGATCGCAGTCGTTAAACCCAAAGCAACGGAACAAGGTCTTGAACAGCTTCTATTATTAGAGGAAGGTGTGCGGGCGATGCACGCATCATAATGTGTGCTTAGTTATAACCTTTGAGTATTGTTCTTAATCCTTTGAAGCTGTTAGCTTGTTAGCTATACATCTCTAAGGGTGGTGTTGATATGCACTATGACGTTTTTAACGGTGATGCTGATGGCATCATCTCTCTTCTTCAGCTGCGGCTTGCTTACCCTCGCACGACGACCCTAGTTACTGGGGTTAAGCGTGATATCAAATTGCTCCAGCGTCTTAATCTTCAATCCCGAGATAGTCTGACCGTGTTAGATATTTCGATGGAGAAGAATCAGCAACCTTTACAGCAGGCTCTTGCGGCGGGGGTGACGGTGTTTTATGCCGATCATCACTATGCAGGCTCAATCCCCGAGACTCCGCTGCTTGACGCCCATATTGATTTGGACCCTAATACTTGTACGGCATTAATTATTGATCAATGGTTAGGTGGTCCGTTCCATGAGTGGGCGATTGTGGCAGCTTATGGCGATAATTTGATTGCTAAAGCGGATACTTTAACGCGCAACGCGGGGCTAACTACCACTCAAGCTGAACAACTAAAAAACTTAGGCACCTTGATTAACTATAACGGTTATGGAGAGACGATAGAGCAGCTTCATTATCACCCCGCTGATTTGTACCAAGCCTTGCTAGTTTATCCTTCACCGTTTGATTTAATGAAGGATGACAACTCCCCTTTTTATCATTTGCAGCACGCTTATGAGCAAGATATGCAGCTTGCTCAGTCGTTAGAGCCTATCTATAAAAGTGCCTGTTTGAGCGTATACGAGCTGCCAGACTGTGCATCATCACAGCGAGTGAGTGGTGTGTTTAGTAATTGGCTAGCCAATCAAGCACCTGCCGCGGCACATATGGTTTTAACGGTAAATTTATCGGGTGGTTATACCGTTTCGCTACGTGCTCCATTAGCCAATAAACAGGGAGCGGATAGGTTATGCAGCGCCTTTGCAACCGGAGGCGGGCGAGAAGCGGCGGCGGGTATTAATTCGTTGGATAAAAGACAATTGACCCAATTCATTACTCAAGTAGAAGCGTACTATTCATCACACTAACGCTCGTTCGGATTAACAGGGTGATGGATGTGTTTTGCTAGCGACTGAGCCAGCGTGTTGGGTCTTCGGCTTTACTGTTGCGACGAATTTCGAAATAGAGCGCTGGCTGAGATTGACCGCCAGTGTCTCCCGCTAAAGCAATGGTTTCACCGGCGGTGACTTTATCGCCCTCTTTTTTGAGCAAACTTTGGTTAAAGCCGTATAAGGTCATATCGCCTTTGCCATGATCGAGCAAAACCACCAGCCCATAACCACGTAGATATTCAGCAAACACGACCGTGCCAGAATAAACCGCTTTGACGTTTTGACCATAATTGGCGTCAATGACTAGACCTTTCCAGTCAATTTGTCCACTTTGACGTGTACCAAAAGCATGCAGGATTTTACCTTTGACTGGCCAAGGTAGCTTGCCTTTTTGCGGTGCTAACCCATCCATTAGCACAGCGTTACGTTTTGCTGCTTTGGCGATTTCCGCTTGTAATCGCGTTTCATTGCGTTGCAATTCCGCTAAGTAGACTTTATCACCGGAAATGCTTTTTTGAATTTTACCCACTGTACTGCGTCGTTCTGACTGCGTTTTTGCCAATGTAGCGCGCTTTTGGGTCTGCTGTTCTAATAGAGAAGCGATTTGGTCTCGTTCAAGTCGCAGCTGTTTTTCACTTTCATTGAGTTCTTTTTGCGTAAGTTCAAGCTGTTGGATGGTTTGGCTGCGCGCCTTCGCCAAGTGTTGGTAATACTGGCTGATGCGATCTTCTTCCACGCCATTATTGAGTATGTTGGATGAGGCTGTCGCTCGCTGAGTGGCGTAATAGGTTTTGATCAGTTGAGCTAATTTGGCGGTTTGTTGTGTTTGTTGTGTTTCTAAGGCCGTGATCTTTTGCTTGAGTTTAGCGATATTAGCGTTGGCCACTACTAATTCTGATTTGGTGTTTTTGATCTGATTTTCTAGACTTGAAATGCCCACTTCTTGCTTTTTAAGCGCATTTTGCAACGAATCGAGCTCTTTTTGTCGATTATTTAACGCTTGCTGCTGACGAGAAATTTCGCCTTTCACCCCTTTTAGCTCTTGTTGTGTGGCAGCCATTAACGGTGAGCTGGAGAGGCAAGCTAGCCCTAACACCATCACTAGGCTAAGTGCATGCCACCAAGTCGTTATAGTAAGTGGGTGTGGTGAAGGCTTGTTTCTCATCCGTTTTCAAGTCTCTATCGACAAATTAGTGAGTCAGTATACTCAAAGCCATCCGCGAGGCGAAAGCCCTATGTCAAAACTTGCAATCAAATCGAGTTCTTGGGTGAAAAAAAGCCTCGATATTGATCGAGGCTCAATATCACGTGGTTGGTGAGTTATTTAAACAACACTTGACCAGACATTTCTGCCGGGATGTCCATGTTCGATAGAGCAAGCATCGTTGGTGCTAGGTCAGAAAGCTTACCACCATCTTTTAGCTTAAGATCTTTGCTACCGACGTAGATAAGCGGCACTGGCAGATTGGTATGTGCGGTATGAATGCCCCCTGTTTCTGGGTTCACCATCATTTCTGCATTGCCGTGGTCTGCGGTGATCAGTAGCTGGCCATCGACTTCTTTAATCGCTTCAACCACTTTTCCGATACACTCATCAAGCGCTTCACATGCTTTCACGGCCGCTTCGTAAATACCGGTATGACCAACCATATCGCCGTTCGGGTAGTTACAGATAATCGCATCGTATTTACCCGATTTGATTGCCGCAACGAGTTTTTCAGTCAGTTCAGGCGCGCTCATTTCCGGTTGCAGATCGTAAGTTGCCACTTTAGGTGAAGCAACCAATTGGCGCTCTTCGCCCGGGAATTCGTTCTCAACACCACCGTTAAAGAAGAAGGTGACGTGCGCGTATTTTTCTGTTTCAGAGATGCGCAACTGAGTTTTACCCGCCTTTGATAGCCACTCACCGTAGGTGTTTTCTAGTGATGCTGGTGGAAATGCGCACAGCAGAGGAATGTCGGCGGCGTATTGGGTTAGCATCACAAAGTCAATTGCTGGGAACTTTGCACGTTCAAACCCGTTGAAATCTGGTATGAAGGCACGAGTAATTTCACGTGCACGGTCGGCGCGGTAGTTCATGAAAATCACGGCATCGCCATCTTCAATCGCAGCAGAGTCTTGGCCTTCAGCTTTGATTTCTGTCGCTTTAACAAATTCATCATTTTCTTCACGTGCATAAGCGGCTTCAAGGCCTGCCACGGCGGAATCAAAAGTAAATTCTGCTTTGGCTTCAACCAATAGGTCGTAAGCTTTTTGTACGCGTTCCCAGTTGTTATCGCGATCCATGGCGTAGTAACGACCAATCAGTGAGGCGATACGACCTTTACCTAATTTAGAAAATAGGTCTTGGAAGCGTTGCAATGAGGCTTCGGCACTGCGTGGTGGCGTATCACGGCCATCAAGGAAGCAGTGGAGGTAGATTTTCTCAGCGCCACGGGCAGCAGCCATTTCAACGGCAGCGTAGATATGATCTTCATGCGAGTGAACACCACCTGGCGACATTAGCCCCAATAGGTGAACCGCTTTGCCCGCTTTGATTGCTTTATCCATCGCGTTGACTAACACTTCGTTTTGTTGGAATTCACCATCAAGAATTGATTTAGTAATGCGTGTCAGGTCTTGGTAAACAATACGACCAGCACCGATATTGGTGTGACCGACTTCTGAGTTACCCATTTGACCATCCGGTAAACCTACATCCATACCAGAAGCAGAAATCAGAGTGTTTGGGTTGTTTGCAATTAAGCTATCCATGACTGGAGTATGTGCATTGCTGATTGCGTTGTGTGCGTTATCTTCACGGTAACCCCAACCGTCAAGAATTACTAAAGCCATTGGCTTCTTAGCTGACATAGTTATGACCTCGTCAAATTCAAAGTAACTTAAACAGAAATTAGCGTAATTTTACTACACTTTGAAGCGATTGCAGTAGGTTAAGATCAATGATTCTCCCTATCAATGCCTATAAAGGTAGCCTATTGATCAACATCGGTGCCTTTTTAGCGCCATTTAATAAACTAAAATTCCCGTCCCAAGCACGGCAAACAGTGCGCCGCACCAAGCGAAGCGGTTGGGCCGCTGTTTGGTATACATCCATAAAATAGGCAACAACATGATGGGCGTGGTTGAGGAGAGCAGGGCCACCATACCCACGTTGCCTTCACGCAGTGCGTAGAGAATTAACGTCATTCCGACCGCCATCGCAAGAAAACCGTTGATGGCGGTAATGGTAAAAATGGGCAGCGTAATGGCTTGAGTGGCGCGTGCTAATTTTGCACCAGTAGCCAACAGTAAGCAGTGTGCGGTGAAGGCGGTGAGCATTCGAATCGCGGAAGCGGCGATGGGGTCGATCCCCGTTTGCATCACAGGTTTGGCGATGATCCCACCCAATGCTTGGCATAGAGCCGCGATAAGGCCAAGTGCAATGCCAACCCATACTCGGCCTTTAATTGCTTCCAATGCATTATGATTTTGCCCTCGGCGGCCAAAAAAGATGGCCGTTAGAACGCCTGAAAAGACAAAAGTCGCGCCCACTAGCTCTGCATGGCTCATGCTTTCGCTGAATAAAAAATAGCCGAGAATGGCCGAAAAAACGGCATGGCAGGAAAAGAGCAAACCCGCTTGTCTTGGCCCCATGCGATTTAAACACGCAAACAGCGCCGTATCGCCAATGAATATGCCAATCAACCCCGAATACATCATGGGTGTTACCATCTCGCTGTTTACCGTTGCCCAGCCGCCAGTTGCCAACGCCATGCTCACTAAAATGAGAGAAGTACAGCCCATCCGCCAACGGCTATAAGCAAAGGTTCCTAAATGGCGAGCGGGAGTAACAGACAGTAAACTGGCTACTGCCCAAAGAAACGCGGCAGCAAGCGCGAGCCATTCGTAGCCCATGTAAACATCCTTGAACGAGGGAAGGATCTCAATATGCCTTAAGCGCTAGGGGAAAACAAAGGGAATTTATGGGCTTGCCTCAATGTGATTAAAAGAGGCAAGCCAAGAGGATTTACACTTTGAAGCGGCGAATATCGTTACGCATGGCTTCTGCCGATAAATGCATTTCATGAGCGCTGTGGCTGCTCTGCTGAGTTTGGCTTGCAAGGTCATCAGAAGCGTCTTTGATACCTTGTGTATTGCGGCTAATGTCTTCGCTGACGGCTCGCTGCTCTTCAGCGGCACTGGCAATTTGTAAGGCCATATCATTGATCTCGGTAATGGCTTGCGTGATCCGCACTAAACTGTCGTGAGCTTGTTCGGCATAGTCAACACTGTGGTCGGCCAGTTTGGTGCTGGCTTCCATATTCTCGACCGCATGTTGAGTATTGCGCTGCAAGGTTTCTATCATGGTGCGGATCTCTTCCGTTGAGCCATGTGTACGTTGGCTGAGCACACGAACTTCGTCGGCTACCACAGCAAAACCACGGCCTTGGTCACCTGCGCGGGCCGCTTCAATCGCTGCGTTGAGTGCTAACAGATTGGTTTGTTCGGCAATACTTTGAATGGTGGATAGGATCTGGTTGATACTTTGAGCATTGCTCTCCAACTCTCGGATCACTTTGGCCGCACTATCGACCTGATTGGCTAAGTGAGTAATGGAATCTCGATTCTTTTTGATAACCGCCTGCCCGTCATCACAAGCTGAGGCCGATGCTTGTGACGCGCTAGCGGTCAGTTCGGCATGGCTAGCCACCTCAGCGGCGGTAGCCGACATCTCATGAATCGCGGTGGCTATTTGGTTGACATCATTTTGTTGGTGCTCAACTCGCATGGAAGCTTGAGCAGAAAGGTCATTGGCATCTTGTGCTTGCTGGGAAAGTTGTTGGCTACGGCTGACGATCCCTTTCAGCATCTCCTGCATTTGACTTAAAAAGAGATTCACTTTCTCGGCCAATTCACCGATTTCATCCATGCGTCGAATGTCGATGCGTTGGGTGAGGTCGCCTTCTCCTTGCGCTAATTGCGCTAAAGCGTTCGACAATACCTGCAGTGGTTGCAGTAAGCGGGTTACAACCCAAGTGCTGATGCTGGCGATAATAATGTAGAGCACTAAAGAGGCAATGGCGGTAAAGGTTATTTGCTCAGAAACCGAGGCGTAGGCCATCTCTTTGTCTACCACAATGCCCAGTAACCAATCGGTATTTGGTATTTGTGAGACGTAAATTAATTTGTTGCCTTGCTTTGGCCAAGCGATGGTATCCACGCGATTTTCTCGGGCTAAGCTGGCCATGTGCTGGGAATCTAATTCGTTGTTTAAATTGGTTAAAGGTTTTTGGCTTAAAGCTTCATCTTGGTAGGCAACAATGTTGTTATTACCATCAACCAAAAACGCAAAACCTTGATTGTTCAGTTTAACATTCAGCACTTCTTTAATGAGATTGGTTACCGTTAAATCGGCGGCGAGTACGCCTTGTTTTTGACCTTTAAAAGCTTTGGCGAAGCTAACTACGATGCTGCCATCAAAATCTTGGTAGGGTTCGGTAATTATAAGCCCCGATTGTGCCATTGCATCTTTATACCAAGGGCGCGTTCTTGGATCATAATCACTTGGCCAATCTTCGGTTTTATCACCATAAGCAATGCTGCCATCACTAAAACCAGCATAAACAGAAAGAAAATCACCGCTCTTTTTAGTCACCAGCAACGCTTGGTCAGCATTGTTATTATTGGCAATAAAAGGTTCATTGGCCAACATCATATTGCTGCGGATCCCAAGCCAATCACTGATGTAATGGCGAGTAGCAAGACTGGTGTTTTCCATTTCACTATTAATGGCATAGGTCGTTTCTTGCTGTAATTGACTGACGGAGATCCAAGCTTGGACGCCACTGACGATTGCGATGATGATGGCGATAGCGACTTGAATTTTAAATTTGATGGTATGTCTCATGGGTTATGTCCCTAGAACGGTTTGACAACCGCGTGTCGATAGCTCAGATCAGGAAAAGATGAATTAACGGCTCCTACGCTTAGTTGCAGCGAAATGATGAGGCCGTTTCATGTTTCTTCAGATAAATGAATAAGTAAATCAGAGTAATCCTACGAGAATGTAGCTTTGATTAATATGATCGTGCTCGATTATTGTTCATCTCGTTGATTTGCTTTTACTTAGTTTTAGGCTGGAATGATTCATCTTTGCGACCTGCATTCAGTCTTGACGCTCAATGCAAGTCGCAGTCACCAAAGGTTAGGTTAGTAATAGCGCGGCAGTATAGACAATGCACAAGCCAACAACGCCAATAATCAGACCTGTTTTGGCCATGTCTTTACTCTCAATAAGCCCGGTAGAATAGGCCAGTGAGTTCGGTGGTGTTGAGACAGGCAAAATCATACCCAGTGAGGCAGAAAAGGCGACAACCACTAACAAACTTTGTATACCACCAATACTGGCCAAGCTTTCCATGGATGTGCCAATCGCGGCGGCGATCGGCATGAGTAAGTTAGCGGTCGCGGTATTGGACATGAAGTTTGCCATGATCCAACAAACGAGCGACAGGGTGATGACGACCGAGATAGGCGATAGAGAACTGTAATCAATCGCGTGAGCTAATGCTGAAGCGAGCCCTGTTTTATCTAGCCCAATTCCAATCGCTATCCCGCCAGCCACTAGCCACAAGACGTCCCAGTTGATCTGTTTCAGTTCCTCTTTGCCCATAATGCCGGTGAGTGTAAAAACCGCCAAAGGAATAATAGATACCACATAGGTGTTCATGCCGTGTAGAGAGGTGGTCATCCACAGCACTATGGTGGCGGCAAAAGTAATGTAGACCACGATTGCACGCCAATTTTTTTGGAATGTTCCGTTTAGTTTCAGCACCATCTGTTTTTCTGAAGAGGGAAACAGTTTTTGTAGCAAAAACCAAGCTAACGTGAGCTGAATAATCACAAACGGCAAGCCCATCATCATCCAAGAAAAGAAATCAATGCTATTGCTTCCGGTGAGATATTGCAGCGCGATAGCATTGGGTGGCGTACCGATAGGCGTGGCAATACCACCGGTGTTCGCTGCAATCGGAATGCAGAGCACTAAGGCTTTGATGCCTAAATCCCCTTTTGGAGCTGAAGCGACGATCGGCCCGAGCAGCGCCAGCATCATCACAGTAGTCGCGGTATTGGACATAAACATAGAAAATACCGCAGTGATCAACATTAGCCCCAGCATAATAAAGCGGGGTTGAGTACCAAAAGGTTTGAGTAAAACTCGGGCTAAGTTGTTGTCCAGTTCATATTTAGAAGCAGCAATCGCCAGTGCAAAGCCGCCCATGAACAAGATAATAATCGGTGAAGAGAAAGCGCTGAAAATATCGGTGTACTTCATTAACTCGCCGATATCATGCCCAGCGGGTGGCGAACGAAAGAGATGCAAGCCTTTATCTGAAATCATCACCAATTCGAGCGCAATGATCAAAATGGAGGTGGCAAATACAGGAACTGGCTCCAATACCCAAAGCAGAGCAGCCAATAAAAAAATAGCCAGTAATCGATGTTGAATTAAGGTTAAGTCATCAATCGGTATTGCATCAATGGGCATCAGTAAAACACCGATGGGCAGCAAAAAGCAGATCGCAAGCTTTATCAGCATTCCCGTATTCATGGTAGGCATATCACATGACCTTCATTAGGTTAACTTGAAGTAACTAGCGTAAATGATATGTGAATGAAGGTCTTAGACGCGGCTTGAAATTTTGAGTTTTAGCGAAGGAATATGCAGCAGCTTTGTTTTTTATCAATAAAGAAAAAAAGCGAAATATCTAGAGGCGTTAGCTCTGAACATGCAGAGCTAACGCATTCGGCAGGGGAAATTAAGAGATGGCGATTAACGTTGCTGTGCGTATGGAGTACCCATAACCGTTGTAGCATTGTGTTGCATAGACTCATCAAAGCGAATTTTATCTTTTGCAAACAGGTTGATCACCGTTGAGCCTAGCTTAAAGCGACCCATCTCTTGTCCTTTTTTCAGTACAACAGAGGTATTGCCTTGGGCTGGATAATCCCAGCGATAAACGGTATTGCCGCGCGGAGGCGTGACAGTCCCTGACCAAACTAGCTCAATACTGCCAACAATGGTCGCTCCGACAAGCACTTGTGCCATTGGGCCAAACTCAGTATCAAAAATACACACCACGCGCTCATTGCGAGCAAACAGGTTCGGTACATTTTCGGCGGTTAGTGGGTTAACCGAGAAAAGATCGCCCGGAACATAAATCATTTGACGTAACACGCCATCGCAAGGCATGTGTACGCGGTGGTAGTCGCGAGGTGATAAATAAAGTGTGGCAAATTCGCCATCTTCAAACTCTTGCGCCAGCTTGGCATCACCACCGAGCAATTCTACCGCTGTAAAATGGTGGCCTTTCGCTTGGATCAGCTTGCCATCTTGAATCGGCCCGAATTGACTAACGCAAGCATCGGCCGGATGGGTGATTAAGCTATCACCGTCACTGATTGGCCGAGCATCGGCTTTCAATTCACGAACAAAGAATTCATTGAATGTTTTGAAATGGCTAGGATCTGAATGCAGAGCTTCATCCATGTTGACATTATATTGTTTAATAAACCAACGAATGACTGCAGTGGTTAGACCGCCAGCTTTCGCTGATGCGAGTTTACCCATCAGGCGTGTTAAGCCATGTTGTGGGATCCAGTATTGCAGTCCAACTTTAATTTTATCCATTGTCTCTGATTCCAATGTTAACTGTATGTTCTTCACTTTGGGCGCGAGATGTTACTGAAAAACTCTCACCATGTCAGCAGTTAGTCACCATTGCTTACGGATTATTCGATGGCGACAGATAAAAAATTTATCGATCAAGTCTGCGGACATTTGCCGGGGTAAAACTCGATGCTATTTATAAATCCGCTTTTTTGTTACGCGAATATTGGCGGTTAGCTTTGTTTTCCGACATGCTTTCTAAAATTCGGTGGTAGTTCTCAAAGCGCGTGTTACTAATATCACCTTTTTCCACGGCTTCACGTAGTAAGCAACCCGGATCGTCAGCGTGTTTGCAGTCTCTAAACTTACAGCCGCCTAAGAAGGGACGAAATTCGACAAAGGCTTCAGTGATCGCTTCTGCTTCCAAGTGCCATAAACCAAATTCACGCACTCCCGGCGAGTCGATCAAATCACCGCCTGTAGGGATATGATACAAGCGAGCCGCAGTGGTGGTATGTTGACCAAGTCCAGATGCTTGAGAAACTTCACCTTCTTCAATTTCATCTTCCAAATTTGGCATTAATGCGTTCACTAGGCTGGATTTACCAACGCCAGATTGGCCAACAAATATGTTGATCCGTCCGCTAAGTTCCGCTTCTAACTCAGCAATCCCTTCACCGCTTTTTTTGCTGACAAAAAGCACTTTGTAGCCAATGCGTTCGTACACACGTAACGACTCTTGATATTGGTTACGCAATTCATCGCTGAGTAAATCAATCTTATTCAGTACCACTAGCGGCGCAATATTCACGGTTTCTGAAGCGATCAAATAACGGTCGATGATATTGAGTGACAGTTCCGGCAGTACGGATGACACAATGACCATCTGATCAATGTTTGCCGCTACTGGTTTCAAACCGTCGTAATAATCTGGACGAGTCAGAACCGATTTGCGCGGTTCAACCGCTTCGACAACGCCAGAGATACCCGCCATCGATTCGAGTCCAGGTCGCCAAATAACACGATCTCCTGAGACCAGCGTTTCAATGCCTCGGCGTAAATTACAGCGGTGGATGGTGTGAGTCTCTAAATCTTCAACATCGGCATGTTGGCCAAAACGAGTAATCACTAACCCAGTTTTTGCGGTGCCGAGCATGGCTTCATCCCACGAAACTGTGTCCTCTTTTTTGAGTCGTTTACTCTGATTATTACGAACGCGTCGTACTTGACCTTTCGTCAGCTTCTTTTTCTTTGCCACGATTATCTACTTCATGATTATGATACGTTTTGATCCAACGTTGAGATTTTACTCAAAATCATACCGTTTGGATCCAATGTCCAAAGGTATCTTGGGGATCTGAATTTGGGTATAGTACCTTTTTTATCTGCAAACCAATATAGGCAACGTATTTATGTCTTTTAGCGATCAAAACTTGATTTGGGTTGATCTTGAGATGACAGGCTTAGACCCTGAAACTCACAAAATTATCGAGATTGCCACCATTGTAACTGATAGTGAGTTGAACATTTTGGCTGAAGGCCCAGTGTTGGCTGTTCATCAATCAGAAGCTGAATTGGCTAAAATGGATGAATGGTGCACCACCACACATACCAAAAGCGGTTTGGTCGAGCGAGTACGTCATGACTCAGTGACACAACAAGAAGCGGTTGAACAGACCATTACGTTTTTGGAAAAGTGGGTGCCTAAAGGTAAATCTCCGATTTGTGGCAACAGTATTGGGCAAGATCGCCGCTTTCTTTATAAACATATGCCTGAGCTGGAAGCCTACTTCCATTACCGTTATGTGGATGTCAGTACGCTAAAAGAGCTGACTCGCCGTTGGAAGCCAGAAGTATTGGATGGCTTTTCTAAGCAAGGTAGCCACCTGGCTTTAGATGATATTCGTGAGTCTATTGCTGAGCTTCAGTACTACCGTAAGACTATATTCAGTATTTAATTTTCAGAACGGCATTTTTTGGTGATGGCGTGTTAACCAGTTTTTGTGATTAATACGCCATATTTGCGTTCTTTTTCGTCAAAAAAAAAAAAAAAAGATTTTTTGTCAGTAAGGGCTTGCATCATAAGAAAATGCTCTTATAATTCGCAGCCCTGAACAACGGAAACGTTGTGAATGCGACACTAGCTCAGTTGGTAGAGCGCAACCTTGCCAAGGTTGAGGTCACGAGTTCGAACCTCGTGTGTCGCTCCAAATTCTTTTCGAAGAAAAGAATAGCGCCGCACAACCTAGTTAAGGTTGAGGTCACGCATATTTGTTTAAAGAAAGTGAACATGTTTAAGTTTTCATCGTACTTAACGGTGACACAATACGGACGCGGG